>JAGVZN010000022.1 GCA_018302605.1 Candidatus Woesearchaeota archaeon | reverse complement strand
CAAAATCAGTTAATGTATGCATTATTATCACCTCAAAGAAAAAGAAAAGAGAATCCGTTTAAAGGTTTTATGGAACTAATAATTTTGCAAACTTCTCTGGACATCTCAACCAAAAGAAAGAGTTACGACCTCTGGGAGGGTGGTAGTTTTGGAAACAAATTGCGGACGTGGAATTCCTTTCAGGAGATTCTGGAAGCAGGATACGTTGGAACGCTATCCATGCGCTACAAAGGAAACGCCGGCGGCGGTTTTGTGCGCTACGAAGTACCGATTGAGGAAATTCCGGCCGTGGAAGAAGAATGGATCAAAAAAGGGGCGCGGCAAGAGTTGATAACGTTTAATGAAAGCGCGCCGGACCGCTTCTTGACAATCCAAGGAGAAGTCATGATACGGGGAGGATATGGCTACGCCCTATTTTATGCAACCACGCCGGCCAAGATGCGAGATGCCTTGCGGCGCGAGGGAAAGCAAGTATATGGTCTGACGGCTAAAATGCTCTTGGAAGGGACAATGACGCCTTCCAGTTTTGCCGATCTGGGAGCATTACTGGAACAGCATCCCGATAGCGTGGTGGAATTCAGCACGTACTCGATTTGTCTGGGCGATATTCCCGGAAGAAATACGGTGATCTGGGAAGTCAGGAATTATTGACGTGGCTTCGAGTAGCGAGAAAATCTCCGCGCTGCTTCTGGTTGGAAAAACCAATACTTTCCATCTGGGGAATAGGTGGTCATTTCTCTTTCTTCCCAAAGTTGAGTAGTTTGATATACTTCTGGCGAAACAGGAAGCATCAGGGCATCTCTCTCCCCTCTTTTTTGCAGAACGAGAGCATATCCCTGCGGTCCGGTATCCGCTCCGACGCGAGGGATCGGCCCTTTTCCAATGACGGTAAATTGGGCAAGTCTTTCTGCAACGACAACTTCCTCTGCAATTCTCACTTCCAAAGAGGATTCTTCTCGTCCAGACGTTACGGCTTGCTCGTAGATTAGGGTCATTTTATGTCCAAGACTCTCCTTGCCTACGTAATTTGTATTGGAAAAAATCTCTGGCATCTTGCTCTGAGTGGTACCAATCGAATCGGTTAGTTGAATATAAAGTGCGTTGAATAGTATCACCAACTCCTACTTTGGCATATTCACGGTTGTCAACTTCCACTACAAAAGCAGTTCTGGGTGATGCGTTTCCCCCGGGGTTGCTTAAGTCCAACTCGGTGAGAGCAAGATAGCATGAAGATATAACTGGGTCTGGAAAATCTTGACCCATTTTTTTCTTACCAACAACTATAAAATACCCAACTCTTTCTTCCAAAGGCAAATCTTCCCGTCTGATTGGTGGTGTCATATTGTGGTTAACCTCTTCATTTAGATTTTATTTCTTTTAGATTTTTTGCAGAATAGCATCAATCTTCTGTTTCAGCAGCGGCCGGGGAGCAAAGCCGACGATCCGCTCGACTTCCTCACCATCTTTGAAAACGATCAGGCAAGGAATGCCGGAAACGGCGTGTTCTTCTGCTACTTCCGGGTAATCTTCCGTAGAGAGCTTGCCAAAACGCAATCTTCCAGCATATTCTCCACTGAGTTCCTCAAAGACCGGCGCCATCATCTTGCAAGGACCGCACCAGCTAGCCCAAAAGTCGACGATGACCGGCGTTGCCGTATTGATCTCTTTCTGAAATGAATCCTGTGTTAATTCCAATATCACTGTTTGTTTCTCCTTATGAAAAAAAGCTGGAAAGGAAGAGCACTTTATAAAATTATTGTTGAATCTGAAGAAAAAAAGAGAACGGGTACTTGAGGTTAACAAAAAGGTTTATAAAAGTGAATTGCCATCTACTGGCAATCGAAGATTGATATAAAGGTGATTGATGTGCGACGAATATTGTGCTTGATTGTTTTTTTATTACTAGTTTCTGCACTTGTTCCCGCAGCAGCAGCAACGGAGAACGACTGTATCTATTATTTTCACGGCGCCGATTGCGACCACTGCGCTCCCGCCGAAGCCCAGATCAAAGAGCTCCAGATAAAATATCCGGAGTTGAATATCCAGAAATACGAGGTCTATCAGAATTTCAAGAATGCCCGTCTGCTCCAGCAATATTTTGATGCGCATGCCATCCCCGAGAAAGCCCAAGGAATTCCCGCAGTATTCTTGCCCGGTTCATATCTTGTCGGCAGTACGCCGATTGTCAATCTTCTCGATGGGCGGATAAAAGAGAATATCGATCCCAGCTGTCCGGAATTAGACCCCGCCCCGTGGGTGGGGGTGGTCGGGGAAAAAGCAGCACATGATGTTTTGAAGACATTAACTTTTGTCGGCGTGACCAGTTCCGCCGTCAGTGATAGTTTCAACCCGGGGATGCTCGCGCTGCTGCTCATCCTGTTGAGCCTGATCGCTCTGATCAAAGACGAAGTGACGATGATCAAGAGAACAGTGTCATTCATCCTTGCTTCGTTCTTCACCTACCTCCTGATCGGTGTAGGCATCCTCGCTCGGTTCACAGAGCCGACCGCCTACGTGATATTCTATAAAGTGATCGGGATTGCCGCTTTGGTTGTGGGTATTATCCGAACACGCACGTTTATTCAGACCTGGCAGATCTGGCGGGAAAATGTGACAGGCAAGACTGAGAAATGGCTGGTTAATTCCCGAAAATATTTTATTTCAGTCTGGGGGGTAGTCTTGCTGGGCTTCTTTAGCTCATTGCTGACTTCAGCCAGATTAAGTAAAGTCTTCTTTATCATCCAGAGCCTGCTTGTGGAAGGCGAATTTCGGGCAGCAGCCGTGCCGTTGATGCTCTATTATTCAGTCCTGTTAGTCTTGCCGCTGATCGTAATCGTATCACTGCTTCATCTGATGCGTGAGAGACAGAAAGATTTTGCCGCAAAGCGCACGGAGAATTTTAGTTCGGACGTGCAGCGGGCAAAATGGAAGCGGCACAACCATTTGATTTTTCAGGTTGTGGTGAATTCGTTGATGATGATTGTGGGATTGGTATTATTGTTTGTGTAAAACCGTTCTGTTCCGAAAGCTACCCGCCGAGCCAAGCAGCAGACTTTCTTCACAACGCCTGTTGATCCGGCTCTGTCAAAAATCTCCAAAAAGTCAGCCTGGCCGTTGCCTTCGTGCTTCTCCAGCTACTCAGGGGATGGTTAAGAAGCACCAATAACTTTGGGAGATTGCAGTTCTCAGGCAACCTCTTGGCCAGGCGGCTGACTTTTTTGACAGAGCCCGTTGATCCGGAAAGATTAAATAATCTCTGGGAGTAAAACGATCATGCCTACCCAACAGCAAATTCTCACCGTCTTTTCTCTTCTCGAAAAAGAACACAAGCCAACGATGCTGGAAGAACTCGGCCATTATACGCCGTTTCAGATGCTGGTGATGACCTTGTTAAGTGCGCGGGCGAAAGATTCGACGACGATCCCGATTGTTGTTGCGATGTTTAAACACTATCCGGAGCCAAAAGATTTTACGGAGATGCCCCAAGAGCAGTTGGAAAAGATGATCTATAAAATCGGCTTCTTCCGCGCGAAAGCAAAACATGCCAAAGCGCTGAGTAAGATCTTATTAGAGAAGTATAATGGCACCGTACCGGATACATTTGAAGAATTAACATCTCTCCCCGGCGTAGGACGAAAGACGGCAAATTGTATTTTAGCGTATACATTCAAAAAACCGGCGATCGCCGTCGATATCCACGTCCACCGCATCGCTAACCGTCTCGGATGGCTAAAGACAACAAAGCCGGAAGAGACGGAAGAAGAATTGAAGAAAATGGTCCCTCGGGAAGAATGGATTAAAGTCAATAGGTTATTTGTCGGTCATGGACAAACGATCTGCCTGCCGCGAAATCCACAGTGCGGAATCTGCCCCATTTTGAAGTATTGTGATTTTGGGCCCTGTAAGAAATAACCAGGGAAAATATTTTCTACTTTCTCATCAAAACAACCAGCTTATATCCGGCGGCGCTGAACCAGGCCACATTCAGGATGATAAACGGCCAGCTGCTGATCGTGAAAGCGTAATACGCCAACAGGCCGGAGCCGATGATGTTCAGGAGGTTATACTTCATGGAGTTCTGCTGCCAGGCTTTGAAGAATTCGTCCAGAATAAATGCCACTAAAATAAAGAGCATGCCGATAATTCCAAAGTACAGGCTCATCGTCTCCTCCCATTCGGCGTGCTTCTGGCCATCTCGACGAAATGCCGGCCCAAATCACGCGCGATGCGTTGATGTTCACGCGCCGTCTTGAGCAGCGCATAGAGATAGATCTTATGCGGCAAGTCCATGAAAAAAATAGTTTCTTCCAGGGAGAGATGTTTCTCCAGTAGTTTGTTGATCTCATCGTACTGCTCTTCGATCAGATGGACAGTTTTATCAAGTTCCTGAATCTCGGTCAATGTCTGCGACATGCTCAGGAATTCGTCTTTGAGCAGCCGGTTGGTGAGCATTGCCGCTTTTTCCTGATCGCCGCGCAATGAAGCAAGTTTAAGATCGACGAGGTAATGGGCATAGATGCGCAATTTTTCCTGGATGTTTTCCTCCCTGCGCAGAACGGCGAGAGAACCATAACATTCCATTACTTTCTGGTTAAGTTCTTTCTTTGCGGCGGGAGGTAATTGGTGGAGGAAAGGAAGACGTCGATTGGTGTTTGTCCGCAGTGGCTTGATCCAGTTCTCCTGAAATTGTTCAATGTGGTCGGGGATGCGGGGAAGGTTCTGAATATCCTTGCGCAAGGCACGTAAATCCATAGTAGAGATACTGGCTTGGCGATATATAAAGATTGTGTTGGTGATTTTTGAATGGCGGTGAAACAGAGTTCAGAAGAAAAAATAAGTGAAAATTTATAAAAGATTCTGATTATTAGTTCAAATTAATGAGTATTAGAGTACGTAATTATTAAAGAAAAAATAAAAAATCAACACAATGACTTTAGACCTTTTGATAGGAATGGACAATGCCCGTGACGCATTTACGGGATTACAACTCGGCTTCTCAAACACGGCCAACGAAAGTCCGGCGCCGGAGTGTGCGCCATGCCCCGACAGCAAGAGCGCAGGAGTGCAATTGGGATTCCTAAACTTCAACAAAGGAGCATTTCGTGGCGTACAGATAGGAGGAATCGATTTTTCGGAAGATTCTTCTCCGTTCTACGGCCTTCAGCTCGGAATTGTCTGCTGGGCACGGGAAGGTACATACGCGCAGATCGGCCTGCTAACGCTACGCAATGATGGCCCCTGGTACAGCCGGTTTTCTCCATTCTTTGGGTATCATCGCTGAAAATTAGTAGACTGAAGATCCCCGCTGCGGCCAGGCGGCTGACTTTTTCCACAACACCGTCCCCTCCTCCGAAACTTTTATAAACAAACACTCAAAATACATCCCAAAACCTAGGGAGGACAGCTTACCCATGTTCTATCGAGTCAAAGTCAAAGATTTCATCCGCGTGCCACCAAGTATGTTTAATCTAAGCACAAAAGAAGCGGTGCTCCAGAATGTGAAGTCATCCTACGAAGAATACCTTTCTAAAGAGATGGGCTTCGTCGTCGGAGTTCTCGACGTTGGAGATGTCAAAGAAGGCGTTATCGTACCTGGCGATGGGGCGGGATATTATGAAACTGAATTTGAATTGCTCACGTTCAATCCGGAATTAAACGAGCTGGTCTTTGGAAAGATCAGGGACATCACCGATTTTGGTGCGTTCATGGACATCGGTTCCGTCGAGGGGATGGTGCACATCTCTCAGAGCATGGATGATTTTGTTTCATTCAGCAAGGAAAAAGTCCTGCAAGGAAGAAAAACAACCCGGACGGTGAAAGTTGGCGATCGCTGCAAGGCGCGGATCATCGCCGTAAGTTACAAAGACATTAATAATCCTAAAATTGGCCTGACCATGCGTCAGGAAGGCCTAGGCAAATTAGAGTGGCTGGAAGAGCCGGCAGCTGCCGAAGCGAAAAGTGGAAAAGAAGAGGAATCATCATGACCAAGAAAAAAGCCTGCAAGCGCTGTAAGTTGTTTGTCGAAGGAGATCTCTGTCCAACCTGTGCCACGAGTTCGTTCACGACAAGCTGGCAAGGCAGACTATTTATCGCTGAACCGGAAAACTCACTTGTCGCCAAGCAGGTCGGAATTACGGCAAGAGGAGAATACGCGATCAAGATCAGATAGGGGGATTTACCATGCAATTAACTATACAAGAAAAAGTGGAAAACGTTCTCCTGGACAGGACCAGTGTGCGCGGTGAAGTCACTTTTGAAAAAGCAACACCAAGCAACAACGAATTAGCAGAAGCACTCAGCAAACAATTGAAAGTGGAAGGTAGTTCGGTTGTGGTGAAGCACATCTACACGCAATTTGGCCACCAAAAAGCCAGTTTTGAGGCGGTGGCCTACAAAACGCCGGAGGCCAGGCAGCAAATAGAAAAGACAACCAAGCACCTCCGCAAGAAAATGGAAGAAAGCAAGAAAGGTGAAGCATAGATGGCAGCAGCAAAAGGCGGCGCAAAGAAACCGGCCGCGAAAGGCGGTCCGGCGAAAAGTACAAAGAAAACCCGCAAGTTACATACGCTGTATACTCTTTCTGGTGATAAAGCACAGCGAAAAAATCGTTCTTGTCCAAAATGCGGCCAGGGTTATTTTTTAGGGGTGCATGCGAACAGATTAGTCTGCGGCAAATGCGCGTATGTGGAATATACGGCGAAGAAATAGGATTAGAAAAGTACAGGATACAAAAGTTCTGGTTTTAATATGTTGGTGTGTACACTGTGAAGAATGCAAACCAATGAAGCTAAGAAACAAGAACAGATCTCCCGATTAGAACGCTACCTCGCTACTGCCTTTGAACAAGTGCGAGGTGCAAGTTATTCTTTTTTGGACGAAGAGGGAAACGTGTATGATGAACTTCTGAGAAATTTTTCCGCCGAACAGCAAGAGCGGCTGTTGCAGCAGATTAGCAGGACAATGGCCAAACCGGGTGTCCATCGCATCATGGATCAGGGTTGCGGCGAGGGCAACACCATCTGGAAAATAACATCCAATTTTGCACAAGCACACCCCGACAATCAATTTGAGGGCTATGGTGTAACGGCGGCGTTGGAGTACATGAAATCAGGAAACAGCACAAAAGATCCAGCAGAATGGTCGCAAGAAGAAGATGAGTTTGCTCACCAGTACGACATGTATCCTTTTGCATCAACCGTGAAAAATGCTTCTCTTTATGGATTGGAACAGGATCTCCATACCGCAATGAGAGATTTTCCGAGACAGTTAGACCTAGCCATTTCTGACCACACCTATTTTCATCTTGCTGCGCCATGGTTGGTTTTCAAACGCACGGCGGACCGGCTGCGGACAGGGGGAACGGCAATCATCAGAAATTTGTTTTATGAACCCGTATACATCAGGCCTGAGGAGGTACTAGGTTTACGACCAACAGAAATCGTACGACGCTTGGAAGAAATCAATCAGGGATACGAATTCCTGCTCGAAGAAACTGATAGGATCAGCGCCACCCTCGCGATCATCAGAAAAAGACAAGACGTTCCTTTTAGAACAAACATCTCTCTGCGGAGTGTGAGATGGGATCTCAGCCATTATTTCAGAGAAACACCGAATGATAATTTTTTGAGTATCGATGAATTGTAGGAAAAAAAAATGCTAACAGGAATAACAGAAGTGGAACTGGAACAGGAATTAGCTCAAGAATTTGATCATATTAAAGACAAAAAGTATACTTTTTTTGATCAGGGATTCGGGGAGGATGAAAGGAGACGGAAGATAAAGCATACCTTTCCTCGTCTTTTAGAATCATTTGACCGACAAACAAGACAATTCTTGGAAGACAAGATATTTGACCATTTTGACGAGCAGGAAAAACAGCAGCAGACATGCCGGATCATGGATCAGGGCTGTGGCAAGGCTTTTAGTATCAGAGTAGCAACATTCGATTACGAATTTATGAGCAGGCATACTATTTGTTTTGAAGGATACGCGGTAGGCGGTGCTTTAAAACAGATGACTGCTTTGGGAAGAGCACGGAGAAACACCCCGCCTGCGGAAGAAAAAAAGACAGTGCCACAAATCTATCATTTTCCCAAACCAGCAAACCGCCATGGCGTTGAGCAGAATGTTCGTTTTTATGGCATTGCCGACGACCTTCATCGAGTGATGAAAGAATTCCCTTACGAATTAGATTTAGTCTTCTCTGATATGACCTACATGCATCTTCTTGCTCCTTGGCTGGCTTTTAAGAGAACCGTAGAAAGATTGGCTGTTGGGGGCGTAGCTTTAGTGAGGACTCTCACCAATAATATATATTCAATTCCCGAAAGAGTGGTCATAGATGTTTCAGGAGAAATGATCAATGATTCATTTTTACTTAACCAATTAAGAGAAAGCAACCATTCCAATTATGATTTATTTACTTCTTCGGACGAGGTTCCTGTTACTACTGCCGTCATCAGAAAGGGGGATGAACCGTTTAGAACAGATATGTACTTGGGAACAATCAAAGACGACAGTGGAAGAGAGTCGATTCAATGTGTCTACACAGAAGATGAACAGCAAGCCACCGGCCTCCTGGCGATTGATCGATTATGACAAAGAAAATAACGAAGAAAAAAAAAGGTATTTTTTTAGCTGGCGGCGAGGCCACGATTAAACTCATCTCATAAACTTAATTCCCAAATCATCTTCCAGATCGTCTTTCTTCTTCTTGAAATATTTATGCTCTCCTCCAAAGATCTGATCAGAACTTACACCGGTGATGATCACCATCGTGCGCACCGTCTTTTCCAAGTCTTTATAGATCTGCGCCCCCCAGATGATCTTTGCCCCCGGATCTAAGCGGCTGGAGACGGCTTCAACGATCTGCCGTGATTCGTCCAATGTCAAATTTTCGCCGCCGGAGATATTGATCAGCGCGCCAGTGGCATTAGTGACATCAACATCGATTAAAGGATTTTCCAAAGCTTTCTCGACAGATTCGCTGGCCCGGTTTTCCGAATCAGACTCGCCGACGCCGATCATCGCCACGCCGCCTTCACCCATGATCGCTTTCACATCCGCAAAATCAAGATTGACCAGCCCTGTCTTTGTTACTAACTCAGCAATTCCTTTCACCGCATTTGTTAAGATTTCATCTGCGACTTTAAACGCCGTTTGTAATGGCAGTTGGGGAGCAAGTTCCAATAACTTTTCGTTGGGGATGACGATCAGCGTACTGACGTTCTGCTCTAATTTCTCCAAGCCCATCATCGCGTTCTCAAAACGATGCGTGCCTTCCATCGAGAAAGGAATGGTCACAATGGCAACGCTCAGAATACCCATCTTGCGGGCAGTTTGAGCAACAAATGGCGCACTGCCCGTGCCTGTACCCCCACCTAAGCCGCAGGTGATAAAGACCATGTCCGAACCTTCCAGGAGCTTCTTGATGTCCTGCTCGTTTTCTTTTGCGGACTCTTCACCGATACGCGGATTGGAACCAGCGCCAAGGCCATTGGTCAACTGCTTTCCGATCAGCAGTTTTTTGTCGCAAGTTGTGTACAGAAGATCCTGCGCATCAGTATTGAGGGCAATTGTCTCGATACCTTTGATCCCCACTTCTGAAATACGATTGATCGTGTTATTTCCAGCGCCGCCGCAGCCGACTACTTTTATCCTCGTCTTTTGGTTAGCTAAGAGCTGCTCCAATTCTGCATCAACGTCAAGTGTGGCGCGTTTGCGAGCCACTTCGTCGGCGGATACGGTTACCGAAGAAAACGTACGCTTATCTTGACTATATGAATCCATTCATTCCCCCACCTTTCTAGATAAAAGCTGGAAAGGGAAAGGCTATATAAAGATTTTTGTGATGGGGAATAGAAGAGTTTAGGCAAGGAGATTAGACTTGCCGATCTAATGTGGAAATGTATAGATTAACGGATGAACGGTAGGGAAATCCTGGCGCAATTATTCCCCGCGCATAACGTCTTAACGTCTCTCGATCACCAACATCCAAGGCTTCGGCAACGGCTTCGATGTGCTCTCCCCAAGGGGTTGTAGTACACTCTCGTTCAATCTGCCTAGCCGCCTCTAGCGTTTGACGCAATCTTTTTTCCAACGTATTAGACAGATCTGGTAATCCCATTGTTGAAAGCACACATCTCTCTTTACTGCTCTTTTATTGTTTCTGCTGGCTTCTTAAAAACAAATTCTATGGTTTTAATCCCGGTCAGTTCTACCAATTTCTGGGAGAGAAGATCGGTGAGCTCAGTGGGAAATTGTACGGGGATTTCTACGGATGATTTTTCTCCCTCGACTTTGACGTGCATCTGATCCGCGGGGATATTCAATGAACCAGTGAGAAAAGAACGTATCTTCTCGGAAACATCATTCACCTTACGCCGGATGGTGTAGGTATAGGTAATCTCTTTTCCAGACAGAGGATGATTGAAGTTAACGACAACACGACCGCCGGCAATACTGGTGACGACCCCCCGCTCGCCGTCGACATCAACTTGCAATCCCGGACGCGGCTGGACTTCATGCTCGCGGAACGTGCCCATGGGGATGATCCGGACATTCTTTATGTCGCGCTTGCCGAAAGCATGTTCTGGCGGCAGGACAATGATATATTCCTTGCCGGTTTCTTTCCCTTCCAGATCCCGATCCAGTCCGGGAAGAAGCTGTCGTTCACCGACACAGACGATGGCGGGATGCAATGCGCCGTGGTGGTGAGGAAGGCCGGCTTGATGAGCGACTTCTTCGTTAGTCGTGTCAAAGATCATGCCGTCCGCCAATTTTCCCGTATAGTCTAACTCTACAAAATCGTGATGTGCTATTTTTTCGGCCATGCGTTGATTCAGAAGCAGAGTGTTTATAAGCTTTATGGGATCAAAGATTGATTCTTGCGGGGATGGAGCGATAAAAGTCACTATTTTGTGAAGAGGAGAGGAACGGTGGATCAATGAAGAAACGCTCTTTTTTTCCAGAGGCATTAATCCGCTGACAAAAATCATCATCGGGGATCACCAGCAGGGGAAATAGTCCACCCTGGGAGATATCCTCTGTCAAAATCCCGGCAATCCGAGGACAACGTGAGTTCTCCCCTGCCCCAAATTGTTCAAATTTTGCGGCAGAAAGAATGTCGTCTCAGATAGGGGATCGTCATACACTGCTTTGAACGCATTCGTTATTCGCTGACACAGATCAACATCATCTCTAATCAAAGGCGTAATCTGCAGAGTCCGTTGGAAATACTCTAAGGGCATTTAAGTTTCTCCATTATTTTTAAACTTATCGTTTAACAAAGACGGCGGGTTCCCATCCAGTGCTATTCTGGAAGACAGATACACATTCTAATTGGGGGTGGACTTCCCGCAGCGCTTTGGGAGAAAACCCAGAAAAAATAAACCCATTCGTGACATACAAACCATTCGCTACATACAGTAGGCCTCTTTTGGGGAGAACATTAACAATATCGTCAAGAGCTTTTTGAGGACTTTTGCATCCCCACAACCTAGAGATTGCATTAGAAATATATATTTTGGTAAAGCCAATGGCACCTGCGTTTTCACAAACGTAGGAAAAAAAATCGTCGCAACGAAAATGAATGTTCGCACGATGAATCCTGATTTTTTCACGGCGCCCTCCGAGAGAAAAATAAGCATTGCTCCGCCCCACGTTGAAGTTTAGTGATCCTGATTCTCCGCGATAGGCTCGATTGAAAAATATCTCTTCCTCTTTTTCCGTTCCCAGCGAATGCAATCTTTGTTCCGCAAAAGAAACCTGTTCTGGATTTCGATCAACGGCGAAAACACGCGCGCCGTATTCGGCAAGTGCAAACGCCTGGTCGCCAGAGCCGCAGATAGCAGCGATGACATCACCAGACTCTGGCTGGAGCCCATCAACGATGTTCTGTAAATTTTCGTTTGTTGATCTGTATCGAAGGGTAGCCATTCATCTCAAAAACAGAGATTTATTTAAAAATTATTCTTCTTTTTCTGAACAAACACCACAATCTTCTCGGCGATCTCTTCGGCGCTCTGCCGTGTGCTGTCGAGCACAAGATCATACTGCGATTCATCACGGTGGTCAATGCCATAATATTTTTTGTAGCGCCGGGCATCTTCTTCTTCGCGTTCGCGTGTCCGCTGTTTTGTTTCTTCCAAAGAGCGAAGATTCCCTTCGTTCCGTTCCTGTCTGGTTGCTGCTGAATGAAGATCTTTCCAGATACGCTGGGCGCCAACAACAGGATCTACTTTGATATAGATTTTCACCGATTTCGGAAGAAAATGAAACTGCGTGCGCCCTTCGACGACGACGATCTTGCCTTGTTTTTCTAAAAGACGCGCTTCGGCAGCTGCTTTCTGATCAACATCGATGTCCGTCTCCGGGTGTGTTTGAGCATATTCATTCAATTGTTCTAAGCTCATCCCTTTTTTCCGGGCCAGGGCGCGACGAATGCCGCCAACATAGATGCGTTCAGCAGAGATTTTTTCGACAAGAAGCTTGGCGACGGTGCTCTTCCCGCTGCCCGGCGTACCGGAAATGGTGATAATCACAGATAATGGAGCAGAGGAATATTAATAAACTTTTAGTTTTGCCATCAGCAGCATGGGAGATCTCATGTTTAAGGTGTGGGCAGCAGAGAGAAAAGTGAGAAAAGAAAGCCGAAGCAATTCATCTGTTGTATCTGTCTTACGAAAGTTATAAAAATCCCTAAACAAACAGATAGGGCGATGGATGTTATTGTTGATGGGCAAAAGAGAAAGATCAATTGGACGAAACTATTGCTGGCCGTCGCCGTGATCGTTGCCGTCGTCTTATTCATCCGGCCGGGGATTCTGGGATACGGGGTGTATCTGCAGGCCAAGAACAGCAATTATAGCATAGACGAGCTCGGACAAAACCTGCAGGCGCTGCAATTCAAGCTTGATTCTACGGAACAGAACCTTTCCGTGCAAGACTCGTTTAATGATAAAGTAGTGGATCTTATCGAACGAAGCAATTCTCAGCTGTTGGCCTGTGAGTCGGAAAGAGCAAAACTTCAGGCAGAAAGTACCTACGCCGCACAACTTTGCGCGCAGCGGACTGAGATTCTTCGCCAGGAACTGGCCGATAATTCAGCGGCAATCGCCAATCAGACGAGTGCAGAATTACAAGGAGCACAAGAGGATTTGGCAGTTGTGCAAGAGCAGTTGGACAAGACGGTGAGCAATTTCAATACGTTTGCCGAGAATACGGCGCGCAGTGTCTGCTGTAAGCAGAGGTATGATAATGCGGAGATCAATTCTTACAATATCATCAATAACAAGCTGGTCTGTTTGGGGTCTGGTGGTTCGCTGCTGAATTGTACGTTGGGATGAACTTAGAAGCAGAGAAAGCAACAATCAGCGTACTTTCTCGTAGTCATTTCCCGGGAGCTGGCCGACCTTATCTCTCAACCATTGCTGAATCCAGAAAAGCGTGACCCGGCCGACACCCCAACTTTTCAGACGGCGCATCGACGTGATCGAGGGAGCATCAACACAGCAATATTTTCCTTTCTCCAATAATTTTAAAATCAATTTGCGATGTTCGAGCATGATCAATTCTGGATCATAGCCGTTGACAGCATCGAAATCCGCACGCCGGCAAAGCAAAGCGCCGCTGCAGCCTTTATAGAGGCCGTTGCGCAAACGAAATGATTTGAAAGCCATCGCGGCAGAGAAAGATAATTTTTGCTCGTCGGGCTTGACTGTCGTCGTGGCAACGGCATGTTCCACAGTGAACTGCTCGTTCATCTTCTGCAACGCATCGGGGGCAAGCTGGGTGTCGGCGTCGAGAAAGAGCAGTAATTCGCCTTCTGCCTTGCTTGCACCATAATTACGGGCGCGGCTGACGTTAGCCACCGGCAATGTCAGTAGCTTCACTTTTCCGTTTTCCCGCTTCTTGATGATCTCTTCAGTCTTGTCTGTACAGCCGTTGGCGACGACAATGACTTCAAAATCCTGATAGGCCTGGTTTTTAATGCTGTGCAGCGTCGGACGGAGATAGTTTTCCTCGTTATGGGCAGGAATGATTAGAGAAATGTACGGAGGCATGTTTACCTATGGGGGCGATTGTTTTTTAAATAATTACCACACTGCAATATGTACTTTAAAGAATAGTTGTGGTTGTGTAAGATCAGAAGGTCAATCATAGCGTAAGATAATTTGCCGCCCAGAGCATCCCTCGATCGCAGGTATATAACGGGGTCGCATACGGCCGGCCATCTTTTGTATACACTTCCAGAAAATTCCCGGCTTTTTCAATTTCCTGTTTATATCGTTGTTTGTAAAGTGCAGCTTTGTCTTTGTCCACGTGCTGTAATAATTTGATATACAGCGGGCCCATGTGTGTCCAGAGCGCATCGCTTTCATAATTGGACATCAGTTTTTCCTGCCAGATGAACTGTATATGGCGGCGGCTGGTGGTATATTTCAACGGAAAAGGGTCGGCTAAACCGGCACCTTCCACCGCCTGGATGGCCGAGGCAAGCATTTCACGGTCGGAAATCAGCCCGGTAACGAAGGGAAAAATATTGGCATCGCCGGCGACATAATTCTTCTTGGTGAGATCGTCAAAGAAAAACGAGCCGTTCCAGAACTGTTCTGTAAGTAACGCAGGATAATCATATTTTTCAAAGGGATCGTCTAATTTCAACTTTTTTAGATCAGCCGCAAACATGCCCACCATACAATTATCATAACAGGAACTTTTTCGGATGGCAAAATCTTTCAGGGAAGAGACGTGAAGATCTGGTTTGACCAGGCCGGTTAACGGGTTGATAAACGCCGTGAAGAAACGCTGGATCTGCTGGTTGAGGAAAACGCGATGTTCATAGTGAGGAAAAGCCGACAGACGGATGCTGTGGATCAGCCAGGGAAGTGAATCGACGGCAGGCGCAGGAAAATCAAATGGCTTTCCGCCAGGCGTGATCGTGGTCGTGATGGTGTTCGCCTGCTTGAAGCGATTGAGCGCATAGCGCAAGGTTTGATGTACTTTTTCCTCGTGGCCGAGGGTGAGCAGTGACTGGGTGCACCAGCCGAAATCCCGAGACCAGAATTGGGGGAAGTTATTTGTTGAGGTTTGAAAGAACCGGCCGTTCCAGCAGTCGTTGATGATTTTGGTACAGATATCCCCGGCGGGACCGTAATAGCGATACGGCTTGATCTTATTCTTCAGGCTGGTCAGTAGAATGCGCGTGCCTTGGGTGGCGTAGTGCAACGGCGAAGTCATGTCGTCCGGTGGATGTTCGGGATATAAAAAGATATGGATGTTTGGGAATGAAAACGAGGGATATTACTTGGGAGTGATAATTTTGACAAAATATTTATAAAGTGGATATCACCCTGCCGAAAACGGTGAGAATATGGATATACACACAACAAATAGAAATCATTCAATTTTTAATGAGGTTGATGAGGACATGAGGAAAGTGAGAGATAAATCTATAGAAGCCCTCTGGAGAAATCCACAAGACGACTTTTTGTTCAAAGGAATGGACGGGAGGGATTACTTTTATCCTGAAGATAGGAAAATAGCAGACGAAGAATACCGGAGAAGGATGTATGTTCCAATCGGAGAGCATTATATAAGATAGAATCTATGCCACAATGATTACTCCATTACAAGACATTACCCTGACGATGATCGTCCGGGATGAACTGATGAATCCGGCAGGGGGATTGCTCCCAATGCTAGAATATCATTTACCTTATTTTGACCACGCGGTCGTGCTGGACACGGGGTCAGTGGATGGCACACGAGAACTGCTGGAACATTTAGCGGGAGAATATCCCCAGTTGAGAGTGTATGATGCGAAGTTTGAGGGGTATGGATATGCAAGGATGAAAGCGAATGAGCATGTCCAGACAGAATATACACTCATGCTTGACGCAGATGAGCGAATTGAGGAACTAGAACAACTCATGGGGGCGTTGAAGAAGATTCAAAGGGGGGGATATATAGGGAAAGAAAGTATCAGTTTTAGATTTTTCAACATTTTATCGGATGGGTTTGTTGAACAGGGATGGGGATGGAATCCACGTCTAGCATTAAAGAGAAAAGTAGGATTTAGAAGTTCATTGAAGTGGGAATGTTCCCTCCTTGAAGATACGAGAGAAAATTTGGAGGTTAGCACAAGAATATTTCATTTCAGAGTAGCAGACCATGGCTATAAACGTGAAATCTGGTACTCATCATTAGAAGAACACATCAGACAAGGTACTGCTCCCTCGCGGTCCTACAAATCCCATTCCTGGAAAACACCAGTTCCAACTACTTTACGCTCGTATGGCATTGATGTTTTTGCTGTCCTGCAACGATTAGAAGCAATAGGCTTATCACCCAATAGAAAGATTATCGAACAACTCGCTAAATATCGGTGATGAAAAAATGACCACCCCACTCCAAGACATCACCCTGACGATGATCGTCCGGGATGAACTGATGAATCCGGCCGGAGGGTTGCATGCGGTCTTAGCACGGCATCTTCCTTTCTTTGAAAATGTTGTTGTTCTTGATACCGGATCTGGCGATGGTACACGACAGCTGTTAGAACAGATGGCGGGAGATTATCCCCAATTACGAATATTTGATGCGTGGTTTGAGGGGTACGGCCCGGCGCGCAATACGGCAAATGGCCATGTCACAACAAAGTATACGTTTATGCTTGATGCAGATGAGATGATCGAAAAACCCACCGCTCTTGTCGAAGAGCTAACGGCATTTTATGGAGACTATCTATCATTCAAGATGAAAAGAGTATTACATTACAATGGAAGGACCGAACACTCAAGTCTCTGGAATCTCTGGAATCCGCGTTTGGCGCACCACAAAAAAATAGAGTTTAGAAAAATTGTTTATGAAACGGCTCTCTGCCTAGAGTTGTCTTCTTCATCGGCTGCAGGAAAGCTTGCCACCGTTCCGCTTCTTCACTTTTCCCCAGAAGAGATGGAAACCAAACGTCGTGATTGGTACAATAGCTTCGGCTACTGGTGGGATTCTGGTATTCCCCATCAAGGACCTTCACAAGTATCATCATTTCCATCATGGAAAACACCAAACCCAGAAGTAACGTTAAAATATGGGGTTGACGTAGCCGAGGAGATGCAATATCTGACCGCTCTTGGCCTGCGCCTGCATCCCGGCATTGCCGAACGCTTAGCACAAACTGCTCCGCAAACTATATAAATGAACCGTAGTTTACGCCTTATCGTTACGCACAGCTTCAAACATCAAATTCAGGTGAACATTCATGGCAAAACAAACAGTAGAAGTCTTAATTGAAGGGGGAAAAGCGACAGCCGCTCCTCCGCTCGGCCCTGCTCTTGGCCCGACGGGCGTGAACATCGGCCTGGTCATTTCTGAGATTAACAAAAAGACAGCAGACATGAAAGGGATGCAAGTCCCGGTCAAAGTGGCTATCGATACCGCAACAAAAGAGTTTACGATTGAAGTGGGAACTCCTCCGGCAGCGGCTTTGATCAAAAAAGAAGCAGGCATAGAGAAGGGAGCGGGAAACCCGCTGCGGGAAAAAGTAGCAGACCTGCTGATTGAACAGATTATCAAAATCGCTAAAATCAAAGAAGACAACCTTCTCGGCAAAGACTTAAAGATGAAAGTTCGCGAGATTATTGGAACCTGCCAATCGATGGGTGTCTTAGTTGAAGGGATGTCTGCACAGCAAGCTTTGGCGGCAGTCGCTGAAGGCAAATTTGACGCTAAAATAAAATCTGGACGTACGGAATTAACTGAAGAAGAGAAGAAACATCTTGCAGTAGAGAAAGTACGCTTGCAGAAAGAATTGGAGAAGCAGAGGGCAGAATTCGAAGTGCGCGCGAAAGAATTGGTGAAAGCCAACGAAGGCAAAGAACCAAAGAAGATCCGTTCTGCTCTGCTGGAAGCGGGCATCCCGATGAAGATCGTGGACGAATTAGTGCCTCCGGAAGCGAAAGAGAAAGCTCCTGCTGGTGGCAAAGCTGGCGGCAAATAGGCCGCAGTTTTTTCTTTCTTTTTTATTTACTATTCCTTTTACTCTCTTCTTTTTTATCCGCGTCTGTCTTGCTTCCTTGCTTGCTTTCTTCTTTCCGCTCCAAGACCAAACTCCCCCTCTCCAGCACTTCCCGCTTGGCGTGAGAGGTAAGATGGTAGGTGTTTTCCAGAGAAGTGACCACATTCTTCATCTTATTCATCTGCTTGATGAAAACAAACAACATGACGACTGCTTCGACGAGAATGATGATGATCAGAACAGCAATAGTAAAAATCACTTCCACCAAAGGGATATCCACGCCAAAGACTAACATCTGTTGATCACGCTCATCGAAGAAGGAATGGTTTTAGGATTATAAAGATTTCGCCGGAAAGTACGTATTAAGTTAAGTCTGTGCGGGCATGGTCAAGATGGCCTGCCGAGCATTGGCTTTAAGCAAGAAATTCAGAGTCTCGCTCATCCTCGAGAATATTTTGGGAGAGAAGTTGAACTCCTTTTCTTAGCGAGACGAGGCAGGCCGACCTGCCCAAGCACAGACTTAATACCTACGTCGGAAATGGCTTAGTAGAAAAAATGTATTTGTTTAGCTTTTCCGGCAGGCCGTGCATCCGAGCGGAAATCGACAAAGATCATTTCTGCTCCCTGCTGTGAACCGGAAGATTTCCGCACCAAGCTAGGAATAAAGCATCTTCGGATGCACCTCTTGGCCTTGCCGCCAGCTAAACAAATACGAAAAAATTACCGCTGGCCTAAAGATAGCCAGGCTGACTTTTTCTCCAGAGTCATCAAAAAATGTTCATGTCCAGAAGTCAATGAATTTGGTCTTGTTATTGATTCTTTTGAGGATATCGAAAATGAGAACAAGAAGAAGTGCCAGGAAGACAGCGGTCGCCCAGTTCCCCAGAGAAAGAGCAGTCGTCTCGAAAATGACCCGTAATGGAGTATAGATGACCACTAATGTGGCGGCAAGGGAAATCAACGAAGCGAAAACGAGTGGCCTGTTGACAAATAAAGAACGGGTGAAAACACCTTTGCGAAAAGACCGGAAATTGAACGCAGAGGCAATTTCCAGAAGAATCAGCGAGACCAAAGCCGTTGTCCGGGCAGTGCCGATGCTTTCCTGGAAGACATTAAAAGAAAGATAAAATACGGCCAAGACAAAGAGAGCGATCAGAATACCGGTGAAAAAGAGCAGGATGAATAAATTTTTGCTGAGCAGCTCCGCCTTCCGGCGTGGTTTTTCACTCATCACGTCTGCTGAAGAAGGATTGAGCCCCAAAGTAATGGCGGGAAGGTTATCGGTGACTAAATTGATGAACAGAATCTGCAGCGCGAGTAGGAGAGGGATCTGCCATCCCAGGAGCGGAGACAAGAGAACACCAAGAAATAAAATCAGCAATTCGGTCAGATTACAGGACAGCTGGTATGTCACAAATTTGCGGATATTGCGGAAAATCGTCCTTCCTTCTTCGATGGCGCTGACAATAGTGATAAAATTATCATCTTTTAAGATTAAATCCGCCGCTTCCCGAGATACATCTGTTCCGTTTCTGCCCATGGCTACGCCAATATGCGCTTCTTTCAACGCCGGCGCATCGTTAACACCATCTCCGGTCATCGTGACGATTTCGCCGTGGGATTTCAATGCCTTGACGATCCTGAGCTTGTGTTCCGGTTTGACCCTGGCGAAGATAACGATGTTCTTGATCACTTTCCGGAGTTCCGCGGGGGATAGTTTCTCCAGTTCGTGTCCTTCCAGCACTTCTCCGGAAAGATTTATTTCTCGGGCGATAGCCAGTGCCGTTTCTTTATTATCACCCGTAATCATCTTGATCTCAATGCCGGCATGCTGGCAGAGCATGATCGCTTCTTTCACTCCTGCGCGCGGGGGATCTTCCATCCCGGTTAGGCCAAGAAAGACTAAATCGTTTTCCAGTTCGCCATCTTGAACGCCGGAATTTCTTTTTTTCGTTCTCTCACCAACGGAAAAATCTTTCGTGGCGAAGGCCAGCGTACGCAGTGTCTTTGAGGTCATCTTTTGGTTCGCGTTTAAGATACGTTTTTTTTCTGCGGAACTGAGCGGAACAATCTGATTCTGTTTTCGGATAAAAGTACAATGATCTAAGACCACCTCCGGCGCCCCTTTCACGAAAACGGCAGTCTTCTTCTCTATTTCACACAGAACAGACATCATCTTCCGTTCAGAGCTGAACGGGATTTCCTTCAGCCGGGGGCAGCGTAAGTTCTCTTTAACGATCCCGGCTTTCACCGCAAGAATCAATAAAGCAATTTCTGTCGGCATTCCACCGCCGCGATAAAACTGGTTTTCGCCTTCCGGTTCAATGCGGGAGTCATTACAAAGGACGGCAGTCTGTAACAATAACGTGAGTGCGGGATCGGAAAGAGGGTGTATTTCTTTCTTCTCCATCAAAAATCTTCCAACGGCAGCGTAGCCGAGACCTTCAACGTCAATGTCCTTCCCATCCATGACGATCTTGCGGACAGTCATCTCTCCACTGGTAATCGTTCCCGTTTTATCAGAACAAATGACGGTTGTTTCTCCCAATGTCTCGATAATTGACATCCGGTTGACAATGGCATTTTGTTTTGCCATGCGGCGCGCCCCGAACGCCAGGGCGGTGATCAACACGACTGGTAAACCTTCCGGAAAAGCAGATACGGAAAGAGCGATGATCAGGATGAGGACAGATACCAGAACTTCTGAGGTAAGCACTTCTGCCTGCAGAATCATCAGCAAACCGGTTAAGAGAGAGACAATCACTGCAACCAGAGCCATATATTTAGCAATCCTATTCATTTTTTGCTGCAGGGGTAATTCTTTCTCCGCTGTGGAAATCATTTTGGCAATATTTCCAAAATGCGTACGCATCCCCGTATGCTGGACTCTGACCAGACACTTGCCATTGACGATGAACGAACCCATGAATAAAAGATTCTGTTCGGTAGGTTTCTGGACATCTTTTGCCGCTTCTTTTCTGACTTCTTTGGCTTCACCGGTGAGGAGTGCTTCATCAACGGAGAGAGATGTCTCTTCGAGCACGAGGCAATCAGCCGGAATCCTCTCGCCGCTGCGCAGAAAGAGAAGATCACCGGGAACCAAGACAGAAGAGAGAACATCTCTTTCTTTTCCATCTCTGATCACCAGAGAGGAAGGCAGGATCATCTTTTTCAGCGCTTTGATCGCTTTGTCCGCTTTATATTCCTGGATAAAACCTAAGCCCACGACCATGATGATCACACAGAAAATGACATACGCGGTGATCGTTTTTCCGACAAAAAGAGAGATCAGCACTGCTCCGAGAAGAAGGTAAACGATGAAGTTGTTCTTTACTTGACGGAGAAGGATGCGGATTGCCGTTGTTTTTGAAATATCTGTGATTTCATTAGGCCCAAACTGGGCGAGCTTTCTTTTTGCTTCTGCTTCGGACAGGCCTCTTTTTTCTTTCACCATCAGATCTCAAACAAAAGACGTTACGAGAAAGAAGGTGCTGCGCAGTTTATATATTTATTTACCCAAAATAACTGTCTTTTCGATCTTCTTTAATCTGCTTGGCGCGGGCCGAACTGAAGTAATTTTCCAATTGCTGATATGATTCTTCTACTTCTTTATCAACCGACGGCTTGACGATCTCCATCGCCGCTTTGAAATGAGCCCGAGTGACATTTTTGGCAAGGATATCTTCACGCAAAGCAATCATCGCGGCTTCCCGGGAAAGGCCTTCCAGATCGGCGCCGACATAATTCTCGGTCAGTTTGGCTAATTCCTCAGCGTGGACATCGTCAGCCAGGGGCATCTTTTTCAAGTAGATCTCCAAAATCCGGCGGCGGCTTTCTTCGTCAGGGACCGGTGTCAGAATGACGCGGTCGAATCTGCCTTGCCGCAGAAGAGCGGGATCGACAATATCCGGCCGGTTTGTGGCAGCAATGATCACGACATCATTAAGGATCTCCAGCCCGTCCATCTCGGTAAGCATCTGGTTGACGATACGTTCGTTCGTCCTCCCTGTGTCAGAAAGACCGCCGCCACGACGGGGAACAAGAGCATCAATCTCGTCAAAGAAAAGGATGGTCGGCGCCGTCTGGCGGGCTTTACGAAAGATTTCGCGCACTGCCTTTTCCGATTCGCCAACCCATTTGCTGAGCAGGCTTGGTCCGTTGACCAGGATGAAATTAGCTTCACTTTCTTTTGCGACTGCTTTCGCTAGCAAGGTTTTACCTGTTCCTGGTGGACCGTATAACAGAATACCTCGCGGGGGGCGGATACCCATGCGCTTGAATACTTCCGGTTTCTTTAAAGGCCATTCCACTGCCTCTCGTAATTTGTTTTTGACATCTTCCATTCCGCCGATATCAACCCAGCCAACATCAGGAGTTTCCACCAGCACTTCCCGCATTGCACTAGGACGAACATCTTTCAATGCTTCTACAAAATCTTTCTGGTTGACTTGCAGTTTCTCCAGAATCTCCGCGGGAATGGGCTCGCCTTCTTCCACTCCTTCCACTTTCAGCTCTGGCAGGATCCGCCGCAGGACAATCATTGCTGCTTCTTTAGCCAAAGAACTTAAATCAGCGCCGACAAACCCGTGGGTAACTTTGGCAAGGTCTTTGAGGGAAACATCTTTCGCCAAAGGCATGTGGCGTGTATGAATCTTGAGAATCTCCAGACGGCCTTGCTTGTCCGGGACGCCGATTTCGATCTCGCGATCAAAACGGCCAGGACGGCGGAGGGCAGCATCCAGCTGGTTGGGAATATTTGTTGCTGCAATGACGATGACTTTTCCTCGGGATTTCAGACCATCCATCAGCCCCAGCAGTTGAGCGACAACACGTTTTTCTACGTCGCCTTTTGTCTCTTCCCTTTTCGTGGCGATGGCATCGATCTCATCGAAAAAGATGATCGAAGGCGCATTTTGTTCAGCTTCTTCAAATTTCTTCCGCAGGTTGGCTTCACTTTCGCCATAAAATTTAGAAATTACTTCCGGACCGTTGATGAGAATAAAATGCGAGTTTGTCTCCGAAGCGACGGCTTTGGCGAGCAGCGTCTTTCCCGTTCCGGGAGGGCCGTGTAAAAGAACTCCCTTCGGCGGCTCGATTCCCAGCTTGTCAAAGATCTCCGGATGTTTCAACGGCAGTTCGACCATCTCGCGTACTTTCTTAATCTCGTCTCCCAGACCGCCGATATCCTCATAGTTGATGCCCAGACTGATCCCTTCTTCCTCACGGATATCTACTGCTGACGGATTTAATTCCACTTCTGTTTCCGCCGTAACGATGACAATTTCTTTCTTGGGAAGAGTATCGGCAACGATAAAACGCAAACTGCCCAAGCCGAAGCCGGCAAACTGCCGTTCCATCATGGAAAAAATGTCGCTCATCTCCCGATCGGGATAGGAAAGGCGGCGGCGTGGTGCGCCGCCCAGAGAGATTAGATCACCTTTGACAAATGTCTTTCCCAAGAGGCTCTGCTTGAACCAATCGGGAGATGCTTTGACCATGAACCCTTTATTCGCCGGGGCGATGACGACTTTTTTGGCCGGCGTTACCTGCGCTTTTTGGACAATGACAATTTCTCCGACACTTGTTCGGGCATTCTTTCTCAAATTTCCATCCATACGGATGATATTAAGGCCGATGTCACCAGGGTAGCCGCGATCGACGATGGCTGCTGTCCGGCGTTCGCCTTTGATTTCCACAACATCGCCTGGATTGAGGTTGATCTGCTTCATGAAATTGGAGTCGATCTTGACGATACCGCGATTGACGTCATCCTGTACTGCTTCCATGACCTTCAGCCGAAGCTGAGAGGCATTTTCTATTGGTTTATCCATAGTTTATCTAAACTCCCGAAAGGGGCTTGATTTTTAAAGATTACGGTGATTTGTACTTAGTAGAAAAAGTCCTCCTGGCCATTGACCGCGGCGAAAACAGGTTGTATTCCTGAACGCAGAAAAGACTATTTAATCTTATCTTTTTCGCGCCTGTTCCTGTCGACCGCTTCTCACAGTCAATCTTGAGGCCAAGCGGACGACTTTTTCTATTAAACCGGTGATTTGTACCTATCAATTTCGCAGAAAAAGCTTTGCTTGTTTATGATCTATCCAGATCATTTCAATATCCCATAGCCAATCAATCTGAACCGATCACCCACCCTACGGGAAATCGTAATCCGATCTCCAATGTTTGCACACACCGGCTTCTTCAATACACAGGTCGTATTCTTCTTTGAAGGGTCGACAACAACTCCCACAGTTGCAGCAGAGTTGACATTCAGCATCAACACTTCTGCCTTGGCCAGCGGTTTGACTTCGACCTCTTCTTTTGCACCCACAACCCTCTCTAACAAATGGGTATCTAACGTAATCTGATAATGCACCGGAGGTAATTTCCCGGTCTTCCCGACGAGAGAGCCAGTCAATGAATCTGATTTGACAATAGACGGGTCTAATAACGTGGACAAGGCCATGCTCCCTCCCGGGTGGATCTCTTCAACAGGCTTTCCCCCCGAAAAGATCTGGATGATTTTTGTGCGCAATGGCTTCCAAATTTTCTTATTCTTTTCTTCCACCATGTAACCCGGTACGATCTCGATCGTGTCGCCGCGACGGAATATTCCCTGTTTGACCGTTCCCCCAAGAACACCGCCAAGAAGTTTTTCCGGACGTGTCCCCGGCTTGTTGATATCAAATGAACGCGCAACGAGCATCAGCGGCTCTTTTTCTACATCCCGTTGCGGTGTGGGGATATATTCCTGGATCGCTTCCAGCAGCATGTCGATATTCACGTTTGCCCGCGCTGAAATAGGAATGACCGGCGCATCTTTATATTCTGCTGCTACGAGGAATGACTGGATCTGTTGGTAATTTTCCAGGGCTTCTTCTTCGGTCACTAGATCAATCTTGTTTTGGACAATGATCACTTTCTTGATTCCGGAGATCTGTAGCGCCATCAGATGCTCTTTTGTCTGCGGCTGCGGACACTTCTCATTTGCCGCCACCATGAGGATGGCGCCATCGACGATAGCCGCTCCAGAGAGCATCGTGGCCATCAACGATTCGTGACCAGGCGCGTCGACCAAAGATAATTTTCGCTGGGGCGTTGTTGCACCATTACATTTGACACATTTTTCTTTTGTTGTCAGAAGATCACACTGCTCACAGTGATAGACCGTAAAATCGGCGTAGCCCAAGCGGATGGTAATGCCTCTTTTTAATTCTTCAGAATGGGTGTCTGTCCATTTCCCGCTCAAGCGTTCGGTTAACGTCGTCTTGCCGTGGTCGACGTGGCCTACAAGAGCAATATTTACAACTGGCTGATTGGAAGGCATCGCCGCATGCTCTGCTTTTGCCTTGGCGGCTGCCCCTTTCTTCGGAGCGAGGATTGTTTTTTCAACGGTTTTTTCTGTTGTTTTCTTTCTTGCGGGCATTCTTTCTTGAAAAAGTAGTATATTTATAAAGGTTTAGGGAGCGAGCACGTATTAGATTTACTCATTGATTAGCACCATCTCTTCCGTATTTGTTTAGCTTTTCCGGCAGGCAGTGTATCCGAGCGGAAATCGGCCGCTATTTTGTCTGCATCTTGTTGTGGAACAGAAGATTTCCGCACTAAGCTAGGTGTTCAAGCATCTTCGGATACACTTTGTGGCCTTGCCGCCAGCTAAACAAATACTATCCGCCGAAGATTTTATTAAACGAGACGTCATCTCTACCGGTATGGTTGTTTTTGAGAAAGTGGAGCAGGAAGTTCTCGAGAAGCTTCTGAAGAAGGGCTATACCCCACTAGAGCCAAAGACCATCTATGAAACTTTCTGCCTGCAGAAAAACAGCGTCAAGCTGATTCTGTACACTTCCGGCAAATTATTGTTGCAAGGCAAGGCGGATGCTTTGGAAAGTGTTCTTCACGATCTGAAGATGATCGGCATCACCCGCCCCGATCCGGAAGAGCATTTTCGTAAGGAAACGGGCTGGATTATCGGCAGCGATGAATCATTGAAAGGCGATACCTTTGGTGGCTTGGTTGTTGCGGCGGTCAAAGCTGATGCTGCTCTGCGACAGAAACTGCATGAGCTGGGCGTAGCCGACAGCAAGCTTCTTGACGATCGTGAAATTCTACGTCTGGCCGTTGAGATCAAGAATCTCGCGCCCTGTGAAGTCCGCGGTCTGCTTCCGGAGGAATATAACCGTGTTGGTAAAGTTACGATCCTGCTGAACAATCTGCATCATGATACCGCCAAGCACCTTTTTCCCGGCAAGCACGTGGTTGACAAATATCCTGGCTGTACGGTGGGCGACCTTGCCGTTGAGAAAGGTGAAAGTAAATATGTAGAGATCGCCGCCGCGTCCATCTTGGCGCGGGCAGCCGCATTACAGCAATTGCAGTACTTGAGTAGTTTAGCCGGTTTTACTTTGCCTAAAGGCAGCACGCATGTGCAGCTCGCTTTGCATGAATTGAAAGAACGGGGGATTGATTTTCGCTTGTTTGTGAAAATGGAGTTTCGGAATGTGCGGGAGTTTTTGGGATAGGTTTAATCGATAATTATTCTTTTTCTAGATAAATATTATCAATCTTTTCAATACCCGGTCGTAATCGTCTTATGGTGAATGTGGTCGTCTGAAAATTTTTGCCTTCTCAATAACCAAAGATGATCATTTACCCCAATTGGTAAGACTCTCTGTTCCCTTTCTTTGATTAAATTATAAATAAGATGAACAGCCCAGATCATTCCTGCCCGAAGTTCAATTTCCTCAGGACTTCCTTTCGAGATTAAAATGCCTCGATCAATTTTATCTGCCAATTCAGGGGAGTAGACTAAAATGCCCAAGTTTCGCAATACTTGGGGAATCCGATAATCTGCTAGCGCTGTTAGTTTCTGGATATTATGAAAATGACCGATTCCCTCTCCACCAAATATCTGGAAGACATCAGAGATGAAAAGTTGAGCTTTTTTATTGAAAGATATTTTCTTTCCGCAGTAGGTGTAAAAATCGTTATACGCCAAAAAATCACGCGTAAGAATGTCCAGAAGCTTGATGACATCGCCATCTCCTAACTTCAGAAGAGTTGAAATTTTTCCATCGTATTTTTCGAGAATGACAGCCCCACTTTCGTGAAGAAATGCCAACCTTTCCTGAAATAAATAAATCTGGTTGTTCTCTTTGATTTCCAAAATCTCAGAGAATTCCTGTGCATTGATACGACTTCTATATTTGGGATCAAGTATTTGTATGCCTTTTTCATGGGCTTTCATGATCGCAGCGAGCATGGCAAAAGAACCGAGGTGTTTCTTTCCACGATATTTAACTGACCATGGTTGATTCCCCCAGTAGCAAAAGCCAATAGTACTGTAGACGAGGAGAAAGTTTAATATTTCCTCTTCGCTCAATGCAGAAAAATCAACGGGGGCAGCAGAAAGCCAGTGGTTAACATCTCCATGATGAAAGTTCTTGCTAAACGAGACCAATGCGTTCTTGTTGATAGAAATATGCTGAGCATTTTCTACAACAAATTTAGCGCCAGCGAGTATGTCCATTGATCTATTTATAGAATTAAATTATATTTAAGATTACCGGTCATTTTACCAAAGATACCTTTATTAACTCCTTTCTCCCTTGCAATAACATGGTAGATACTCCGCTGGAACTCACTGAAGAACAACAGAAAGAATTGGAGAAGAAGCTCAAGTCCATGTCTCCGGAAGAGCTCCGCCAGCTGCAAAAACAGCAGTGCATCTTCTGCCAGATTATTTCGGGAAAAATTCCCAGTAAGAAAATCTATGAAGACCATTCTTGTCTGGCTGTTCTGGATATCAACCCGGCGACCAAAGGGCATCTTCTTCTCCTGCCCAAAGAACATTACGCGATCATGCCGCAAGTGCCTCAACAAGAATTGGAGCATCTCTTCTCTGTCTCAAAAGTGCTTTCACGCCTGCAGCTTCGTGCCTTGCGCGTTTCTGGCACAAACATCTTCATCGCCAATGGCGCAGCCGCCGGTCAGCGGGCGCAGCATTTTCTTCTCCATCTTCTTCCCCGAAAAGAAGGCGATCATCTGCTCGCGGTCAAAGACAAGCTGATCGATCCGGAATTACCGGAAAAAGTGAAAGAAGCCGTGCAGGATCGGCTGGCGCAGCTTGTACGTGGGGAAATGGCTGGCGTGGTGGAGAAAGAGAAAATATCACCAGAGATCACTCCGGAAAAAAAGAAACCGACAACAATGCCAAAACAAAAACAAAGTGGATCGCGAACAAAAAAGAAAAAAGAGGTAAAAACATCTCCCGAAGAGGACAGCGAGCAAGACAGCGAAAAGATGACCAATCCTACTGCCGTCTTAGATGATATTGCAGAACTCTTTCGGTGATAAAATCAATCATGGGCTGTGAATTATGTAATATTCTTGCCGGCGAAAGCAAAGCGGTCATCATCCATGAAGATGATCGTGCTGTCATCGCCGTGCGCGATCATGTCCTGACCCCCGGACAGATTACCGTCTTTCCGAGAGAGCATGCTCCCATCCTGGAGATGGTTTCCGAAGATGTCCTCAGCCATTGTGCTGTCCTGGCGAACAAGGTCAGCATCGCCGTATTTGAATGTCTTGGTGCTAAAGGCACAAATATTCTCGTGCGCAACGGCTTGGGAGCCGGACAGAACATTCCACATTTTGGCATCGAAGTCATCCCCCGCCAGGATAATGATGGACTGAACCTGCAGTGGGAACCGAAACAGCTTTCGGAAGATGAATTGGACCGGACTTTTGTCCTGCTCAAAGATGAGTTTGCGGCGCTGCAAGGGCAGACAGAAAAGCCAACAACAGCTGAAAAAACAGTGGAGCCAAAAGAAGTAGTTTCTGAACCAAAAGAAGAAAAGATCAGCGGAAAAGAGAAGCCTAATTATCTCTTAAAGTCGCTGAAAAAGATTCCTTGAGATTGATGATGCGCTCCTGAATAGTTTTGGTCAGCACATTTTGACTTGGCGTCTCCACGGAATGTTCCAGCCGGTATAGTCCCAAGCGGTGATAATAATAAAGCAGGACGTTTTCTAATCGAATTGTCTGTTCAATCTTAAACGGGCAGATGATCGGCAGTTTCCCGCTGTCATCGGAAATAAATGCGTTGGGCACTGCCTGGATAAACGGCCGGATTTGCTTTTCCCCGCTTTCCGCAGCGAACTCTCCTGCTGTTTCCCGAATCATCTCCACAGAACAGGATTGGATAAATATGATCGACTTGTCCGGCAATTTATTTCCCGGAGAAAACAGTTTATATCGCGTCTTTTTAATTCTCGCCGTTTTGAGATCGGCGATGTTTCCGGCGACATATAATTCCGGATCACGGAAAATGCTCTCCAGAGCCTGCCGTGAGAATAAACCATATCGCTCGCGGAGCTGGGCATTAAGATGGAGCACCGAAAATAGAGGTTAAAGAGGTTATTTAAAATTTGTTGACAAGACATTAACACTGTGCAACGATGGTCTAACAACCTTTACTTCACATATCTCAGGAATTCTTCTCTGTTCATCAACAAATCTTGTTTGATTATCTTGTTCAACAAACCACGATCAACGTGTTCTGTTGGATGATTAGGAACCACGGTTGTTCTCCCATCCGGATGGGCAAAAAACATATGACTTCCTTTTTGTCTTTTGAATTCGAACCCTAACTTCTCTAGAATTTTAGCAATCTCTTTTGCCTTTAAAGAAGGCAACTTATCAGACATGGTTTACGCTCCAATTTCAACTTGCTGTAACCCGAGAAATTTACTTTTAACTTCTGACGTACCCTGAGCTTCAAGATACAAAGAGATTGCTTCTTTTGTCCGTTCAATTAGTTTTTCATAGGTTTTTGCTTGAGTATGGCAGCCAGGAAGCTCCACTACTTCAGAGATCAGATAACCGTCCTCTCCTTGTTCGACAATAACTGTAAATTTTTGACCCATGCGACTTTATAATTCTATTGTGTTTAAATACTTTTGGGGTATTTGTTTAGCTGGCGGCAAGGCCAAATGGTGAGTGAGATTGGCGGTTTATACTGAAAATTAATGTGCGGAAAATGTTTTAGGCGACGGCTGTTTTTGAAGCGAGATCATTGCCATTTTTCCGCTCTCACTCACGGCCTGTCGGAAAAGCTAAACAAATACATTTTGGGCGCTTTATGTGCTATCATTAGGGGCAATAGACTAATCTTGAACTCCATTCATTACGTTCAAATTTATAATTCTCATTTTGTAAAGTGACGTTCTCTGCTGTATGCAGCCCATCAAACATTTCCCACAGCATTCTCTCCGGATTGTCAAACAGAAGGTCGACAATAGCGGAAACAAGATTCCATTCTCCTTCTCTCACGCGTTTTGAAACGACTACCAGCGGGGTGGATGGGTCAGAAGAATAGATATCCGCATCTCCCCGATCTCCCACCATAACCGTTCGCAGCTGTTGAAAGTCTTGCGGAGAAATTAATCTTCGTGCCAGATGAAGATCTTTCATATGCGCTCCGTTGATATAGGGGTTCTGATATCGTGTTGTCTCATCAAATGACTCGCCGGTGTTAATATTGATGCTGTCGCCCCACTTTTTCCAAAAATCATCAATTTGTTTTTGTAAATATTCTCTTTCAGCGTCGCTGATTGTAAACTCGTTTTGATCACATAACTTCTCTACTTCTGCAAAAAGCTGTTTTCGCTCTTCATCGGGCAGAGTCCAAATACGACTTCGATAATCTTCAGAAATAATTCTAAACGTCCCATCAGGAAAGCAATATAATCCCTCGCGAGAAGCATCAATCTTCTCACCGCCAAAATAATCAGTTAACAGATGATCGACTTCCACGAGGTGCACTCTTCCCGGTTCTCCTGCGGCTGTCACGATGTACAGTTCTCTCCCCCACTCTCTCTCGTGCTGCAGAAACTCTTTCGCGCCAGGATAGAGTCCGTCTCCACATACCCAGTCACCGAGCGTTGAATCTTTGTCCAGAAAGAGGATGTCTTTGTTCATTTTTTCCTCTTTCCCCCTCATTCTATTTAAACATCTTGGAGCATACTTTTATAAAGCACTTTCCTCCCGAAATCACCATGCCCCTTATCTGCTATCCCTACGATTTTGAATACAAAGTCAAGAACGGCAAAGTTTACATGTATCTTTTCGCCAAGACAGAAGAAGGGAAGCAGATCTGCGTCATTGATGAACACTATCCCTTCTTCTATGTCCACGTTCCATTAAAAAACAAAGAACAACTCTTAGAAAAGATCACCAAAGCAACGATCACTGACAACCAAACTACTGCCCGCGTCCGCAGTGTCATTGAAGTCGAGCGTGAATACATCGGCAAGAAAGAGCAATTCTGGCAGGTCTCGGTCAGCTACCCCAAAGCTGTTCCTCTGTTTTCCAAAGAATTTCAGCAGTGGGAGTTGGAATGTTTTGAAAAAGACATCCCTTTTGTCCACCGCTATCTGCGAGACACGGGCATCATGCCGTTGCAGAAGATGATTGTAGAAGGGCATTCCATTGATCCATCGATGATTGATGAACCGCCTTCCAACCAATCATTTTTCCTCGCGGAAAAAATCACTCCCGGTGCAGGAACGACGAAATGGAAAATCCTCGCTGTTGATATTGAAACCTACGCTGAAAAGAAAGAGATCGATCCCGAAAAAAATCCGATCCTGATGATCGGGCTCTCCGGAATCGACGAGCAGAATCTCGAATTCCAGAAAGTAATCACCTGGAAACAATTCCCCCACGAATATCCTTATATCGAACACGTCGCTGATGAGCAGGCGATGCTGGAACGTTTCCGACAGGTCATCAAAGAATATAACCCAGAGATTCTGACGGGATATTTCTCTGACGGCTTTGATCTGCCCTATCTTAAGACACGCGCGGCGAAGTATCAGCTTCCCCTCGACCTTGGCCTCGATGGTTCAGAGATGCAGGTCTTCTCCCGGAGCGGTTTCCGCAGTGGGGAAGTGAAAATCAAGGGAATTCTCCATTTGGACATGCTTAAATTTGTCAAACAGATTTTCGGCCTCAATTTAAAGACGGATAGCTACACTCTTGATGCTGTCGCCCAAGAATTGCTCGGCTACCGCAAGCATAAAGTCAATTTAGACAATCTTGCGGGTATTTGGGACAACGAACCGGAGAATATTGCCCCGTATTGTGCTTATAACCTTCACGATGCCCTTCTTACGCGCCGGCTCTGCGAAAAATTATGGTCTGACATTCTCGAATTTACCTCTATTGTCGGTCTTCCTCCTTTCGATGTCACGCGCATGCGCTTCAGCAAACTTGTCGAGAATTACATCCTCCGGCGCGCCATCGAATTCAATGTTGTTGCTCCCAATAAAGCCGAGGGGTCGGAAATGGAAGAACGAAGGGAAGAATCCATCCAAGGCGCTTTCGTCTTTCAGCCAACTCCCGGTTTGTATCAAGATATTGTTGTCTTCGATTTCCGTTCATTGTACCCGACGATCATCACTGCCCATAATCTCGGCCCGGAGGCTTTTCGCTGTTCTTGCTGCCGCGATCAAGAGCACGTTCCGGAAAAAGAAGAATATTGGTTCTGTCAGCGCGAGAAAAAATTCATCCCCCTCGTCCTTGACGATCTGATCACGAAACGCACCGCCGTCAAAAAACAATTAAAAGAAGAGAAGAAGACGGGAAAAGATGTTTCGGTGCTAGAAGCCCGCACCTATGCGCTGAAGATCCTCGCCAACGCTTTCTATGGTTATCTTGGTTTCTTCGGCGCGCGCTGGTATTGTCTGGAATGCGCCGCTTCGACGACGGCATACGCCCGTCATTATATCCAAAAGACGATTAAGAAAGCAGAAGAGAATGGCTTTGGCATTGTTTACGGAGACAGTTTGCCGCCAGATCGAAAGATATTTATGATGAATGAAAAAGATGAAATTGAATTAATTTCTATTGGGGATTTTGTAGACCAAAATGGGAGTCCTCTTCAGTTTAACAAATACAAGACTCTCGCTTTTGATGGTACAAAATTAATCTTTAGCCCCATCACGAAAGTCATTCGACATGGTTATTCCTCTCTTAAAAAAGGAAAACTTCTACGATTTATTACAACACATGGCACAACAGTAGTTACTCCTCAACATTCCGTTTATAAATTAGTAGATGGTAAACCAAAATTAGTAAATGCTCTAACTCTCAAAGAAGGGGACAGCTTAGTTTCACTCACGGGCATTTCAGTTAAAGAGAATTATCATTCGGGGCACATTTTTGATCTTGCCACCATGTCGTTTGGTCCCTTTGCTGAAAATATATTCTCTTACAAAGATACGAAGCAATTCCCTCCTCGGCGGGGGATTTGTCCCTATTGTCATCAGAGTAGATCTCTGGCCAGTCACGTCCATTCTCAACATGATGATCGAAAAATGGGTTTACAAAGTCTTCCTTCACTGGATTTTCAATTCATCGGCACAAAGCATGGTGAAGGGGGGAAAATTCCCCGCTTTTTTACTCTCAATTCAGAACTAGCCTGGATCCTTGGTTTCTATTGTGCGGAGGGATCAGCAAGTTATCTTAAAACAACAAATAGTTGGAAGAGCATTCTGTCATTTGGCTCCCAAGATCGTGGATTAATTGAGAGAGTGAAGCAATATTTTGACACGATCTTACAAGAAAATTTTAAAATCGTCGTTAATTTTGATCAGAGAATAAACAAGAATATGTACTATTATCGAGTCCAGAGAATTCCTATCGTTGCTTTATTTGTTTATGGTTTTGGCTGTGGCAAGAGCAGTAGTGGAAAAACCGTCCCCCCATTTATTTATTCTTCAGAGGAGATAATTAGACAATCTTTTATCAAAGGGTATTTAGATGGTGATGGAAATAAAACGAGAGATCTGAGATATTATACCCACTTTGTTCGTTTCGATACGAAAAGTAAAGATCTAGCATCCGGGGTTCAATATTTACTTAAATCTCTAACTCACGGCAAGACTTATTTTGGTAAAGAGATAAAACACATTGGTTGGCGTTATCGAAAAGATAAACCCTCCATTTCTTCACTACGCCTTCAAGGAGCAAGAGGAGTTGATAGGGGCAATTATATCGCTGCAAAAATAAAAGAAATAAAAGAAGAATCTTATGAGGGGTCGGTTTATGATCTCGAAGTTGAAACGGCACATAATTTTGTTGACGCGGAAGGCCTTCTGCTCGTTCATAACACCGATAGTGTTTTCTTGCTTTTAGGTAAAAAAAATCTTGATGAGGCCAAACAGTTCATGGATGAGATCAATGTCGATCTCCCCGGCCAGATGGAATTGGAATGCGAGGGTTATTTCCCGCGCGGCCTGTTTGTCGCAGTCAAAGGAACGGATCTTGGCGCGAAGAAGAAGTATGCGCTGCTGCGTGAAAGCGGGAGTTTGAAGATCGTCGGCTTTGAGACCATACGCCGAAACTGGTCGTTTTTAGCCAAAGAGATCCAGGAGAAAGTCTTACAGCTTGTGCTTGAAGATAAAGCCGAAGAAGCGTTTACGCAGGTTAGACAGATCATCACTGAATTGAAAGAAGGAAAAATCGATCTGTCCAAACTGGTGATCAGGACCCAGATCACGCGTGAACTTGATCAATACACTTCACTTGGGCCGCATGTTCTCGTTGCCAAACGGATGGAAGAAAAAGGCGAACGGGTTTTCCCCGGCAGGGTCATTGAGTATGTGATCGGCGCTGGTTCCGGTTTGGTCCGTGATCGGGCACAGCTGCGGGAAGATGTCAAATCGTATGATGCGGAGTATTATATCGGCCATCAGGTCATCCCGGCGGTCATCGGAATCTTCAATGTCTTCGGCTATACGGAAGATGAGCTTTTACGCAAAGGCAAGCAGATGGGGTTGGGGAATTTTTTCTGAGAAAGAGTAGTTTCGTTAGCAATTCCAGCTTCGATGCCGGTGATCGTTACGTCGATAACGGCAGCCGTCTGCGTGGGGTACGTCGTTGAGTTGTCCGCGTAGCGGACGCGCCGATAAAAACCCGATATCTTTATATAAGTCATTTCCTCCCGAATCCCCATGGAAGTTGGCGGTCAAGCAGTTATCGAAGGCGTGATGATGCGCAATAAAGAGAAATTCGCGGTAGCCGTCCGGCTGCCCAACGGCGAGATCAAGATCAAAAAAGACACCTCAACCTACTTTCCCAAGATGTTCAATGTCTATTTTCTGCGGGGAGTTGTGGGTTTGGGATATACGCTGTATGATGGCATCCGCGCGCTAAGCTGGAGCAGCAGCCAGAATCTTGGAGAAGAAGAAGCGCTCAGTAAAAAAGAATTGGTGGGAACAATTATCCTCTCCCTTCTGTTCTCCGTTCTTATTTTCGTTGCCATCCCGTTCTTTTCAGCACATTATCTTTCTGCAGATGGCGGTGTACTGTTCAATGTTCTGGATGGCGTCTTTCGCGCCGTCCTCTTTTTGGGATACCTCTTCGCCATTTCGTTGATGAAAGATGTCAAGACACTCTTTCAATACCATGGCGCAGAGCATAAGACCATCTATTGCTATGAGGGGAAAAAAGAATTGACCGTGGAAAATGTTAGAAAATGCTCTCGCTTCCATCCGCGCTGCGGCACGACCTTTCTCTTTGTGATTATCATTCTTTCCATCGGCGTCTTCTCGTTGATTACCGGCCCCTGGTGGATGAAATTATCTGGGCGCATTCTCCTCCTGCCGGTGATTGCCGGCATCGGCTATGAGATCATCAAGCTGAGCGGGAAATACTCTCGAAATATTTTTGTGAAAAGCTTCATCGCTCCCGGCTTATGGCTGCAGCGCATCACCACCAAAGAGCCGTCGGATAAGCAGCTGGAAGTGGGTATTGCTTCTTTGAAAGCAGTGCTGGAATAATTTTTCCACCAGCGAACATTTAGACAATAAGAAAAATATTTGGCTGATCTCAACAGAGAGTTCAATCTATACTTTCAGTTCTTTCTGCAAATGCTCTACTCTTCTCCGCACCCGGCTATAAAAATTGCTGCCGGGCTGCCTCTCAAAGCCAACTTTAAATGAGCCATCCGGCCCTTTTCCTTCCTCCATAAAGCGCAGATGTTGTTGAAGGGTGGGAAGCCGCGGTCTCGCCATCTCTTGAAATTCAATGAGCCTTTTGTGGGAAGAACTGACGACATACCCGCTATTTCCCTTAGCCGAATAGTAGATCAGTTGATACACCGTCTCTTTAGGGACAAGGCCAGGAAAATCTTTTTTTAATTCTCTCCCAATCAACTCATCATATCCCCCTTCCAGCGGAGTCATCACACATTTGTCATAAGTATCTACTCCATCAACGATAAATGCTCCCCAGAAGGCAGAACGTGCTGCAACTTTTCCTGCACTTTTGTATAATTCTCCTGCGAGAATGAACGCCGTGTCGTCTGATGTTCCTAATCCTTTTTTCTTGCGCACATAGACCACTTCCGCATGAGGATTGGAAGTATCTGTGATGATCCCCAGATTGTTTAATTCCGCCCAGATTTCGGCTGTCGCCTCTCCCTTTGCCAGTTCATCGATGGCAAAGGGCTTCCATTCGATCAATTTTTGTTTATCCAAGACAATCGATGTTCCACCGCCGATGACCAGATCATCGTTATCTATCGTCTTTGCATTGTAATGGGCAACCGCATTCTGCCGCCACTCATAGTTATCCATGAGACCTGCCAGAATCATGCCGCGGAAAACATATTCTGGGTCAATGACCTCATCTTTTAACATCTCGACACCAAGCAATGGTCTTCCTTTGACCAGAAGACGATCTACTTTTCTTTGTTTTGCTAATTCGATCCATTCGCGGACTTCGTCAATCTTATCCTGACGCTGCTGTTTGATAGTATCAAGATCGAGGCCGGCGGCAATGATGATGTCAGGTAGAGTGACTTCTGGAAATTTGGCCCTGTTATAGAAATGCCGATGACCTTCGTTGGCATGCCCTAACACCGTCTGGACAAAAAGTCCATGATAATCGCCCCGAGGCAGCGAAAGCCGCACGCTCTCCGCCAAGCTTAAATCAGTACGCACCATTCCCTGAAAGAAAGGTTCATCGGGGGTTGTGAGATAAATGCCTTCCCTGATTTCTACTAGCATACCCACCCACTTCTTCCCGCTTATTTAAACATTTCGCGCAGGATGAAGATAGATTCTTGCGAAACAACCAGAATATCTATACCACCCTACTTACGTGCCCTTCTTTCTGTATCCGAATCACATTCTCGACAAAACTCTCGATCTTGGATTCATGCGAAACGAGGATGATCTGCTCCAGTCCGAGCCGTTCCAGGACATCCCGCATCTTGTCGAGCTGGTCCGTGCTGAAACCGTCGGTCGGCTCGTCGAGGATCAGCACATTTTTCGTCCTGATCGAATGGATGACATCATTGATCACCCGGTTCAGCGCTAATCGATAGGCCAGCGCCGCCGATGTCCTCTCCCCGCCGCTCAGGTGGGAAAACAAGATTTCATGTCCGTTTTGTTCGATGATTGGCGTAAACGTGTCGTCAATCCGGCCGCTGACCTGTTCATCATCGACCATCATCGCAAACCATTCCCGAAACAGCTGGTCGAAAGAACGATGCACACGGATCATTACGTGTTTTTCAATCGTGTGCGTCAGATTGATAAAAAAGGTTTCCAGCCAATGGTGGATCTCCTGCACCTTCAACAATCTTTCTCTTTCCGTTGTCAGCTTCTTAATTTGCTCTTCCATCTCCTCGATCCGCGTGATGATCAGCTCTTTCTTTGTTCTGACTTCTGCGGCCCGTACGGAGATGTCCCGCTCTTTTTCCCGGACCGCGGTTAGGTTTCTGTTTTCTGTTTCCAGCTCGGGAAGGACATTCTCCTCGCTCGTCCTGGCCGCTTCCAGTTCTGTTAGCTCCCGTAATATCTGTTCTTTCCTCATCTGTGTTCTTTCCAGCGTCGTTTGGCTGTCCTGCTCCTGTTTGCGCAGATACTCGCGCCGGACCAGCTGCTGAAGATGCTGTTGTTTTTCTGCGATGAGCAGTTCCATCTGGCTGCCTTTGTCGTTCTTCTCCAGCTCTTCCCATTCGGTCATCAGCAGATTATTTTCCCGGACGTACGCGTGCAGTTCCTCTTTTTTCCGGATGGTTAACTCCAACTTCCGGGCGTAATGCTCCAGTTCAACGCTGATTTTTGTCAAGACATTCTCTTTCTGGAGAACATCCTCAATTTTCCGCAGGGCGTCCTCTCGCTGCTGCCAGATTATTGCCCGCTTCTTCTGCAGTTCGCCCAAAATGATCTCCGCCTGCTGTATTTTCTGCGTTTCCTGTCCGGTGATCTTATGCTTATGTTCGGCAGTAACTTCCTGCAAGCAAGTAGGGCACGTATTCAGCAGCAGCACCCGTTCCTGCATCTCTCGTGATTGAGCGAGAAGCGTCTGGTTGTGCGTGATCAAAGCCTGTGTCTTTTCGAAAAGCTCCTCGACCTGCTTTTTCCGCTCGAGCAGTTCTCCTTTCCGTGAAACTTCCTGGACAAGCTGGTCAGATCGTTTCTGTTTCTCTCCAACCACTGCTTTCTCTTGTTCCGCCGCCGCTAATTCCTGCTGCAGCTGGCCGATCTGTTTCTGTAAGAGAGTCACGCGTTGCCGTAGGCTGGTTTTTTTCTCTAATTCGTGCTGTCTTTTCTGCTCTAAAATCTGGATCTCTGCGGTGATCGTCAGCGCCTCCAGATCGTCCGCCAGGTTTATCTGAGACAGCGCCTGCAGTGTCTGCTCTCTTTTTTCCGTTATCTGCTGCAGCTGGCTTTCATTCTCTTTCAGAAGCGCGCTCAACGCCGCTATCTGTTGGCGGATCTTCTGCGTCTGCTGATACTTTTGTTCCAGTGCCCGGACTTTTTCCTGTAAGCCCTGCAGACGCAGTTTTATTTCTCCGGCGGTTTGTTCTATCCCCGCCAGCGCTTCTTTGAGCTGCTTCTCCTCGTCAAGAAAGAGGGCCTGTTTCTGCTGGTACTGCGCCAACGGTTCTGTCCTTGCTTTTAATTCAGCAAGCAGTACCCGCAACGCTTTGAGATACAACGCCGTATTCTCCCGGATCGTATGATATTTGTCAATATTAAACACCTTGCGCAGGACGCTTAATCTCGTTTCTGCATCTTCCTGGAGGATAAAACGCATCTCTTCCTGTGGTGTATAGACTGTGTAGCGGAAAACATAATTCTTATTTTTGGTCAGCAGATCTTCTGGATAGCCAAGCAGCTTAAGCATTTCCGCTTTCATTTCCACTGGGGTAAGTTCCTTTTTGATCGAATTGATGATGATTTCGCCGGCCGTCTGCTTGATTACTTCTTTTTCTTTTTTGAGATGGCGGGATACGGTAACCACTTTTCCGGGAAGTTCAAAAGTCAGCGAGACCGAGCCGTGCGCCGTTCCCTTGCGCAGCAATGATTCAGCGGGTAGATCTGTGCGTGACGCGCCGAACAGGGCAAACTCCGCGGCCAGCAGTAATGACGATTTTCCAGAGCCGATATCTCCGGCCAGCAGAACAGACCCTTTTGGAAAAGTTATCGTTTCATCAAGGTAAGAACGGATATTCTTCAAAGTCATCTCTTTCAGAATCATGGGTATTAGTCTGCGGGTAAATAGTTTATAGCCTTTTAGCGGGTGCGATATATCTTTTGGGGAGAGGGAATGTTTATTAAGGATTATTGTAATGGTTATTTTTAAGGTTTAAGAAGGGGGGGTGGATGATGTGGATTTTTTAAAATCGGTGCGTATTCCAGATCAGTCGGTGCGTATTCCAGATCTTTTCGGTTTGAGTATTGGCTTTTTTGACCCGATGAATGGCGGCAAGACCGAAGCGTTGATTGCTGAATTACGTCGTGCTCCTTACTTCAAGACCAATGCTGTCGCTTACAATAGCTCTCTGAACACCCGCGAGCGGGATGCGCTTGTTATTGATGGTGAAAGACCATTTCCCGCGAAAACTGTTTCATCAATTGATGAAGTGAAAGAGGATCTGGAAAGAAGAATAAGAGATCACAAATCATTCCATTTTAATCGTCAATCTCTCGGAAAGATTTTTGAACAGGAGGGGATTCCCCAGCATCGAGGATATCCTCTTCGCGTGGTCGGTATCGATGAAGCAAATTTATTTACTCTTACTCCTGATGATGCCCAGAAGATGCTTGACTTTCTGAGCTGGTCCCGTGAGCAAGGGCTTGCTGTTTACCTTGCTGGATTAAAATATGATTTTCGCCATCTTCCGTTTGGGCAGATCCATGCTGTTTTGCCTTATGTAGATATTCAACTGTCAAAGAAACCAGTCTGTATGGCGCTCCGCGACAATGGGGAGACCGCCTGTATCAATACCGCCAATCACACACAACGGGTTTGGTCGGGAGAATTTGCCGAAGAACAAGGTTTAAGCCAGTATCTTGCCTCAGAACCAGCTTTTGATTTTGTGGATAAAGATGGAACTCATTTCTTTGATCAATATCTTCCTGCCCCTTTCTGTGATCAGACCATGAGAATAGAAGAAAGCAAAGATGGGAGAATAAAATATCTTCCTGTTTGCAATGACTGCGCCAGAGTTCCGTACAAAAATGAAACATTTGAAATCTACAATGCTCTCGTCAAAGGCGATCATTCTTTTGGTTTTCTCGGGCAGACGAAATTGACCACGGCTATCCTGGAATTTCTGGTAGAAGAAAAGTGGGTTGAACAAAATGCTGATGGCCGGCTTGTTCCCGTTCCTTATTATCGGCATCAAGCGGGCGGGTATGCAAGTAAGCAAGAATAGTCATTTTATTCTTCATATACCGCCGGTCTATTAACCTATTGTGAGGCACTTTCCCGTACTGTCATGACAGAGAAATCAACTTTTTTTCAATTTCTTTCTTCAAAGCATTAATATGAAGTTCAAAATTAAGCTTGAACTGTTTCCAGTCATCATATTTTAACAATTGTCCCCGATAATTAATTGCATTTCTTTTCAATCTGATTATTTCCAAAAATTCCCAATTAAGTTCCAATTCGGAGTGCTTAAAACAGATGTACGCATTTTTACATTGATGATTGTCTGCCCCAATGCCATCAAATAACAAATATGCTTCAATTAATCCGCGCAGTGATTCATAATAATCCCTAAATACAAATGTCCAATTTGTGCTGTTCTTAGGAATCTCTTTTGAAGCCGCAGCAATAAAGATCAGCCCTTGTTCAGCAACAATTTTCAATGATTTTATTAATTCAACGTCAACCATTTTTTCTTTGATGTTGCCAGTTCTCATGCAAAGTTTGTATGTTTTGTCAAGATCATCAATCATCATTTTCATCTATGCCACCTCAGCAATGTCCTGAATTTGACCTTTTATAATATAGCCATTAATCACATTTTTGATTAGTCCTGTCTTGACTTTTTCCAGTTCATTTTTATTTTCAAAAATATGCAGTTCAATATGCCTCTTCAATTTGAGTTCATAAACACTTTTGTCAAACTCATCTATATCCCCGTAAATGAAAAGATCAATATCGGATTCTTTATACCAATCCCCTTTAATGGAGCTTCCAAAAACAATAATTGTTTTAGCATTCTTCAAAGAAAATAATTTTGGTAATAATCCACTTTTATGAAGCTCTTCCAATAAGTAAATTCGTTTCATAGAATAATAAACAGCATTATTACTTCCAACAGTAAAATAAGGGAATCGTCCTTTTTCTTTAATTCTTTTGAGCAAGCTTTCTTTTACATATTTTTTGAGCCATTTGCTGGCAATTATTCTTGTAACTTTTGCAGTTTTAACTATTTCTTCAAAATGCCATTCTTTTAATGGACTATTTTCTAAAATCAATTGCAAAACATTTAGTTCTTTGCTGGGAGTAGCCACAAATTAGTATAACTAAGACATACTATTTAAATGTTTCGTTCATTCGATAGGGCACAATTCGAAACACTCAGTGAAGAGAATACTTCACTGGTGCACAAATGTGGTCACTGCCACATTTTGTGAGTGAATGATAGTACCCAAAACGGAAGAGAGTGCTACAGGCCGTTCGGTCTGGTGAAAACCGAACTAAAGTCAATGCTTCTCAAAGAGCCGTGCAAAAAGATAGTTTTCACTCCAACATTTTTGTGAATTAGCACTTCAGACAGAACATCTTGGCCGAGCAGCACTCTCCGGAGTTATCGCTCAGAAAAGGGATTGTGCATTCGATAGAAAAACTATATAAGCGAATATCTCTTTCCTAAACCCATGCCCACCATCCGCGACATCCGTGCCAGAGAGATCCTCGATTCCCGCGGCCATCCCACCATCGAAGCGATGGTGATCACGGAACATTCTGTCGGGATCGCTTCCGTTCCCGAAGGAGCGAGTACGGGGAAGCATGAAGCCAAGGAACTGCGGGATAAAGGTAAACGTTATCATGGCCTGGGCGTGCAGAAAGCGTTGGACAACATCCACAAAATCATCAAGCCGCTTCTGGTCGGGATCGACCCGGCTCGCCAACGGGAAATAGACTCGCTGATGATTGAAAAAGATGGGTTTAAAGACAAGCGCAGACTGGGAGCCAATGCCATCCTGGCCGTGTCGCTTGCCTGCGCGCGGGCAGCAGCAGCAAGCAAAGGCAAAGAGCTCCATGATTACCTTTCTCAATTTCCGCAGCTCGCCAAACGAGCGCAAGCTCTTCCCCGTCCTTATTTTAATGTTGTTAACGGCGGAAAACATGCAACATCCAAGATTAACATTCAGGAATTCCTGATCGTTCCCCGTTTCCCGTCCTTTCGCGACAACCTCCGCGCCGGCAGCGAAATTTATCATGTCTTAAAAGGAATCATCCAGCAAAAATATGGTCTTACCGGCGTCGGTGACGAAGGCGGTTTTGAACTGCCGCTGAAGAAGACGGAAGAAGTTCTGCGTCTGGTGAAATCAGCTATCGCCAAAGCAGGATATTCCGGAAAGGTCGACCTCGCCTTGGATTGCGCCGCTTCCTCGTTTTACCAGCAAAGAAAATATCATCTCGATGGAAGAATATGTAACGCAGAACAGCTGCTTCGATATTATCTTCAATTAATCAGGACGTACAAACTGATCTCCATCGAAGATCCTTTCCACGAGGATGATCTTCACCATTTTTCTCAATTACGTGCCCGTTCCGGCATCCAGATTGTCGGCGATGATCTTACGGTTACCAATCCTCTGCGGATTCAATCGGCGAACTCACTGAAGCGCTTGATGCCGCCGCATTGGCATTTGACAATGGCTGGAAAGTGATGGTCTCGCATCGTTCCGGCGAGACAAATGATTCTTTTATCGCTGATCTGGCTGTCGCCCTCGGCTGCGGGATGATTAAAGCTGGCGCACCCTGTCGGGGTGAGAGATTGGCAAAATATAACCGGCTGTTAGAGATTGGGGGGAGAAAAAAATGAAAGAATCTTCATCCTGATACTTTAATCTGAATCTGAAATCCGAAAACATTTTTAAATGAAACGCCTTCTGGCAGAATATGGATGTCCCTGCTTTTCTCGCCATTCTTCCGGCCAACGGCTATTCTTCAGAAGATAGTACTCTCCTCCAGAAAGCGATCACTCTTGCTGCGCCCCATCTTGCCCTGCAGAAAAGACTCTCCGGAGAGAGCATTTTTCAGCATAACCTGCGTGTCGCCGAGATCCTCTGCGATCTCCATGCTGATGCCGAGACACTTGCCGCCAGCCTGCTTCATGGTTTAGCGCCGGAGGAATATCTTTCTGTAGAACGAGAGCTGGGAGTATCGGTGATTGCCTTGCTGAAAGGCCTCGATGGTCTTAAAGAATTGAAATTCAAGAACAACAAGCTCAGCGCCGAAGCGCTGCGTAAGATTATTCTTACCACCGTCAGTGATGTGCGGATTATTACGATCAAGCTTGCCAATAAAATAGATAATCTTTCTACGCTCGGCGTTTTTCCAGAGAATGAACAAAGACGCATTGCTTCCGAAGTACTGGACATCTACGCGCCTCTTGCCTATCGCCTGGGTTTAGAAAAATTGAGAGTCAGATTAGAAGATGCCGCGTTTAAGATGATCAATCCGCGGAAATACAAAGAGATCCAGGATTTTCTGGAAGACTCCCGTGAACAGCGTGAACAGCTGATCGAAGAGAGCATTACCCTGATTAACTCCATCGCTGAGCAGAAGATCCCGATCGTTAAGATTAAAGGCCGCTCTAAGCACATTTATAGCATTTACCGGAAGATGACCGGGCGCGGAGTGAAACTGAATGAGCAGTATGATCTCCTGGGTATCAGAGTTATTGTCCCCACAGAAAAAGACTGTTACACTCTGCTCGGCCTCCTGCACGAGAAACTGGAGCCGGTAGAAGAGCGGCTGAAAGATTACATCGCCAATCCCAAACCAAACCTCTACCGTTCTATCCATACTGCAGTACTGCTTCCCAACGGCCGAAATCTGGAAATTCAGATCCGCACTCCGGAGATGGATGAATTTGCTGAAGAAGGCCTCGCCGCGCATTGGCGCTACAAAGGACTGAAGTCCGATCAGATCTTTGAAAAGAAGATGGCCTGGCTCAAAAGCATCTTGGAACTTCAAAAGACAACAGAAAACAAAGAATTTTTGGAAACGATCAAAGTTGATCTTTTTGGGGATACGATCTACTGTTATACGCCCAAAGGAGATATTAAAGAACTGCCCCGCGGCGCGGTCCTTCTCGATTTCGCCTACACTATCCATGAAGAAGTCGGCAATCATGCCGTTGGCGGAAGGGTTAACGGTATTTTTGTGCCGCTGAAGCATCCCCTCGCTTCCGGCGATGTCATTGATATTTTAACTAACAAGAATCAGCGCCCGCGCCGCAGCTGGATCAAAATCGTTACTTCCCCTAAATCCCGGCAGAAGATTCGCAAAGAACTGAAAACAACTGAACATCTTTCTCCGTTCCATTTCCGCCAAATTAAACCGGCGGCCACTGAAGAGCAAGGGATTCTTGTCCAGGCGCCAAAACATCCCACGGCGCAGTGTGAACTTGCTCAATGCTGCCGCGCCTTGCCGGGAGAAGAGATTATTGGGATTGCCACCAAGCGCCGGATCATCTCTGTGCATCGCCGCGACTGCCGTCTCGCGGCAAAAGAAGAAAAGCGCTGGCTTCCCGTGCAGTGGAAAGAGACATTTAATCAGCGCATCCGTTTTGTGATCCAGGCGCAGGAGCGCAGCGGTTTGCTGGCCGACATGCTGCACACGATCGCCTCTGCCGGCTTTGAAGTAAAAGAAGCAAAAGCAAAGTTATTGGATGAAAATCTGGTGGAATGTTCATTTGTCATCATTCCGCGTAGTTTAGAACAGATTCAAGAGTTGATCGGGCGCCTGCGCAAAGTGCGGGGATGGAAGAAGATCTATTTTGCGTGATCTCATCTTCTCTCCCAATGGCTCTTCACGGATTTTGAGGACTCTTTAAGCCCGACGAGAACCCGCCCAATAATATCCACACCGTCCAAGGACATACGTCAGAATCTCAGTCATGCTGTTGGAGTCCATATCTCCAAACAAGGCGGGAGGTTCGTGATGTGAATGGCCATATGAAGACAATTTGTAGACTTTAACGTAAAACTTCTGTGAGCCTAGGACATATTCAATATGTGCGGATGCTTTCAGATACCCTACTTGATGTCCATTCTTATCGTAATGGGAATCCCACATTTCTAAGTGGAGAAAAGTTTTGGTAACAGGGGAATGACCTACATCCTCCGTTTTTGTACCTAATCTATAGCTGCCAACAAAATTTATGACTTTATCACCATTCCCATCCCTCAAATCAAAGAATTTATTCAGCATCCTGATTATTTCTGCTAGATACACGCCCCCATTTTCTTTAAAATGCTTCCCCGCTTCTTCACTCATGAGAAAATTAATCTCCGTAGCGAATAATGCTTTTTCAATTGCCAGTAGTTTTGCTATTTCGGAGAGATTTTCACCAATTACTTCTTTCAGATAATGAATCAGATTCTCACTAGCTCTGGCGATAAAAACGGGAGCACTTTTTGCTTCCTCAGGGGAAAGATAATGGGCTTTTGTAATATTAGCACTTCGATCAATCCTAGCCAGTTGTTCTCTTGCTAAAGGGATTATTTTTTTAAGCATTGTATTGACTTTTTCATCTACCAACCGCAGGTTCTCAACATACTCTTGCGGCCAATCAGCATGCACGACAGCGTATTCTTCACCCAGTGTCTGCAAGCACGACAGCGTATTCTTCACCCAGTGTCTGCAAAAGAATCTCTAGCGACATCTCTAATTTTTTAAGCTCGCCCACCAGTTGATCGTGCGTCTTGACGACTCTTTTTTGTGCAAATGATCCTGCATGAAGGTCTTTTTTAAAATTTTTTGCAGTTGTAACTATTCTCTCAACTGCTCGCTGAATATTCTTGACGTAGAGCTGTGACCGCACCAGCAATTTTCTGGGCTTCTTTACTTTCTTTTCGGCAATTTCCCGTAATTCTTCTACCGTCAGATTCACCATTTCTCTATCCCACCCACTTGATCATGTCGACCATCCGTTGGCTGTATCCCCATTCGTTATCATACCAAGCCACAATCTTCAGAATCTTTTTGTCAACTAC
>JAGVZN010000021.1 GCA_018302605.1 Candidatus Woesearchaeota archaeon | reverse complement strand
AAAAAGAAAGAAACATAACCAAAAAAAGAGACATTTTAAGAGATTAGAGGATAAAATTGAACCTATTTTCTAAAAAAGTGAATTATGCAAACTTCTCTTCAGTTCAACTGATCTCCGCTTCTGGGCGAGACGAAGCAGGCCGACCGGCCCCAGCACAGACTTAATACGTACGCTTTCTGGTAAGGAAATAGTTTCGGGATAACACCGCTTTCTTGAGGGTCGAATTTATATTAAAGGGGAGAATAATACTCGCCATGAACGATCTCGCCCAGCTAAAAGAACGATTACAAAAACAACACCTCTCCCCTAATGTCCTTAAAGATCAGCATTTCTGTATCGATGAGACTGTCTTTCAGACAATCCTCCAAACCGCAGAATTGAAGAAAAAAGATATTGTCGCTGAAATCGGCCCCGGACCGGGGATATTGACTGGAGCGATCGCGCAAAAAGTCAAGAAGGTAATTGCCATCGAGATCGATCGAAGCTTGACGTTTCTCCTTGATAATCTTCCCAAAAATGTTGAACTCGTCTTCGCTAACGCCCTTACCTATCTTCCTCCCAGAACTGATTTCAATAAGCTCATCTCCAACCTTCCCTATCAAATCTGCGAACCGGTGCTCCAGTATCTGACCCGGGCAAAGAACATTGAACATACTGTTTTAACCGTGCCAAAGGTGTTTGCCCGCAAAGCACAAAAACATCCCATCTTCTCCTCGTTCTTTGAAATTACAATCATCAAAGAGGTTGCAAAAGAGGCATTTTATCCGCAGCCAAGAGTGTTGTCCACGATCATCACTATCACTCCTCGAGAAAAGCCCACGGATGCCCAATTTCTAATCCAGAAGCTGCATCTTCAGCGCGATAAAAAATTGAGAAACGGATTACGGGATGCCCTGATTGATCTGCACAAAAGAAAAAAGAGGACATTGACCAAAAAACAGGCTTTGGAAATCATCGCCGCAGTTCATTTTTCTGAAAAAGTGCTGGATACATTGATTGCGAAATTGCCGATGAAGATTTATCAAGAACTAATCGAAAAATATCAAATTCAAAATAAAATTTATAACCCTACTCCCGAGATGAACAACATAACTAGAGAAAACATAACATGAACAAAGCAATCCTGATCACAAATCTCGTCAAAGAGTACGCCAATATCCGAGCGCTAGATAACATCACTCTGGAGATTAAAAAAGGAGAATTTTTTGGTCTTCTTGGACAAAATGGAGCCGGAAAAACAACCATCATCGGCATTCTTACCGGCCTCATTAATCGCACGAGCGGCGAAGTCAAATTGTTCGGAAAAGATGTAGAAAGAGATTACGTGGAAGCCCGCAGGCTGATTGGACTTGTGCCGCAAGAATTCAATTTTGACATTTTTGAAAAAGTATATAATATTCTTGACTTCAACGCAGGCTATTTTGGGATCGAGAAAAGCGAACGTCAGAAAAGGATAGAGAAGATTCTCCGCGGCCTTGATCTTTGGGATAAAAAAGATTCACAAGCACGCCACCTTTCTGGGGGCATGAAACGAAAATTGATGATCGCCCGAGCGCTGCTCCACCAGCCGAAGATTCTGATCTTAGACGAGCCTACGGCGGGTGTTGATGTTGAAACCAGAAAATCGATGTGGAAGCATCTCCATCAGCTAAACAAAGAAGGAACAACGATCCTTTTGACGACACACTATTTGGAAGAAGCAGAAGCATTATGCGAACGGATTGCCATCCTCAAAAAAGGAAAGATTATCAAAATTGATACGAAAGAGAATTTATTAAAACAACACGGGAAGGATGCAAAATTAGAAGACGTTTTCATCAAGCTGACTAACAATGACAACTAACTGGATTGCTTTTTGGACCCTGACGCGAAAAGAAGTAAACCGGGTGATACGCATCTGGACTCAAACACTAGTTCCTTCAATCTTTACATCATCTCTGTTCATCCTTATTTTTGGATATTCCCTTGGATCAAAGATATCCAATATCAACGGAGTAACATACTTAGAGTTTATCCTTCCAGGACTGGTTATGATGGGGGTGATCATGAGTGCCTACACCGCCACTTCTTTCTCGCTATACCTCCAAAGGTTCCATCGGGGAATTGAAGAATTGTTATTGGCGCCGATGTCTTACTGGGAGATCATCGGTGGTTTAACATTAGGTGCTTTGGTAAGAGCACTCATCGTCGGCTTCGGGATTATTATCGTTGGCCTGTTTCTCACACCGATAGGAATATTTGATGTCTGGATCATTACTTTCTTTGCGATTGTAACGTCTCTGCTCTTTGCTTTTGCCGGAATTGTCACCGCGTTATGGGCAAACAACTTTGATCAAATGAATGTCTTCTCAACATTTTTGATCACGCCGCTGACTTACCTCGGCGGAATTTTTTATTCGATAAACATGCTGCCCCAACCGTGGAACATCATCGCCGCATTCAACCCCATCATGTATATGGTCGACGGATTCCGCTACGGTTTCCTGGGATTTAGCGACGTACCATTAGTTCATTCTATTCTGGTTGTCAGTGGATTAGCAATATTCTTCTTTCTCCTCTGCATTCATCTCTTCCGCAAGGGATATAATCTAAGATCCTGACCGATGGTTGGTTTTCTTTGCGCTTAGGAGAAAAAGTCGTCCGCTTGGCCTGAAGATTGACCGTGAGAAGCGATCGGCAGGAACAGGTGCGAAAACGATCAGATTGAATGGTCTGTTCTGCGGCCATGAATACGACCTGATTTCGCCACGGTCAATGGCCAAGAGGACTTTTTCTACAGAACCTTTTCGTGGAAAACTTATTTTACACAAGAAGAGAGGATAACTATTTTTGTATTTGTTGCATCTAATCTGATTTTAACTCCCAGTGGAATCGTCGTGTTGGGAGTATTATGGCCAAAATCATCGCATTTGATGATGGGGAAGTCATAATCTTTGACGACATTCATCACTATTTCTTCATAAAGAATTTTGCTCTGATGATGATAGTGGCCAATCCATAGTCCTTTGATTTTGTCAAAAACTCCCATCTGTTTTAAACGAGATAATTCTGCTTCCACCATCTCCGGAGAGACGAACTGGTCAAAACTCTCTAAAAATAATATTTTTGATTTAAAGTCAGGTAAATATTCGGTTCCGACCAATTTATTGAGACAATTCAAATTGCCACCGATTAAAATCCCTTCGGCAATTCCTTCTCTGATACACTTCCAGGCGGAATTATGTTTTACTTCTCCGATTTTGCCGCCGATCAATCTATCCTTAAACTCTTGTTCGTCATAATCGGTATGTTCTGTACCGAAACCCCACATCAGATCATTACCGTGAAAGGTCACTAATCCCGTTTTGTGATAGATTGCATTGAGGAGAACGGTAATATCGCTAATACCGAGAAATATTTTCGGATTATTTTTGATCAGGTTGAAATCTATTAAAGGCAAAATGGAATTGGAATTGTCCCCGCCTTGACTGCAAATAATTGCTTTAACCTCCGAATCCGCAAACATTGAATTAAGATCATCAGCTTTTTCCTGAGGAGTAGCAGAATATTTGAGAGTATTACTCAACGCATTTTTGCCGACTTTAACTTTGAAGCCGAATTTTTTGAGCAGATCAATTCCCCGGTTAAATTGCGGCATCGTCTTTTTGGCTACTGCACCAGATGGAGAAATCACCCCGATCGTATCACCAAGGTGCAGTCTCTTCGAAATCATTCTCAGCGCACCTCTTCCGTAATCACTGCTTTATCATCTAACCGGAACAGACAGATTACTTTCTGCCCTTTCAATTCTTTCTCCAACGAACGACGGACAGCGGCATATTCCTTAGGATCAATTGAATAACGCAGGATGATTGTCCCGGCACCCTTTCTCCGCAGCGCTCTCAGTAATAATTTCTGTTCAAATGAAACGGTCTCCAATACTTTATACGCATGCACAAAAAAAGCGTCGTTTACGAGAGCAGAAGCAGTAAATACTATATTTTTCCCTCTCTGCAGCAAGGCCGCACCAGTCTTCGCGGAAAGTTCAGCTAATAGCTCTGCTTTTACGACTGCCGGATCAACATCAAAAAGATATTGTTGGGGAGCAGACGCTTCCCGTAAAACTGCCCCCATTTGAGGGACGATCTTCTCTTCTGCCGGCAGCGTCAGCGCGCTCCTCTCCACTTTTTTTAATTTCCCAAAATACAACGTCAGCCGATTTAATTTTCCCTGCCAGGAAAGATATTCTCTCTCGCAATCAAACGGAATTTCTTTAATCTGGGGCGGAAATTCAATGGCGATCTTGTCCGTTAATTTCCGATACAAGCGTAACAGTTCTGAAATATCCGGCTGTATCGTTGCCGTTGTCCGCTCTGTTTCTTGCGGCAGGCGCGCCGGATCACAGAAGACAATATCAACATCTTTCAATTGCCGGATAACCTGCGGCGACAAGGCGTCGCCAGCAATAAACGTAATATTTTTCAAACCCAGCACCGCAGCATTTTTCCGTGCTTTCTCTATTTTTTCTATATCAATCTCAATCGCAAAGACGTGACTGCACTGTTTCGCGAAAGCAAATGTTTGGAAGCCGATGCCGCAGCCCACATCGACGATCGTCTTGCACTGCAAACGCTTCGCTCGGTAAGCCGCCACAATCTCTGGCGTCGCCCAGCGGATGTCTTCTGCGGAATGGTAAAGCTCACCAGCTTGGGCATGTTTCTCTAACGCTTTTTTGGATGCCATCTTATTTCCCTTTGCTCACAAATTTATTTCCTTCAAGATAAAAACGCCACAGCAATTCTTTTGCCTCGCTAATCCCCATCCGCGGACTAGTCTTTATTGTTGGTACAACCAACAAATCATCGTATACTTTTATGTCTTTCCCTAACTGGATTCCATGGTGTTGTTTACCGATGGCAAAAGCCTGGCATACTTTTCCCGGTCCGGAGCAAAGATTCACTTCCTTGGCTGTCTTCCGCCGTCGTTTCATTTCTTCTATTCCGGACAACGGCTCAACCGCCCGGATCAGCACCGCGCCGGCATCATTTTCTTCAGTTGTAAAGTTTAGGCAGTGATACATTCCATAGATCAGATAGACATAAACATGGCCCTGCGTTTCATACATGATCCGGCTGCGTTCGGTTTTTGTATACGCATGCGACGCGGGATCGCGTTTATATGCTTCTGTTTCCACAATCCTTCCGGAAACGCCATTGGCCGAGAGAATTTTTCCCAAAAGATCACGGGCAACTTCCACCGTGTCGCGGGCGAAGAATGATTGGGAGATGGGTTTCATTAAAGAAAAGAAATACGCAATGTTTAAAAAATCAACGGTGAGAAAGAGAATCAATGCGACATTACATGCACTTACACGAGGAACCGTTTGAACGAGTCAGAACCGGCCGGCAGACGATTGAAATGCGCCTCTTCGATGAAAAACGGCAGATGTTCGATCTTGGTGATGCGATCATCTTTTCGAAAAGAGATCATCCCACGGAAACAATAGAGACGGAGATTGTCGGTCTTCTGCGCTATCGGACGTTCCGCGAGTTAATCCAGGATATCCCTCCGACATTGTACGACTATCCTCCGGATTTCAATAAAGATGTCGCTGCCGAACTGATGCGCACTTATTATTCGGAAGAAGATGAACTAAGATCTGGTGTAATCGGGATAAAGATAAAATTGATTTAAAACTGATCCAATTAATCTAAATCTTTTCCATCAATTCAAATACTTTCTCGGCCAGACGTGCCTGGAAAACAGCATCGTCCAACGCATTATGGGGTGTTTTCCGATCATCTTCCAATCCAAGATCAGAGAGCCTCGCGGTGATATCTCCGCGCAATCCCCGATAGAGAACATCGATATTTAATCCTTTATGACCAAAAGGATTCTTCTGTTCAGGCAAGAACTTAGCGAAATACCAATTGATGAAACTGCCGTCAAAAGGTTGGACATCCGTTACTAACATCGGCTCTTTTCTTCCTGCTGCCTGCATTACCCAATCATTAAATTCTGTCATCACGGTTCGTGGATATGTCCCTTTCTCATCCAGAAGTTCAAGAACAGCCTTCGGAGAAAAAATATTATGTCTTGGATCATAAAGCGGATTTATCTTCAATTTGTCTAGACACTGCAATCCCATACATCCCACACGCATTGCATCGGTATCAAAATGATGGTTTATTGGTTGTAATTCACGATAAAATTGTTGCTCACGATCTCCAACAAGACAAGCGCCGATGGAGAGAAGACTATACATTCCAGGAACAGCACCCGAGGTTTCAACATCAACGGAGATATACGCAAATTCCATCTCCTGAAAAACAAAATGTGACTTTAAAAAAGTTATGGAACTCCTGCAGAGCTGAATCTTCACAACTCAATCACAATCACACCCTCTTCGTTCTCCGGCGCGATGATTATTTCCAACCCTTCGCCTTTCTCGTGAGGACAGTCTTCCAGTAACCTCGGCGGTGGAACAGGAAGATACAGAGGCAGGCGTTGTTCTTCTTCTGGCTGATCTTTCTTTCTATCGTACAATCTAAGAACCAAAGTAGAAACCCTCACCCATACCACTTGCAAATGAAAACTATCTTATAAAACTTGTTTACAATTCACTCCAAAATCACCACACAAGCATTCTTCACGCACTGTATTTTCCCAAAGCCGCAGTCCAGCGTTTCCGGACGGCATTCCAGTGTGCACAGCGTATCACTACAATCGGGAGCAAATGGGGCATTGACCGCGCCGGCAGCGTGGCAACAGGCATCGGGAACACAATCGGCAGAAACAGAACATTGTTTTTCGGGAGGAACGGAAGAACAGGAGGAAACCAACAGGAATACGAGTATCAACAACAGATTATATAAATTCCTCTTCATATTCTAACCTCTCATTGATCTCACCACGCAGATTCTCGCTGACCATCTTCTTCACATCATCAAGTTTGTAATTAGCCAATAACCATGATACTTTCACGAGAGCTGTATTCGCCAACATATCTTTTCCCGAAATAACACCCAATCCCAATAAGTCCCGCCCTTTGTCATAGACATTCATGTTCACGCCGCCAAATAAACACGGGGTGGTCATCACCACAACACAGCCGGAAGCGATCAATTTCTTCAGAGCCGGATAGATTTTACGATGGATTTCACATTCAGGATTGGGAACCTGCCCGGGCGTATGACCTAATCCCGTCCCTTCGATAATCAACCCTTTATATCCCCGAAAAAAAGAAAATTGTTCGGGAAACATATTAATGTGGATCTTCAACAAGCCCACTTTCTCTTCCATCTTTGGTTTCAACAGCAATTCTTTTGCTACTTGGGGATACTTCCCATCTAAAAACACGATCTTCCGGTCTTTGTAGCCAATACGGGCAAGCGGTCCGGCATTGACTGCTTTAAATGCATCGCGGCGGGAAGAATGTAATTTCTGCGTCTTCGTGCCGGGAAGAATAACACAATAATCATCGCTTTCTTTCTCGTGCATACAGATTCCCACGCTGCCAAAGTCCGTCTTGCTCACAAATTCTGCCGCGCAGATCAGATTCATCCCGGCGTCGCTGCTGCCCCGATCAGATGAGCGCTGCGCGCCGACAAAAACAATTGGTACGGGAGTCTTTTCAACAATAAATGATAGTGCGGCGGCGGCTACAGCGAGATTGTCGGTACCCATCCCGATGATGATCCCCCGTGAACCTTTCTTCACGTGTTCTTCAATTTTCTTAGCGATCAATGCAAAATGAGGGAAGCGCAGATCATCACTCCACATCTGCGCCACTAATTCTGATTTGATATTCGCAATAGTTTGTAATTCCGGAAACAATGCAACTAATTCTTCCGGGCGAAAATCAGAAACTGCACTTCCCGTCCGATAATCGACTTTTGAAGCGATTGTTCCTCCTGTATGAAGAATAGAAATGGTAGGAAGATTCTTGTTGGGGGGAGGAACTTTTAACATCACTGTTTTTGTTTTTTTTTGTTTCTCCAATGCAATGAGACTTTTCACTTCTTCTTTTTTAAAGCCAAGATTATATCCCGTATCTAATTTGATCAGGACAACATCTTTCTGAGGAGAAGGCATGAGTACGCCTTGTTCCATCCCTTTTTTTGTTGTTACTTTGACAAGATCTCCCGGTTGTGGCATGATACGAGAGAAATAAAGTGAGTTTATATAGATTTTGATAATTTACTTTTACTGAGCTCAATTTTCTTTTGTTCTTCAGTTTGTTCTAGAAAATTATCACTGGAAACAATACTCTTACCTAACTTCTGTTCAATATCTTTTCTGGCGCTTCCGGCAACATCACCACCATTTCTAGCATCCTTCTTTAGTTCAGGAAATTGCTGGGAGTCCCGGGCATTGGTTAATCTTGTGGTTGCAACTTCTCCAAGCATTGTTAGCACTAATTCCAGGTCATCCATGTGGTCTCGCAAGTTCTCTTTTTTCAAGTTTTTGAAATCTTTGTACTCTTCAACGGTTTTGCCGAATGTTGCTTTACTGATTTCGTTTGTGAGAATAGCAAAATCTTTCTGCTCCTCAACGCTCCGCTTCTTCCACTCGTCTGTCAATTCCTGCCTGGTGGCGATTCCCCTTACCCTCTTTTCTACCCAGCCGTCAGAATAACCTTTAGCTTTGTAGAGTTCTTTCATCCGTTGCTGTGCTAATTCTGGATTCTCAATCTCTCGAACACGTTCATAGCCTACTTTCGCCAACCAAAGTTTAAACGGTTCTGCTTTCTTTGATGGAATTGATTGAATTATACGAAAGAGAGCTTCGGTATTGGCACAGTCTGTTTCTCTCATCTTATCGTCATCCGCTAAAAGTTTTAATTGTACACAATTTGTGTACAGTTCAATTCCCTGCTCTTCCTCACGCGTTTTGAGCATATTCCAATAATTTCGAGGATTACTACTTTCAGTCAAAGCACCAACAACATCAATTACTGAAAAATACCATTCGTTATTATGCCAAATCTTACGAATATGTTGACCTTCAAAGACAGAGAGTTGAGGCGGCGTTGTTTTCATAATTATCTTAAGAAAGAAGGAGGTATATAAGCTTCACCCGCACTTGACCGGTGGGTAGTGGCCTTGCATATTTTTTTGTTTTGTACCCTGTTCCTAAAAGTTTATATAGATTATGTTTAGCGAGAACAAGATGGCAGTGGATCATGTTGCATTAGTAATATCTTTTCTGGAAAAACCAGAATCTTACCCTCACCCCGTCACGGAGATTAAGAAGATCATCACTGCCGTCTCCGTAGTATTTCTCTCCGACGCATTCGCCTACAAGTTTAACAAGCCATTAAATCTTGGCTTTCTGGATTTCTCTACATTAGAGAAACGCCGGAACCAATGCGAAACAGAAATAAAGCACAACTCCCTCATCTCTCCCGATCTATACCTCGGCCTCTCCACCATCAACCAAGACGAATCGGGAAAAATCTCCATCGATGGCAAAGGAAAAATTATCGAATACGCCGTCAAGATGAAGCAGATGGATCCGGAGAGTACGATGAACAATCTTCTGAGAGACAAAAAGGTCACCACCAACAATATTCTTCAGTTGGCAAAACAAATCCATCAATTCCATCAAAAAGCGCCGGAAGATGAAGAGATCCGTTCGTATGGGAAATTTGAAACCGTTAAATTCAACTGGGATGAGAACTTTCAGCAGACAGAAAAATACAAAGATGTATTAATTCCGACAGAAACTTTTACCAACGTCCAACAAAAGATATATTCATTCCTCGAAAGAAAACAAGACTTTATCAACCAGCGCGTCCGAAAAAACAAGATCAAACATTGCCACGGTGATTTTCATTCCGGCAATGTTTTTATTGATAATAATAATAATAATAATAATAATAACAAGAATAATAACGAGGATAACATCCACATCTTTGATGGCATTGTCTTCAACAAACGCTTTCCCTGTTCCGATGTCATTGCCGAAATTGCATTTATGGCCATGGATTTAGATTTTCACCAGCAAGAAGCCCTCGCCAAAGTCTTCATCGATGAATATCAAAAATTGAGCAACGATGAAGATATTTCAAAACTATTAGATTTCTATAAATGTTATCGCGCATATATTAGGGGGAAAATTGCCTCTTTTACCTATGATGATCCTAATCTCAGCACGGCAGAGAAAGAAAAGACGAAGCAGACCGCAGGACGCTATTTCCGATTAGCCCAAGCCTACGCTGAACTGCTGTGAAGATACTCAGCCATTTTCTCTTTCATCACTTCACGTACAGCTGAATATTCCGCTCCGGTAATCGGAGAATCACGCGTAAATCCGCCGGCGTTATTTCTGCCGCCGCCGCCCATCTGCTGGCAGAAACCGACAACATCGAATGAGACATCTTTCCTGCCAAAGATCATATGGTTGCGGAACGGCGCGGCAAAGAGACAAAAAACAAGATCAATCTCAGCACCATATTTTTCCTGTAGATAGCGCGGCGCCGGCTTCTGCGACAGGATCGGCGGGGCCAGGGCGAAGAGGATAGAATATTTCCCCACGGCCTCCCGAACAAGAGTTTTTTCTAATTGTGAGAAAGCCTCTGCACGCTGTCGCTGTGATTCTGAGAGATACCCTGCCCACTGCGGAGCAAGGTCTTTCCCTGCAAAATATCGCTGCTGCTGGAGATCCTGCACCAGATGGCGCAGAAGATCTTCGTCGCCAGTTGCATTAGCCAGAGCGATGATTTCCTCGAGCTGATTCCCTGCAGCCAACTGCTTATTTCTCTGTCCGGGGATAGCGTAATCATGCGCCTGGGCAATCTGGGCCAGATGCTTAAAATAATTCTCACGATTCAATCCAGTGTATTGCGCAGCAAGTAGTGCCGCACATTTTTGGCTATCAAAAATGACTTCAATCCCGATTTTTTCTAGTTGGTCTTGATGCTGGGCTGTCGCTGGATGGTGATCGAGCCAGAGAGTGCCATCCACTAAAGAAGACAGGTGTGTTAGTGGAACTAAGAGACCGCCTTCCACAATCTGCCGTTGAGCATTGATGTCAGCAACAATAATTCTTCGAGGTTTCTCCTCTGCACCTGCTTCGACCAACGCTGGAAATCTTTGTTCAAGAGTGTCATAGCGCAGGGGAAAACAGTGCACCATGCCTTGCTGCTGTCTGGCACAATATTCTGAGATGATACTGGCCGCAATGACCCCATCAGGGTCTTCCCCATGATGGATGATGAACGTAGCATTGGTCATGAATCCATAAAAAGAAGGTGGTATTTAAAAAAGTTAGTATTTGTTTAGCTTTTTCGGCAGGCCGTACATCCGAGCGGAAATCGGCAAAGATATTTCCTGCTCCTCGCTGTGAACAGGAAGATTTCCGCACCAAGTGAGGGATATAGCATCCTCGGATGTACTTCTTGGCCTTGCCGCCAGCTAAACAAATACAAAAGTTACTGAACCATCTTGCGTATTGCCGCATCGATCTCTTCTTCAACACTCTTGGCGGATGCTTTTTCCTCTCCGATCTTCAGAACTGGTGGGATGATTTTCTTCTGTTCCACGAACGCTTCTGTCTTGCTCTCTGTATACTTTACGTTCCACATTTTATCTTTGATCTTGACAGCAAGATCATCTAAATTATATTCCGGCTGTTTGGGCTGCCAGAGTATCCCTTGCAACGCATCACCCTGAAATCGCGGCAGGACATGGACACAGAGCTTCCCTTCCGGATTATCGTCACTGAAACCAGATTTCAACAGGATATTTGTTCCTTGTGCGCCCAGACCGTCGAATAAAGCCGAAGCGGCAAAGGAAGCGACAAAGAACAGATGCGCGCTGTCTTCTGACGACAATTTGGTGATCTCTCTTTCCTCTTTTTTGCTGTACACGGCGATATGCCCGGGAACAGCACTTTTCTGCGGGAGGACACAGAGAACTTTCTCGTCCTGATAGAGGACGGGTGCTTCTTTTTCAATCTGCTGGAGAAAAGAAGGGATTTCTTCCAAACCAGTGTGCCATGATCGCGGATTTTTGGCAAAATAATTCTGCATCAATCCTAATAACTGCCGCTGCACCGCGTTTACTTTCTCTGCTTCCAGGCTTTTCCCCGGCTTGAACAGGAAGTTGAAGAATCCATCTCTTTGATCACGGGGAAAGAAATGTCCCAGAAAGTGCGGATAGGACTGCCCTGCCGCGCCGCCGTTAGCGATGAAGAGATTTACGCCGGTCGCGACCATCGCTGACTGAAGCGCTTTGCTCAACTGAGGGGCGAGGCCGAAGAAATGAGCAAATTCTTCAGCCGGGATCAACGGCACGATTGGATAATGTTCTTTAAGGGTGAAGACAAGATGCCCTTTCTTTGCCGGATAGATGTCCAGGATTCCGATGGTAACGCGGTCTTCAAAGACGATTTTTCCGGGGATTTCCCGAGCGACGATCTTGCAATAAACGCACTGTTTCTTTTGCTCGGCCATTTGGGCTTTGAGTTCTGGAGTAAGCTGCATTACCAAAGAGAATTCGCTTTTGATATAAGAATGTTTTTATAGAATTGGTGAAAAACATGATCAATGGAAAAGATTGTTGAATTGGCGTTACGGACCGGAACATTAGAAGAATTACTCTGTGAAGCAGAAACTGCAGGAATCGAGATTACTACTGAAGAAGCGTTCCTCCGTCAAGTCAAAAAAGAATGGTTAGCCGAAAGGAAAAGACAGATTTCAAAAGATTATTCAGGGAGGATGCTTCCTGAAACATTACCCTGCCGGGAAATAGATCTTGGGGGAATGATCTATCAAGTATACGGGATAGCCCATTATAACCCCCCTACACCGGATTATGTATCCCTTGTTCATCGTACCATTGCCCAACAAGGAGGATTATTTCTCGCCGAGCAAAATGTGGCAAGGTATTTTGATATTTCTTCGGCGACGGAAATCATTGATCACGCCGCGCCAAAATATTGGCTGACAGAGACTTTAGCCGAAGGATATTGGCATGGCATTCAGACAATCATCTTTACGCCAACCGAATTGATAAATAAAGCTTCTCGATGTTATTCAAAACAAAAGAGATTAAAAATGCAGGAATTTGTGACTCTTTTTTGTCCTCCCGAATTCCACTTTACATTCCCACCCCAAATTGCCCTGCAATTGAAAGATCGCCAGGCATCTCCCAAGTATAATTCGAGAGAACAGCGTTCCGCGTATATGGCCGAGTTTCTACGGCGGTCGTCTAGTACCCCCAACATTATCGTTGGCCAGGGGCATGTTCCCGAAATAGAATATTTCCTAAAGAATGGCTGTAAAGACCAGCGGATCGTCGAGCTGGCGCAGGAGCATCATGAATTTTTCAAAAGAGACCCACACGCATTCCATTTTGCTCGTGATCAGATTTCTTATCAAGAATATTTGAGTGATTTTTGTGCCGCGTTTGCGGGTGCCGGTACCATCTTATCACCCCTAGTAATGATGTTCTGATGAAACCTCTACCAAAATTGGCATTACAGGCAGTATCAATAGATGATTTTGTCACTCTCGCCGGTCAGGCAGGCCATCTCGTGAAAGATGAGGATATTTTGCTGGAACATTTAAAAGAGGAGTGGCTCAAATATAGGCTTTACATTTTTTTAAGGAAAGATTATAGTCATTTGCCTCTCCCAAATCAGCTTCCCCATCTGGAAACGGAGAAAGATGGAATAACCTATACCGTTTTTGGAATAGTGCATGAGCAGGAACCATCTCAACCTTATCTGCACATTGTAAAAAATACTGCTCCGGCTTTGGCTGGGTTATGGGAACAGAACGTCATGAAACATTTTGCTCATCTGCAGGGAATAGAGATCCCCGATCATTATGTGAAAAAACAGAGAGATTTGCGTTTGGTAAACAGTTCTTTTTGGGATGGATTTACGGATGGAATAGTCTTGCCTTTACTGCCATTATTCATTCCGCAAATAAGAGAAAAACGGAGAGTAGAAAAAGAAAAAAAAGAAAAGAAGGAAACAATGTTGACCGCTTTGGAAGCAATAACACTATCTGAACCATTCGCCATAATACCATTCGCAGAACTTCCAATTCACCTGCATCTGGAACTTGCCGAAAGAGTACGGCCTACATCTTACTCACCATACCAGCGACGCTCAGCCTACATGGCTGAATTTTTGAAAGCATGGGACAATCGTGCTCCCCGAAAGACAATCACCGTTGGTGCAGGACACGTCCTGGAAATCATCCATTTTCTGGAGAAAGGGACAAAGGATCAGCAGATCGTTGACCTTGCCTGGGGTGATGCGGAATTGTTAAACAGCGATCCATTAGAATTCCATCATTTTTATCGAAGATACAAAACGAAAGAGAGATTGTTGGGTTCAATTGCCATCGGATCAGGATTCTTGACTCCGTATGCGCTTCTCGCAAAATGGTTATTTTTCTGAGACCGATTTAAGAGAGACATAAAAAACAGGATCAACCTTTATCTTCTCTTGCTCTTCTCAACATTCTTGCCTAACTTCAGTTTCTTGATCAATTCTTTATAACGGTTGCGGATCGTCACTTCCGTCACGCCGGCAACATCAGCCACTTCCCGCTGTGTGCGTTTCTCACCGTGAATTAACGAAGAGACATAGAGCGCGGCGGCTGCGATGCCCGTTGGGCCACGACCAGAAGTCAATTCAATATCACGCGCCATTTCCAAAATCTCAACGGCTTTGGATTGTGATTCCGGGCTTAATTTCAATGCCGAGGCGAAACGCGGAATATAATCGGCGGGATTGCTTGGCTTGATGTTGATCCCCAACTCTCGGGTTACAAAGCGATAGGTTCGGCCAATTTCTTTCTTCTCAATGCCCGATGCTTCACCCATTTCATCCAATGTCCGGGGGATTTCGTGCCGGCGGCACGCTGCGTACAAAGCGCCAGCGATAACTGATTCCATCGATCTGCCTCTGACTAATCCTTTTTGCACAGCCTGCCGATAGATCGTTGCCGCTTCTTCTTCGACAGAACGCGGCAGGCGCAAAAAAGAACTGACCCGTTTCAATTCGGCAAGCGCAACTTTAAGATTGCGTTCAATTGCCGTGCTGATGCGGATATTCCATTTGCGCAAGCGAAAAAAGCGGTCGCGCTCTTTATCTGAACTTAATTTATAAAAATCAGAGGTTGTTCCTACTTCCGTTCCTAAACCTTGATCAAACTGGGTCTGGGATGTCGGCGCACCTGTTCGGCGTTTGCTGGCGCCGCCATCCTCTTCAAAATCACGCCATTCTTGGGAGAAATCGACCATACGGTCTTCGATGACTAAGCCGCAGTCGCGGCAGATAGTTTCTCCTTTTTCCACGTCACGAAAAATATTCTTACTTGTGCATTCCGGACATTCTTTCAATGTTTTTCTCATCATTGTCTGTGCCAAAGAATCCATCACCAAAGAGTTAAGTTTAAATAGTAATTTCCGCAATCATTTATAAATCTTTTGGAAAATAAGTTTTTTGCCCCAAAACGGCCTTCCGCTATTCCCTCACCGCCTCAGAAACCTTTATATAGCTACAATATTTAACATTTCCCAGATGTTAGCAAAAAGAGGTCAGTTGGGATTTATTGAATTCAAGTACTTCTTAGTAGGGTTAATCATCGGGATCGTCATCGGTCTTCTCTTGATCTACCTTGGCCGAACGGGAGTGATCCCTTTCACGATTCCTTATGCCTGTCCGGCGGTGGTGGCCCCATGAAACGTGGACAGCTGGGCATCATTGAATTCAAGTATTTCATCGTCGGCTTGTTTATCGGCCTGATTGTGATCGTCGTTGTCGTAGGGTTGGGCTCTTCTGGTGTACTTCCGTTTAAGATTCCGTTGGTGTGTTGATAATAATTGAGTACTTAAAAGTGATTAAATCAAGAAAGATTTAAATAGACCATCTTCTTTTGACCAGTTATGGATTCAGCTAATTTATTAACAAAAACTGTCGCAGAAGAATTTGAACGTTTTCTTGAAGAAGGAGGCAGATTGCCTACTTCGCTAAGAGATTTTCCCAAAGAACAACGCGCAGAAGAAGTAAGAAGACAATTATTAGATAAATTGAGACCACAAAAGAAGGGGGGATTAAAATGGGATTATTTTTATCAAGCAGCAATTACTTTTGCAAAAGATTATCTTCCAGGAGATCATGGATTTACGTATCTTACAACTACCAGAGATCCAGAAATGCTTCCTTTGGTCTATAGGATTGTAAGAGATGTAGAAATAAAAACACAAACTGCCGCTGGTGTGTTATACGGATTTTTATCTGCCAAAACCCATTATCTCGCGAGGGATGGACCTTTTAGACTGGAATGGGGTAGACAACGCATCTCTCCAGAATGTTTGCACCATATTAATACAGAACTACGCAAACAAGTATTGGCTGATGCCAGAGAAGTGTATAATAGGGATGATACTAATGCCCTATTAACGGGTATTGTTCTGATAAGAGATCACAAATAAAAATCTGTGAAATTCCCCTTTCGTACCCCTTTCTCCCATCTATATCCACCACTAGCGAAAAGGTTATAAGAGCGATCATTTACCGGAAGCCCAGATTCAAGAGGTGGATAGTATGGATGTTGAGCGAATTCAGAAAATAAATAGTCTTGCAGTAGAATTGATGAAAAAAGGGCTGGCCACGGACAGGGAAAATGCCGTCGTCCAAGCCGAACAGATTTATCGTAATACCGATACGGAAAGTTATACTTCACTTCGAGAAACGCTGAAAGAAGTCAGAGCTGAAGCCGCTCCCAAAAAAGAACAAGAATCAACAGTGGATCTTTCTCAAGACCAGATTAAAGATATTTTAGAAAAAAATACCAAGTTTCTGGTATCCACGATCAAAGATTTCCAGGAAAAGATGGGCGGCATGGAAAAAGAATTAGAGGCGCTGAAAACAAAACTGCGCTATCAGAGTATCCCTACGGCTAAAGAGATCCTCGTTGAGGCGCCGCAAGCCGGCCGTCCTATGGCCGAGCCCGGCAAGGCAAATGTGACCATGCAGCATCCCCGTTCGGGGAATTATAATGAACAGGATGTCTCTATCGAGAAGTTCTTCTATATGGGAAGTAAGTGAGAATAGAAAAAGAGAGAATATTCCGCTAAATTTTGCGGGGAAATAAAAACGGAATTATACGCCCATTTTGAGGGTGTTCACTCCGCAGTCTTTAACATACCCCCCTACCACTTCAAATAGTCGATCAACAATCGGAATCCTCTTTCTAAAGGCGTCGATTTTTGGTTGAACAACATCTTGAGTACTAGTATAGCATCTACCATCTTCATCAGGTCTTATTCTTAAAGTAAATGTTGGTAGATTATACAAAGGGCTATGGTAATTTCCCTGAAAACCTCGTTGCTGTGTTGCAATACTTATTCTTTGATTGCCTAAAACGCAACCGAGTTGGAGATATAGCAAAAAATTTAATTTTTCAGGCCCAATGCCATATCTTTCTTTGAATGCATCTTGTTCCTCTTTTTTTCCTCTTGCCCCTTGAATCTCATCAATAATAGTAGTATTTTCATCCAGTAGTCCTCTCACAATGGACAAGTAAGGAGTGAATCCGACGAATCTTCGCTCGGAATTATCTCGTAAATCAAGGGCTATTCCTCCATGACTTTGAGATAAGCGAAGATCAATGGTGTCAGAAGTAAGCGGTATTCCTTCAATAGAATACAATTCCTCTATTCTTCCTTGAGAGAGAGAAGAATAAAATTTAAGCCTCGATTCGATATTATCAATGCTCCCTATTGATTCAAAATCACCCGGTCTAAAATCGGCTCCCGGATATTGTTTTAAGAGGTGGAATATTCTCAAAATCTCTTTAGGACTGTCACTTGTTCGAGGACCCCTATTTCTTTGCCAGTTGGCGTTTTCCGCGAGAGCTAATGTTCTGAGGTCTTTTCGATTTAATGATAGTTTGGCTAAAATTTCATCTGAAATTAGGGGAGGAATTCTGGGATCATCTGTGCCTTCAGCAATTTTGTCAAAAATTGAATAGCATTTCCAAAAAGGACTATCTAATATCTCAATCACTTCTGGAAGGGACAAACCATTTGATGGTAATTGAACATCTTTTCCGGATAATCGAACATCACTTGTTGATGATTGAACGGGATCTGTATTTGAAACCATATCCTGAGCATAATGTTTTAGCATGAGTTTAAAGCCCCCCATTCATTTTTCAAAATCTCCTTTCCTTCGTAACCGAGCTAAGAGCCCTAATGGATTCTTTTCCTCGATAAGCAGTTATTTTTTCGCCTGAATTTTCTTGTCTCTGTAAAAAAACAGCATACGCGGCACATACTAAAGATTTTTGTATTCCTTGATCAGTCCCTTCCAATTCTGCAGGCATGGCAAGATGATCAACTTCATACAAAGTTATGCCTTGCGGCTCATCCAGGGCAACAAACCCGGACCATACTCGGTTATGGTAAAAATCATCAAAAGAGGCTGTTGAGAGGTAAGATATTTTACGCATCATATCTACTACGGATTCTTTCCACGAGCAATCAGGAATCAACTCGGGATTAATCGATGTCCGGGAAAAACCTTTAAAATTCAAATAATGGGACAACGCAGATGTCCTACGTAGATCATCACTCCACCCGTCATAAATCGGACTAAAGGCCAGATCATCAACGGAAACTAATCTCACTGATTTCACTTCTTCGCCGATCAGCAAAGATGGCGTACGAATGGCTCCGTAGTTGGAAGATTCTAAGTTTAATTTTAATACAGGGTGGAAATGAGGCAGAAGCGTCAAAACTGAAAATGAAACACTTGTGCACGATGCACCAACCGCATCACGTTCTCCACTACCATGTGTACCCGTCGTAAAAGAGAAGGGGAGATGTGCATTAAAAACAAAAGGGTCGGGAGGGGCTAAAGGGAATCGTGATGTTACATAATCAACCCAAACATGTCTATCCATACCGAAGTAAATCTCTCGCCTGACCATATTGAGGAGGTCGTCTTTGTCTTTAGGAACTAATTCAATCTGCACGGCATTAACATCCGGGACCAAGTGACTTATTGCATTATGCAAAACGGTATCAAGCTCACCTGCAATTTTGCGAGCCTGCTCAAGATCAGACAAGTCTTCAGCAGACCAGGTTTTAGGTAAATCCGCTAATTCTCTGATTTTCTGTTCGAGTTCTAAATTTGTCTGCGTAAGATCCATTGCTATACCTCGTAATATATTGTTGTATTTTTTTGAAGAGTCACTTTGTTTATAAATTTTGTGGTTGTTATCACTATTCAGAAGTATTTGGTCGGTCCGCAGTCCCCTCCCCAAAACACCACAACATTTAAATAGAAACTCCAAAATATACCCTCCCAGAATACTACTTTAGAATAGGTACAACGCCATGGCTTCATTCAAACCCAGATTCAAGCATCTAACCATCGTTTTATTGTTAATACTGATCACAGCGATCAGCGCCGCCGCCGCCGTCCAGATCACTGATGAAAAGATCATCATCGAAGCAGATTATAACCAGTTTACGGAAGAATCACAGAAGCAGATTGACGTCAATGGCAAGGTAAATCTCGCCAATGATGGAACTGAAAACGCGCAGATCAGCCTTGAATTCAGCAATCTGCCCACCGATTATCAAGCAGGAGAAGTGACGGCCACCCTCGCCGCTGGAGAAACAAAAACGGTCCCATTTACGATTAAAGTGCCGCATAAGAAAGGTTCCGGCCAGTCGTCCATCGGCACGCTGACCATCAAAGATGCGCTGACAAAACAAGTGTTAGCCAGTAAAACGCTCACTCAAAATACCAAATCAATGCTTCTTCTTTCTGAGATCAAAGTAGAATATACGGATAAAACGGGGAAAAGCCGAAGCCAATTATTTGATACCGAAAAAAACGCAGAATTAACGCTGGATAATAATGTAAAGCCGGGTACGGAAGTAAAGATGACTTTTGAACTGGAAAATCTCTTTGATCGTGATTACGATCAGGATGATGCAGAATTATCCGATCTCGAATTGGAGATCGAACCCGATGATCTGGATCTCTTTGTTGACCAGGAGTTTGATGAAGTCTATACTTTTGATGACCTTGGCGCTCAGAAGAAAGACAGCAAAGTCATCACTTTCATGATTGACGATGACGTTGACCCTGATGAATTTGTCTTTGAGATCACGCTGAGCGCCGAAGACGGAAAAAATTTTGTCCATGAAGTGAAGAAAGAGCTTACTCTTTCCGTAGAAAGAATTAGAGATGATGTCCGGATAACGACGGCAGAGATAACACCGGCAACGGCAGCCTGTGAACAGAGCGCAAGTATACATCTCACCATCAAGAACTTTGGGACCAATGATCAGGAAAATGTTGGCTTGATCATCTTTAATCAAAAATTAGGGGTGAAAGAAAACATCCCGGACATTTCTCTTCCCCGCAGCAGCAAAAGTGATAATAGCTATGATTTTACAACGTCATTCCTCATCCCCAAAGATCTGCCGGCTGGTGCATATCCTCTAGATGTCACGTTACTGATCCGAAAAAATCAAGACAGTGACCGGCAGATTATCCCGTTCAAGTTAGAGAAATGCACGATCACCGAACCGGCCTCCACAGAAAATAAAGCAGAGGAGAATGAGCTGGCAAAAACGCTTGACAAGACTACCGGTTCTGCGACTGAAAATGCCGAAAAAGGGCAGGGTTTGCTGGCTGGTAAAGAGCCGGCGGCAGGAGATAAAGCTCCGTCTGTAAAAACATCGCCTGTTATCAAGACCATCGAAGATCCTTATACCAACGATGACATCGCTGCCGCCTTGCTGATCACCGGCGTAGTCATCATTCTTGCTTTTATCACCTGGATGCTTGTCCTTCTTTTTCAACAGGGAGAACAACGCACAAAAGAAAAAGAGAAAGAAAGTGAAGGACCCCATAACGAGAAGAGACAAAAAAATCAAGAAAGAGTAAATTCAGAAAAAGTAGTATCATCAGAAAAAAAATCAATCAATAAAAACAAACAGACGAGGGAAGAACCATGAAAAAACAAACCATACTGAGCGCTGTGCTCGTGGTCCTGCTTATCCTGGCAACGGCAGCGATTGCTCTTGCTGACGGCGACGGACTCACCCAGACCAGCGTTTCGCTTAACGGGAAAGATATCTCTACGACAGAGAACGTCACCCTGAAACCATTAGATACATTGGAAGTCTCATTCAAAGTAAAGAATACGCTAGATGAAAAAGTGATTCAGATTAAGAATTCCATCATCGACGAGAACAGTGATGGCGACGGCTATGAATTTTCGATAGATGGAAAAACTGAGTTCCACCTTGATGCCGGACAAGAAAGCCCGGTCCAGAAAATCACGACTACCCTGCCTGCTGATCTTCCGGAAGGGAACTATACGTTGCTTCTGGCGACAGAAGGACAGACTCTTGATGACCTGCCTCAGCGTACGGGAACTGAGTTCAGCTTCCTCGTCAAGAAAGAAAAAGCAGAAATCGTGGTAAAACTGGAGTCTCTGCCCGCGGAAAAGACGACTTTAACCTGTTCTTCATCCGTAACATTAACGGCAACCGTGACCAATACCGGGAAAGTAGCTGAAGATGATGTTGTGATGAAAGTCATCGATGGATCTTCAGAGTTATATAATTCTGCGAAAGCTGGCGTGGATCTTGCCCTTGAACCAGGAGAAAGCAAAAAACTCCTCCTCCAAGTTGCTATCGCCACAGAAGGACAACACACGCTGAGTGTAGAAACGGGATTTAACTACATCAATAATATTCCCGGCAGTACGGCCAATACTGAAACAGTAATGGTTACAAAACAATCGTGCCTCAGCAGCACAGCCACGCCGAGCGAAACAGATCTGAAAGTCCTCGACGGGAAGACTGTCTCTTTCGGCGTCGCCGCCAATGAGGGAAATTATGCCAGCTCCGTAGTCTGGACAGTTGGTGGAACGCAAAAAGGTACGGGAAAGAACTTCAACTACAAGTTCACCACCGCGGGAGAATTTACGGTCAAAGCAGCTCTCGGCCAGGAAGCAAAAACCTGGAAAGTGACTGTTGCTGATAAGCCGCTGGATCTTGCGGCATTTGGCTGGACACAGAGCCAGATCGATCAGCTTAGCAACCCCGCTAGTGTCAAAGATCTTGTGTTAAGCACTGCTGGAGGAACGTTAACATTCAGCCAGACAGTTGATCTGAGCAATGTCCTTTACCTTAATGATGTTGTCAAAATAGGCAGCAATTTTGTCGCTGTAGATAGCGTCAACGCACCAGGCCTCAACAAGCCGGCAACTGTCTTTCTTAAAGACGTCGATGGAAAAGCGCCCGTGAAATTGTACAAATATGACGGCTTTGCCGACGCAGCCATCGTTAATCAGGCTGTACTTTGCCCGGAAACGACCTGTACGACAGCAAATCCACAACCGGCAAGCGGATTCACTTTTTCTGTCGCCGGCTTCTCCACCTATGTTGCCATGCAGCAGAAAACGGCAGAATTAGCCGTCCCGAGTGAGATCGTCCTTGATGACAACAAGACAGCAACCACGCTGAGCACGACATTTCAGGTTCAGAACCTGGGAACGACAGAAAGCGTGAAGAGCATCGTCTTTGAACTCAGCGGTTTTGCCAGCACGACAAATGCCAAGTTGTTGAACGCTCCGGCAGAGCTTGCGCCAGAAGAGAGTAAGACAGTCACCCTGCAGCTGGATTCCAGCAAGAATAGCAACTCCGGCAAGAAGCTGGTTGGAACGATCAAAGTTTCCAGCGATAAAGGCGCAAAATCAATTCCCGTGTACATCAATTCTAAGAGTTTCCTGACCATTGATACAATCAAGATCAATGATAAAACGAGCGGAAAACTCTCTTTGGTCGATGAAAACACAGTGGAAGTGACCGTCAAAAACGATTACAGCGAAACTATGGACGATGTTTATGTCAATGTCCAGATCCTCAATGTTGACGGTGATGACCTGGAAGAAGAATCAGATACGTTCAAGTTAAGCAGCGGCGGAGATGATGACAAAGTCGAAGTGACCTTTGATCTCCGCGATGAAAACGTGGACAAGAAACAATACACCCTTTTGGTCACCGTCCACGGAAAAGCCGATGACAATACCGTCCATGAGACAACTACCACGCTGGTCGTTGATGTAGACGTGAAAAGCCACGACATCATCGTCAAGCAGGCTGCCCTCCTCAGCGGAAATGCTTTCTGCAGCCAGCCGTATGAGACGCTTGATGTGACCATCAAGAACCTCGGCAGCAACGATGAAGACAATGTCGAAATCCGTGTCAAGAACAGCGCGCTGAAGTTAGATCTATCCAAGAAAAACATCAAGCTGGATAAGTTCAGCGATTCCGACAGCGAATACAAGACGACGTTTACGATCGATCTTCAGAAAACTGCACCGGGAAGCTATCCTTTGACCATTGAAGTTCTCCGTGACGGCACACTACAGACGACATCGACCGTGACCTTGAACATCCAGAACTGCGGCGTAACGGGAGCAGCCGTTCTCGGCGGCAGTGGAGAGACAGGACAAGATGCGCTGGCTAAACAGCTTCAAGAGCAGTTGAACGCCAAGCTGACGGCAAACCAGCCGCAGGTCAATAGTTCCCTGCGTGACAGCAGCAATTACACCCTGCTTCTCGGCGGGATGGTCGTACTGATCTTTGTCGCTCTGGTCTTGGCCATGGCTTTGATCTGGAGGAAGAGATAAAAGCGGTTGTTTTCTTCTTTTTTTTTCTTTTTTTAACAACTTTTTTTACCTGCACAGAAAATGGAATTGACCTCGCGGATCACTCAGGAATGGGACGACAGGTATAGAGTGGACGAAATCAGATTTTTCTCCAAAACTGGTTTACCCACACCACCAGACCGGTTTCTGGTTGTGAGTCGGTTGGTTGGAAATGTTGGAAACAGACCAGAAGAGAGACCACCAGGGGATCGAAGATCAATCGTAGAAGTTCCATATCATTCGGCAAGGATACGATTTGAAGATGGAATAGAGCCAATGTTGGCCGTCCACCGCAGAATACGGGAAGGCCGAGAGACAACTGTCTCTGGACCACGAGACTATCGAAGAGAAGAAGTGGTGAACAGCCAATTTGAACTTCCTACAGGATATCGGATCATTGGCTTTGAAGAAATTGCCGATTAAGAAGTGAAAGATGACTACCACACAATACACTGTTAATATTTCGGGAAAAAATATTGTCGAGAAGCATACGCACTACGAGGCTTATCCTTTTATCGGCCCGCTAAGATCAACCCTCATCATTAGAGGAGAGATCGCTGATGCTTTTGAACAAAGATATGGCCTGGCGATTATCACCGCGGAACGATTGACGATAACTGCTGACTTTCTCAGAAATGATCAGAAGATCAAAGAATGCCAAGACCCGTTCAAAGCCGGGGATTATCTTTTTGGAACTATCGCGTCAATAGACGATGTCATCTATAGTAAGTGACCTAAATATTTATACCTGTGTCACTTACTATATTCGAAGGACACAACTATTTTGTATAATTATTTGTGTCCTTCGCTATATGAACCAAGAGGAGAAAGAGATTAACAGTGGATCAGTAATAGATTCACAACAATACACAGGTTAGTTCCTGTTTGCTTCAGCAATTTCTCTGGTCAGCTTTTCAATACCATTCCACATCTTTTCCAGCTTCTGATTGATCAATCCCACCAACCAATCCCCCTCTCCCACAAACAGCAATTTCTCTCCATTATATAATGGCATTTCCATAAACTCACTGCCGCGGATTTCAACGATGATCTTATTGCTCGCGCTCAAGATGCCGCTCTTCTTATACAGCTGCCGTACTTTTTCCAACAGCAGATTTGCGGCATCGAGATTACGGCAGGCAATATGCAGGATCATCCCTTCCAGACGCAGCCAGACTAAACCGTTGTAGGTGTTTATCTTCAGAAAATCAAGATCGATCAGATCATGGCTCATCTTGAGCCATTCTAGCTCATTTTTCTTCCCCGAACCGCGCCAAAGATAGACCCGGCCGGAACAAGAAGAGGTTGTATAATACTCTGGGAGAACATTAAACGCAGCGAGAAGCGATTTTATTTTGGGATCAATCTCACCTTTTTTACTCTTGTCCATCTTCCCCAAATAGGTCTTCTTTTCGTTCTCAAAGGTCATGATTTGCTATTTGGAGAGAACATTTTAAAAATATTCCTGCTATTTGGGGTCTTAATGAGAAATATCGAAAAAGTCTTGCTGCATCGTAAAAGCAAAAAAATCTTTCTCGTCAAAGACCTCGACGATAATTTTCATACTCCTTTCGGCACTGTTTCTAAAACAGACCTCCGAGGCAGCAAAGAGACCATCAAAAGTGATAAAGGAGAACTTTTCACAGCTTTACAGCCTTCATTCTCCGATCTGTATCCACATTTCCAGCGCGGTCCGCAGATCATGATCCAGAAAGATATCGGCCTGATCCTGGCAAAGACCGGGGTGAATAAAGAGTCACGTATCGTCGATGCCGGAGGTGGCAGCGGCTCGCTTTGCCTCTCCCTCGCCAATGTCTGTAAAGAGATCTTTGTCTATGAGATAAATCCAGAGCATTATGATGTCGTGCAAAAAAATATCAAAATGGTGGGATTCACGAATATCACTCTTAAGCAGGAGAACGTCTACAAAGGAATCACAGAAACAGATATTGATCTGGTCACATTTGACCTGCCGGAACCATGGTTGGCTTTAGAACACGCTGAAAAAGCATTAAAGACCGGCGGCTGGCTCGTTGTCTATCTTCCCAGTCTTCTCCAAGTCAAAGAATTCATTGAAGCGACCAAGAAAACAAAGATTCATGTTCTAGAAACAATGGAATTATTGGAGCGGAAATGGAAAATCGAAGATAGGATCATGCGTCCGGAGTTTGAGATGCTCGGACATACGGGTTTTTTGACGTTTGCGAGGAAGTTGTGATTTTTGGAAGTGAAAGTTTTTAAATAACGCCTCTAAAGAGAGATTTATGGATCATTTCAACTTACAACAGTTTTCCCTCCGTCCCGCTGAATTGAAAGAGGTACTTGATCGGAGAGTAGTGGGACAGGAACATGCAAAAAAAGTAGTTGCTACTGCACTCTGCGGCCATTACACAACGCTGAGGTATATCACGAAAACAACGCCAGGCAGTGCTTCTCTGCCATCTCGTCTCTTTAAACCGAACTTTCTTCTCATCGGCCCGACAGGCACAGGAAAGACCTTGTTGATAGAGACGGCAGCAAATTACATCGGTGCCCCCTTTGTAACAGCAGACGCTACAGCATTGACCGCAAAGGGGATAGTGGGCGATGATGCTGATGATTTGCCGCGAAGGCTTTTTGAAAGAGCCGGCGGGGATAGAGAGTTAGCTGAGAGTGGAATAATCTTCATTGATGAAATTGATAAAATTGCCCGCAGCAGAGGAATTATCGGGAAAGATTTTTCAGGTTCAGCGGTTCAATTTTCACTTCTCAAAATTATTGAGGGGGCTGAGATCATCGTTCATTCACACGTCCCACGCCAAGGTTCAGTAGAAATAAAAGTGTATGGTTCAGAAGCAGCCCCCTACCAAACTATTCGCACAGAAAACATGCTCTTTGGAATGGGCGGCGCCTTTGATGGCTTAGATGTTATCGTCAATAAAAGAATCGGGAAAGCAGGTATTGGATTCTCTCTAGATGAAAAACGTGATGAACAAATCACTTCACCCATTGATTCTGATTTATTACAATATGGGTTTGATCGCCAATTTATCGGCCGCATACCCAACATCGCTGAACTTGCCCCTTTAGATGAAAAAGCCCTCTACGAGATCTTAAGATTACCAAGATCTCCGGTTCTGGAAACAAAAAGGCTTGAATTTGCGGGCTATGGCATTGAATTAACTTTTGATGATGCTGCTTTACACGCTATTGCAGAAAAATCCTCACACCTAGGTCTTGGTGGGAGGGGATTGCACACCATCGTTGATGGTCTGTTATTAGACTATCGCTTTCATCTTCCATCTACCAATATTGGTCAAGTTAGAATTACAACAGAAACTGTAAAAGATCCTGAAAACGCTCTCCGCACACTTCTTTCTTCATCAACTCCGCGCAGGATGTTCTCCAATCAGGTTTCGCCCAAAGAAAAGACGCAGACATCTCCGCCCACAAGACCGAGAATGACTCTCGAGAGTTATAAAGCAGAATTAGATCAACTTGAGGTTGAACCAAGATATCATTCTTCCGCAGTAGCCTACGGAATGAGAAAAAATATTCCACCTTCAGCTATTCCTGCTGTTATCACAGATATGAAGAGTGATCTTGCGGCCTATGCCGGAGAATTCTCTTCTCAATACGGCATTACGATATCATTCGATCCCGAAGCAGAGAAAGTTCTTGTTGATCGGGGATTAGCACGGCCGACCTACACCCTCCCGGAAATCATTGAAAATGATATTATTCATTACCTTCGACCAAGATTTTCTGAAATGCAAGGAAGAGAGATATTAATTAATTACCAAGCCGTTACCGATGCACAAAAATTTGCAAAGAATTTGTAGAATTAAAAATAATCCACACACAATTCCCCATGTTTAGCCATCAATTTAGAAGTACCATCAGCATCGTCTATACTTTAGTGTCCATCCCTAGGGATACGGATGATCTACAAGACACGATCGTCAGATTCTATGCTCGGGAAAAACAGCGTGGAAGGGTGACCAGCAATATTAATGGAATTACCATCCCAGGCTGCTTAAATCAAGATCAAAGCCTTTTTACTTTTGACCCTGAACAAGCATTTTTTTATGGAGACGGAAAACAATTTCGCGATAATTATCTCGGAACCCCTCCCATGGATATCTCTAATTTTTTAGATTCTCGCTACGATGCGATTAGCGCAACGGTATCCGTGCGCGGGGAAGGCCGATACCTGGTGCCGCTGGCAAGGATGCAATTAGGAGAAAGCAGGAAATCATTGATCCAGCGCTGTATTGGGGATCTTGAATATAGGATTACTGATTTAGCGGCCCAGATGGAGGAGTTGCCATTCGGGGAAGATTCATTGAGAGGACCATCGCAAAAAGCGCTTAATGTTTTACCTTGTCATCTGTTAATGAGAGCAGCTGCAAAAGGCAGTTTCTTTTATTTTAAAAGTAGGGAAGCAACGGCTAGAGAAGAATTTCAGCGAAGGAGTAGCCTGGTCACTTTTTTGGTCAAAAGAGGAGAGGGGATTGTGCCAGACAACCGCAGTACTTAAATATCAGAAATATTTTCTTCACAATCTCATGCACATCCGGATCAAACGCATCGACAAATCACTTCCGTTACCGGAATACAAGACAACAGGCGCCGCTGCGTTTGATGTGTATGCACGTGAAACAATGACAATCAAGCCGAGAGAAGTCGCGTATATCCCCTTAAACATCTGTCTCGGCATTCCGCCGGGGACTTGCATCTTGTTGGCAAATAGAAGTTCGACTCACAAATTAGGGATTACCTCTGTTAATGGCATCGGAATTGGAGATAGTGATTTTTGTGGAGATAACGACGAGTACCATTTCGCGGCATTAAATTATACTGATAAAGAGGTAACCATTGAACGAGGCACAAGAATTGCCCAGATGCTGATCATGAATCATCATACCGTTAATTTTGAAGAAGTAGAGACCATGAATAGCGAGAGCCGGGGCGGGTTTGGCAGCACGGGGTTGATTTGAATGGACTTATGTTTATTGATTATTTTTTGAAAATATTGATCAAATAGTCCTGAACTTCTTTGATTTTGCTTTCTTTTAATGACCCTCTTTTTGAGGAGATTATTGAAATATCAGCAGTAAAAAGTTTATTTGGTCGTATAAGACTGGACACATCTAACTTCCCTATTTGGAAATCCTTTGTTTCGAGAGATACGGCATATTCGTCTCTACGAGAGACAGCACTTGTTATTTGTGCAAGGATGAGATCATCACCACTGAGATTGGCAATTACAACAGCTGGTCGTTTCCGAGATGAACTTAAGTCAGAGAAAGGGAAAAGAAGAACTACCACATCCCCTTTTACAAATGTTTCCATGCTTCATCCTCTTCTCTGGTCAGCCAATCTTTTGCTAAAGATTTTTCACTGGCTAGAGCTGGAAACATCTTTTCATCAAATTGTTTTAATGGTCGTAGTTCTACTTTATTGTCAAACGCAAGGATTGCAATTTTCATCCCCTCTTTGAATCCTTCAAGTTTTCTGATATTTTTCGGGATAGCAATTTGACCTTTCTCAGTTACAGTTGCAGTTCTTATTTCTAATAGCGGCATTTTGGTCACCAGTTTGTTCTTACAAGTAAGATAAGTAAGAATTATATAAACATTTCTGTTCTTTTGGCACAATCCCTTTTCTGAGTGATAGCAAATCTCCCAAAGTCCCATCATTAAAGAGATTTGCTATTACTCACCAAAAGAAAGAAATTCAAAACCGATTAATATGCCGGCGGTGCTGTTCTTCTTCTCAACACCAGCCACAAGCCAATAATTCCCAAAAGTATCACCACAATCCCCACATAAACCCACAGCGAAAGGCCGGCTTGTTCCGAGCCAGCTTGTTCCGAAATATCTTCTTTTGCCGGCGGCATGGTTGATTTCGGCAGACCAGCTGGTGCTCCCGCCGTCTTCAACGGCAGACTTCCCGCTAATCCAGCAATACAGGATTGAGATTCAGTCGGTTGAGCATATTCAACAACAGATGAGACGGTTCCGGCAGCAAATTGAGCATCACAATCATCAATCCGTGTGCATGTCCGCAGCTGTTGGCTGCCGATACAGACACCCCATTGAGCGCAATCCCAATGATAGGAACATTCTAAACTGTCTTCTGCCCCGGCAACTGCCGCGCCGCAACTTCGTGTTTCTTTCTTGGTCAGCTTGTCCAGATTACAGATATTTTGGTCAGTACAGCTCCTTGTCTCTTTGCCGGCAGTACAGCTTGACCAGGAAGCGCAATTCCAATCGGGGATACAACCCGATTTCTCAACTGGGAACGTGGCGACATTCAAGTCTAAAATAGTCACTTTTCCCGCTGTGTAAGCCGCAGTCACGGGCAGTTTTATCGTATCCAGATAAAATTGGATTGCTGCCCCGCTGCTCGCCTGAACACGCAGGATATTATCTGAATCTTTCCCATAAGAGCCCGTGCACGTCTTTTCGCCGCACGCTTCTTTTTTGATCAAAGATGAAAAAGAATTGCTTCCAACTTTGGCAATCACTGTTACCGGATCTTTTGCCGTTTTATCCCAATGTACTTCCCCATAAAACTGGTGATTTTCCAACGAAGGTGGCGCTTCTTGGGCAAGAAGAGAAAAAGCAGAGATGATGAGTATACAAATAACAATTAAAGATAATGCCAATCTCTTCATTGTACCATCACCCAATAGGCTCTGCCTGGTTCCAATTCGCTAACGGGAGTGATCGTATCGGCCCCTTGTAGGGTCAAAGAATAGAGAGCAGAGATACTTGTGTAGGGCGGAATGGAGGCTTCTAATTTTTTGACAGCGACTGGTTCATAACCGCTGATCCCAATGAGATTCCAGCCTTTATTCAGCAAAGGAAGAGAAAATAACGGGGTGGAATCGGGAGGAAGTATGCCCTTACTCGAGGTACATTGCACCGTGAAACTTAATTCTCCCTGCGCAGTCTTGCGTTGGAGAAAGTAACCTTTATTTGATTGCAGTTCTTTGAAATTAGAGGGAACATCCTTCTTCCACTGCTTAACTCCTCCGAAATAAGAGGAAATGACCTCAATCTTCGCTTTGAGATCATCTGAAATCGTTCCATCGACAAGCTCTAGTTTGCCGCAGGGCAGGGAAAATGGCTGGAGATCTGTCGTTTCGGCAAAAACATAGGTGACATCAATCGTATTCGTATCGACTTGTTTGACCGAGACGGCAGGAAGATCATTCACACTGAGAGTATATAAGATGCCGCCAACGCTGAGAACATATCTCTTGATTGTCTGCTGATCGCCGACTCCTCCCGTAACAACAAAAGGATAAGCTCCATCCTGTTCTTGACTCCAATCTAGTGTTGCTTCGGTTGATGTAGCACCTTCCTCTGGTGGCGTAACCACAAATACACTCTCTCCCAATGGCGTGCCGTCAGCCCACAGTGCCGTCAATGTCGGTGCGGCGCTGCTCGTTGCATTAAAGATAAAATGCGCTTTTCCCTCGGTCAGGGCTAAGAACGGCGAAGAGACTACTTTTTGCGCAGCATCCAAGACGGTGATCTCAACTGCTTCCGGAGAGACGAAATTAAGATTCGCTATTTTCAGATAAGGCGCGGCGTAACTGATCAACAGATCAGCGTGCTCATCACCCGGGAGATAAATCTCATTCCCGCCAGACAGGTCATTCAACAGCTCTTGCGCCAAAATGGCGCCGGTTGAATCTTTTAGGACATAACTGATGCCCCCATCTTCATTGGCTGTAAAATCCAAAGAATATTCTGCGCTCGCTTCAGCATCAGAACGAGTTGCCTTGACTTTGATTGTCGGAACATTTTCAATATTGATCTCTTCTGAAGCCTGAAGATCAAGATTGATGGCAGTCGGCACGGGCGCTTCCACCGCTTTCCCCACGGACGCAAACTGATACCACAGTCCGCCCAAAACGATCAGGATCAAAATACCAATCACCGTTGCTAGCCTGACGGAAAGACCTTTCGACGGCGGAGAGTTTCTCTTCTTAAAAGAAGAATTCTTAGCGGATGAATGATTCTGTTTTCTCGTTGTTGCTGCTGGCCGGTTTATCTGTTTCATGTTGACACCGTGACGATATTTTCCTGAAGATTGACGACTGTAACTTTAATCGTTTTCCCGTTGGGGAGTAAAACTGTTCTGCTAACACCTTCCGGCAGAGACGCTTTGAAAAAGACATTTTTGTCTACCGAAAGCACAACATCTGCCAAGACAGTCCCCGATGATACTTTTACTTCATAAGCAAATGATGTATCGCCTGCCGGTTCAAGGAACGTCTCCGTAGTTTTCACTTCCACGGGGATAGATGAAGCTAATTTGTAGGTTGTTGGCGTGAGCGTGTAGGTAACATCGCCCGTCATCTCGATTATTTCTTTTTCTACCTTCAATAGATTTGTTGTTGAAGTAACGGTCTTGTCTTTTTTAATTTCATTTTGAGTGCAGATAATATAACCGGTACTACTCAAAGATTCAATATCTACTGTAAAGGCGCTGACAACATCGGTGCAATACCCCTCACTAGAGAGAGAAATAAACTCAGTAGAACCAAGTTCGTACCACTGGTTATTCCATTTCAGGCCAAGGCCAATTTTTTCGGGAGAGAGCGCAAGGAAGTTATCATTTGTGACAACAGCGCCTGCTTTTGAAAGTGAAAGATCAACATATTTCTCCAGAATAACCAATTTCTGCTTAAGTTCAGAATCATATTTGAAATAAATCAAAACACCATCTTCTGTCAGAAAATCTGTCTTTTTTACAGTCTTGTAGAATTTTCCATTCTTACATAGTTGTACGCGATCAAATACTTTGATGAATGTCCCTTTATCACAGATCTCATAGGTATCCCCTGCGATATTCACGATCTTTCCAGGGACCAGGGTATACTTATAATCCACAGCCGGATCAAATAATTCGGTCACCGCTTCCAGGGCAATCTCTGCTGCGCCTTTCTTGGTAAACGTCATCTTCGTGACGGCTTGATCGACGGCGACGCTGATTGTTCCTTGCGCAACGGTAAAAGAAGCTTGTAATCCGTCGATCAGCGGTGTGAATTTCTGGGTCCCGTCTAATGAAGTCAACTTCAACTGCTCAAACTCAAAGAATGATGGTTTTTGCTGCGGCGTCGCGCCAGCGTAACTCAACAGATAATACCCATTGCCTAATCCCAAAGCGATCTCGTTTCCTTTTCCCAGGAAGATATCCAGGAATTGATCATCAAATGCTTGGCTGTCGACAGCCTTGTCCGTCAGATTATGGAACAGAAACACACGGGCAGATTTGACTAATCCCCCATCTTTGAGCTCAGCACCATAATAATACAGAAGCGTCCTGCCGTTGATCAATGGCTTCTGGAACGGCAAGGGCAATTGCGCCTGACCGGACACGTCGCCTTTCACTTTAAACAACGGCTTGAAACCCAGAACATCCGGATTCGCGCTGATTGTATCCTGACCAAGCACGCCATAATTCACGGGATTGACGATCATCACCGGCACTTGCGAAGAGAACGAGGCGGATAGTTCTTTCGTCAAATCCAATGGATTTGCCAGCAATTCTTGTTTTGTCTGCACAGAAAGCGTAAATGGCGGCGGCGGAGCAGTAAATTCCCGCGCCAACGAGATCATTCCACCATCGACTAAAAAGTCTACTGTCTTTTCGCTTTGCGAACCGGAACTATACAGGGTGATGCTTCCTTCGGTATACGCAGTCAAGTTGATCCACGGCAAGGATAAGAGATTTCCGTCATGACTCATCAAGTAAAGGCTCCCGGCAAAGGAAAGGGCAATCCTCTTTCCATCACTGACCAGATTGTCTACAAAATCTTCAGACAGCAATTCTGTCGGCTGGACGGCAGTCGAGCCATCTAATTGTTTCAAATAAAAGATGGAAGCCTGCTTGCTGTTTGTTTCCAGATTCCACTGGTAAAGCAGTGCTACCGGAATACCTAACAATTCTGCTTCGGTCAGCACATCTCGCTGTAAGGTCACGAAAGGCTGTTGTGATTCGTCGGTCAGGCATACTTGTAATGTCAATGGATCGGCCGGCTTATCGGAGAGGCAGGGCACTAATTTCACACCGCCAAAATCCTGCAGTAATATCGGCTCTGCTTTGGAGAACGACACTTCGTACTCGCCGGCCAGAGTATGCTGGGTAACCTGTCCGGCCAACGCTTCGGTCGGTTTTCCGACGGCAATAACCACGTTCGTTCCGTCATAGGTTAAGGTCAATACTTTCTTCGCCTGGATTTCAAATTGGTATTTATCTGAAGCCAGCGCGGTTACCGGAACAGCCTCTTCCGAAGGCAGGGAGATCAACTGCAGCGCAGTTAAGTCCAGCTTTCCGGCAAGAGATTGGACAAGCAAGTAATATTGTCCATCTACTTCCACGGCCAGACGGCGGCCATGGGCAAAATTATTGGCCAGAACTGACTCGGCAAGTGTTACGGAAGCGCCTTTGGGATGAATGATCGCATGCACACTCACCGTTTTCGGCTCGGCTTCGTCATAGGTGTAGAGCAAATCATTTTTGACGGTCAGCGGCTGATTAGACCCCTGCAAGAAAGCAATGGAAGAGACAGTTAATGTCTGCGTCTGTGGTGCGCCTAAACACAGCGTCGCTTTGACTTGGACATTTTCCGTGCCAGTGTCGCAGAGGGTTGTTACATCGGCTAAAGGATCTGAACCCGCAGGATCTTTTTTGATATTTTTCGCTTTCCCGCCTTTTATCACTTTGGTTTCAAAAATACTCATGCTGTTAAGAACAAAAACGCCGGTCCATTTTTTATTGATGCAGAGATAATTATCATTCGCGCTGGCCATCCCTTCCAGAGCGGAGGTGCATTCTGTCCATTTTGTACCGTCGCAATAGTATCCATTATTATCACCGGAGACTTTGTCTTGATCGCATTTCTCCCAGAACGAAGTTGGTTGGTTTTGGAGGGTCTTGGTCACACAGAGATATTTTTCGTGGTATAATTTATACTGCTGAGGCAGATTTTGAGCGCAGGACAGCCATAGCCCCTGCCCATTCTGTTGAAGAGTGCATAAATCGGTTTTTGAAAGAATAGTGGCATCGTTATAACAAAGAAATGTGCTGTCGGTGCCAAGCTTGTAGGGTTTTCCCGGACAGAATGAAATTGTTGGACAATAATATTTTGTGGGTTCTTCAACAACAATCTTTCCATTGACATTATTAAAATATTGATTACTGATGGTCTTACCGGCTCCCACCGCCGACTGCGGAGTGGGTGCTTTTTCCCAGCTGTATCCTTCCGGCGGCACTTCGACAACGGGAAGCACTTCCCAGTTTTTATTTTTACATAATGCTTTATAGTCGGAACTGAAAGAATTTTCTTTTTGACATTCTTGCCAATTACCTGAACCAGCACAATAAAGCGTTGAGGTGGGATTTACGCCAACGCTGGAAGCATCACATTTCTTCCACTCGACGCCGTTACAGTATCTGATTTTGTTATTGGTAATTTTTCCAAGAGTGGTATAAGAGCACTTATCCCATCTCAATTCCCCGTCTTTCTCCTGGCAATAGTACAACACGGTCTTTCCGTCTTTCTCATTAAAACCCTGATTTTTTAATGAGGCATCGCATAACTTCCATTTTTGTTTAAAATCATCACACCAATAATCCCCTTTCGGCGTCTGCACCATTGCTTGATCATCAACGCCGCCGCTTTTCCCCACTTTTGAACCCAGCGGACAGACAAACCAGCTTTCATATCCGCCATTTTGCGCGCAGAGCGTTTTACTTTGGGAGGCTGTTCCATAGACTGCTCCATCCTGAACATCTACGATTGCACCGCTGCCGCTTTTAACCCCATCCGTGTTACATTCCAGCCAAGCTAGCGTACCACCAGGCATTGAACAGCGCACATCAAACTGGCCATTGATATTTTGGATGAAACCGAGATTTTCTGCCCGACAAAAAACACCTTGATCATAAGATCCCAAGCACAATGATGTCCCCTCATTTTTGTTAAAAATAACTTTTCCTGCGTCCCCAGGTCCATTACAACCGGATATTGAAACGGTCTTTGGCACCGCCACCGCCTTACCCACCACCCCTTTCTCTTTCACCAGCGGATAAAGAATACCGATAAGAACCACCAGAATCAAGACACTAGCGGCAAGAATGAACAATCTATTCTTAGAAATATTTTGTTTTGTCTTTGGTGTCATCTACATCCCTTTTATGAATAAAAGAATCCGTTGAGATTTATATACTTTGCTGTTGCCAAGCACAATCCGAAACACTCAGTGAAGAGACCATACTTCACTGTGCACAAATTGGTTACTGCCACATTTTGTGAGTGAGTGATAGCACTATTATAGTCGTCCAAAAAAAATCATTTCACGCCAATCTTCTTCTTGACCAACTCCAGATCCCGCCGCAATTCTAATAAGATCCGATGCGATGCCTCATCGACGTGGAGATCCCTTAAATCTTTTTCGAGATCGATCTCCATCCGCGCCTGGTCACGCTTCGATGCCCGATTCTGGCTCATCAAGATAATCGGCGCCTGGATCGCCGCCAGTGTTGACAAGATCAGATTCAATAAGATATAAGGGTAATGATCATAGGCTTTTTCCACCAGGATCAGGCTATTCAAGATCATCCAGGCAAAGAGAAACACTAAAAATGAGAGGATAAATACCCAGCTTCCCCCCACTTCGGCAATCCGATCAGAGAGACGATCCCTGAAGCGGAGGTTCTTTCGATAGAACTCATCAACTCTTTGCAGATTCTTTTCTGCGCGTTGGATCTCGCTCTTGAGGATAGTTAAAATGTCTGGAGAGCCAAGACGTTCCCTCCGTCGCAAGGCGGAACGTAGATCAATTTCTATTTTTGCTTTTTCCGTTCCCAGTCCTTTGAAAATGCGCTTGACCATCATTTCACGACATACCCCGTGTTCTTACGAATTAACTCCATCGCCAGATCCAGCTTAAATTTATTCTCGGCATAGACCGTGTAGATGGACTCCCCTTTTTTAACAACTTCATGAATCTTTTTGCGCAGGAACAGGCCTGCTCCTTTGTCCGCCGGCGCACCGGCAATCCGCGCAATCTTCGCGATCACATCATTATCGATCTGCCCCACCCGTCCCATCTTTCCACTGCAGACATGGTGGCAGAATACGCCTAACTTTGGTCTTCTTTTTCGACCTTGAATCCGGATGATCTCTTCCATCTTCTGGAGCGCTTTTCCACTTTCCAATATCTCCCGCGCTTTTACCAGCCCTTTCCCTTTTTTATATTTCCCCGTCATTTCTAACAGTATCCCAGCCATCATCAGGGCTTTCCGCCGCAGATCATCCGGAGCAAGCGGATCATTGCGCAGGACGGCCATCACATCTTCTGCTTCCAACAACGGACCGATGCCATTGCCGATGGGATGAGATCCATCAGTAATGATCACCCGAACATCCATCCCCAACTTCTTGCCCACAAGCCGGAACATCTTGCGCAGCCGTTTTGCTTTCTTCCATGTATTCGCTTTTGTACTTTTGCCCATCGGCACATCGATAAGTACGTGCCGTGCTGTCACCGAATATTTCTTGGCCATCACTGAAGCGAGAAGCTGCCCTTCGGGATCGATGGACAGCGGATGTTCGACTTCGATAATCTTGTCATCTGCTGGCGCCAAATTCATTGAACCGCCGTGGACCATGCAGGCTTTTGTTTTATGGACTACCTGCTTGATCTTTTTTTCCGGTAATTCTACATTAGCCAGACATTCCATCGTGTCGGCTGTTCCTGCGGGGGAAGTGATTGCCCGTGAACTCGTTTTCGCGATGGTGAAGCCGGCGGCGGCGACGATCGGAATGATAACCATCGTCGTCCTGTTCCCCGGAACACCACCAATACTGTGTTTGTCTAAAGTTGGGCCTTTAAATTTTACGCGTTTACCCGTCTCCACCATTGCCCGCGTCATATCGACGACTTCCTCCGTATTCCAGCCGTTGACGAGACCAGCGGAAACAAAATAGGTTTTTTCAATATCGGTCAGGCGATCGTGGGTGATGTCATCCATAATATGGTATAATTCCTGATAGGTGAGCCGCTTCCCATACAATTTATCGCGGATGTGCACAACAGATTCTGGTTTCCCGGTAAAACGCAGAGTAACTATGCTATTATTTTTCAGCCGCAGGCGATCTAATACTTCTTCAAATAAGCCGATCTTTCCCTCAGGAACTGCTTTATCGCTTTCAGAGATATCGAGAATACACGTCGCTTCGCTGCCATCGTTGCGCAGGAGAATACGATCACCAGAATGGAGATCAAGTTTCGCCGCGTCTTTTTGATTGAGAATAGCAATCAGGATACCCCCGGAAGCAATATCCATATCTTTGACGCGGAACTTCATCAGACAACCTCTTTTGAGAGAAGTAAGGGGGATTATTTTATATAGCTTGCGTTGGCGCAACTCTGGAGAAGCACCAGCTCTGTAGAAAAAGTCAGCCGCCTGGCCAAGAGGTTGCCTGAGAACTACAATAAACTGAAGTTATTGGTGCTTCTTAACTACAGTCTAAGCATCTAGAGAAGCACGAAGGCAACGGCCAGGCTGACTTTTTTGAGATTTTCTACAGAGCCAGAAGCACCAATAACATTTTTAAAGTAGAGACGAAAACTTCAGGTATAATGGAAAATCGCTCATACTCTATTGATGAATGGACTCAAATCTATGAAGAAGCCATTGATAACGGACCAACATATTTTCTCATCAAAGGCAATCTTCCCCGCACCTGGCAAAAATATCATTCCGGCAATGGCGAAGGAATCTGGTTTGCCGTAGACAGAGAAACAAAAGAAAGGCTTGAACAAGATAAAACGGGGGAGAACTTTTATGCTCTTCTAACTCAAAAAAGTGTGTATCATCCCAAATTAAATATCGAATTGTTTAATCCTAACATCCCCGAAACTCGACCATTGCTCTTAGAATTTAGAGGTGCTTTTCGGCCGGTTCTGGCCCGTTCCGAATTGGAAGCGTTGATCGGGAAAGAGACATAATAAGATTTATAAAAGATGCTCTCATTTCAGGGTTATCGGGCCCATGGTCTAGCGGCTACGCAAAAAAGCGATCTTTTTTGGTCGCAGCTTGCGCTGCATATGACAACTCGTTTACATGCACGGCTTTGTTGAACATCAACAGAATCGTATTAAAAACCGAGTTGATCCCCGGTTCGAGTCCGGGTGGGCCCATTCATTGTCAGAAATTCCGAGTAGCTAGGGACGAGAAACGGGTCCCGAATGAGCAGTGCGAAATGAGGATATCCGGTTCGAGCAAGTGATTCAAGATCCGGGTGGGCCCATTCAATTTCAGAAATTCCAAGTTGCTGAGAACGAGAAACGGGTCCCGAATGACAGACCAACTATGACCTATCAGCCAAAACCTTTGATCTGGATTATTACCGCTTCCTACTTAGATGGCGTGCCGGCTCAACGACAGTTGCGGGAAGCAGCCCCTCACGCGGAAGTAAAATTATACACCAAAGAAGATGATATCAGATTCTGGTGCAAATTAAATGTCTATCCCCAGTTGATCGTGAGTGACGGAACCTCCCGCGTTCCAGAGGGAGAAGCGTATGAATCAATTGAATATGACCCTCGAAAGAAATTTGCAGATGAAAGAAATATCCCTGTCCACCCATTAGATTCAGTTGATTCGTTAGTACAGGCATTTCTCAACAGAGAGATTATACTCTGAATCCCAGAAACCAACCAAACCACTACTTTTTTAAAGTGAGAAAGAATATTCCTCTGCAATGCAACAGGAAATCCTCGACCTTCTCCTGAAAGAGGAAGAAGTCAGCTGGAAGACGATCATTTTTGAATTAGTCAAAACCGAGCAGATGGATCCTTGGGATGTGGATATTTCCCTGCTGACCAAAAAATATCTGGCGGCGATCAAGGCGATGCAAGAGCATGACCTTAAAATTTCCGGGAAGGTTCTGCTTGCGGCGGCAATTCTGCTGAAGATAAAAACCAGCCATCTCCTCGACAAAGACATCTCCCGGCTGGATGCTCTGCTTAATCCAGATGAGCCGCTCCCAGAAGAAGAACCGGATTTTAGCGAAGACAGCGGACGTGGAAAGAAAGAAAAACAACAGTTTGCCCTTATCCCCCGCAATCCCCAACCGCGGAATCGTAAAGTGTCCATCCAAGATTTGGTCAATGCCTTGCAGCAGGCGATGGCAACAAAGAAGAAAATGCTTGAACGGATCCGTCCCGTTCAATTCAATCTTCCCGAAAATAAAGTAGATATCTTAGAAATTATCCACGACATTTATCATAAAGTAGTTTATTATTCTCAAAAAAACGAAAAAGAAAAAATCACTTTTTCTAAACTTCTTCCGCCACGCGCCGGACGGCACGAAAAGGTCTATACGTTCCTCCCGCTTCTTCATCTGGAAAACCAGCAGAAGATTGAGATGGAACAGGAAAAGCCATTTGCTGAGATTTTTATCGGGCTGCCGGGTAAGAAAGAGAAAAAGTAAGAAAAACACGCAAAATATTTATAAATTATAACCCAAAAAAGAGTTTTATGGGAAATCCAAATCTTAGCCGAATAATGAAGAAGACTTTGGACGATTTGACATCTGAGACCAGAGTCTTACGGAACCCCCATTTTACAATCCTAAAGATTGTAGAACAAGCAAATCAAAGACATGGCTGCACCATTAACCTCCATGATCACCGGATGAAAGAACGAGTTGAGGAATGGCTAAATCAGTACGTTGCTCAGGGAGAAGTTTCCCGATTGTGGATAGTGTCTAATTATGAGCTGGAGCATTCTGAGAGCAAGCCAGTATATCGCTCCACTAAGCTCTATCAAGAATAATAGAATGCAAATGTCTCATCCAAACATTTTTAAAGTAAGCCCGGTCTTTTCACCCGTAACAAAGATTCTTAAAAATATGCCTCAACAGCCCATGAAAACCACCCAGAACATCGCTGTTCCAAAACAGATTGTCGACCAAGTCATCGGTCAAGAGGAAGCTGTGCACATCATCAAGAAAGCGGCCCTCCAGCGCCGGCATGTCCTCCTGATTGGAGATCCGGGAACTGGAAAATCCATGCTGGGCCTGGCGTTGGCTGGGCTTTTGCCCAAATCAGATCTCAAAGATACCCTCGCCCTGCCTAATCCCAACGATGAGAATAATCCGTTGATCAAAGTTGTTCCGGCGGGAAAAGGAAGAGAAGAAGCACAAAGTAGTCTGCTGGACAACAAGCAGGTGACCCGTAATGGCCAATTCCTGCTCTTCCTTGTTGCCATCTTTACGCTCATCGCTCCTTGGTGGGCACGCCATTATTACCAGTCGGATCTCATGTTCACTGCTCTCTTTCTGGGGGGCATGCTCTTTCTGGCAGCATTCGCGATCACGATCAACATGGGGCCAAGAACATTCAAGCTCCAGCAAGTGATTGCCCCAAAAGTCATCGTCGATAATTTTGGAAAAAAACAAGCGCCTTTCTTTGATGCTACTGGCGGGCATGCCGGCGCACTGCTGGGTGATGTACTTCACGATCCATTTCAATCCGGCGGACTGGGGACACCGGCAAATCAGCGCGTCGTCGCCGGACTGATCCATAAAGCACATCTCGGTGTGCTTTTCGTCGATGAGATTGCCACGCTCCACCCACGCACGCAGCAGGAACTTCTTTCAGCTCTTCAGGAACGAAAGTTTCCGATTACCGGCCAATCAGAACGTTCAGCAGGAGCAATGGTGCGTACTGAGCCTGTGCCCTGCGATTTTGTCCTCGTCGCCGCGGGCAATCTGGAAACGATCAAGAACATGCATCCCGCTCTGCGCTCGCGGATAAGGGGGTACGGCTATGAAGTATATATGAATGAAACGATGCCGGACACGAAAGAAAACCGCCTGAAAATCGCCCGCTTTATAGCTCAAGAAGTAAAGCGCGAGGAAGGAAAAATTCCTCATTTTGATCTTTCCGGCATCGGAACGATTATTGAAGAAGCGCGAAGACGGGCTGACCGAAAAAATCGTCTCACCCTCCATCTTCGCGGATTGGGCGGTCTTGTCCGCGCGGCAGGAGATCTGGCGAAAGAAAAGCAGGCACCATTTGTCACGGGGGATCACGTTAAAGAAGCTTTAAAACTCGCCCGCCCACTGGAACAGCAAATTGCCGACAAATACATTGAACGAAAGAAAGAATACGAAGTGATCATGACCTCCGGCAAACAAGTAGGAAGAGTAAATGGCCTGGCGGTTATCGGCGGCGGCTCTTCCTATTCGGGCATCCTCCTGCCGATCGAAGCAGAAGTCACCATCGGCGGCAAGAAATCAGAGTTTATCGCCACCGGAAAATTGGGAGAAATTGCCAAAGAGGCGATTAAAAACGTATCAGCGATTGTCCTCAAATATTTTGGAGAAGACCTCAAAGAGAAATATGATGTCTTTGTCCAATTTCTCCAGACATATGAGGGCGTAGAAGGAGATTCTGCTTCCATCGCCGTTGCCACGGCCATCATTTCAGCGTTTAAGGAAATCCCTGTCCGGCAAGACATTGCCATGACCGGATCGCTTTCCGTACGCGGAGAAGTGCTCCCCGTCGGCGGCGTGTCGTCTAAAGTCGAAGCAGCCATCGATACGGGCATCAAGATCGTCATCGTTCCAAAATCAAATCTTCAAGATATTGTCCTCAGTGAGGAGAGGCTGCGCCAGATTAAGATCATCCCCGTCACCAAGCTGGAAGAAGTGCTCATGTACGCTTTGGATTGGTCCGGGCACGAGGATGTTCGCGATACCATCTTTAAAACCAAAACGTTTAAAAAGAGGTCCTCAATTTAAGTTCCACAATGGCACGATCACAACAACGATCACAACGCAAATCCAGCGGCGGCCGCTACCACTATCAACGTACGAAACGCAAGTACGAGTTAGCAGGTTATCCTGCAAACACGAAACTAGCCGAGGTACGTAAAGTGCGTTCTAAGAGGACGATTGGCGGCAGCCGAAAACTATCCTTGCTGGAAACAGCACAAATCAATCTGACCGACAAAAAAGGAAAAGCAATCGCCGCAAAAATTCTTAATGTGGTGGAGAATCCAGCCAACCATCATCTTGTCCGGCGTAATATCATCACGAAAGGCTCAATTGTTGAAACCGATAAAGGAAGAGCACGCGTGACATCACGCCCCGGCCAGGAAGCAGCGGTTAATGGAGTCTTAGTATAAGATGGTTTCAAGGGAAGTTAATGGAATAGATTTAACTGAACGCTTGGACAAAGGTGGTCAATTTTCTCCCTTCCACGGAGAACATCCAGTCATTGATTATTTTAGGAACACCTACGGATTAGTCGATAACTGTCGATTTAAGCGAGTTCTGGGAAAGATCCACAGCATATAGTTTACGAAGCAGTAGGCTCACTTGATTCTAACCTCCACGAACGTGTTGTTCAAGCAGTCGGTGCTGAACATATTAAATACCTGCCTGCTTTTGACCGATGGGGAAAGCTAATGACCCTTTTAAACCAAGAATACGTAGAATTTGGATTCTGGATTCCCCTGTCGTTCTTCAAATCCCATTAAATGAAATGAGCAGAAATCCCCACTATTTATAGTAGGGGATGAATGCTGCGATTGAAAAGAAATCGCTGTTTCTTTTCTTGTTTAGAAAATCCGTCTCGGAAGAGCGGCGCAAGAAATGCGAAGAATATCTCATTTCTGCGCAGAAAACTGATAGCTTTCAGTTTTCTTGCGTAAATCCCCACCCTTTAGGGTTGGGGATAGTCGCTCTTCAGGATTTTCTTTAAATTTTGACTAATTTTCGTGCCCCGCCGCAATAAAAGAAACTGTCTCTCACCAAAGAATCACGGGAGAGAATTTTCTTGATCTTTTTTAATTGCCTCCGCGCTTTGGACAGGCGGTAGCTACATTTCACTTCGTAGATATCACAATGTCCGCCGGCAATAGCCAGAATATCAATCTCACCAATAAGCCTTCTCCGGGAAGAGTACAGCGGTACGTGACGCAGAAGAAAATCGTACTGCTGGTACAATTGGTTACACAACGTGTCAACATACACATCGTGTTTGGTCTTGCGTTTGATCGTCCGTAAAACCTCTGGGGATGATAATTAATAAAAGAAAGAAATTATATAAAATTTGTGTGCAGTGAGAATTAACTATAACCCTATTAACGCTTTCTCTTCCAATACCATTCAACGAGAGTATTTTTGGAGAGCATCTTTTCCCAAAGCATACAAACCAAAGGCGATATCTAGCGGTTGGTGCGTAGCGGCGCCGGCAAAATAAGCGATGCTCACGGGAAATGTATCAGGCAACTGTAGTACTTCTTCTATACAAGAATCATAATCATCAATAATAGCGCCATGAGTGAAATGTCTTCGTCCCATCTTGAACGCCGAAACTAAAGAATCGAGATCCATCATCGACCAGTGAGGCGGTTATTTATAAATCTATTCCAACGGCACGCCGCTCCACAACGTCCAGTCTTCAGATGGTGAGTACGCGCCAAAGACAAAATACGGCGGCTGGTTCTGTCCAAAAGATCCATAGCCGACATCATTCCACGTCCTTCTCCCAGAGACGCCGCTGCCCCCCCCATAGACGGGCAGGTCAAAATGCCGCCAGGTTTTCATTACCGAATGGAATCCAGAAACATCATTGGCAAAATCGGCACCGGGTTCAACAATTAATTCTCCTCGGTAGCCGCTCTCTCTGAGGACTTTGACCATCTCTCTGATGGGAGTATTTCCCTCTCCTGGGGCGAGATGGTCATCGTGGTAGCCATAATTATCATCAATATGCACGTGGCCGATGACTTTAGCTTTAGCCAAATCCTGCACTTTTGATAATATCCACGCATCAAAATTATCATCATTTTCTTTGATTGACTTGTTTGAATCTCCTTTCCAATATTTTCGCCAGATGTTCAGATGGCCGGTGTCCAGAGTGGCAGTGATGTGCTGTTCCGCCTGCTTCTGCGCTTCTTCGTTGGAAATCTTATAATTGTCCACAAGCTTCTTGACCATCGCTTCCCGACTCTGCAAGACGAGTAGTTTTAATTCATCAGGATGTGAGCCGTACTGTTCTGGAAAGAGATTTTCCATCGCTACGGCCAGTGGTTTATTCAGTCTGCCTTCTTTCTTCAGGCGGTCCGATTGGCGCATCGCGGCAATCCCCAGATCGGCATAGGCATCGCAAGCTTCAAGCAGGGCATACGTTTCTGCACTCTGTACATGCCTGATCCGTTCGATGGCTTCTTCTGCCTGAGCAAGCTGCGACGAAGATGCCTGCTGGGATTTCTCGATCTGAAGTTTCAGCGCTTTCATCTGCTTCTCCACCATCTCTGAAGGATACATCTCTTCGGGAGGGATTAATTCTCCCAAACCATAGCGCGTAGCGACGTTGCGGAGCAACTTCTGTTTCTCTTCCGGTGAGACCCGTGCGGCCTGTTCCTCAATCTCTTTATAGAATTTTAATGCCTCAGACAATTTATTTAATGTTTTTACTTCTTCCTGAAAGCCTTCTGCATACTGCAAGGCCCATCCTCGTGCATGCGCCGCGTTCGTCTCCAGTGTAGCGATGACGTACGCCTCTTCCGGCTTGACCTCGATACTTCCTCCACCTATTGTACCGGCTAACGCTACTTTAATCTTCTCCCGCCAAAGTGATTTCTGTTTTTCGGATTCTGATAAAGAGCTCCAACGTCCAAATTCCTCTTTGGCCCTTTGAGTCATTAGTTTTGCTTCCTCTTTCATCTTGTCCCAGTCGTATAACTCCGTAACAAATTCTCCTTTCTCGACATCAAAGAGCGGTACGCGATTGGCCATGTCAACGGAGTTTCCTTCGTAATCGATATATGCCCCTTTTTTGACCGGGTTTCCTTTCTTGTCACGGTACTCTTCGCCTTTCCGCTGCCGCCACACCTCTGAACGCTCATCGTACTGCAGCCAGACTGGACGGGCAACGTTTAAATTTTTCCGGGCCTCAACCAGCAGACTACCAGTCCGTTTGTCAACGACACGGAACGCCGAACGTTCTCCCTCACCTTCAAACATTTGGAACTGCTGTTGATAGGGATCGCCTTCCTGCTGATTCCACTCTGCGTCGACGATGGGACGGGTAAATTCACCAGTGTGAACAACGATCGGACCACCTCTTCCTACGTCTGCAGCGAACTCAATTGCGCGCTTCACTTCCTGCAAAGAAAAATTCTTGGATGCTTTGGAGAAGTTCCCTCCCTGATCCATCCCCGCAAGGCCGGCGATGCCTACTGTACTGTGTGTTGTGAAATCTACCCGATTTGCTTTGGTGATCTCACGCAGCGCCTGCCGCTGTTTCTTGCCGTAATATTCTGGCGTCTGTGATTGCCCGGATCCTTTTCCTGCGCCGGTAAACACCAGTTCAACTGTCTTTGAACCAGGCCGGACTTTAGCCGCAATCGCCTGGACATTGGGAACCGGTCCCAGGCCAAAACTGAAGCCGAAATCACCCATGCTCAAGCCGACATCGCCCGTTGCTTTCTGAGCAGCGGCAACCGGGCCATGATGATGACTATGTCCGTGCTCTTCATAGCTGCGGTCCATCGGCATATAATAGCCAGTGCCAAATTCCACCATGACGGAAGAGATATTTGCAAGGTATTTAAAGATTGCTTGTGCCTTGCCGCAGAAAGATTTATTATACTGGAAGAATTAATAGGCATATGTCCGGATTTCATTTTTCATTCAAGTTTTATGTGGGCATCTTTTTTATTGTCATCAGCCTGATTCTGGGTACGATCACAAAAGCCACATTTATTTTCTATTATCACGATTCTCATCTCCGCTGGACATCGGTGATTATCTATCTCCTCAGCTGGATTCCCCTCATCGTCGGCGTGTGGTGGGTGGGGCATGAGTATTCCGAAGCGGTGAAAAAATATTTCTCCTATAAATTTTATCATCAGGCATTTAAAACACAGGCGGGGAGGGCGCTTTCCAAGACGCGTGGATTACATCAGCAGGTTCGTGAGCGGATGAGAAAAAAGTAGTGCATTCATTTTTGCGCTAAAAAGCAAAATAGAAAGCGCCAGCGCCCGGATTCGAACCGGGAATCCCAGAGGGACAGGTTGATGTGCTGCGTTCTGAAATCAGAATGCGGATTCAAGACCTGCGCAATACCGGATTATGCGACGCTGGCGTAGCGAAGCAGAGCCTGCGGCGCAACCAGAAAATCTACTTTCTGCGTATGCGACGCTGGGCATTAGACGAGTTATTTGTTATCCTTTTTATAAAAGTTTAGCTTTTTTAAACCATACTGGAAATAGATGGGTTTCGTACCTATTTATAATAGCGGTAGTAAGTAATATCAGTTCAGTGAAATTTTTGTCATCTATTATGTATCATTCCTTAACGGAAATACTAACAATTTTAAACACTGACACCTACTCTTCTACAATAACAAGTAAAACTAAAATGTAAAGAATTAATTATCGACGGGGTGGGGCTTTTTTTCTATCACTAAAAACTAATGGTGGTCGCCTTTAACGTCAATCAACTCAGTCCTCAGGTCTAATTGGGCATAAAATTCCTGGATTTGATCCCCCCCGATATAGCTTGGAAATCCAGTACCACTCAGCTCTTTCACGATTCTACCTGTACCGAAATCATCACCAACTATATATTCATAGAAAATAGGTCGGCCGCTATATGCTTTGCCTAGAAAGTTCCCACATCTTTGCTGAATCCTTAGTCCAATATCATCCCAATTTCTGTCTATTCTTCCGCGTTTTTTCTCAAAAGAGGTATAATCTCCTTTTGCGACCCCTTCAGGTCCGGTTGCAACCTCTTCATACCACTCAATATCTATTTCTCCTTTTCCTCCTGATGTGGCCACTCTAGAATATACTTTTATACAATCTTCAAAAGAGGCGACAATAGCTATCTCTGTTGTAGTAATTGAAAGTTGTGGATCATGTTCCAAAGCATAAACTCCCGCTGTAGCATATAATGTTGTCTTGTTTATTTTACCATCTTTGAATTCAACAGGAACACTCACGCCCGTCTCATTCTCGTGAATATAACTTATGCCAAAGGGCGTCCATTGAAACAATCCCCTTAACCAAGAGAGAAGCTCTCTACCATAAGTAGTGCTCAGCCTATCTTCTTGATTCTTGAAAGGGGCGATATTTTTGCGAATATCTCGCTCTACCAAGAATTTCCATTAAATTATCCGTAAGTTCTTCCAATTTTTGGCTTCCCATTCCAAATCCGTCAGTATTAGTATCATGTCTTCCCATATTAATCAATCTCCAAAATCAATTTTTGCCTTCTTTTTGGAAACTCATTTCTAATATATTGCAAGACACCATCTGGAACAGGGTACTCCCTAAGCCTATCACTGGCTTCCTGCCCAAATCTCGTTTTTTCTATAGATCTTATTACTGCATCTTGGGAGAAAACAGCAGCAGCTTTATCTATTGCGACTTCTAAATTTTCTTCTTTGATATATGGATAAATTTTCCCATATCGCCACTCATGCGGTTCCTCATCAGGATCTTGGTAGGCGACTATCCAACTATAATGACAACGATAACTTTCAAGTTCTTCTGGCATATGTTCCCTCCAGTTTATTTCAGATTGAATAGCCCTAGCTTTTTGTTCTGGATCAGTAACCCAACTCCAATCATGCGATTCTACCCACTCGTTTATTGGGCAATGCTCAATATCTTTTAGTAAGCGGTAAGCTTCCTTTCTCATAGCAAGTGTATGAGATGCCGTCCAAACTGTTGTTCTTTGGTACACAAGTCCTTCTCTCATTCCGGGGCTAATAATTTTCATCTTAATCAGTACCTCCAATCTGGAAAAGATTTCATTTGAACTTTAGGTCTTCCACCAATTTCAGAGTTTCTATTAACTTCATCTGCTGCATCTTGTGCTAATGTGATTATACATTCTATTCCACCTTTGCTTCCAACTTTAATTTCAGGATCAGGATTATTTTTAATGTATTCTTCTGCTGAGTTTACATTTCTATCAATTATCTTACAATCAAAGTGATTTAGAAATCTGTATAACTGGAAACCAAGATTTACTGCTTTCGTATCGTATGTAATTCTCTCCACTTCTCTCAATAATGCATGAGAGTATTTTAGACAAGAATTTGAGCCTTCTCGTTCTTTTAGTCTTCTTGTATTGAACGCGATGGTTCTTCCAGCTTCATAACCCCTATTAATTTGATTATAAGTACTTCTTACACAATCAGAGATATAAGCAGTTAACACTGAACCGGTTGGTCTTTTTTGATTTTCCATTTTAATCACTGGAGGATAGAAACCGATTGGTTGTATTTAAATTAATGTAATAAGTAAAACTTATGACAAAAACGAAAACTATAAAAAGAACGGGTGTTTTTAATAGGGAATGGACACTGCCTTATTGGAAGAATTAGGACTTACCAAAAACGAAATAAAAGTTTACTTAGCCCTGTTGGAATTAGGAAGCACTGCTGCTGGCCCTTTAATCAAAAAAGTAGGAATGCATCGGGCAGCAGTTTATGATATTATTGATTTGCTAATAGGCAAAGGTCTTGTTTCTTACGTTATTAAAGCTAACAGAAAGTATTTTGAGGCTCAAGATCCGGACAGATTGCTAGAATATCTTGAATCTAAGAAACAAGATCTAATAGATAAAGAAGAAAAACTAAAACAATTTCTTCCAGAACTTCAATTAAAAAGAAAGCTCTCAAAAGAAGAACAGGAGGGAACTCTCTACAAAAGTAAGAAAGGGCTCAAATCTATCTTTGAAGATATTTTAAAAGAGGGAAAGCCTTGGTTTGTTTTTGGAGCAACTGGAAAATTTAAAGAGTTATTTCACGCTTACTTTATCCATTTTCATGACAGAAGAATAGAATCAAAAATCCCACTAAAAATAATCTTTAATGAGACTGTTAGAAAGCAAAAAAGAGAAGAAGAATTAAAATTATCTCATGATAAAGTTGCTATTATCAACTGGTCATCTGATCCCATAGCTTTTCTAATGAGAAGCAAACAAGTAGCAGATTCTTATAGGAGTTTCTTTGACATTCTATGGAAAACGGCGACCTTTTAACAAATAACCTACTCAAGACCCACCTCCGTCTATTCTTTAACTACATGCTAAAACTGTATCAGTGTTTCTATGTACGACAACAAAAAACTCTTCGTCGCTACGCTCCTCGTACCTCCCACTTCGTAGTCGGCAGGATTTAACAGGAATTCCATACGTTAAATGAAATTTCGGAATTACTTAATGAGAAAATGAGGGGGCCTAAAAAACGTTATAATATTCTTCCGCAGGAAAACCCACCAGCCTCGTCTGACGAATGCTATCTCTCACTTGGCCAACAACAAAATACATACGCGTGGTTTTTCTTTCCAAAACACTTTTAAAAGATTGCTAAAATCTAACTCCAATGGAAGAATTACGTAAGATTTCCCAGACGTATCTTGGTTTTGATCAAAAGTCACAGATGCATAAAGATAGGGAGTATTATGAGAATGATGCGGGGACTATTTTCTTTAGAACAGTCCGCTGGAGACGTCAAGAAAACGGGTTAGAGAGAGATGAAAAAAGATTCTTTGTATACGGAGGGAGTATGTCCAAAGAAGAGATAAGAGATAGCCCTTCTCTGGCAATAGACTACGAAAGATACGCCAAAAGATTGCGAGATTGGAGTTCAGAAGGAAGAGATTAATTGCTTTCCCTCCACTTTGTTTCGAGATTCCATCTCCCGCTAGATAAATCTCTAAGAGAGGGTGCATCTTTTCTGTTCTCCTCCGATAATCGCTCGTTAAAATACGCGCTTGCTTTTTCTCCGGAGAGAAATTTTTGGTATCCTGCATCGGGGGGAGAAACTTTATACAGAACCGACGTTTTTCCATCTCTGGATTCGAAGACGATATCCTCGAGTCCATCACCATTCTCATCTGCAGTCCATGCCCATTGGGGAGTATGAACCCATTGGCCGGCATAATAACCAACTATTGCGGCAGAAAACACCCCAACGAGATAACCCCAGGTCTTTCCGGATCCCATCGCTCACCTAAGATAGAATAATTTATCGTGTTTGGCGTCTTCCAGGTCAATCTGTTTTGCTAGCATGAAGAGATGAGAGAATATCGATTTTATAAAGGTTTATATCCTGTGGTGTTTGAGAGATGAAAATGGACGATTCTTTAGAGAATTTAGAAAAAAGACTAACGCTGCAGTTTCTGGAACCACTCAGTCAAAGAAGAATAGAGAGAATGTTTACATTTCTTGCCCGACAATTTCCGTGCAGAATTAATTATGATCTCATTATCCAAAAACACGTCGGAACAGGTGACCGGGAAGTTCCGATAGAGACTCTTTACCCGAAAACAAGCTTGGTCATCATTCACGGCATTTTCGCATTAGATCCTCGTGTCACATTTAAAACCCAAGCTTATGCAGATTCCCTATATAGAGAACTGACATTTGAGAAAGCACCAACTATTGAATTTCCAGCGCCAGATTGGCCGGGCAATTATTACCAAGTGGTTGACACGATTAAAAGCTATGCGGGAAATTATTTCGCTCAATTAGATCTTTTCCCAGAACATTAACGTATCCTGATCACTTCCAGATTCTTCGGCGCTACGGTCTCGATCTTATATGTTTTATGGATGGATGAAGCCAGATCAAGGCAGCGGGAGCTCTCGCCATGCACAACAATTACTTTCTTCGGCTGTGGGTTGCAGCGCCGGATGTAATTCATCAGCTGGCGGCGGTCAGAATGGTTCGTGATCTCCACCTTATGTACATTCATGTTGATCTTATATAACGTGGATTTCCCGCCATCTTTCAGCATGATCTCTTTCTCACCAGACCGGATGCGATGACCCAGACTGCCCGGCGGTTGATAACAGCTGAAGATAATTGCGTGCTTGCTTCCTTCGCAAAGCCCTTTGAGGTATTCAACAGAGGGGCCGCCAGTTAACATTCCCGAAGTGGCAAGGATGAGACACGGCCCTTCTTCCAGGATGACCTGCTCTCGTTCTTTTCTGGAACCGATCTTCTTGAATAGGGGAGAGAGGAAAGGATTATTCTCATTCTGAACCATTTGCTGGCGCAGATTTCGGTTGAGAAATTCGGGGTAGGCAGTATGGATGGCCGTAATATCCCAAAGCATACCGTCAATGTAGATGGGCGCATCGGGAATTCTCTTCTCCCGCATCAGCCGTTCGACGATGACCATCACTTCCTGAGCACGGCCGGAACCCAGAACTGGCATCAGGATTTTTCCGCCCGCTTTGAATGTCTCTTCCACGACTTTGACCATATAGTTATCCGCTTCCTCCTCAGCCATGACATTATCTTTCCCCCCGTACGTTGATTCGATCATCAGCGTCTCGATACGAGGAAACTGTGTATTCCCTGGCTCCAAGACATTTGTACGGCCATATTTTAGATCGCCAGTATATGCAAAATTATGCAGGCCATTGCCAACATTAAAATGGACGATGGAACTTCCTAAGATGTGGCCGGCATTGTATAGTGTCAGACGCACATCAGGGGTGATATCCGTCACTTCTCCATAATCCAAACCGATCGTGTGAAGAACCATCTGGCGGATTTCCTCCGTGCCAAACAGAGGTTCTTTTCCCTCCGCACGCTGGATCTTGACCATATCTAATTGCAGAAGAGCCATGACATCACGCGTAGGGAGAGTACAATAGACCGGTCCGCGATAGCCAAACTTGAAGAGATAAGGGATCAGGGCGGAGTGATCAAGGTGAGAATGGGTGACAACAACAGCGTCGATCTCGCTGATATTAAATTCGGGGGCATCCAGAAAAGGATAGGCTTCTGAACCGTCTTCTCCCGGATCTATGCCGCAATCAATGATGATCCGCGATTCTGGCGTCTGCAAGAGGAAACAGGTGCGACCAACCTGACGAGACGCACCGAGACAAGACAGACGGACCCATTCGTGTTTCTTTTCGCGCAACCAGCCATCATAGATACGGTGGCCAGTCTTGTTTAAGAACTTTTTCCGGTAATCAGAATTCTCATAGAGGACGGCGCGGATGCTTTCGATCAGCTTTGAACGAATCGGCGGCATGCGTTTGATGAAAGGAACCCAAAAAGTCTGATGGGCGATCTCTCGCAGAACCTCGCCTTGCTTTCCGATGACCATCCCTGGCTTGTCGGCGTGGATAATGACCTGGGAACGGTGCGCATCAAAGATGCATTCTTGAACCCCCGCATCATCCGGGAGGATCTTGCGGATGGCTTTTTCCGCTTCTTCCTGATCAAGACAAAGAGAAGGATCCGGACGGAGCTCGATCCTTTTTTTGACGACTTTTACGGCATTGATAATTGTCCCGCCGTTATCAAAAAAATAATCTTTGTCTTTCGTATACAAAACGATGTTCGCCCCTTCAAATCCGGCATCAGAAATTTTCCCTTCTGGCAACATTTTTACAACTTCTTTTAAGATATCTGTCATGATCTAACCTTTAATTTTATTTTAAATTTTTATTTTTAAATCTTTAATTTTGATGTTATCAAAATAGGATTTTCTTTACTGATTATTTTAATCTTTTAGGACCTATTTTGATAACTTTTTGGGAAGATTTATACAAAGCACTAAACCCAAAACCACAAAAACTGACCCCTCCAGAGCGAGGACGATTAATACAAAGTAATCGATGCTTCTTTCTGGAGTACTTTTTTAATTCCCAGTTCCGTCACCACGACGACAGTGACACCGTTACCGGAAGCGCTGTCACGCTGCAACGCCGTGTTCACACATCTCACGGCAAGCTTTATCCCTTCCTCGACAGATAAGCCTTCTTTATACTGCGTCTCCAAGACGCCATAGGCGAAGACTGAACCGGAACCGGAGGAAACAAAATCTTTTATTTTCGTGACGCTGCCGTCCGGAAAGAGATCATAAAGATAAACCCCCGATGCGTCTTTTCCACCAAGGAGGAAATGCGCAATGCAGGGAAACATACTCATCCGCCGCAGGCTGCTATAAAGTAGCCCCCCGAGGAGATTTGCCGCTTCTTTGACGGAAGCGCTTTTGTTGGTGCGGACTTCTTTCAGTTTTAGTTCCGCTTTGACCAACTTGATCAGTAATTGAGCTTCGGAGACGCTGCCCGCAATCGTACAGGCGAAATCATCAGAAAGGATATGCACCTTTTCTGCCTGCTTATCCACAATCATCGTTCCCGCTGTTGCACGAGTATCCGCGGCTAACACCACACCATCTTTGCAGGCAATGCCCACCGTTGTTGTCCCTGTCTTTAATTGTTCTTCCATGAAACACACCCGAGAAAGATTTACTCCTCTTCTTGTGGGTAATGAGAAATGGTTGTTATTTTTAAATGTTTCTGTTTGAAAGGCTTAGTAGAAAAAGTCGTCCGCCAGGCCTCAAGATTGACCGTGAGAAGCGATATACGGGAACAGGTACGAAAACCAGCCACTTTAATCGCCGATTTTGTAGCCATGAACACGGCCGATTTTCGCCATGGTCAATGGCCAGGGAGACTTTTTCTCCAGAGCCGTTTGACACACATATTTAGTTCAGGGCTGGCATAGTCAAGATGCGGCTCGAAAACAACGATTCGAGAGAATCACATCTTACACCGAAAAACGGGATGGCACAGCCGGCCACTTCATTCTTTCACTTCTCTTCTTCTCCCACCCGTATGTCTCGGCGGCGTATAGACAAACCAATCCTCTTTCGTAATCGGATGGAAAAAATCTGCTTCCTCGATCAGGATTTTCGCCGTCGTCTCTCTAATCGCAGCAATCTCTACCCGCACACCTTCCGACTTCAGGTGCGTCACCAGCTCGACATAGTCAGAATCGCCGGACATGATGATGATCGTGTCCACTTTAGAAGCAAGCTGGGTGGCTTTGATTGAGAGGGGGATATCCGCCGATTTATGGCAGGGAACAACCGAACCATAATACTGCTCATGCAGCCTCTCTGCCAGCTTGGAGGAGATATTCTGTCCTTCCCGAAAGTAAATCAACCGATTCAATCCTCTTCCATTGAGCAGTTTGGGGATGATCGTGTTAAAATTGACCATCGCCGTGGACGTGCCGCTTTGTTCATGGATGCTTCTTTCAATATTGTTGCCATCACAGAGAATGGCGACTGATTGGTTTATCAGAATTTTTTCATTCATTAACATCACCTTTTGGTATCATCTATAATAGCGGATGTAAGTAATCAATTTAGACCGCTATTATATTCGGAGGAACAAACTAATTACTATTAATCACTTTGTTCTTTCATTATAGAAAATACATTAACTTTAAAAACTATGTGGATTTTGAGGATAATAATCGGGCCTGTAGTCTAGCCTGGATAGGAGCAAATAAGGCAAATAGGACATATGGCTTCGGCTGCTTCGGCAGAAGTGACCATAGGACCCCGGTTCGAATCCGGGCAGGCTCATTCATTTCTTTCTGGAGTATGCCCAAGAATTAAATTCTTGATACTTCTTCTGAAATTCTGCCGGCATCTTTGGAAAACTCCGAACTAATTTCCTACATTGAGAACTCGGGCAGCAGCAATCCATCTCCCACTTCGGTGTATGGACAATCGTCGAATAATCGATGGTGATCTCTTCTCCGTCTTTGATCTCCCGCAGCGCAACGATCTTATTTGGCAGCTGGAAACCGCAGGTCGGGGAACAGGAATGATTTAGATAATGGCCGTAACTCTCTTTTGCCGGTTCCAGCCAGCAATTTTTCCCGGTCTGAATGGTCCGATGCGTTGCTTTGGCCCAAGAAACGACCTGCTCACTGAAGATAAAAACTTCCGCTCTTTCACGGACAACACCCCGAGCATACACCCCTTTCCCAGCACCATACTCCGTCTGTTTGACGACCAGCATTTCCATACTCTCACCTTTCCATACTCTCACTTTTCCCATTCAACAATACTGCCCAATCTCCGTTCCACATCGGTCGCCGGCCGCAATGTTTTTATTTGTTTCCGGGAAAGGAGGGAACTATGCGGTGCGCCGGCCAGATGTTCAGCGATATACCATATTTCTGTTTCCGCAGTCATCCATCCTCTTTGATCAAATATTTTTAAATTGATCGGTTTGGAAAAACGGCGGAGCGTTTTTACGCCGTTTTCATTCTGGAAATATTCATGGAAAAAAGACATCACTAATTCATGGATGGATTTATAGACCGGTTCACGGTAGCGCAGGACGGCATGGTTCGTTTTGGAGATCGCACCCCAATGCCCATGTTGCTGGAAAACGGCGATGACGTGATCAAAATCATCTTCTGTCGTCTCGAGATCGACGAGCAGCGGCTTGTGCCCGTGGAAACGCAGGATAAGTGCCGCTAAAATCGCCCCCTCGATGCAATGCGCACGGTTCTGCCTGAGTACCAGCCGCGGCGAAAGGCAGGTATCTCCTTCCGGCTCAAAATTGGTGGGGATAGTGTCCAGAAAATCCTGAATCTTCTGCGGAGTGTTTAATCCGCGGAATAAAGTATACTCTTCTTCAGTCAGCCCATCAATCACAGCAGAGAAAGAAGATCTATCCTATAAAAAGCTTACTTTTTGGGGGTATTTGTTTAGCTTTTCCGGCTGACCGTGTATCCGCGCGGAAATCAGCAAAGATATTTTCTGCCTCCCGCAATGAACCAGAAGATTTCCGCATCTAGCTAGGAACAAAGTCTCTGCGGATACACCGCTTGGCCTTGCCGCCAGCTAAACAAATACTTTTTGGGGTTTCACACCGTCCTATTTCTCGCTCAGATCACTTTTTTCTTGCGGCCTTTTAAAGCATGCCATGCTCCAACCATCATCCAGAAAAAGGAAACAATAACGATCAGCACGCCGGCATAGATCAAGTACTTGGAAGCCATACTTTCCCATAAAATTCCGCCAAACAAAACAGCGAGCCCCGGAAGGAGGACTCTTTTGATGATTTTATTTTCTTGTTCAAAATGGAATCGAGTAAAATCAGACTCTGCTTGGGTTAACCATGCTATCGTATAGCCCAGATCAAACAGATAGGCAGAAGCGGCGATATAGCGTTCTTGGCTGGTAATTTTATTTTGTTCCATCTCTTTCTGTTGACGAAGAGAGAGTTTATAAATATTCTGTGGGGTTTGGCCTAGTAGAAAAAGTCGTCCGCCCGGCCTGAAGATTGACCGGGGGAAGCGATCTCCGGGAACAGGTGCGAAAACGATCAGATCAAATGGCTGGTTCTGCAACATTGAATACAATTGGTTTTCACCGCGGTCAATGACCAGGAGGACTTTTTCTCCAGAGCCGGTCGGGGTTTCATTACCCAAACCACTTCTTGACAACCATCGTCGCGTAACTGCCCTTAGGCAAAGTGAAGCAGACTTTCATTTTTTTCTTCCCGAAAAATATTTCGTCGTCTTCGATGCTGCCGATTTCAATATTCCCTATTGGCACGATCAACTGACGCAGCTCTCCTTCAACAGTCAATTCCGGAATTTGTTTGATCACAAAATTATTTTGCTCTATTTTTTCTTCAGTCAATAATCTGGTGATAATCTCTTTGATTTCATCATCGTCCGTTGGCAGTTCACCAAAGCCAACCAACGGAATGTTTATCCCCAAAAGTCTTTGCGTATCTTTCACGAACACTAATTTTCCCTGCGAATAATCAATACTCTTTTCCAGTATGCCTTTCCGCTGCAAATAGGCAGCAGCCGTCCGATTCCATAACGCACTTTGCAACGCATGAACGTACATCCGCAATAAGCGGCTAGGAACTTTTTTCAATGCCCCGACAAAATCAGCAGGATGGTCGTCGAGATGGGCAAGGCCGACCGTGTTGGAGATCAATCGTACCGCTCCGGCAAAATCTTTTTGGATCAAGGCTTTCCCCACCGCTACATTCTGCGTTGAAAAGCGCTGTTCATCAAAATAGTTTTCCAGAAACGGGGAAAAGCCCAAATTCTCTTTCTCCATGTCTTCTTGAAGATCACGGACGACGATCTCAAAAGCATTTCCCTGCAGATCACCCAAAGTAATTGGCGTATTCCCATAGCCGAGGATGACACATTCGGCATTACGCAGGTTCAGCGCAGCGATCTTGTCTTTTCCCGTTCCAGCCAGGGAAATCACCTGTTCCGTTATTCCCTGCCGATCTTTGCTTCCAGCAAAGCCGATCTGTTTTTCTTTAGTGTGTAATTGTCTGGCTATCTCCTGCACCACATCCAGCGTATTCCGCTGTCTTTTGCGCAGGAGGACATAGCAGTATCTGCCTTGTTTCTGCGGAGTGATGCGACTGATCTCTTTGACGATGAAATCTTCGGGGAGATGTTTGATGATGTAGTTCATTGCCGGTTAATTATGGGCTGAATGTTATAAAATATTCGGTAAGAAATTGGTCAAGAACCAGCTTTTATCTTAACTTTAACCAAATCGTAGACCGCCGCCGCCGTAAAAATCACCTGCAGGATGATGAAGATAAGATCACCGATGCGAATACTATAAATTTCTAAACAGACCCCCCTCCAGAAATGGTATTTGTTTAGCTGGTGGCTGGGCCAAGATGTGAGTGAGACAAGAGCTTTATGCTAAAGATTATTGTGCGGAAAATGTTCAAGCCACGACTTGTCTTGAAGCGGAGAACACGACCAATTTTCCGCTCTCACTCACGGCCAGCCAGAAAAGCTAAACAAATACCAGAATATAATAAACATCCTGTATCTTTCTCTTTTTGGTGACGATCCCAATGGAGATCAGCATAATCCCTAATGCTCCGATCAGCTTGAAAAGATCGATCATGCTTTTGGATTCTCCCCAGGAAATATATTACTTTCGCTTTCTCTTTCTTGTCAAAAAATACGATCCCTTGGCATTTCCGGAAGAAATCAAATCCGCCGCCTTGATGCTGAGCAATCCGCAGCTGATGAACACGTCTGGCATCAAAGCCCGCACCTTGCTGTTCGATGCCGATGACAAATCCTTTCTTTCCCAGCCAGAGATGGAATGCTGCTGGCGCACCCGCTTCTGCATAATTCAAGGCATTCGAGCCGGCTTCGTTGAGAAAATAGGCCACCTCATCTTCTTCATTTCCGGAAAGCCAGTGGTGGAGATCGAAAGGTGTTTCCTGCTGGGCAGAATATCGCTCATTCAACATATCGACGACTGCCCACTTGGCTTTGCCATATACTTCGATCATGCTCTCGCGTTGTTGTTCAGAGATGACAAACTCTTTCTGTTCAACAATCTGAATATCTTTCAACGCCTGTCTAACATCATAATCAAAGATCAGAACCATCTTAGCGGGAGAAAAGATTATAGGTCCAGCCCAGCAGCAAGCCCATCAGGAATCCCCAGAGCATAGTTTCGACAAGCCCAGCCAAGATTCCGAATACTGATAACGAGAATGTAAAATGGAGTGATTCCACAAGAGAGACAGCCCCTTCTGCATATCCAAAAAATCCAAATACAGAAACTACAAGCAGGACAGCAACCCGGACTGCTCCCAACGCATAGCCTAACGCCAGACTGTTCACTTTCATCCGTCCCGGAAGGGCATGGATCTGGATCGGCCGAACTGGCTCGGAAAGCAGGTCGCGCGAGCCAAGACGTGATAGATCGTAGTTTTTCTTTCCGCTTGCTCCCGCTTTCTTTGCTGGTTTCTTTGTCAGTTTCTTCTCTCTCGAAACGTGCTTTTTTCCTCTCTTTGTAACCATTATTCACACCCGATGAATCCACACCGCTTAGATCGTAATGCTCGTGATCTTGCTCACGCCGTCGACCATGCTCACACCGAAGAGCGTATCTGCTTCCGCGATGAGGGAATCGTTATGCGAAATGACGACGTACTGCGCGCGGTCGGAATAGGATTTTATCAATTTGGCTAGTTTCTCGGAATTCTGCTTGTCTAAAGCGGCATCGATTTCGTCCAGGATATAAAATGTCGCCGGCTGGAATTCCTGCAGGGCAAAGATAAAAGCCAGCGCCGTCAGCGTCTTTTCTCCGCCGGAGAGGGACTTGAGGTCCATAAAGCGGTTGCCGCTGATCTTGACCTGGATGCTGATGCCATCCTCAAACGGCTGGTCGGGATTCTCCAGCTGCAGATAGGCTTTTCCTTTGGTGAACAGGTTCCCAAAGACGTTTTGGAAATGCTCATTCACTTTGTGGAATGTTTTCATGAAATGATCTTTTTTCTTGGTCTCAATCTCATTCATCATCGTCATGACATCTATTTTCTCTTTGCTCAATTCTTCTTTCTTCTGGATCAGCGCGCTGAATTCTTTCTCAATCTGTTCATAGACTTCCAATGCTTTCATGTTCACGGCAGACATCTGGGCGAGCATCACCTCAAACTTGCTGATCTCTTTCTGGATGTCTTGGACGGGAATGTTTGTAAGGATGGGTGCGTCTCGATAGCGTGAAAATTCTTCGTGTAGTCCGGCCAGCTTGGCTTTGATCTCAGCGTTTTTTAGCGAAACCAGATTTACTTCCCGTTCACTGGCGCGGCTTTTCTCTCGAACCATCTCCATTCCCTGTTCCATCTTACTGATCTCCATACTGATCTTCTCACGTTCGGCAAATAACTGATGATATTTAGCATAGAACTCCTTGCTTGCTTTTTCTTTTACTTTTAATTCCTGCTCTAGTTTTTCTGCCTTCGCCGTAAGTGTCTTGATCTCTTCCAGAAATGTGGTTTCTTCTTTATCGTGTTGTTTGATAATCTCTTTAATCTTCAGCTGTTCTGGCCCGAGCAGCTGTTCCGTGTGCAATGCCGTATTCTTCAAGTCGCTGTCCAAGCGGAGCAGTTCCTCACGGTATTGTTGGCGCGCTTCATCAAAGGCACTTAATTGCGCCAGAAGGCGCGGGTTACGCAATTCACTGACCTGGTCACGCAGCTGCTGTTTCTCGGTCTTCAACGCCGCCAGGTCTTTGTTCACTGTCGTGATCTCTTTTTGCATGGAAGCGAGCTCTTTATTGACTGTTTCCAGCCGCTCTTTGATCTCTTTCTTCAGGTTAGCCGATGCATCCAGATCTCCCGTCTTTAGATGCAATGTTTTTTCCAGCGTGATGATCTCTGCTTCCATCTCTGCTTTCTTTGTCCTCAGGGAAGTGATCTCTTGTTCGTTCCCTTCACGTCTGGTCAAAATAGCTGCCAGGACACTTTCGGTCGAGGCAAGATCTTTCTCTGCATTCTCTAATTCTGCCAGGGAATCTTTTTCTTTAAATCCCAAAGAGCTGCGACGGGCTGTGAAGCCGCCGTGCATCACGCCGCTGGCTTCAGCGATATTGCCGTCTAATGTCGTCATCCTTGCCCGGCCGATACCGACGCTGCGCGCCGTATCGATGTCATCGACGACTAGCGTATTGCCAAAGACGTAGGAAAAAGCTTTCTGGAATTGCGGTTTAAATGACACCAAGTTCAGCGCAAAATCATGGACGCCTTTGCTTTTGAGCAGCTGTTTGTCTTCAGTCTTCATTTCTAGGGTGCGGATCTTGTTGAGCGGGATAAATGAAGCTGAACCTAATTTATGAGCTTTCAGAAAATTGATGCAGTCAGCGGCAGTTTTGTCAGTATCGACAATCAGATTTTGCATTCGGCTGCCTGCCGCGGCTTCCAGCGCTTCTGCATATTTCTTTGAAACCTGCCCTAGTTCGGCAACAGTACCGTAGATGCCGCCCAATTTATTTTTATTGGCGACAATGCTCTGTAACGCTTTGTTATTCGCTAATCCTGCCTGTGCCGCCAGGGTTTTGGCATTCAATTTGGCCTGTTGTTCCTGCAGTTCATTCAGTTTCCTGCGCGCATTGGCTAATTGTGAAGCAAATCCCGCATCCTGATCCAAACATTGATTTAATCGTAATGTTGCGGCTTTGAAATCTGTTTTTAATCCTTGCAGCTTCTTGACCTGATCTTTATTCTGATCCTCGACTTCGTTCACTTTCCGGATCTGTTCATCGATCGTCTGCACTTGATATTCCAGCCGGTCTTTTTCCCGCAGTAATTCCTGCTGCCGTTGGCGGATCTGCTGGACGTCTTCCTGTTTTTGCTCGATCAGCGTATCTTTCTGTTCGATATCCTGATCGATCTCCTGTGATGTTTCGATCTTGTTTTTCTTTTTGAAATCGGCAATTTTCTGTTCTACTTCCTGTAATTCTTTTTTCTTTTTTTGGGCCAGCGCCTGCATCTCTTTCTGCTGCTGCTGAACGCTGCTGTTTTTCTGCTGCAGATCTTTCAATTCCTGCTGGAACTGATCTTTTCTCTGAGCGATCTTGTTGATCTCATCTTTCAGCGTCGAGATGCGTGTCCGGTCCTTGGCCACCGTCACTTTCAGATCTTCAATCTCTTTATGCACACGAACCTGTTCCGTCTCTCCTTTCTGTTCAATCTCTTTGTTGATCGACACCGTACGCTGTCGCTGTTCTTCGATGCTTGCCTTCAGCCCTTTGATCCGTTCTTCTGCTTTGGTGACTGTTTCCTGATGTACTCCGATCGTACCATCCAGTCTGGATTTCTCCGCTTCTTTTTCAGTGATCTGATGATGAAGATATGTCGCCCGGTGAGAATCGATCTTGTTCTTGAGTTCTTTGAATTTTAGGGCCTGATCGCGGTCTTTTTTCAGTTCTTTGAGATACGTGCCCCGCTCTTTGAGGATAATCTCGGCGCTATTCAATTTCTCTTCTACTTTGTTCAATTCTAAGATTGCTTTGTGTTTCTTCTCTTCATAAATTGAAACATCGCTGATTTCCTCAACAACCTTACGCCGCTCCAGCGTTGGCATAGTGACAAAACGGGTGATATCTCCTTGCAGGACGATATTATAGCCGTCGGGATTGATCCTGGCCAGGGAAAGCAGATCCAGAAGTTCCGTTCTCGTCTTTGTTTTGCCGTTGACTTTATAGATGCTATTGCTCTTCTTAGTGATCGTCCTTTCGACAACGACTTCTTTTTCATCAAGGGGGAATGTCTTCTCCGTATTGGAGAACACAATCTGAACGGTTCCGGCATCGGCCGGCTTTTTGTTCTTTCCCCCATTGAAGATCAGATGGGATGCTTTTTCCGCACGCATCGATTTTGCCGAAAGTCTTCCCAGAACAAAACAAAGGGCATCGCCAATATTGCTCTTGCCGGAACCATTCGGGCCGAGGATGCAATTATATTCTTCTCCCAGGGGTATTTCTGTCTTGTGGGCGAAGCTCTTGAATCCTTGGATGGAGATACGATTGATTCTCGTCATTGTACAGAGGAGAAGGTTACGTTTTTAGTTTATAAACGTTTTGGATGGTAAATAATATTAAATTGTAATTGGGTTTAAATAGCTCGGAATAAGGCAAAATGTATGGGTTCAGAAGAAGAAATTAGGAAGATTTTGACCAATGGCTTCGACGAAGGTCATCATAACTCGAAATGGAGGGGTAAACTCTCTGTGGAACAGTTGGAAGCACTTAACCTCTTTAAAGAGTACTTGGAAAACAAGCCAAGTAGTCGCGGTGGTAGGATAAAAACCTCGACCATTCGCAATACCCTCTTGTGCCTCCGAGAACTTGGCTTATCCCTCAAGATGCCGTTTAAACCCATCGATACCGAGATTGAGGCTTATAAGCAGAAAATCATTGAATTTGTTGGTAACGTGAGAACAGATTCTTCACGCTCTGTGAAAAAAGTGATAATTCGATCTTTTTACAAGTGGTTGTACCAATTTAAAGAGCGTTCTGGCTTTCCGGCAGTTGTAGAAGATGAACGATTAAAGCCGGAGAGGATTAAAGGAACTCATAAGCCATCAGATTTGCCAACTATTGAGGATATCGAGCGAATGCTTACTATTTGTTCCTGTAATCGAGATCGAGCATTGATTATGGTCTGGGTGGAAATGGGTTGTAGAGCTAACGAGATTGCAAATGTTAAGCTTAGCGATGTTGAATTTGACGAAATGGGCTGTAAAGTGTGGATTGAAGTATCAAAATCTCAGCGACGCTCTGTTCGGTTAGTTCGAGCTGTACCGTATTTACGCGAGTGGATTAACAAAGATCATCCCGACAGGAAGAATGGAGATGCACCCTTATTTGTTGGTAAAGAACAAGGCGGCTGGTTTGCAAGGAAACTGTCACCCATTGGCTATACTGCTTTTATTCGAAGAATTGCGGAACGTGCAGAAATCAAGAAAAATCTCTTCTGGCATATGGGAAGATACTTTGCGATTACGGATCTTCAAAGGAGGGGCTTTGATTTGGTCAAGAATGCCAAAAGGCATGGCATTACAACGAGAACATTAGAGGGCGTTTATCTCCAGCTCAGCGATAAGGACATCGATGATGCTTACTGTGAAGTAGAGGGAATTAAACCGAAAACTACTGAAAAAGAGGATGTATTAAAACCTCGCATTTGTCCACGGTGTAATTTTCAAAATCAAAGTATCCTCATCTTTTGTGATAGATGTAAGTCTCCGCTTACATTAGAAGCAGGAATTCGAATAGACGAAAGAGCACAAGAGAGAGAAAGGGAGTTATTATCAAGGGTTACTCAGATGGAACAGGCATTACAACAGTTAGCACAGGGCTTGCCACAGCCGACAATGGTTCAGTTTGGTAATAGTCAAGCGATGTTATCGACATCGGGGTTGCAGGTATTTGGGGAGAAGTTTAAAGAGTTTAGACGTGAATAATTCTTCATAACACATTTAAACGATTGAATCTATATTTAGATTGATAAAAAATGGCAAAAGAAAAAGGTAACGAAGAATTAGCTGGGCTAGCACTTGGGGCTCTTATTGGCGGAAGTACTAGCGGAACTATTGGAGCAATAATTGGAGGAGTTATTGGTTTTGTAACAGTAACTATTGTGAAGAAAAAATGACATTAAATCATTCTTTTGCCTTACTCTTATTAGCAATCGTTGTTTGGTTTTTTAATTCCTTAAATGATTATACAAAAACGAAGAAGATGGAGCGAGATCGCGTTCTAAATAATTTTAAGGACGCTTCTGAATTGGTCCTAGGTTTATATGCAGTTCTTTATGCTGTTGGCTTTATTGGCTTTGCAGCCATAGGGTTCACACCAGTTATCCTCAAAGATGATACTGCTTTAGTTGTGGCTTTACTATATGGAGGAGTATATATCCTCTTTCCACATGTCAAATTTTTTCAACGGGATTGATCTTATGAACAAGAAACCACAAGTAAATAAGATTATAGTCCTGAGAAATTAATTATTGAGAGTGACTAAAATGAAAATTATGGATTTACGACAATGGAATGACGGTTCACCCGAAAATAGAAAAGCTTGGGTTAAAGAATGGATGGGATTTGAAAACATTGAAGAGCGTTTAAATTCTTCAATAGAAGCACTAGAGAAAATAGAAGCAAAAGAATGGAAAGAACAACAGTTAAAGATGTATCAAGAGATAATCAGATTAATACAGGAGATTAAAAATGATAGAAACTCATTAGCCCATTCAATTCTCTAAACATCCAGGGATATCAAAATTGTCAAATTCAAAATCCATTAGCCCATTAGCCCCCGTCATAGCTAAGAAAATGGGCTGGTGTGGTGCTTTCAGTCCAGTATATTCATGTTCTATTACTGATCCGTCCGGTCTAATTATTATTGATTTAATTCCATCCCCGAGGAATTCTAACTTCAGATGATATTTCCCTTTAGCACTTCCTACATCGGGAATACCATTGAATTCTCCCACTCGTCCACAGCCCGGATTCGGAGTAGGACAATTATTCTTTAGATAGCTTTGAATCGGTTCAATTTTCTTCCCATCGATTACGATCCCGGAAAAACCAGCAATATGGTTGCCCTCGCCACCATTATATATTAAATCGAACTCAAGAACTTCGCCAACATCAAAAGTTTTTATAGTAATTAATTGAACACTCTTATCTCCTTTCGTGACCGTTACTATATGGTACGTTCCTTTTTCTGAAGAGATTTCATGAATATCCGGAAAACTAGGATCGTCCTCCCTTTTTTCTTCAATCCACTTACTCAGGTCTAAACTGATTCCTGAGAAATCATCATACATACATTCTTTGTTAACTGGTTTAACCGCCACAATTCCAACGTATTTCTTATCATATAATTTCCCATCGTTCACACGGAAAATTAACGTATATTCACCCGCAGCCGTAGGCTTCCAGCTGAACTCTCCCGTTTCTTTGTTAAGAGAAGAATCTTTCGGGATTTTGCCAGAAAACACCAGTTTATCACCATCGGGATCAGAAGCGGTAAGTGTGAATGAAATAGTTTCCCCGAGAGTAATCGTTTGATCTTCTATCTGATCTAAGACAGGAGGATGGTTCGCAACAACACATGCCCCCTCCACGCATTTGTAATTGCCGAGTTCAGCACAATTTTTCTGAATCCAACCATATTTGTTAGAAGAGCATATCCCTTCTAAGAGATATGTCTTTCCACCGATAGTTACACAAGAATCTTCCTTAGGAACAGGGTAAAGATTAGAGGCTACGCTGTTTTTTGTGAAATAATCTTTCCCATCTGGATCCTGACACCAGTTCTGATCAGGGGCATATTTTTCAGCTTTAGCCATACAATCCAGTGCACAACCTCTCGTGTAACCTATTTTGTTGCATTCGTTAATACACGCCCAATACTGTTGTTTCTGTTCGTAAGAAAGATCTGTATATGCTTTTCCCGCCAATGCTTCCTGAGGTGCACAGGCAACGAGAAAAAGAAATAATATCCCTAATACAAACACCTCTTTTATCATCTTATCTCTCCGGCTTATTTATTCATTTAAATAATTACCTGTTCTAAATATCTAGCTTTTCCATGTTTTTAGTACAGTAATCCACGACCTCTATAATTTGTTCGTTTGTGATTTTATAGATGCGTAAAATCTTCTCGTGTGCAGTGGTCGAGCAGGAATTCTGACTATTGCCCGCATCGTTACAATATTGGAAATAGGCAATCAAATCGTTACAAATCTCTTTTTTCTTGCTTTCTGGTAGAGACGGCTCCTCGGGACATTTTGAAAGGTCTCTTACGAGTTGCCTATTCCAACATTCATAGATCGTTGGTTCTTTGGCCGATTTAGTTCTGGTCGTATTCATTAAAAGAGCGATCAGGATTATAGCTACGATGAAAATAACTAAAACCGTTATTCCAGGATGTTCCAGTGAAAACTTTTTTAATTGTTCTTTCATATTATCAATCCCATAATCTGTTGTAATTCTAACCGAATACGAACATTACTACAGCGAGTATCAGACCGATTACGTTCAGTATGTTTGCGGTGGTCTCATGTTTGCTATAGATTAATCCTGTTAGCCCGACTATGAAACTTCCTCCGGGGAAATAAGATGCGGATAACACGGACGCAATACCACAAATCCTTCCAAAGGTAACAGCTTCTTTTTCTATTGGTTTTTCTGAAGCTTCTCGCTTTACTTCTTTCCGATATCCTCTTGGACGTTCTTCATCATCAAGACCGAGCGTTAATGTTGTTGTTTTCATGTTAATCCCCTTTATTTGCCAATTTATAATTATAATCTCTTTCTTTTTAAATATTTTGGTGTATATTAAGTGAAAAACCGATATATATTCACACTATTTCTGGGTGTATGAAACAGATAGAACTACTTTCTTGGGTTGTTCGTGGCTCTCAACGTCGTGTAATCATCAAAGTCATGGATGGAAGTAAAATCCCAGCACAAATTTACCAAGAGGCACTTAAGTATAATCCTAAGATTACTCGTAACAGCGTTTCTGATGTCTTACGTGAGTTTGTGAAGAAAGGATTGGCCGTCTGCATTAATCCAAAAGAAACGAAAGGACGGTTCTATAAGCTTACAAAGCTTGGTGGAGAAGTAAGAACTAAACTTCATTAAATACTTAATCCCCCAAAAGATGAAACAACAAATCAAACAACCAATCTATCCCCGTAAATCATAATCCGTCCCAAAAGTGGTAATCAGGACATCACGTTCGTCATAGAGCCGCGTGATGATATGGACAGTGCCCATGTCACCGATCCCTTTTGTTGCCGGATTATAGGCAAAGCCGTTAGGGATATTGACATTTTCCTCTAATTTTACTCCCGCTTTAATCTCTTGTGCTTTCCCGGGGAGAGGCACACGCTTATCAAAATCATCATAGCCTTCGACATTCATCACCAAATACGCTGGTTTGATTGTTCCTTCTTCATTATTCTTGATCGTGACTGATAGTTGTACGATTTTCCCCCAGCCGTCATACCATTCTTTTTTGACAGCGGTCACGGCCAAGGCCACTTTGCTGTATTTGGTGATCACTTTCTCGGGAACATCACTCGCCGGTGCTTCAACTTTACCCTCTTCTGCGGGAAGCGCTGCTTCGTCTACGGCTGATTTCACTGTTGCTGCCGGGACTGTTTCTTTTTCCACAGCTTTTTCGGAAACAGCTGCTGCCGTCGGTCCTGGTGAAGAGAAACTAAATATGTCCGTTCCGTCAGCGCTCCAGCGCCCGGCAAAGAAAACACTGGAAAACACCAGCAGGATCAGGAATAATTTCAATACTTTCCAAGGCCTGATGCTGACCTGAATCTCCCGCGGTGCGCGCGGTTCTCTTGCTTCTGCCCGACGTTCGGGTTCCTCAGACCTGTTTTCTCTTTTCTGTTCCGGCTGAACGGGTTCGGCAAAACGAAAAGAATTTTCTGGACGAACTTCTTGTCTGCGAACTTCATTTACGCTTACATTCACTTTTGGTCTGTCTGTATTGGTGATTGGCATAGAGGGAAGTATAAGTTTGGTATTTATAAATTTAATCATATTGAAAAAAAATTCAGAAGATAAATCGCCTCTTTCTCGGGGTCGAACGAGATGATTAGTGAACAAAGAACATTACTGTCGTCTTTCGGTCCAGAACATAATCCAACAGAGCATAATCCGTAGATGGATTGATCGCTTCTACCACCGCATAAAGATCCTGTTCTGTTTTGGCAAGATAGGCAGTTTGTTCAAGAAAACGCACACCAACATGATTTACTTCCGGGTGTGTTTCTAATAATCTTTCCAGTTCCGATCTTGCTCCTTTTACCAGACGGTCAAGTATCTCCTGCCAACCATACTGCGCTCCCTTATCGTGCCCCTGCTGGCTTTTTCTCTGCAATTCCCGCATCTCGATAACGTCAGCTCTCGGCGGCGAGTAGTCTAATCCTATTTCCTCTACGGAATGATCTTCAGCCATTTTTTATAAATATAAATGAGTGCACCGGCCGGGACTTTCTGAGATGCACAGCAATCTTTTGAGTGATCGCGGCTGAGCACAAACGAAGTCGCTTCGCCTTTCAGATGGCGTGACATCTGTTCGAACCCGGATCATCAGCTTTCATCATAAAGGCGGTCCGCCTTTATCAACCATTGCGGGTCAATATGGAAGGCTGAGATACTAGCCATTATACCACCGGTGCATCAGACAATTGTTTTGGAGAGTTGTTTATTAACCTTTCGACAGAGTTTGAACTTACACACTGAACCCACGCAAGTAGAGGAAACGCCGCCTACGCCGCTCGCTCCTGAGTTCACTCTAACTAAATTTAAACCCCATTTGACCTTCCGGTCCGGGAGCATATCCTAATTTTACGAGTTCGGAAAGAACGAGTTCTGGCGGGGCTAATTTGTAAACACCTCGCTCTCGGTCCCTTAACTTCTCCACAGTTCTTCCTAAGAGAAGGTCATACGTGGCAGAATAATCTATTAACTCAACATCTACCCTCTCGCTAAACTGACCACCAAACAGACTCCTGACATTAGCATCATTGACAACCACGATTCCAGCGTATAAACTTTCTACCACAAAATCCGGAACAAAATCTGGAAGATCCCGATCACGACTTTGTAGGTATTGTTTATCATATCTACAAGTAGAGAACACTACTTGGTATGGCTCCGCAGTTTTTCTTTCTACAATCATTCCTGTAACATCCCACCATTCGAAGGTATGATAAACTGGATAATGGTAGGTGTTTCCCCCAGGAGTTATGCTTTCTCTGCTTTCAAAACTTTTTTGATTTTTGAGAGAGCCCTGAAATATTCCACGGAAGAGCTCCCCTTCCAGTAAAACTTCATCTCTCTTAATAGCCATCAGCCGATTATGGGGCCGCAAGTTTATGAATATTTCTGTTCTTTAAGAGAAGTTTGGAGATCAATAATTGAATTATTCAAACTTCTCTTAACATCTAGAAGACACGACACGTTAAGAAGCAGGTAGTATATTTTCCACGGCTAATATGAAACCCTGTAGTTACTGCCCTTTGCGGAGCATTCTCGATAGAAATATCAAAGCGACAAGGGGGTTGCCCCCTACGGGGAACGTCGCTGATTGTGTTCTACAGCAAGTGCGGAGCTGGCAGTAACCAAGCAACGCGAGAGGGTTTCATATTAGCCTTTTCCCACGAAATGTTTTTAAACACACCTCGACTTAACCGTCCAATGTCAGAATTAAAAAATCAGGAATGTCCTTTCTGCAGTGAAAAAAAATGCACTCTCCAAGAAGAGGAGTTGGACATCCCTTACTTTGGGCGGGTCTTTGTTCTATCCATGGATTGCGCTGCCTGTGGCACCCGCAAATCTGATGTAGAGCCGGCAGAACGCAAAGATCCCTGCAAGTACACGCTGGAAGTGGAATCTGAGGAAGATCTCAGTATCAAAGTAGTCAAATCCGGCGAAGCTACATTAAAGATTCCCCACATCATCACGGTGGAATCCGGTCCGGCGTCCGATGGCTATGTCACCAATGTGGAAGGAGTTTTGGAACGAGTCAAAGCGGTAATTCAATCTTCTCTGAATGCCGAAGACGATGACGGCGCCAAAGAAAAAGCGCGCAATCTGATTAAGAAATTAAACCGGGCTTTGGTTGGCCGGGAGAAAATAAAAATAATTCTTGAGGATCCTTCAGGTAATAGTGCGATTATTTCGGATAAGGCGCAGAAGAGCAAGATGTGAATAATGGATTTTTCTTTTTCTGGTATTTGTTTAGAGAAGTTTGAATAATTCAATTATTTGTCTTCAAACTTCTCTTTAAACAACTGCCCCAGATCGATCATGTACTTCCCCTCTTCCAACTTGATAATCAAAGGGTCTTTCTTAAATAGGTGCACCAGATCCAATTCATATTTTCCCGGCTGCAAGACGCGGATTGCTTCGATGTCCAGCACAACCGGCCGATCAGGATCTTCTTCCTTGATAGACATGATCTCGGCGATGTCTGTTTCAATCTGTTTTTTCTCTTCAACGGAAAGATTGCTGATCAGTTCCTTGCCTTCTTCAATCTGTTTCTTCTTGATGTAAAAGAACAGCCGCGCGCCGCATTGGCAGCCTTTGAGAATCTCCTGTGCTCCGTCAGGGAACAGCGTGCTGCAGCGGACGCATTGGTGTGGCATGTCCACTGAGAAGAAGTACTCCTATTTATTCTTTCGCTTACTGCGGTTGCGGGGTAAATTAACTGTATCTTTGGTAAACAGCTCGATCTTATCGGGATCTTTCTCAATCCGCTTGACGATCGATGCCGGCCCGATGATCGTCAATCCCTGCCGATTGCCGAGCAGAAAGCTGGCGAACATGCCCCGTAATTTTTGCAACGCATCTAATTTTGTCTTATCGGGATAAATCACGCTCAACTCGATCCCCCGAAAGCGGGAGCCGATCTCTTCCATCGTGATCTCGATCAGATCGGCTTCTTCCTCTTTGCGCAGGCGCCCTTCCATGATCACGATCCGATCACTCTTGACGATGTTCATTAACTTGTTGATCCGTTTGGCAGAAGTGAGTGTTTCAATGTCTTGATAAGGAACAAACTGAAATGTGACCATAGTACCTCTTTTATCAAAGGAAGGAAACTTTTATCATTTTTAAATCTTTATGCTCTACCTAATTGTTTAGCCCTTCTAGCTTGTATCTGCTAAACAATTACTACACCACAGCACGCCGGACTTCTCCAAGATCTCTCGTTCATTTCACCAGTTTAAAGAGATTTTCGTAGAAATCTTCGATATTCTTGCCGTACTTGGCGGAAATGCCGACGATCCCGTATTGGGGAAAGGCCGCTTTGATCGCATCCATGTTGGCTTTGTTCAAATCGATCTTATTGGCCGCAATCAGGACTGGGATGTTCCGTGCCTGCAGATTTCCAATGATCGTGATATTGACCTGGGAGTAAGGATCTTTGGTCGCGTCCAGGACGACAACAACGAAGTCCATGTTATCCAGCCATTTAATGGCATCAATGACTCCTTTTGTCGCTTCCTTTGCCCGTTTCTTCGCCTCGGTCTTCTTAATTCCCTTGCGCAGAAATTCTTCATAATCGATCCGGGTGGCAATCCCCGGTGTATCAACCAGCGAGAACATCAATTCCTTGCCTTTCTTGTTTTTGATCGTGACTTGTTCTTTGATCTTGATCTCCCGGGTTTCGTGAGAGATATGGGAAACGCTGGACATCTCTTCTCCCAGCCAGTCCAGGCAGATGCGGTTGGCCAAAGTGGACTTGCCCCCGTTGGGTGGTCCGTACAGCCCGACTTTCATGTTGCTGCGTTTGCTGAACGGATTGACTCTTCTGAAAAATCTCCGAAAAAATGTTTTCACCATGAATGTTTCCCCTCTCTGTTCGCGAATGGCCTTGCTGGTTATTAAAGTTTTTGGTGGTGGAGGGCTAATATGAAACCATCTCGCGTTGCTCGGTTACTGTCCGCCCTGTCTGCCGAATAATTTATAAGCCTCGTTCTTCTTATCAGACTTATGGTCGAACGAACACTGGTGATAGATCATCTGCGGCTGAATTATGAGGGACTGTTCAATGCCGCCGAGTTATACAATTTGATTGCCGGTTGGTTCTATGAGAAAAGCTGGGACTGGTATGAAAAACTCAATCAGGAGCAGGTCATGCCCTCTGGGAAACAGATCCTTTGGGTCCTCGAACCTTGGAAAAGCGCTTCTGACTTTAACAAACTAAAGATGGCGATCAAAGTGATCATGACCGATGTCAAAGACGTGGATGTCGCGGCGGGAAAAGAGAACCTGCATCTGAATCATGGTGTTATCCACATGACCATTGACGGTTATGTGATCAGCGATCGGAAAGGAAAATGGAAATCACGGCCATTTTATTGGTTCCTCGGTGTTCTCGCTGAAAAATATTTCTTTCGCCACCATTTCGCCAAGATGGAGCGCTGGATTGAAAGCGATGTTGAAGATATCCATCAAAAAATCAAAAATTACTTGAATGTGTTCAAGTACACCTATGAAGCATGACCGTCCACACTACTGCTTTCGAGAAAAACCTGATTATCAATAATCGGGAACTTCAGTACAAAGGCATCTTTCGTGCTGCTGAGTTATTCTCTACCATTAACAAAGCCTTGGCTGAGAGGAATTATGAAAAAAATGAGAAAAAGACAGAAGAGCTGGTCACGGAGCAGGGCAGAAGGACCTACATCGAACTGCGTCCGTATAAAGAAAAGACTAATTTTGCGGTCTTGATGATCAAGATCAAGATCACGTTAGATAACGTCACGGAAGCGCTGGAGACCGTTGACGGCAGCAAGCGGAAGTTCCAGGATGGCGATGTCCTCATTATCTTTGACGCCTGGGTGATGACCGATTACGAACATCGCTGGACAATGAAGCCTTGGGTTTATTTCTGGAAGAGTTTTATCAACAAATATCTCTATACTTTCCCTTTGGAAGCCGGTCTCCCCAGAGAAGTGGTCAGCGATACGGCGCACGTCTATACGGCGATCAAGAAACTGCTCCACTCGTATAAGTATCAGGCGGGAAAAGTGGTGCGGGAAGAAGATGTAAGGAGAGAGATGGAGAAAGAGCTGTTGCGTGAGCCTGCCGAAGAAATCTAACGACTTTTCTCTTTCTTTTTTTCCGGGTGGGCGCCTTTTCGATAATGTTTTTGAGCAAGACCGATATAGGTGTTGACCAGTCTCAGGTGATCCATACGATCTAATTCATAGTCCTCGGGGTTCTCTTTGTATTCCGTGATTATTCCTTCGATCGCCCCTTTAACCATCTCCCTATTCTCGGGTTCTGTAAGATGTTCTTTAGAAATAATTCCTTCGATGGCCTTGCCCGCATGTTTCTGGACTGGTTCTTGAAGGAGTTCCTGGAGACTAGCGATACTAATCCGATTCCCGGTTTTCTTTCTACCGAGACTCTTTTTTAGCTGTTTTCTATCAAGTTCAAAATGGTATTGGGTGAAGATATCAATGTAGGGTTTACCCTCCGGATCTTTTATATTCTTGAGAGATTCGTATCCTTTTTCATCAATTTTTAAATAGCGTCGATGAAGATGAAAGCCGAGAGCATCATATAATTTATCACCCATCGCTTCGGCTTCTTCTCGAGTGAATTCTTCTTTATAATGAGTAACGCCGTCCTTGTCATATTTTGCGTGAGTTAAATAGGTATCAGTAAGGGCAGAAGCGATTTGGTCGATCTGCTGATCTTCTCCGACACTAGCCAATTTCCGAGAAACCTGTTCAAAATCTATTCCTTTCTTGCTTTCTTTTCCCTCTTTCTTTTTGGGATCATCCTTTTTTGCCATAAAGCAGAGGTAATAGCAGAACTATAAATAGTTTTCTGAAATGGGAAGAATAGAAAAAAAAGAGGAAATGACCTATCTACTTTTGGTCTTTTCCAGCGCTTGACTAACGAGGCCGACATAGGCGCCAAGCAGTTCATCGACGCCCAGAGGAGTAAGTCTTTCAGGAGTGTATTCTCCGCCGATACCGAGTTTAGATGTTCTGAAGTTTTCAATACCCGCTTTATACCTCGCCGGGTCGTCATCATATTTGTGGCGAATCGCTCCACCTAATTCTCTCTGGAACCACTTATTGCCGAGATTGGCCGTTATTCCCGATACGGTAGCAAGTGTTGCTCCATTTTCATCAAAAGCATGTTTTAGCGCGTTCGTATCCACTCCGAACTGAGTTTTGGTAACAGTATGAGTATAGCTTTCTCCGGTCGCTGGATCCTTAACTGTTTTCAACTGTTCATATAATTCTGCAGTCATATTTTGGTATACCCGACGATGAAGGTGATAATCAAGTTCTGACATTAACAGATCGGCAAGATCTTGGTATGTTTCCTTGCCTTTTGGCTCGTAATAGGCAACGCCATCCCGTTCAACTCTTACAGACGCTAAATATTTTTCAGTAACTGCTCCGGTTAAAGATTCTAGGTGAAGCGTGTCTTTGACTTGAAGAAATTCCTGGTTATCCCTATTTAATTCTCTTAAAGTTCTTTCTAAACCAGCAGGTACAACTAGTCCTTCTGGAGTTCTTCCTTCAGTTGCAGTTCTGACCATGAGACATCACTTCGTGGTAGTTATATTTAAACCTTTCGCTGAATTTCGGACCATTGACCAAAATGCCCCACTTCTGAGAGAAACACTTATATTTATAAAAGAATACCTGTTTCCATCTAGATATTCGAGTCACACAATAGGAGGTTCATCTTCATGGCAAAAAAAGCATCGGCACCCCAAAAAATCAAAGTAGTTTCTGCGGAGAAAGAAATTCCCCTCCCCCCCACCTTGGCTCCTCCCAAGATTCCGCCAGAAATGGAGAAGAAGCTCAAAGCGCTGAAAGAAAAATTAGACACATTCAAAGATAAAGTCCTCGAGAAGTTCGGTGATTATATCGTGGGCATCGCCCTGCTCCCGCCGGAGAAACAGTCCTCTAAAGGGGGAGAAAACCAGCTCTCCAAAGAAGGAGAGAAGCAGGAACATCGTAAACCGGAACCGGCGAAAGAACCTGCCAAAAACGCCGAGGAAGACGAAAAAAAGATTTCTCTCTTGATCGTCGTCGACGATACTACCTCGCAGAAGATGTCCAAAGATGAACTGCATCAGAAATTTTCCACGATCATCACCCAGATTGCTGCGGATATCGATAAGAACATGACCACGCAGAGTATTTTGCTGACCGATCTGTGGCAGAATTGCTACGACGCCAAATATGACCTGAACCGTCTCGTTTCCCTGGCCGTGCCGATCCATGATACGGGCATGCTCGCCGCCGTTAAGATTGCGGAAATTCATAAGAGCATGGTCCTCAAGAAATTCGAGAAATACATTCTCAGTTATGTCTTAGCCGGCTCGTTGACCCAGGGCCGGGCAACTTCCACCTCGGATATTGACGTCTGGATCGTCATTGATGACACGGATGTCAAGAAAATGAGCCGGATCGAACTCAAAGATAAGCTGCGGGCGATCATCATCGGGATGGGTGTCGAAGCCGGTGAGATGACCGGCATCAAGAACAAGCTTAATATCCAAGTTTATATCCTGACCGACTTTTGGGATTCACTGAAAGAAGCTAATCCAATCATCTTCACTTTATTGCGTGACGGCGTCCCTTTCTACGACCGCGGCATCTTCATGCCCTGGAAACAACTCCTGCGCATGGGTCGGATCAAGCCCAGCCGGGAAGCGATCGACCTGTTTATGAGCACAGGAGAACAAAGCATCTCTCGGATCAAGCTGCGTCTGAAAGACATGGGTATGGAAGACACTTTTTATGCCATCTTAACCCCCAGCCAGGCCGCAATCATGCTCTATGGCCTGCCGCCGCCGACGCCCCGCGAGACACCGGAAGTGATGGAAGATATCTTCGTCAAGAAAGAGAAAATGCTCGAGCCGGAATATGTTAAGATCCTCAAAGCAAATGTCGATCTGCGGAAAAAGATTGAGCACGGTGAGAAAAAAGATCTCAGCGGGACAGAGCTTGATGAATATGTCAGCAACGCCGAGAAATATCTGAAGCGCATTCGCGAACTGTTCAAAGAGATCGAAGCGCGTCATGATCAAAAAAGCATGGTCTTCCTCTACGATGAAGTTGTTACGATCGTAAGAGATATCCTAAAGTTAGAAGGCCGGGAGCGGGCTCAGGATAAAGATATCCTCAAACTCTTTGAAGATGAATTGATCGCCACGGGCAAAGTTCCGGCTCGTTTCCTACGTGATCTCAATGAAGTCGTCGAGGCGAAGCAGAAGCATGATGCCGGCAAGCTGACGAAGACAGACATTGAAAAAGCGCGCAAAGGGAGTTCCGGTCTCGTCCGCTTTCTCGTTGAATATCTGCAACGCAAGCGCGGCCGGGAATTGGAACGGGCGCGGATCCGGGTTAAGTACGGAGAGAAATTCGGTGAGGTTATCCTTCTGGACAAGCTGGCCTTTGTCACCCGTGATATTGACGCCAAAGAACAGCAGCAGATTGAAAAGGCCCTGGTCAATCCTGATGGTGGCCTGGGTACTTTGGAGCCAGCTACTTTGGAAGAACTGGAGAAAGAGTTGGCTAAGCTCAGTGTGCCGCCGCGTGTCTTCATCAAAGAGCCGATCTTCGAAGACCTGAAGCGTATCTTTGGCCGGCATGTGGAAGTGCTGCTGCAGTATTAGGAAGAGTTATTTTCTTTTTTGTTTGATCCTTAACAGAAATAGTATTTTGGAATGGGAGATTTTTTAAAGAAAGACCTATTTTTACACCAATCGAAGGATTACACAATGGAAACAACCTACGGCATTATTTCAGATATTCACGCGGCTGATCCGCAAAGAGTGATTACTGCCCTAAGGATCCTAACCAAACAACTCGGAGTAGAGAACCTGATTCTCAATGGGGATCTTATTGGTGAACGCTGTCCAGAATCTAGACCACAAGACAATTTAGCAGCTATCATCGGTGCAGCAGTGAACACCGGTGTAAAAGTTTATGCTCTGGAAGGAAGCCATGAAGAAATTGCTTTAGCCCAGCCGATCTTTGATCATTATTCTCGACAAGCAAATTTTTTTGATGCTTGTCAAAATCCCGTTGTTGATGGGATCGGTCATCGCTTACTCTTTTTGCCAGGATCGGATTGGCATGCCGCCGATGTACGAAGAGGTGTTTATCTGATTGATGAACAACCAGCTTCTCTGGAAAGTGGCTTTTATCAAACCACACAAGGCGATCCTCTCCACCTCACAAATATCACCGATGTCGTGAAATATACCCGCGATCCGAAAAGAACCATTGTCGTGAGCCATATTCCCCGAGCATTTGACGGCCCTATTGAAACCGCAGTCGATATGGCTTACTTTGCCGAACGAGCGGATAAGAGTTTGATGCCAGGCGTTGTTGTTGAAAATGCCATTCGCCAACGAGCCAGTCGACCACTTTCTGATGCGGACATCCTTAGAATTGCCGCGCAAAATGGTTTTACGATGAAACGAGAACATCGGGGAAATCAGAAACTTCGTGCTGCTTTTGAACAAGCGGGAATTACCAAAGCAGTAAACGGCCATTTTCATGAATCTGCTCATCGTGCCCACGATAGCAATGTTGTGCCTCTTTCAGAAGGAGGATACCATGACGAATTATTCTGGATGGCATCCTATCTCGATGAGGAGAAAGTCGGCATGCTGCGTGTGAACGACGAAGGGCAGGTTGCTTATCAGAATATCAATATACAGGATTATCGAAGAAAATAGAATCTTTCCGATCCCTCCTAATTTTTCCCCCTTTTTATTCAAATAGGCCAAACCTAAAGCTTTGTAAAGCAATCAGAGCCAATTTCTCCCGTTTTTTCAAGCTTTCCTAAAAGTATCTTTAAAAAGTAATTCTTCCCTGCCAGTCTTAGCAAAATTGCAATGAGGTGCAAACCATGAAAAAAATGATTAAAAAAAATATTAAAAAAGCTATCGGGGCGTTGATCCTAGCGTTGTTTATCCTGAGCGTCGTGCCAATGGCCTTTGCCAAGGATGATCTGAAAGTAAACAGCCAAGCGGCAGTTAACGCCAAAATCGCTCTGTTAGAAGCAGATGCGGATGTGCGTGCTGAGGCCGAAGTTAGAGAAAATGAAACTGACACGCAAAAAGCAGAAGATCAAAGAAAAGAACGTCAAGAAACATTTAAAGAACAGCGGAAAGCATTAGGAGAACGTCTGCGTGCAGAAAAAGAAGTTACTCAAGAACAGATTGAACAGTTGCGTGAACGATTACGGGCCGCCAAAGAGAGATATGAACAAGCCCGCGAACGCTATCAAGAGCAGAAAGAAGGCCTAAAAGAATTGCGTGACCGCTATAAAATCTGCCGGGACGGTGATGGTTCTGAAGAATGTGTTGATGTCCGAAAGAAAGCAACTGTCGGCGTCAAAAAACACCTGGAAAAAACGATCGATCTGATTGAAAATTCCCTTGCCCGGTTAACTGCCCATGTTCGTGAATCAACAACACTAACCGATGCCGAAAAAGAGAGTGCGCTTGCTTCCATTAATAAACTTCAGGAAAAAGTCGATGCCCAGAAAGAAAAAGTTCTCGCCATTGCGGAAACAGCCACGGCCGAAGAATTGCGTGCCGAAGTCAAAGAATTGAAAGAACTCTGGCAGGATGTTAGTAAACAGCAAAAAAAGATCGTCTCGCAGTTGACCAGTGCAAAACTAGATAACCTTGTTGATCGGCATACTGGTCTCAGCGAAAACATGGTCGAGAAAATCGCCGCTTTGAAAGAAAAAGGTGTTGACACCGCGGATCTGGAAGCAATTTTAGCCCGCTTTGAAGCAGCAGCGGCCACTTTGCAAGAAGATCAGCAGAAAGCACGCTCGTTCTGGCAAGAGGCGGAAGAGATGAGCCGGGAAACCATTCAGCAATGGCATGTCGCCCAGGAAGTTGTCAAAGAAGACCTGAAAAAGACCAGGGCGTTGCTTCGTGAATTTATGAGCTTGTATGCAAAGTTGAATGTGTCTACTGAAACCGCAGCAGAAGCTGACTCTGAAAGCGAAGATACTGCTGAAAACGAAGATACTACTGAAGAAGAATAAGAAAAGTTTTTAAATTTTTTTTCTTTTCTTTAATTATAAACGAGGTAAAATACCATGAACCGCCATCTCCTCATTGTAAGTTCCGTTCTCGGACTGCTCTTCGTTGTCTTGTTTGTCCTTTCCTGTACGCCGCAAGTTTCCAAAGCTAAAGAAAATGTGGTTGGCAGTCCGGAAGAGTCAGAAATCGCTGCCGCCGCTGATGAACTCGCTGAATTGGAAACATTGGATGAAGAATTAACGCAGGATGTTTCTTTCGAAGAAGTAGATCAGCTGTTGGAATAAGTTTTTTTCTGTTTTGTATTTTTTTTGCTTTTCCGGTAGGCCGTGCATCCGATTGGGTAATCTCTAGGGTTCAAAGAGGCTTTGGAAAATTATTGGGAATGAGTTGTTTCTAATATCTCCAAATAAAAAGTAAGGCCATCGCGTACTTTTCTAAAATAATCTCTGGTTGCCTCCAATTCTCGAGTCATGCCGTCGCCGTTCAGTGCAGCTGAAACAATTTCTGCTAGATTTTCTTGAACCGGAGAAGCAGCATATAGGTCCGGCAATAATTCCGGATTCACCTCAACTACCCGTTTTAGGTAATCACTAGCCGGATGATCTGCTCCTAATAAAGCAAAGAAATGTTCTTTTCCAGCCTGCAATCTCTGCAGCGTATCCTGCTGGTTAGCCCCTGTTTTTCCAAGAACAGTCAAACAGAGGGACACATCTGCGGCGCAGTGTGCTAATGCTCCTAAATATTGCCTGACTTCAGCATCCCGATCGTGGCATTGAAAAACCATTTTTGTCCTCCATTTAATTTTATTTTTCAGTCAAAGCAACCTTTATTCCTAATGCAATGAGCAGTCCACCCAATGACTTGTTAAAGATGTTTTGAGATCTTTCAAAAATTGAGCGGATTCTTTTTTGTGAGAGGAAAATCGCAACGAGTGAGAACCACAGGATAGTGTTGATTATCATAATGGCACCCATAATGCCCATAATCAGCAGTGGTGTTTCAGGAGATATTATGAGCGTAAAAAGACTCAAGAAAAATAATGTGGCTTTTGGGTTTAGTACATTTGTTAAAAATCCAATTTTGACTGCTGACCAGCGAGTAATATCCGCTTTTTGATCATGTTCGCCGAGTTCAATTTTTGAAGATTTCGATAGGAAAGACTTTAAACCGATGTAGATCAAATAACCGGCTCCTAGAAATTTGATAGCGTTGAATAGCAAAAGAGACTTGGAAATAATAACAGCGAGGCCTGCTAAGGAATAGAAAATGTGGACTGCAATACCACAACCGAAACCAACGGCGGTCCATATTCCAGTTTTGCGCGAATAGGTAAGCGAATTTCTTACAGCCATAATAAAATCAGGTCCCGGGCTGATGACAGCCAGTAAGTGAATAATCGTGACTGTACCTATGAGCGCTAAATATTCCATCTGTTTTGCCTTTTTAGAGTTTAGGGGCACGCCCGCAGTCGAATCGATCAAGCCTCAACGGTATGACCCCCGTAGCTTCTCAGGTCTGCGACCCCCCGAACATGGTGCTTTATGGTGAAGGCTGCTTCCTTCCGGATCTCTCAGGTTGGTTCTGCTCGGCGCCGAAATCCGGCGGCCAGCTCCAATGACCTGGTTCCCAGAAAGTCCATCCCAGGGGACAAACCGTCGACAAAGACAACAAGGACCGTTGAAACAAGACTGACCCTTCCTTGGGCTTCGGCTCCGTGTAAAGTCCGCTCACGGTAACAACGCAGGACTAGCGCGCCAGCCTAGCTCTCCCTCACAAAATAGAATAATATCCTCTTTTTTAAATGTTTGTGTGGCCTATCTCTTTTTTTTCTGGACGACTTCTCTCCACAGCTTAACGACCCAAAGCCAGACCAGTACTAAGAGTCCAAGCCCCAGCAGCCAGCCGACAAACATTCCCAGGCCCCAGCCCATACCCCATCCGCCCATCATGTTGTAAACCATAGATATCAACCTCTTCTTGTTATAGTTCTTAGAAACAACTTTTACTTAATATAACTTACGGTGATGTAACTCAAGTGATATAGTAATCTTTATATCTCTTGTAAAACTCTATCTTATTATGAATATTATCCCCACCATAATTCCTTCCACAAAAGGAAACCTTGCATCCGTAATCCATTTCCCTAAAAAACAAACCGATAAGCTCGCGATACTTTGCCCTGGTTATCTCGATTCAAAAGATTACACTCACCTAGTAAGTTTAGCAGAATTGTTGTGCACACAAGGGTTTACTGTTGTTAGGTTTGATCCTGCTGGGACCTGGGAAAGCGAAGGTGTCATTTCCGATTACACTACCTCACAATATCTTAAAAATATTAAGAATGTTTTAGAATATATGCTTACTAAAGCGAATTTCAATCTTATTCTTCTGGGAGGTCATAGTAGAGGTGGGGAAGTTTCAATCTTATATGCAGTAGGTGATACGAGAATTAATGTTGTTTTAGGAATTATGCCGTCACATGGTCTCGTAACTGGACAGAAACGTAATACTTGGAAAGAAGCAGGCGTGAGTGTCTCTCAAAGAGATCTGCCTAATGATAAAACTAAAAAAATAGAATTTCGTGTTCCATTTCATTATGTTCTAGATCGAGAGCGATACGATGCTCTAGAAGATGTGAAGAAAATTAAAGTTCCCCTCATTTTAATCGCTGGAGAATTAGATGATATAGTCCCACCTAAAATGGTAAAAGAATTATTTGACAATGCCAATAGTCCTAAAGAATTTTTTGTAATTCCAAACATTGGACATGATTATCGACATAACATGAAAGAGATAATGTTAATCAATAAAATAATCCTAGAAAAAATACTTGTAATATTAAAGAGAAGTTTGAAAAAGAGTAATTTTGGCGAATAAATCGCGGGTTTCATGCCAAAATTACGCTTATTTCAAATTCTCTTGAGAAGTTTGTAGACAAATCATCGAATTATTCAAACTTCTCTAAACAAACGGTAGTGTCCACTGATTTTTCTGTGAAATGAAAATTGCTGAATTATGAACCTAAACAAGCAACATTTTTCTTTCAGAATGCTGTATTCTATAAGTCAAATAATTACATTACCAAACAAACAATCCCTCACTTAAACACCTTTATAATCCTTACCGGACAATCACGTGCCGCCCGTTCATTCGCCTCTCTCTCCGTGGCATGGATCTTCTTGACAAACACCTCATTTTTCTTTTCCCCGCCCTGCAGATCAGATTTCCCATCTTGACCTGCAATCTTCCAATGCTCGGGCGCATGCTCTACACACGAATTACAGCCAATACAATTCTTCCGGAAATGAACGATCGTCGGCATGGTTATGCAGTCTTGACCCCTTCTCTCCGTTCGACAATTTTATACAGCTGATCATTCTCGCGGATTTTCTCTTCAATGGGAATTGTGATCACCGCTCCTTTCGCGGCGACAGAAACCGTTTTTTCATTCAACATCAGGCTGCTGACTGTCGTCTGCACCACGCCCGTCGTCGGCCCCATGATATAGATCTCATCGCCGACATTCATCGTTCCTGCTTCCATCACAAATTCCCCCACTTTAGTTTTCTGATAATAATTGCGCACTTTTCCCAAATATACTTTTTCCGTCGTTGCCTTTGAGCCGTACGCTCCACTCCATTCTCCCAGTTTCTTTCCAAGATAATATCCTCCATGCCAGAATCCCCTGTTGAATACTTTTTCCAACTCTGAAATCCAGTGCTCTACTTTCTCCGGCGTATATGTTCCTGCGTAATAACTAACCACCGCTTCACGATACGTTTTCACGGTCATGTCGACATACTCCGGTGCTCTTCCCCTCCCTTCGATCTTCAACACGCTGACCCCCGCTTCGAGGATCTTATCAATGAATCCGATCGTGCATAAGTCTTTCGGCGACATGATATATTTGTTATCTACAACTAATTCATCACCAGTTTCTTCGTCGATGATTTTATACGATCTTCGGCAGTTCTGCAGGCAGGCTCCCCGATTTGCGGAGGAATTATACGTCCCCAGGCTCATGTAGCATTTTCCCGAGACCGCAACGCATAACGCCCCGTGGACAAAAATCTCAATCTGTACCAGTTCGCCTCCCGGCCCTTTGATCTCCTGTTTTTTGATTTCTGAACAGATCGTCGCAATCTGCTGTATCGTCAATTCTCGGGCCAGGACGATGACATCGGCATACAGCGCATAGAATTTCACCGCTTCGATATTGGTCACATTCGTCTGCGTCGAGAGATGCACTTCCAAGCCGAGGGAACGCGCATAACTGATCGCGGCAATATCACTGCAGATCACCGCCGCGACTCCCGCTTCTTTTGCCGCTTTGCAGATTGTCTGAAGCAGCGTCAAGTCGTGATCATACATGATCGTATTCAGTGTCAAATAAGCTTTCACGTTCTTGTCTTTGCAGATCGCAACGATCTTGCGCAGGTCTTCTATCGTAAAATTATTTGCCGCGCGGGCGCGCATGTTCAACTGTTCAATACCAAAATAGATTGATTGCGCTCCCGCGTTGATCGCCGCCTGCAAGGCTTCATACGATCCCGCAGGGGCCATGATCTCTGATTTTGTCGTTATTTTTGTCATTGTCTTTCTTTCATCAATCCAAGAAATCCACTTCGATCTCTAATTGGTCTGCTGTAGGCATTTCTTGTACGATTGCTACAAGAAGACCGCTAGTTTTAAACTTTCTCTTAAATTTCCGTGCATTAAATTCTGAGAGGAGAATACGGGGTTTCTCTTGATCGATATAAAAATCAGTGTCTTTTAGTGCGGATTCTTTCTTAATCTTCTCTAAGATCGGCTGCAGCGTTGCGATCATTCTCTCTTTATCGGCCGATTCCAGCTTTTCCCGGTACTTAAATCCCGGAGCAAGCTCCGGAAGATAGAGCGCGCCTCTCGTCAATATTCCCTCATCATCAACTTTGTCAAATGATTTATTTACCATCGCCGCTTCTCGTTTCATCCTGTTGCGCAATTGTACCTTTTCTTTCAATTTTGCCGTACAGAGATGAACGGAATATGAGTACTGTTTCTCTTTGACATACTCTACAAGCGCCAGTCCTGCCTCTACGGATCCCACCATCGCGTAACTATATTGGTGAATTGTCTTAAAACCCATCTCATCAAGATGAGAATGCTCGTTATCAGCTCGTTCTAGTTCATTTAAGTTTAGGAAATCAACATGTCCGGCAATAATATCGGCCACTCTCTTCATCTCTTCTACTTTTGTGGGGATGCAGGGAATTTCTGCGCCTACCTTCCAGGAGAATTTCTTTGCGAGGATAATATTCTTCCAGAAACGCTCGTCATCAAAATCAAAATGAAAACGGATCTCGTCTAATCCCGCTTCAGATAATCTCTCCAGTGTTTTTTCCGTGACGAGATTGAGAGAGGTATAGAGATGTAAGTGAAATGAGGAGCTAAATGTTTTCTTCAGTTCTCGAATATACCCTAATGTCCTCTCTAACTTCATCAGCGGATCGCCGCCGGTGATTCCAGCTCCTTTTGCTTGCATCAACCGTGCTTCGGTAATAATCTCCTCTGTCGATTTTGCTTTTCGTTCATTGGCGTAGATCACATCATGACCATACTTCTTGTCCGAAATCGGACAGAAATAACAGCTTCGCGGACAAAGTCCTGTGACAAATAAGACTAATTTTTCTCCCCGTACACAATACTTGCAGCCGTCCGGCAGTGGGCCTTGATTATATGAATAATAACGATTTTCTGGGAGCATGGATTTTTTTTCTCATTGCTGTATAAAAACATTTCCCTCAAAACATTTTTAATGTACTCGCTAATTAGGCTCCCCATGGATCCGCAAACTCAATCTCTTTTTACACAAGCAGACACTATCTATCAAGAACATTTCTCCCCTTCCGTCCGTTTTGAGCGGGCAATCTTCTTCAGCTGGGGCTGCACGATCGGCGACTGCACGTTCTGTTACATGAGCACGCAGCCGGCAGACAAGCCGCCGCGCGAAACAAAACGCAGCGTCGAATCGATTCTTGCCGAATTTCTTCTGGCAAAACACCTTGGCTGGGATATCGGTTTCTTTACCGGCGGCATCGGCGTGCTCAAGCCGGATGAATTAGAAGCGATGTTGCAAGCAGCGGTGGAGATCATCGGCGACAAGCTCTGGCTTTCCGTCGGCCCTGTTCCTCGCGTTCTTCTGCAGCGCTATCTTCCCTACATCAAAGGCGTCGTCGGTTCGACCGAGACCATCAATCCGATCATTCACAAAAAAGTCTGTCCCTCTAAACCGCTTGCTCCTTACGAAAGAATGTTTGAAGCGGCCCAAGAATTAGGCTTAGCTCGAGCGATGACTTTTATCGTTGGTTTGGGCGAGACGAGAGAGGATCTGCCTTTACTGAAAGAATTCATCCACAAATACGATATTTCCAAGATCCATGTTTACGGATTAATCCCGCAGAAGGGGACAATTCATGAGAACGATCCGATTCCTTCGGCAGAAGAACAAGCGTGGTGGATTGCCCAGCTGCGGATTGCTTTTCCCACATTAGACATCCAGTGCGGCATTTGGGAAGACCGCGTGGAACGTGTTTCGCTTCTGTTGCAAGCAGGCGCCAATTCCATCTCTAAATTCAAAGCAGTCAAATTGTTTGGCACAGCTGTTGCACATGAGATTGAGAATGAAGCTGCCAAAGCAGGAAGGACGTTTGTGGGAACATTGACGAGATTACCGGATGTAGATTGGAATCAGGAGATAGAAAGATTTTCTTTTGCATCAGAACTCAAAAAGGGGATGAAAATCAAATTAGAACAATATCTTGGCCCTATGAAGAAATTACAAGATAATCTTAGCGACTGAGCGATAGCGAAGCCGCTTCGCTTTTCAGATGGCGTGACATCTGAAACCAAACTTTTTTAAAGCGAGAGACAAATTCGTCACTGTTATGGTAGAATTGATCGTCACCGAGAAGCCCAGTTCCGCAAAGAAAATAGCCGAAGCCTTAGCTGATAAAAAGCTCATTCAGAAAAAAAGCAAGCAGAGTTCTTATTACGAATTAACGCACAACGGCAAGCCGATTATCGTCACTTCGGCCGTCGGCCATTTGTACACTTTGGTCGAAGACAAGCAAAACAGCTGGACTTATCCTGTCTTTGACATCCATTGGGAGGAATCGTCTAAGACTTCTCCCAGCCTTAAATATGTTCAGGACTACATTGATACGATTACGATGCTGGCCAAGAAAGCAGACTCGTTCACCGTCGCCTGCGATTACGACATCGAGGGAGAAGTTATCGGCTATAATGTCATCCGCTATTGCTGTAAGAAAAAAGATGCTTCCCGGATGAAATTCTCCACGCTGACTAAAGATGATCTCATTGAAGCATTTGACCAGAAGATGAATCATCTTGATTGGGGACAGGCCTTCGCTGGGGAAACAAGACATAAATTAGATTGGTTTTACGGGATCAACCTTTCGCGGGCGCTGACCGCCTCCGTTAAAGCGGCCGGCTCTTTTAAAGTGATGTCTTCTGGCCGGGTGCAAGGTCCAGCATTAAAAATCCTCGTTGATCGTGAAAAAGAGATTGCTGCTTTCCAGCCGGAACCATTCTGGCAGTTGAACCTTCTGGGAAAAGCGTTGAAAGAGAACATCGACGCCTGGCACATTAAAGATCGATTCTTTGATAAGAAAGAAGTAGATGCCATCCACAAAAAGATCAAAGATGAAAAACAGACTGTTGTCAAAGAAGTCAAGCGCACGAAACGCCAGCAGTCTCCGCCGACACCGTTTGACCTCACCACTTTGCAGTCCGAATCCTATGCTTTATTTAAGATTACACCAAAAGAAACTCTGGATATCGCCCAGCATCTCTATCTTGCAGGAGTTACTTCTTACCCGCGTACTTCTTCCCAACAGTTAGATCCAAAATTAGGATTTGTGAATATCCTTAAACATTTGCAGAAACAAATGGACTATGAAACACTTGCCGGGGAACTTCTCAAACTCAAAGAGCTCAAACCCAATAACGGAAAAAAGACCGACCCTGCCCACCCCGCCATCTATCCAACTGGCTTAGCTCCGAAAGCACTGAGGCCGAACCAGCATAAGGTCTATGATCTGATTGTCAAGCGTTTCATGGCGACATTTGCTGAACCGGCGCTGCGCGAAACGATGGAAGTCTCTCTCGATGTAAAGAACGAGGCATTTGTTACCAAAGGCACGCGGACGCTGGAAGAGAACTGGCATGTCTTTTACAAACCCTATCTCAAGATCGAAGAAGTGACCCTGCCTAATCTCAAAGAGAATGATATCGTCACGATCAGCGAGATCAAGAAAATTGACAAAGAAACCCAGCCGCCAAACCGCTTTAACCAATCGTCAATCATCAAAGAATTAGAAAAACGTAATCTGGGGACGAAAGCAACACGCGCGGATATTCTCGATCGCCTGTTCCAGCGCGGTTATCTTGAAGGTGTCCAGATCAAGGTGACTAAACTAGGTATGGAAACCACGACCATCCTGGAAAAATATGCTCCCCCGATCGTTGATCAGCAGCTCACCGCCGAATTTGAAGAAGACATGGAAAAGATCCGTGAAGGAAAAGAGAAACCGGAGAAAGTGCTTGAGCGGGCCAAGAAAGTTCTGATCAAGCTCTTGGATGATTTCAAGAAGAAAGAGAAAATCATCGGCAAGGATATCCTTGCTTCTGTCCGCGAGACCTGGGACATTCAGAACCATGTCGGCACCTGTCCGCAATGCGGAGAAGGCCGGCTGATGCTCCGCCGAGGAAAATTTGGCCGATTTATCGCCTGTGATAAATATCCTGAATGCAGCAACACATTTAAAATTCCGCAGAATGGCTTGGTAAAAAGCACAGACAAGCTCTGTCCTCATGATCAATATCCATTGGTTCTGGTCATCATGAAAGGCAAACGCCCGCGGGAGATCTGCATCAAGCCTGATTGTAAAAGCAAAGTTTCGGAAGCAGAAGTTAAAGTAATCGACAAGATCGAGCATCAGAAGAAAGAACGCAAATGCCCCAAGTGCGGCAAGGCGCTGGTCCTGCGTAAATCTTTTTACGGGGAATTCTACGGCTGCAGTGGCTATCCCGCCTGCCGTCACACAGAAAATTTTGATCCGAAGACAAATACGTTTATTGCCCGGCCGGAAAAGCCCGTCGAAGAGAAGAAAGAGGGGGCTACTTCAGAAGCAGTGAAAGTAGTGCAGAAGACAGTGAAAAAAACGCTGAAGAAGACCGTGAAGAAAAAGAGTCAGAAATAATTATTTATGAAAGGTTGGCATGAAAAAATATCCGGGCAGCTGTCTTTGCGGCTATGTCAAATTTACACTTTCTGGCAAGCCTAGTGATCCGCATCTTTGCTACTGTCAGATCTGTCAAAAATGGTCTGGCGCGCCAGTCGTTGCCTGGGTGAACTTTCCGTTATCATCACTAAAGTATGCTTGTGGTGAACCGACTTTGTATCGTTCATCCCCCAAGACACAGCGCGGATTTTGTCCTAAATGTGGCAGTACGCTTTTTGCTTTAGATGACGGCAGTACGAAAATTTGTATGACTACTGCCGTTTTGGACGACAAAGATAAAATCACGCCTGAATTTGAAAGTTTCAAAGAAAGTTCACCCCCGTGGCTTCATGTTCCCGATGTTGAGTAAAACAATCGAGTAAAAACTGGTTGCTCCATAGCCGTCTCCATTAAACCACAGAATTCATCTTGCCAAATTCTTATTCTTGTAGGCTTTATCTTCCGTTACATCTTTTCCCAGCGGCGCTAAGCGTTCTGCCGCTTCCAATGTCGGCACTTCTACTTCTATGACGATGAGCTGCCGATCGGTATACACATCAATTTCGGCAGTGTGCCTACCATATTCCCTGGCCAGTCGGACTTTTTCCACGCGTAAACCTTGCGTGTCCAGCCAATAGCGGTCAAATGTCATTCTTGGAATTTCTGCTTCAAATTCATTTCTCTGCACGCCGCCTTTTCCTTTCAAGGTAAAGTAGAACTGTTCTTTGCCTTTCTTGCGCAAGCGTGCTTCTGTTGGTTCAAAATCATTTTCAAAACCAACAAGGTCAGCTAACTCTCGAACGGCCTCTCCCCCAACTTGGAGGAAGTATCCTTGCAGTAGCGGGACACCATCTCTTAATACCCTCCCCTGTAGAGCTTGGACTACGTCTCTGGAAGTATCTCCACCCATAGACGCGTACCAACTGCGGAAGGCCTTCGTTTCATAATTGTTGCCATTTTCCCAAATCAGAAATTTTCTCTCGATTTCCTGCCCCATTGCTTATTTTAATCAAATAAAGAGTATAGAGAAGTTTGCAAAATTATTAGTTCCATAAAACCTTTAAACGGATTCTCTTTTCTTTTTCTTTGAGGTGATAATAATGCATACATTAACTGATTTTGC
>JAGVZN010000023.1 GCA_018302605.1 Candidatus Woesearchaeota archaeon | reverse complement strand
AGTAAAAATCCCAACCGCAGCAGTCAAGTCACTGCGTTCGTGAGTTGCCTGTTGGCAACAGCTGCGGGGCATTTATAGTAACTGTGAATTAATGGGATTTTTACTCTTGAAAATGGGTCACAGTAGAACTGCGGGGTACAAGAAATGAAACCGCGATTTCATTTCTGTACAGAAAGCTTAGGCTTTCTTGTATTAGACCCATTTTCATTGAATCAATAATTGAATTATTCAAACTTCTCCAAAGAACATTACATTAATAAACTTCTTTCCTCGTTGAAAGAACTATGCTTTTCTTTCTGGTGCTGGCAGTCCTGACCTTGGCTTTCTTAGTCGTCGCTTCCTATTCTGACTTGCGCACACGGGAAGTACCTGATATGCTCTCGTATGGCCTGATTATCACGGCTTTGGGAGTGCGGGCAATTTTCGCACCAGTTGAAGGCTGGGCTGTGCTCTTTAACGGCGTGATTGGCTTCGTTGTTTGTTTTGTGTTGGCCTGGCTATTGTACAAGTCCAATCTTTGGGGTGGTGGGGATAGCAAGTTATTGATGGGGATGGGTGCGGCGATGGGTATTACCTATCCTTTGGAGGCTTCCAGCCTGTTGTTGCTCTGGTTTTTCATCCTGCTCCTGATGGTCGGTTCAATCTATGGTCTGGCCTGGCTCATCGGCCTTTCGCTGTTCCATCGGAAAACCTGTCTGCCGGCTTTTATGGAAAAAATAAAGCAATATCCTAAAACCCAGTGGGGGCTGTGCTTATCTTCAGTGGTAGTAATCGGCTTTTCATTTCTCAATATACTCTGGCTTCTCCTGTTATTGCCGCTGATTGTTTTCTATCTCTTTCTCTTTGTCACAACCATCGAAGAAGAATGTTTCGTGAAACGCATTTCACCATTGAAATTAACGGAAGGCGATTGGTTGCAGGAGGAGATACGTGTAGATGAAGAACGCTTTCCTCGCCGCAGGGCATTGGAGAAAAAAGATATTGAAATATTGCAGACCGCTCACCATGAAGGGAAACTGTCTTCAGTTGTCATCAGAGAAGGCATCCCTTTTGTGCCGAGCTTTCTGCTTGCCTACATCGTGACGCTGTGGGGAATGCCCCTGGCCGTGTCATTGGGAAATGTCTTTCTGGGGTTATGAATCGAGAGGACAGAATCTAATGCAAGACTAGAATCAGCAAACTATTATATAGTCCTCATCCTTTTCTGTTTCAGATGAACCAGCAAAAAGTGGCGGAATGGGTTTTGCGTATTGGCGTAAGCGGTATGTTTTTGGGCCACGGCATCTTTGCACTGAGTGCAAAAGTGGGCTGGATACCGTTGATCACCGCGTTTGGCTTTTCCGAAACAACAGCGGTCGCGGTAATGCCTTTTATTGGGATAATGGATCTCATTGTCGCTTTTTTCACCCTGTTCTGGCCGCTGAGAATTGTCTTGTGCTGGGCAACGATCTGGGCTTTTGCCACGGGATTAGCCCGGCCGATCGCCGGAGAACCAATCTGGGATTTTATCGAGCGTTTTGCTAATTGGGCCGCGCCGTTGGCATTGTTAGTATTACAAGGCTTTCCGCGTAAGGTAAAAGATTGGTTTACGGTTAGATAAGTAGAATACCACCCCTTTTAGAAACCTTTTTATACCTGTAAAGATTGGTCTGGTATAGATATACTTAATTCATTAGATCAGAGGTGTTAATAGATGGGGAAAAAAGGGTCGTTAAATTTATCCATTGAAGCAATTGTGATTATCGTTATTGCGTTCGTTGTTCTAGGTTTAGGTTTGGGCTTTGTGCGAAACCAATTCGGCAGTTTTACGGACCTTGGTCAGCAGGTCACCGAACAAGTCCGCCAGCAGATCACCGATGATCTTAGCCGAGGCGATAAGAAACTCAGTTTTCCCATCTCTGAAATCAGCTTGGGGAAGAAAGAAGCTAAAGTTACTGCCCTGGGAATAAAAAATGTGAAAGCCGGAACCCTGAAATATGAGATTCTGATCGAAGCAAAAGGGGGGGCGCCAATCTTTGGGAGTGAGATTACTGATAACTTTTTGTACACGGTGGATATCGAAGAATTACAGCCAACGGAAACGAGAATCATTCCCATCAGGTTTACATCGGAGACCATTTCGGGTACAGGGCAATTCAAAGTTTCCATCTATGATGTTACTGATGAAACCCAAAAAACACTGTATGATTCCAAAAACTTTTTCATAACAGTAACTGGATAGGTGATACTCATGGCACGCAACGGAAAAAAACGGATGTCACAAGATCAGGAATTTCAGATTCTGAAGCTGGTCTTAGATAAATTTCTCTGGTTAGGATTTATCGTCATGGGCTGGGGGATGTATCAGTCACTGACCGCATCTGCAGTTCTCCCTGGGTTGTGGTTTATGGTTGCGGGAGCGATCCTCTTATTCCTGTTCGTGATCATCATTGTGAAAGAATATGAAGTGTGGAAGTAAAGGCTAGTTAACGACACAAAGAGGAATTCTTTCTATTTACATTAAATAGACCAGAAAGCCTCTTCTTTTAAGATGAGGATGAATGGGCTTTCTAGCCTATTTATGTCACAAAGTGTGGGGATTAGAAAGCGTCTCTGTTCAAGCCTCGCTCTTAAGAGCGAGGTGAGACGCTTTCCCGCACTTTTATGACTTTCAATTAACTTTCTATTTCCGTACACAACGGACATACGCTTCTACTCCTTTTGGCACACATTCTGAGAGTGACCAGGAATCCGGATCAAAAGTGACCTGAAGATAAGGCTCAGAAGCATAGATACAAGTATCATCCGCAATCCAATACCAGCCGCAGGGGCCATCGAGAGCAGGGTGAAGCAGACAACTACCCGTGCCCGTTTTAAGCGTGTACATCTCTTCCCCAGAGGGCACGCGCCAGTCCTGGAAACTGCCCTCAGTTCGGCCGCTGCAGAATTCATGCGCTTCTTTTCGTGTCATCCAAAATGACGAAGGCTCATTCTGCCAATACAAGCCTGTCGCTGGATCTTTAAAGACGGCTGCTTCCTCCTCCGAATTTTCTTCCTCAGATTGGTTTGGGATCGGTGGGGAATACGCTGGCACAGACGTGGTTGAAGTAGAAGGAGTACATGCCCCAATAATTTCCCAATAAGGAATGCCCTGTTTGCTCCAAAGCTGTTGAGAAAGGCTTTCCGTGGTTATCGGACAGACAAGATCATCGTAAACGTCGGCGCAGAGATTAACTGCCGTTCGTGGTGCAGAAATGAGATAACCATCTTGTTCGCCGTAGAGCGCTTGGACAAACGTATTAAAGAGCTCATTGACCACAATCCCATCGGCAATCTTGAGGATCTTTGAAGCTGTTCCTTCCGGCAGGGCAAGGACGATGATCCCCGCGGGGACTAAAACATAGTTATTCTTCATCTGCTGTTGCGTCATGCAATAGAGATTGCTCTCTTTTCCATTGGAAAGAAAGTCGCCTTGAGTTGATGACAGTTTGGAGAGGACATTCTTTCCCCACTGATATGTTTCCAGAACAAGAGTGATCAGCCCATCGCTCTGCAAGGCGTCTTGTTTCTGCGCAAACTTCTGTTCTCCATAACCATCTTGTTTTCCTGTACTGTGCAGCTGAAAATCGGGATAATGTTCTGCGGAAGGGTCGACAGCCAGAAAAAGCGTTCCCTGATCGGTAGCTTGCCCATAAACCTTGATTCCTCCCAATGGCTGTTCATCTTCATCGACAACCATCACTTCCTGCCCCAGAATCTCTACGCTGCCCGTTACAGAAGAAGTAACGCGTGTTTCCAGGGAAGACGATCCTTCTGGCAGATAAAGCGAATCGACAGCAGCCTCATCCTCTTCTGAGACCAGCCGGCAGCCATTCTGATCACAGACATAATTATTTTCCGTTGTCCCGGAAGAACAATTGCTCAGAGAACTTCCCACCAGGACTAAGGTGCTTAACGTGTTGAGTATAACGCGCCTGCTGCTTTCTATCAACCTCATGAAACTGCTAGACACCAGTATCTTTAAATACTTTTTAGTGTTTGTATATGTATAATGAAAACGGAAAACAGGGCAAGAAAGAACTTTGGGCAAAATAAAAAAGGGGCGATTGAGATCTCCGCGAATATGCTCGTTGTGCTGATCATCGCATTGGTCATCTTCGCCGGTGGAATAACTTTACTCTATAAATTTATCAGCACTGCCGAGACGGTAAAGATGGACTTAGATGCACGCACGGAAGCCGAGATCCAGCGCCTCTTGCTGGAGGAAGGAAAGCAGGTAGCTTTGCCGCTGAATAAAGCAGAACTCAAGCGCGGCGAGCAAAAAGTGTTTGGTCTGGGCGTGTTGAACACCGCCGCGCCGGAAACTTTTATCGTCTTGGTCAATCCGGCAGTGTATATACCATTACAAGGGGAAGAAGAAGAGAATCCCCTGATTGGATCTTGGGTGCTCTATGATGAAGAACCATTTTTGTTGGGGGAGCAGGAAGCAAAAGACATTCCCATCCGGGTTGCCGTTCCGAAAGATGGGGCGAGCGGCACGTACTTATTTGATGTCAGCGTACAGAAAAGTGATGGCATCCGCTACGGGCCGATCCAGAAGATTCAGGTTGATGTGAAATAGGTTAGCAGTGGCTTTGTGCGAAATGGCAACAGCCATTTACGGGAGTAACGCAGGGGACTTAAGCTTCTGCTATTTTCCATAATAACTTGAAGTAGTTTTCAAATGATTTAGCTAATCCTCTGTTTCTTATTAATATTGCATTGAATGGGTTAATCCAATTGAATAATATTATTTCTTCATTAGTGATGAGTGTGGTAGCAGGAAGAGCGTAATCATAGGGCAGTGCTTTTGTAGTTGAATATTTGTAATCGTGCTTTTTCATTACTTTCTTAATTTTTTTCCCACAAAGAACTTTTTCTTTGATTTTACTTCTTTCACATTCTTTAAGATATTGTGTGAAGAATATAGGCATAAGTTCAAGAAAATGCCCCTCATCACCAAGAACTAAATGATCTTTCCTGTCTCTCAAAATAGTTCTAAGTGCTGTTTTAATCCCCTCTTTACCCTGATATACCTCTGTTGTTGTCTCATCTTTAGGCAGTTTTGAGAGATCAACTAATTCTGGCATAAGTTGCTGGTACTCCCTGGTTTTCTCTTCTAAATCATTGAGAATCTTTTCAGGGTGAGCAGCTTGGAAGTATTTGACATTATTCTTTATAGAATATGAAACAGCTCCTCTTTCTAAAAGAAGATCTAAATAACGATAACAGGTGGCTCTGTCTATTCCTGTCTCTGTTGAAATTTTTGAAGCCGTAATGCTTCCAAGCCTAAGTAAAACTAAATAGATATTAATTTCTTTAGCTGAAAATCCCAGCTTTGTCAATACTTTGGTATCCATTTTAGCTAATAATCAGCTCTGATATTTAAAGGTGTTGTTCATTTTGAACTACACAACTTTTTATATTCATGGGTTGTATTAGTTATCACAATGGCAGATAATAAACCAGATGGAGGTACACAAAATGAGAGAGGATAAGGAAAATAAAGTACCATTAGAAGTGCTACTTGATGGAAGAAACGCAATAGTTGGAATTGATTATGTCGGTGGACAACCGCAAGTTGAGCTCAGGGATAAGCTATCAATTGATTTGAGCCAATATGACCTGCAAAGAATGGAAGGAGAAAGTCCACTTGCATATGTAACTAGAGTAAGAGAATTATTTGTGAAATATACACCTAATGCAGATCCAACTCCAGAAACACTACGGTGATACTACAAGATGGTTTCTACTCTCTTAGTTCAAGCACAGGCAACACCGCAAGAGAGTGGATTACGTGATGAAAAGTGGTATCTTCCTCTGGGACTTCTTTCCATAGCTACATATTTAGGTTCTGCTGGTTTTTCCGATGTTCAAGTATTAGATGCGGATCATGATTCTCTAGAAAAGATCACTAGCAGAATTTTACAAGAAAGACCAGATATTGTTGGCGTCAATTTCAATGTTTTCAATACGACACTCCTTGATGATGTCGTTGCTGTTGCACATGATATCGGTTCTTTCACCGTTGTAGGAGGTCAAGCGGCAACACCAATTTCAGACAGACTTCTTTCTAACCAAAATATAGATTCTGTTGTAGTGTATGATGGAGAAGAAGCTCTGCTTGAATTGACAACAAGATTTTCTCGGGGAAATAGAGCTTTAGAAGGAGTTCCTAATTTAGCCTATAAGACCTCTGAACGGATTATTTTGCCATCAAGAAAGGATCTAAGATTACCTAATCTTGCAGATTTACCAGAGATCGACAGAAGAATTAACGGTTTTGATTTTGATAGATACTTAAAAGCTTGGAATAGGTCAGATATTGATCCGGATAGAATTGCGACAAGTATGTATACTCAAAAAGGTTGCGCTAAGACTTGTACGTTTTGTGCCAGAATTGATAAGAAACTGCGTCAGCGTTCTCCAGAGAAAGTATATGATGAACTGAAGAATTTAGGTCGAGATGGTGTTAATTATGTGTATGTCGTTGATGATACTTTTGCAGCAGATCCACAATATTTGGGAGAATTAGCTACACTTTATGCAACTCGTGGGGCATTACCAATTCAGTTATGGGCATTCGTGGATGCACGAGATGTAGATGATGTAAGTGTTGATTTAATGAAGAGATTGAATGTAGAAAAAGTGTTGGTCGGTATTGAAACGGGTAATGAAGAATTGCGAAAGAAGAATGGCAAGATGTATTCTAATAACTCTCTGCTCAGGGCAATGGGAAGATTAGGTGGGGCAGGAATTAAAGTGGAAGATTCTTATGTTCTTGGTTTAGCAGGAGAAACTGACGCAACACTTCATGACACTTTTAGGTTGGCACAAAAGTTAACTTCTGTATGTCAAACTGAAGGAACAGCATATAATATCATGACGCCTCTCATTGGTTCTCCTGACTGGAATCGTTTAATGCACATACCAGATTTAAAAAAGAAATACGGGAAAGGATATAAGTTTGATATCGCAGAATTGAGAAATGATTATTTTACTCACTTCTGTAATTTTGATCAGGGAGTGCTATCATGAACGATCAGAATTCTCTAGAGAGATATCTTGAATCATTCTTTAATCTCTCTCAACGAAGGAAAGCATTTGATCAAAGGAGATTTCAGACTCTAGAGTTAGAAATTATTGAAACATGCAATCTACGATGTTTTTATTGTTATCCAGAATCCTCACCAGAATCAAGACGAAGAATCTCTTTAGAAAAAGCAAAAGAAGTTGTTGATGGTGCAGTTGAAACTGGAATTAGAGAACTAGTTTTATTAGGAGGAGAACCATTATTACATCCTCAATGGGCTAATATTTTTGGACATGCAAAAAGTGAAGGATTAAGAACTGTATTATATACCAATGGAAGTCTTATTGAGAGAAATGTTGAAGATATTGTGAATAATGTTGATTGGTTACGACTTCATCTTGATTCGATAAATCCAGATTATTTTCGAAAAACTCAAAATCCTAAAACCCAAACAGAACATATAAGAATTCTTCAGGGAGTAGAAGCTTTGCTTGATTCAGGATTCTCGGGAAGAAATATTGAACTCGTTATACCTCTCACAAAACAAAGCTATAGAACTCTGCGGGAAACAATAGAATATGCAAGAGAAAAGTGGGGAATCGAAATTTCTACGTTAGTTCCTGTGGTTGATTATGGAGCTGCAAAAGTTATGGGCGCTGAAAATAAATTAAGTTCTGAAGAATATAGAGAAGCGTTTCAGATTCGCGCTGATGTTGAAGGAAGATCATGGTTGCTGAGGTTAGGAACTTCTGAGTATCCTAAAGAATATCAAATTTCCACCGTTATGGTTACTGTTTATGGAGACATAATTCCTTATCCCGCATTGCCCGTTATTTGTGGAAATGTTTATCGTGACGATCTTAAAGAAGTTCTCATCAGAGATTATGACATATTGGCTTTTAGAGAAGTGTTAAGCCCTGATGGAAAACAAAATATTTTAGAAGAAGAATGTGGCACTTGTGAGTATGCACAACATTGTTTTGGTACTCGATCAATGGCATATAATAATGGAAAAGGATTAAACCATTCAGATCCTACCTGTTGGTTAGTTGACCAACCAGCACATTAGATTAGTTCATAGCCCCCTCAGTTTTTCTTAATTCACGATCCTGTAGCTTTCTTCTCGGTTTTTACTTGAGCTTTGCATGGGAAAAGAAAAGAGCGAAGAAAGTCGTCGAAGAAGAGGCAAATAAAAAATTACGTATAACCTAGGCTTTGTGTACAGAAGATCATTCCTCCGGATTCAACAACTGCTCCCGGATGTAGCTTCTAAAAGCATTGTACGTGGCATTAAACTCCCCGTAGTCCTCAACAGCTTCCGGTGTCAATGCAGGAATTTTCCGTACAGCCGGGGGGAAGATATCGATGATGTAATCGAGGTGCTGGTCGCGGTAATTACTCTCGCGCACTCCACTTGCCCCTTGCGTGTCTAATAATATATAACCGTCGGTTTCACTAAGGATCGTCATCCCATTGTGTGTTCCATATTCCGCTGAGACCATGCCTTCCCAATATGTTACATCAAGACAACCAATTTTATCCTCAAAAAGAATCAGTTGGGGATCAAGACCATTAATGAATTTCAGTACATACTTGATATCGTCAGATTCAAAGATCCTTTTATCTGATTCAACAACATACTCGATCGGTTCTTGATTCTCTTTTACACTGCGGCCATAATAGCTGGCGCCAACCATAGCAATAGTTCCTAAGCCCAAAGTGATGGCAGTTACAGCTATAGCGATGCACCCTACTAATGTTTCTAGTGGTTTCATCTAGATTTAATTCTGCTGTTTTTATATAAATCTTTTTCACAGAAATTACTTTGTGTAAAAAAGTCGTCCTGGCTATCTCGAGGTCAGGCGGACGACTTTTTCTACTAGGCCAATTTAGAACAAAACATTTTTAACCAATGCCTTGGTTTACCCCGTGATGAACCTTGTCGACGTCCATTGTCATCTGAACCATGAACTATTTAAAGACGATCTCGATGCAGTGCTCCAGCGCGCGCGCCAGGAAGGAGTGAAGCGCATCCTGCTTTCCGGTGTCAACCCGGTGGCAAACAAAGAAGTTCTTGAATTCGTCAAAAAAGATCCTGCTCTGCTCAAAGCCAGCTTGGGAATCTATCCTATTGATGCGCTGGGCCTGCAGCTGGATGCCGTCGGCCTGCCGCACCATCCCGGACCGATTGATCTGGACAAAGAATTTACTTTCTTTGAAAAGAATAGACAGAAAATTACGGCGATCGGAGAGGTAGGCATGGATTTTCATTGGGCTTCCCGAGAAGAGACGTATGAGCAACAAGCAGAGAATTTTCGCAGAATTATTCGGTTTGCACTGAAGATCCAAAAACCGCTGGTTATCCATTCCCGCAAGGCAGAAGAAGAATGTATTCAGATCCTCTCCGAGGAAATAAAGAATCGAGAGATACCCGTGATTAACCATTGTTTTTCCGGGGGAAAAGCGGTGATTAGCAAAGCTGCCGCGCTGGGGCATTATTTTTCCATACCGCCTAACATCGTCAAGGCATCAAACTTTCAGACGCTGGTAAAGCTTGTTGACCTTAACCAACTGCTTACCGAAACAGATTCACCTTGGCTCAGCCCGATCAAAGGGCAGAAGAATGAGCCGGCTTTTGTGCTGAAATCAGTCGAAAAGATTGCGGAAATCAAAGGCTTGACCCGCGAAGAAGTTGCTCGTCAAATCTGGCAGAATTATGAGAAAGTGTTTGGATAAAAGAGTGCTTAGACAAGTGATGTCCTGCCTAATTCAATTTTCACAAAACAGATCGGTATAATCAAAGCGCTTGACCACATATTCCGGCACATAAAGCAGCATTCCAATGACTTCTTTCAATGAATACGCATCTTTATAATCCAAAATGGCTTGGATTTGTGCGTCGGTAAAATTGAAGTCAGCAAAGAACTGCTGGCAATAGGCAAACTCTTCTTCTTGAATCCTCTGCAGTTCTTCCCATTTATGCCGCAGACGGCAGTCGTATTTACGGATGACCTGAAAATAAAGCCGCATGAGGTGAAGTTCTTCTTGGGTTAACTCAGTGACGCTAAAGACGCCATTTTTTTCCCAGGCAAATTTACGGAAAGCCAGATGAAGCATGGAACGGACTTCTCCGATCCCTTTCTTTGTCGCATTTTCACAGACCTGGAGAAAAGCATCATACGTAGCTTTGGCCAGGCGCTTAAACAGCCGTTCCGTCTCTGTCAATTCTTCACTAAAAACCAAGTTTCCTCTTATTTCGGCAAGATATTTTTTGGTGTTATTGAGGATAAACAGGTTTTTAAAACAGGAATAGAGCCGATCCTGTTCCGAAAAAGATTCAATGGAAAGAGTGTTATGCATCCTGTCCGCGAGTTTTATCTGGATCGCTTTTTCTTTGATAGTCGGGTCAGGGCCGGTAAATAGATTGCAAATTGATTTGTAATAGAAATCACGCTTATGACGGGTAAGCAGCTGCGTTATTGCAACAAGTTCTTCAGCGGCTGCAGCGGAGCTGTTTCCCCCTCCGCTCGTTCCTTTTTCGCTAAAAGCGATCAATTCACTTTTTAACCCGGCGGTGAGCTGGCTTTCCATCTCATCTAACCGGGAAGCATCATTCCCTACATCAGAAAGATGCATTTCCTCTTTATAGAGGTCAACCGACTCTTCGATATAATCATGGATCAATCCTGCGCAGAGCGTATTACCCTCATCAATCTCCGCTTCTTTAAGCGCAAGAACAACATTGATGGGATGGATAAACGCCTCTTCACCGTTTCTTCTCTTGGACAATCGTTGGTAGAGCGTCTCGGTCTTTTGATAGAGAAAAAAGAAGAGTGGGAAAGATGGATGCTCTGGTGTAATCAACTGATCAGCGGGGACGATTGTATGTATTGCCCGCCAGTGCTGGAGAATCTTAAATGCACGGTACTCACGGGATAGGTTCGGAGAGGTAATCATCGTAAACCGGAAAATGGAGAGTAGCGTAAAGCTTTCAGGTGGCAATGCGGAGAACCATCTAAAATCTAGGCCATACTCTCTTCAAACTCATCTGCACAGCCTTTTGAGCAGAAGACATAAGTCTCGTTCTCTATCTCCCTAACTGTCTTTTTTTCTTCACGGACGGCAGCACCGCACTCTACACATTCCTGTGTCTCTTCTTCATCAAGGTAGCCTTGCATAAAACCGTCTTCAGAAGAGTCTACTTCTTCTTCTCCTTTGGGCTCTTCGGTCACTTCTTCATCAAATTCTAGGTCTTCGTCTTTCATGGCGAGAAGCAGTTAAGTCCCTTCTTTTAAACCTTTCGCTTATGAGTTATATGTTTTTTAGGGGTGAGGGGTGGGAGAGAAGTGGGCTCACTACTCTTCTTTAATCGGTAAATCCACCTTCGGGTAAAAGTGTTCATTGAGTATGCGTCGTATACGGTTGATCGATCTTTCCCAAGAAAAAGAATAAACTATGGTCTTGCGGGCATTCTGCCCCAACTGGGTGCAGAGAGACGTATCATCCAGAAGCATTTTTATCTTCAGGGCAAGCACTGCCGGATTGTCTCGTGGAATGAATATCCCATTGTGATTCTTGTTCAGATAACTCTTGATGAAGCCGACCTTTGTAGCGATGACCGGCAATCCACAAGACATCGCTTCCAGCGTTGCCAGCGAGGTTGTTTCCGTCGAACTGGGCATGACAAAAACATCCATCGCTTTCAGATAATCCTGGACATTATGGACAAATCCCGTGATCGTACAATTGGGAAGCTTAAGTAATTCAGCTTTCTGTTTTTCCGGCCCGTCACCGACGATCAAAAGATGGCTTTTTTCTCTCCCTTCGAGCATCTTGAAAGCTTCTAAGAGATTATGGATATTCTTCTCGCGGGAGATTCTCCCCACATAGCCGATGACCTTCTTCTCCGGCGAAATCCCTATCTTCTGTTTGTTAATACGCTTATCTCTGGCCGGGGAGAAGATTTGAATATCCACGCCTAATGTCGCAACATTTATCTTTGTTCTTACGCCTTCATTCTTTAACTGGTTCTGCAGTTCATAGTAAGGTACGAGGATCTCGTCGCAGCGATTGTAATAAGCGATGACAAACCGGCGGAATAAAGCAAAAAAAGGACGACGGACAATACGGGGAATAAATTTGGTGTACAGTTCCCATGGGATGACATGAACATAAAAGACGGTATTCTTCTGGTATCTGCGTGCATAGTAAATACTGAGATAACTAAGCAGTGCTGGGCCTTGCACGAAGACGAGATCTGTATCTTTAATTGCCTGTTTGATCCGAAAGATATTTCTGCGGGTTAATTTCATGTTTTGATATCCTGAAATCTGAAAGAGTTGTGACGGTTGAACATAAGTGATATGTTCTGTGACTGCAGGAAGTCTACGTGTCTTTTTCCAAGAGCCGAGGTAAGGGACAAGAAGCGAGATCTTGAACTCGTCTTTCGCACGGCGGAGGAATTCTTCCATAAACTTGAGCGTGCCGTCGACTTTTGGATAGTAGGTGTCGGCAACAAGCAGCAATTTGCGGTCAGGGGTCATTTTAGGTGTTTATTTTATGCGGTAAAAATGCTCTCCAAACATTTTCCGTAATTTCAATCCATCTCTCATCGCGCGGAAGAGGATGAGCGTAAACAAAGGATAGATAGCATGAAATTTTTGGCTGCGAAAAGTCTTCAGAGCACTTAATTTTGCCCCAAACGTTTTGCTAATATTAACATAGAAAGAAGGATAGCTGGTCTTGAACGAAACAGGATTCCAGACGGAATAGATGTATAATTCCGGCTTTTGTCTTAATTTTTGCCATAATTCCATCGTGATCGCATTAACCGCTTTATGATCAGGATGGGGGTCTTCACTGCTGTGGGTAAAGATCTTTGTCGGTTTTGCTTTATTAAGAATCAGCAGAAAGCGTTTCTCTAAACTTTTCTTTTGGTAGTCTTCGAGGAAATCAAATTCCCGCAGATCAAAAAAAATGATCTCGCAGCCGAGGATCTTACCAGCTTCCAATGATTCTTTGGAACGCATTTTTTGAACGATGTTTTCTTTCAGCCAGGGATGCGATTTTTCACCATAGGAAAAGATCAGGACAAGAATCTTCTTTCCTTCCCGGACGTATTGGGCGATCGTTCCGCCGGCACCGATTGCAAAATCATCGGAATGGGCGCTGCAGATGATGATTGTTTCTTTCTGAGTCATTAGGGTGCAGAAGGATCTGCGAGTTTAAGAAGGTTTTTGTTGGACGGCACAATTTGAACAGTGAATGGTATGGATTTCTGCTCATTTCATCGAAAGTACTTTTCTTCGATCCGCCCCATAACTTCTTGGGCATGTGCATAGACGGAAGCAAGAAAATCAAGATGCTCTAAACCTGCCGGATTGGCAGATTCTCCTTCTTTTTTGACTTCGTCTTCCCCCAATTCAAATTCTTTTGTTTTAAAAAAACAGATATCTTTCAAATCATAATCATGGGTATGCCGTCCATTTTTTTCAATGACATAGGCGCTGAAATAAAACCGTGTGTGACGGTAGCGTTCCTCTATCCGGATCTGGGCGCTGTACTTTTCATTTTTTTTAACTGCTTTATAATGGGTGCAGCCGTTTAACTTTCTAGTGAGACCTTTCCGCTCATCATCAGGAACTGTAGAAATCTGATCTGGCTCTTCGTCATCTGCATTTCGGATTTCTTCCACTTCCCAGCCGGCATCGATGAGAATTTGGTGCATTATTTCTAAAAGAAGATCGCTCTTTTTAAACTTTTTTAGGCTAGAATGTGCAATTGCACCGCAACCCCCCAACGCAGTGACTTTTTACGCAAAACCGTACGTATTTAGTTTCGCCTAAACGCACAATGAAAAGAATATTTCATTGGCGCACCAAAGTGACCGTTGTCACTTTGTGTGGGTGAGCGAGAGAATCTCCTCGTCAGACGAGGTTGGAACGTTTTTCATCGAGAAAATTGTTTTTTCAGGTCACAGAAAATCGCTGAAAAACGCCGAGCGAGCGGCCAACTAAATACGTACGCAGAACCCAATCATTTTTATAGATAAACTGTTCTCCGGTTTAAATCCATGAAAATCCTCACTATCCATGCCGATTTTATCGAATTTGAAGCCAAAAAGAAAGCTTTTGCTGCCGCCGAAGCGGGCATTACCGAAGGCAAACAGCGGGTAAACGACTGCTTGGTCATCTTTAGCGCTGTGGAGAAGCGTGATGAGAGTAATGTGGCGGGAATTGTACAGCGCTATGTGCAAGAGATCAAGAATATTGCTCAACAGGTTAGCGCCAAAAATATTGTTCTGTATCCTTATGCCCATCTTAGTTCTCAGTTAAGTAATCCGAAGATAGCGGAGCAGGTATTAAAAGAAGCAGAACGAGCGCTGAAAGATAAATTTGCCGTAACCCGGGCGCCGTTCGGCTGGTATAAAGCGTTTACGATTTCCTGTAAAGGTCATCCGTTGTCGGAATTGAGTCGGGAGTTTACGGTAGAAGAGAATCCCGCAGTAGTTTCTCCTACGGCAAAGCTTAAGCGTGAATATAAAGACGAACCATTTGTTTTTGCCGGTACAAAATTAAAAGAAAACGAAAAAATCAATATAACCACGGCATATCTTTTCGCGTTGGCTATCAAAGAGTTATATCCGGGGGCAAAAGTAGGTTCCGCAAATTTCTATCAGGAGCAGGCTTATGTTGATCTGGGGAATGTAAAAATAAAGCAGGACGATCTTCCACAGATCGAGAAAAGAGCATTGGAAATTGCTCATCGGAACGGAATGTTCTCTACGGCGGCTCTTCCTTTGTTAAAAGATGACTTACAACAAGCCCTTGCTGTCTCTTGCCGTTGTTCCACTATTTCCAGATCCTTTTGTTGTGTTTTCAAAAATAAAAGCGCTTAAGGCACTTAACATTGCCAGTGCGTATTGGAAGAATAATCAGAATAATGAACAGCTTGTCCGTTTCTATTGCGTTGGTTTTAGCACGGAGCAAGGGTTGGTCAACTTTATCCAAAAACAAGCTGACGCAGAAAACCGTTCCCATCTCAAGATCGGCAAAGAACAAGGATTATTTGTCGTTTCCGATTTAGTCGGAGCAGGCATGCCCCTCCTGGCACCGAAAGGAACGATTATCCGCAACGAATTGATCAAATTTCTCTGGAGCCTGCACAAAGATAAAGGCTACCAGCAAGTCTGGACACCGCATCTGGCCAAAGAGCAATTGTATAAGACCAGCGGCCATTGGGATAAATTTGGTGATGAGTTATTCCACGTACAGGGAAAAGAAGAGAAATTCTTGATGAAGCCGATGAACTGTCCGCATCACATGCAGATCTACACTCATTTTGCCTGGAGTTATCGCGATCTCCCCGTACGTTATTTTGAGCCGGCGACGATTTATCGTGATGAGAAATCCGGCCAGCTGCTTGGTCTAAGCCGGGTACGGGCAATCACCCAAGATGATGGGCATCTTTTCTGCCGCGTGAGCCAGATCGGAGAAGAAGTACGCACGATCGTCAATGTTATTAAAGAGTTTTATCGAACGCTGAAAATGGATAAAGACTACTGGGTGCGTTTCTCTGTCCGGGGTGATGATCGATCAAAGTATCTCGGTTCCAACGAAGTCTGGATTACCGCAGAAGCGGCTCTTGAGAAAGCAGCTAAAGATTTGAAGCTTCCCTACAAGCGCGGAGAAGGGGAGGCGGCATTTTATGGGCCAAAATTAGATTTCATATTCAAAGATGCCTTGGGCCGGGAATGGCAGCTGGCCACGATCCAATGTGATTTTAACTTGCCGGAACGCTTCAATTTAACATACATGAACGAAGAAGGCAAAAAAGAACGTCCCGTGGTCATCCACCGCGCCATCTCCGGCTCACTGGAGCGTTTCATGAGTGTCTTGATCGAGCATTTTGCAGGAAAATTTCCGTTATGGTTAAGTCCCGTACAGGTCAAGATTGTCACGGTGACGGATCGAAATATTCCTTTTGCCCAAGAACTTTACCAGAAACTGCTGAAAGAAGATATTCGCGTAGAAGTAGATGATGCTTCAGAAACAATCGGTAAGAAAGTGCGCCGGGCGCAGCTCGAGAAAGTCAATCTCATCGTGACCATCGGCGACAAAGAAGTTGAAAGAAAAACATTGGCAGTGCGGACGCGGGAAGGAGAAGTAACATTTGATGTCGCTGTTGAACACTTTGTCAGTGAATTGAAAGAGAAGATTGAGAAGAAAGTGATTGAATAAGATAGTCAGGGATAGTCATTGTAAAAATATTTTTTAAAAGGACTTTTCTCCAATAGCTGGATGAAGCTCCACAAATTTGATGCCGTAGATCAAGCGACGGCATATATCCGGGGAAAATCAAAGAATCCTTTCCTGAAAAGACGGTTGGAGGATGTTTTGGGAGGGAGAACGGTAACTGAAATATTTTACGATGACATGCTTCATCTCAGAGAATTATACGGTGAAGGTAGTTTAGATGACCACATTGATTCTTACAACAAATCTTTTATCACCAATATTCTCGTCCCTTTTACTGATATCTGTGGTTTCCAGATCAAGACCGAACCGGCATCAGATGTTAATCTCTATCTGGTCTTCGGCCAATGGTGGCAGACAAAGGGAGAAGGAGAAGCGGCCAGCCACACTTATCCCGAAGTGATGCGGCTTCTCCAACGCGGATTTGCTTATCATTCACGAAGCAGTGATCTGCACATGGTCGTTGCCCAAAATTACTATAACGCGATGTTTACTGCCTACAACCAAGAGGAATGGGGCCGGGTATTGACTTGTGCTCGCCGCGGAGATTATCATTGGGAGAAAGCAGTATCTTTGGGATTTAGTGTCAATCCAGTGCTGGCCAAAGATATTACGCTTCAAAAAGGGAAAGCGGTAGGGCAGGCAGAAGAAGTATTACGTCAGGTGGGAAAGGAGTAGTACTGCACTTCCCGGCTCTGTAGAGAAAGTCAGCTGCCTGGCCAAGAAGTTGCGCGAGAACTACGATATACTGAAATTATTGATGCTTCTCAGCTGTAATCAAAGTAGCCGGAGAAGCACGAAAGCAACGGCCAGGCTGACTTTTTCGAGATTTTCTATAGAGCCCGCCCTTCCCAAAAGCTTATATAAAACTGGCTTTTTCAACTGATTATGCAGATCAGCAGACATGACCATGAACTCCACATCGTCGGAAACTACAAAGGCAAGAGCTATACTTTAACCGATCCTTACGTTATCAGTCTTGCACCCGTAGAGCAATTTCTCTCTACATTAGAATCGATGGTCGGCAATGAACAAGCGCGCAAAGAACGACGTCTGGTGCCGGGCACAGCTCAATTGATGGATTTGGCAGAATCAATGAATCCCGATCAGATGCGCTATGTTGTCAGTGGTTTACTCAGCCAAGTCCAGCTCTAGTCACAGCTTTATCAGGCTGCTCTCAATGATCCCCAAAGCTTTGCTTCTTTTGTGGCTAATTATCGGCAATTACATCAGGCCGAGATATTTAACATACTTGAAGATCAGGGAATCAGGGTTGGTGTTCAAAAGAAACAGGAATAATCACCCAATCAAATAAATTCCTTCCAGCGCTTTCTCCACAATTCCCTGACAATTCTCAACTTTATTCAACAAGCGGGAATTCGTGCTCGCTTTCTTGATCTGGCCGATCCGGTCCATAATCTGCGCATAGATGCGGATGAGATCACCTTCCAGAAGATTAGTCAGTTTAAGGACGTCAAAAAATGTTTGCCCGCGATAGATCGGATTGAGCAAGGTAGTGACCGTATCCAGCTGGAGAAATTTCTGTTCATGGGCCAGATATTCATTTCGTAAAAGAGTCGTCTTCAGCCTCTTCAGCGATTCATCTCGAAACGATTGCGTGAACTTATTCATCTCTTTTGGTTCATAGACAATCGCTCCCAAAGTCAGCAGGATTTGATATTCATCAAGCGCATCAGCGGTGTCGGTGGCGAATATTTCACCCATCGTGATCTCATCGGCAAAAACTTTAGAAGAAAAACGGCCCTTTGCCGTCAACGCACCATTTTCAATATAGTGGTATTTACGGAGCTTACGGATGATACTTTCATAGCGGGCAAGCAGGAGCTTCGTCGGCACATTAGCATAATTCTTACCAAACTTTTGATACGAAAAAAAACTCAGGCGTAATATATATTCAATTTCGGAAGGTGTCTTTTGCTCGATGAGGTTGAGGACAGTATTGATCGAAAGCCGGAATTGCGATTTGATCGGCTCAATATCTTTGGTGGTGATCAGCTTGATCTCTTCGTAATTGAATGACGGACGGTAGATCATGCTGATCGCATAGCCGACCGTATCTATTCCCCTCCTTCCCGCCCGGCCAGCGATCTGAAAATACTCTTTGGTGTTCAGATAACGAAAAGAACGTCCATCATATTTACGCAGGCTGTTAAAACAGACCGTCTTTGCCGGCATGTTGATCCCGACAGCAAACGTTTCCGTCGCATACAGGACATTGATCTTTCCTTGACCAAAAAGATCCTCGACAATCTCTTTCAGGACAGGCAGCAAGCCAGCGTGATGAAAAGCAATGCCTTGGGCCAGTGCTTCTTTGAGAGCCGCCGTGGAACGGAGCTTGTTAATATCCGGTGGCGCGTCAGCTAATTTCCGGTTAGCATATTCCAGCAATTGTGGATTGCGTGGAAAAAGGCTTTTTCTGGCTAGTTCCTGAGCCTTCTCCTGACAGTCCTTCCGTGAGAAGCTGAAAAAGATGCAAGGCAGTTTGTCCGGGATCAGCTCTTTGATTAGATCAAGATGATTTGGTTCAGGAGCACGAAAAACCTGGTCTCTCTTCTTCTGGCGGAAGACCTTACGGTATTCTGGCATCTCCTTAGCTTCTTTGATCGCTTTGAGCGTTGTCAATCCCAATTCCTCATCAAAGAACTGATGTTCCAGAGGAACATTTCTTGTTGCCGATACCACCGTTCGGACGGGATGTTTCTTGATTGCCTGGATCCAGCTGGCGAATTCCTGGGCATTGGGAATCGTCGCTGAAAGGCAGAGGAAACGCACCGTCTCCAAACTATAGATGATCGATTCTTCCCAGACATAGCCGCGTTCGATGTCGTTAATGTAATGGATCTCATCAAAAATGACATAGGCGATATTTTTGACCTCTTCATCTTTACTCACGACCATATTGCGATAGATCTCCGTGGTCATGATCAGAATTTTAGCGCGTGGGTTTATGACAACATCTCCGGTCATCAGTCCGACCTTATCCGCTCCATATTCCTGCGAGAAGTCTTTGTATTTTTGATTGGACAACGCTTTGATTGGTGCCGTATAGATGATGCGTTTTTGATCATCTTTGTGTTTTTCGATGATAAAATCAGCGATAAGCGTCTTTCCGCTGCCCGTCGGAGCCGAGACAACGACGGAGAAATTGCTCTCGATTGCTTTAATTGCCTCTTCCTGGAAAGGATCGAGGGTGAATTGCTTAAATTTCATCAAAAATAGTGATTATTGGCTGTTTTATAAATATTCCTCTTCATTGGGCTCTGTAGAAAAAGTCGTCCGTCTGGCCTGAAGATTGACCGTGAGAAGCGAGATGCGGGAACAGGTGCGAAAACGATAAGATCGAATGGTCTGTTCTACGCCCAGGAATACAACCTGTTTTCGCCACGGTCAATGGCCAGGAGGACTTTTTCTACAGAGCCTCTTCATTGGCACAATCCTAAAAATGAGTGATAGTTCTAAAAAGAGAGTGCTGCCGGCCGTTCGGTCTGGCGAAAACCAGATGGGAACGATGCTTCTCGAAGAATTGTCATCGGCGGATAGTTTTCGCTCCAACATTTTTGGCGGATAGCACTTCAGACCGAACATCTTGGCCGAGCAGCACTCTCCGGCGAATACGTACTTTTCACATCCTCCAGAAAAGATACACCAGATAAAGAAGATAACATAAGCCGAGAACAAGCCCTTCCCCGCGCTGGATCGTCTTGTCTCGCGTTGAGAAAACCAGAAAGAGCAGGGTAAAGAAGAGCATGACCACGCCATCAACAACGATCAGCGACGGCTTTATTACCAATGGACGGATCAGACTAATAATTCCCACTGTAAACAAGATATTAAAGATATTGCTGCCGACGATGTTTCCCACGGCCAGATCCGGATGGTTCTGCCTGATGGCGATGATTGAAGTGAACAATTCAGGAAGAGAAGTTCCGATAGCTGCAATCGTCAGCCCGATGAAAGAGTCACTTAGAGAAAAAATTGCAGCCAATTCAGTGGCATATTTCATGAATAGTTCTCCTCCCAGATAGAGGACAATGATTCCGCCGATGATCAGCAAGGCATTTTTCCAGATGGGATTCTTGTGTTGCAAAGCTTCGGTAAACTCTTTCCGGACAAGCTTTTGTTCCTGTTTAATGGATTTATAGATATACCACAGAAAGAAGCTAAAGGTGACGAGGAGCACAATTCCATCAACATACTGAAAGCTGGTCGTGTTTTCTCCGTAGATATAAAAATCATGAGCCAGCAGAAGAAAGAGAAAAGTCGAGACGAGGAGAAAAGGAAACTCGTAAATCAGCGTTTTAGAACGGACACGCAATTTTTTGATAGCCGCAACAGCCGCAATGATCAGACCAATGTTGGTGATATTGCTGCCGATGATATTGCCGATGGCGATATCACCACGCTGTTGGATGGCGGCAATGATACTGACCACGAACTCCGGAACACCTGTACCGAAAGCAACGATAGTTAACCCGACGAGGATGGGAGAAACACGCAGCAAGCGGGCTGTATCCACTGCCCCCCGGACAAGATAATCTGCTCCTTTGACCAAGAGATAGATACTGACTATAGTCAGGATGGAAGCCAGGACGACATCTATCATTTGGGAAAATAAATGAAGATACTATTTAAATGTGTTTGTTGTCTCCAGTTGCAGCACTTTTCTAACCAGCCGATAGACTTCATCGGGGGATCCAGAGCCATCTATAATAATCAGCATTTTTTTCTTTTGATAATAATCAGCAACTGGCGCTGTCTGTTCATGAAAAACTTTAAAACGCTCTTTAATCACCGCTGGTAGATCATCTTTGCGCTGGATAAGTGCTGAACCATCAATATCACAGATGCCAGCTTTTTTGGGCGGCAGATATTTGATGTGATAGCCATGGTGGCCTTGGGCACAGACCCGCCGGCCGGACAAACGCTCAACGATAAGATCTTCCGGAACAGCCAGATAAAGTGCTTTATTAACCTGAAAATCCTCAATCATTCTCGCCTGCTCGACACTGCGCGGGAAGCCGTCCAGAATATATTTGCGCTTGTTTCCGATTTTTTTCTGGATCAAATCATGGATAAATTCATCGGGCACAAGATGACCGGCATCAATCAGCGCTTTGATTTTTTTTCCCTGCAGGGTGTTTGTTATTGCTTCTTTGCGCAGCAATTCTCCGGCCGAGATGTGGAAGAAACTAAAATCCTGCTCTAGACGTTCTGCTACTGTTCCCTTGCCGCTGCCCGGCGGGCCGAGGATAATCAATTTCATCATGGTAAAGAAAAGGGGATGGATATAAAATAGTTTTGTTCTTCTGGGCTATCCTTTAAAATCAATTCAAGCAACTATAACGAAGGAACAAAGTAATTGATACAATTTGTTTGTTCCTTCGAATATAATAGCGGAGATGATATTAATTACTTATTACCGCTATTATAAAAGCAGACTATTTAGGAACAGAAACAAAGTTATCAGCGCGGAAAGAAGGCAATAAAAACAATAATCTTTGATGATCTTAATCTGAACAAAGATGAGGAAGCCGGAAAACAGAAGACTTCCACCGGTACCCATAATCAACAGAAAGAAGATTGTCGGCTGAAGCGCCGGAGCGAAAATAGTGCTCAGTATTCCACCCAAGAGGGAGAGGAAGAAAAGTGTGCCCAATACTTCATTGCGGACGCCGAAGACATGAGACCATCTACTCTCGGTCACGACACTGCAATCATGTTCTAGCGGGCAGATTAATGGTTTTTTCTGCTGGTGCTTTCGGACAAGATAGAGGGAATTAGCGAGACCAAGCACGCAAAGAACAATAAAAAGCGCAAGCAATTGAGTTGCTGCTATCTTTTCTTCACCTCTTGCCAATGCAGGGCCATCATGGCAACTGCCGAGAAGAAAAGAGCAATATCCCGGAAGATAATATCCAGCGCTCCAAGGTTAAAGACAATGATCGAGAGGAGGGCCAGGCTTGCCACCAGACCGGCATAAAATCGTTTCCAACCGCTGAGCAGCCACAATCCGAGGGTCATATCCATGACGGCGTGTAAAGGTAAAAAGATTGCGGGAGGGATAATTGCTCTAACCCAAGATGGGATAAAGCCCACCCAAGAGAGAGGATCGAGAACAGCAGCCGTACCAGCATAGAGAAACACAATAGAAAGGCCGACGCGCACAAAAAACGACGTTAATGTCTTTTCATTGTACTTTTCTGAGGAGAATTTTTTCAGTGCCATTTTACTCCAATCATATGACTAATATGGTTCATTCAACGATTATCGTACCTCGAGAGTTTGGATTCAGATGATCATGATACTTCCAGGATCCGGCCTGATTAAAAACGAAAGAATAGGTCTCTCCTTTCTCTAGGCCACGACAAGCATCGAAGGTTGAACTTTCTTCCGGAGTATTGCACTTGGTGATGCTCGAGCCGGGATAGAGTGTATGCGTCGGATGGATAGCCGATGCCGGCCAATGCTGTTGTAGATCAGTATTGACAAATATAACTATTCCTCCATTCTTGATGGTTAATGTATCTGGATTAAAACCGGCAGAGGTTATTTCGATTGTTTTCGGAGAGTTTTCGGTGTTTTTTTGCACTTCTCCCGCGCTCTCAGCAGAATCAGATGGTGTTGGCTGGCTGGATACCTGCGGCAAAATATCTTCTTGGGGAGCACAGCCAAAGATCAAAAGAGCACCTATGATCAGGACGAGCAGCCATATTTTGTTAAACATCATTTTAAACACCTTTGTTTATGGATCTTAAATTATATCTTTTGATTTTATTGATGCATTTATATCTTTCGGTCTTTCTGCACGAAACTAATGACCTCTTTACCAAAATGATTCATTTTCAAACTTCTCTTTAGGTCTTAACCCCCATCTTTCCTCCATTTTTCCAATGCTCCCTTCTTCTCTCTTTCTCCCGAAGGTAGGAGAGATACGCCCGCTCCAATGGCGACAATGTCTGCAAATATCTTTCATATTCCTGTCCGTCTCGAAACACTTCATAAAACATAGGCACCACCTCGTCTTATCGGTAATCATCAAAGAACACTTCTCTTATAAGCCACTTTTGCAATTGCCTTTCAGATAAAAAGTCTAGAGTAATCCATCATAAGTTTTTTAAAGCGAATTTATCTTTAAAAAGAAATGCTTAATATCCTGTTCAGCCCGCGCTGGTTCTCAGGGGGAGATATTCTCATTGACATTTTTAGTATTGTCGTGCTGCTGGTCATCTCCGTCGTTACCTTTCGTTATCACCAGCTTAACCAAGGGCAAAAAAAACATATTTATTTCTCGTTAGCTACCTTGTTTCTGGCTCTTGCCTTTGTTTTCAAGATCATTACTAACTTCACTTTATATGAACATGTATATCGAACATTTTCTATCGGCGTCTTCACCCTAGTCTATGGTGGGATCAATTTCTCTGATACATTGTTTCTTGTAGGCACGTTGCTCTATCGTTTATTTACCCTGCTTGGATTCTATCTCCTCTTCCGGATCTACTGTCGAAGATATTCTTTATATCTCGATGCCCTTATGATTTATTTCATGATTATCATTATGTATTTTGCTTCCCATGCTTATTATATCTTTCATCTCACGGCTTTGCTGTTTCTCCTGCCGCTTGTCCGCCATTACATCATCAATTACCGTAGGACAAAAGACAAAGCCGGTCAGCTGATTGCCTGGAGCTTCGGCCTTATCGCAGCCAGCCAAGTTGCATCAATCCTCCTGAGTATTGACCAGATTGTCTATGTTTTGGCGGAAGGAATCCAGTTCATCGGTTATGTCCTGCTCCTTCTTACAGTATTAATGGTACGTTTCTATGGAAAGAAAAAGAAATAAGATGGAGATCATCGGCGACATGCTTGTAGCCATCCAGGCAAAAGGCGGGCGGATCAAGCCGACCCATCTGATGTACAAAGCCAATCTTTCCTATGCGCAGCTTAAGACATATCTTGATCAATTGGTAGAAAAAGAATTCGTGGGGGAGATGGAAAATGACAAAAAGAATACCTATATCATCATCACTGATAAAGGCGACAAATTTATTCAAAAACTGCAGGAGATGCGCCAGTTTGAGAGATCGTTTGGATTCTAAAGCGGGTGTTAGTTTCAATAAGCGGGCGAGCTAAAATATGGTATTTTTCTACGAAAAATAAGAATTAATAACATAGGGGCAGACTACTTTTATACTCATCTCTATTATTTATGATATACACCATACGCTTTGGGTCTAGAACGTATGCAACCAAGAGGATCAAGTCTAATCTCCTTTACTTCTGTCCTTTCTTTTGGATCGTAAATAACTCCATTATAATTGTTTCTTAAAAATTCCATCACTTTTTTTTGCGTTTCTAGCTCATAATCATTTTTTCCATCACGTCCAATAAAAGTCGCTTTAGCTACTAAATTTGGTTCTAATTCAAGTAAGCCTCGTTCATCTCCATCCAATCTGTCTATGTAATCAATCTGAAGTCCTACTTCACCATGAGATCTATCAAACCAAGTATATCTTGTTCTTGTGGTTTGATCTAGTTCAAATCCTAATTTTGACAAAAGTTTAGTTAAACCTGAAGGCGTGGTTTGATCTACTCTAAACCCTAAATCCTCCAAAACTTCAGTTAAGTTTGATGGTTTACTTCTGAATCCCAATATTAAATCATATATCATGTTGTTCATTTTATTCTCTCCTTAAAAAAGTATGTAAGCTCATCTTTATAAATCTGTGGGGATATTTAGTACAATATAGTTGATACAACAACTACGCCCGCCCGCTTACTTTGGGTTTTTCGGCTACGCCGAACATTGCTCTAAAAATCAACATCATCCCCGAAGCCCAGAAAACATCAAAGTAGTACATATTTAGTTTGCCGCTCGTTCGGCGTTTTCCCGTGATTTTTCCGGTAGAGGAGTTTGAAAAAGAGTAATTTTGGTAAATAAATCGTTTGGTTCAAGCTAAAATTACGACTATTTCACCTCCTCTTGAGAAGTTTGTAAATCAATAATTGAATTATTCAAACTTCTCTGTAGTGAAAGAACTGTTTCTCTGAAGAAAAACGCTCCAGCCTCGTCTGACAAAAAGATTCTCTCGCTCGCATTTAGGCGAAACTAAATACGTACTCAAAGTACAAACATTAATATAATCCTTTTCCCTTCTTTCACCCGGTGACTGTGATGGCTGACTTTGTTCTCATTCAACAATTCCTGATCGCTTTGGCGCTGGGAGCACTTATCGGCCTGGAGCGGGAATATGCTCATTATCGCGGCAAAGGCCAAAGCTATGCTGGTATTAGAACATATCCGCTGATCGCTCTCTTTGGCTCACTTTCGGCTTATCTCGGTAATATCATCTCTCCCTGGCTTCTCGTCGTCGGCATGCTTTTGGTTGGCGGGATGATCCTTATTGCCTACTTCACGATCAATGAACGCGTCCATAAATATGTCGGAGCGACATCAGAAGTCGCTGGCTTTATCACGTTTTTTATCGGTGTGCTTGTTTATCACGACCAAGTTCTCTTGGCGACGATCATCACGATCACGATGACCCTCATCTTATATGCCCGCTCAATCCTGCATAATTTTGCCCGCAAGATGGAAAAGAAAGAATTGGCTGACACGCTCAAGTTTGTCGTCATCGCTTTTGTCATCCTTCCCTTTCTTCCAGATACCTGGTACGGTCCACATGCTATCTTTAATCCATACCTCGTCTGGCTGATGGTCGTCTTCATCTCCGGGATCAGTTTTAGCGGCTATATCATGCTCAAGTGGTTTGGTGAAAAAGGAATCGTCTTAGCTGGATTTCTTGGCGGAATTGCCAGTAGTACCGCGACGACATTGAGTTTCGCAGAGCGGAGCAGGAAAGAAAAAAAGATGTTCCGTGCTCTGGCACTAGGGGTAATCCTAGCGAATGTCGGCATGTTCGGCCGGATTGCCGTTCTTCTTTTAGCGGTCAATCGGTCAGTCTTCTGGAAATTGTTCCCAGTGATTGCGGCTCTTGTCGTGATCACGCTTGTTTTTTCTTATTACCTCTGGAGGAAAGCAAATAAAGTAAAGTCAAAAGTGAAACTGGCTTCGCCATTTACCATTTGGCCGGCGCTAAAATTTGGCGCTTTTTTTGCGGTCATTATTATGCTAACTAAGCTCGCCAATGTGTATTTTTCCACGCGGGGAATTTATCTGATCAGTTTCTTTTCCGGTTTTGTCGATATCGATCCGGTTGTCCTGTCGCTGGCGCAGTTGGCTAAGACAACTATTTCAGAGAAAGTCGCCCAGAACGGCATTCTGATCGGGATACTGACCAACATCTTAGCTAAAGGAAGCATTGCCTATTGGTTGGGTGGACGGGATTTTGGCAAGATCGTGCTCTCTTTCTCTTTAGTACTGACGATCATCGGCATCGGTTTATTGTATCTGTTCTAGGATTAGTATATACTCTATAAGCAGAAACTATTTATCTTTTATTTCATATCCAAAGGGGATGTTTTTATCTAATTTAGATTCGTCAGGCTTAGATTCCTTTTTGAGGAGTACAATCCATGAATCAGTAGAACGGCATCACTATCCTTTATCGAAGGATGGCCAAGCCTACCTTGGCGGGGTTTTGAAGCGGTTTGCGGCAAGTTCTGAATTATTTGAAGACTATCTGTTTCATGGCGAGAAGATTCATGGGCTAAAACCGGTCACGCTTCAGCATTTTGATTCATTGGAGAAGAAAGGCTCGGAAAAAGAGGCAGTTTTACAGAATCTTGCCGAACAGTGCCTCCTTCTTGTAGGCTATTTTTATGACCATATCCGCAAAAATGGTCTAGCCCAAGTGCATTTCCATAGTAATATGGGCATGGCCGCCTATGGCGGCATATCTCCTGCTAGCCCATCCGTTTTTCCAGAGATAGCAGAACATTTCGATCTGTATTCTGTTGTTGTAGGCGATCTGCATGTCCCGGAATTACGTCAGCATGCTAGAGAGCTTGAAAAAGTGATGAAACGCTGGATGCAGACCAGGGATCGTCGTTATGAATTATTGATCGAAGGAGCACTCGGGGAAAACAATCTACTTGTCGGGAAAGATAGCGGGGAAATTAATTAGGATTGGAACTAATAGACGGATAATAGATACGTATGATCCAAGCGTCTAAAAGAATTCAACTTTGGGCTGGTTAATTTCATCATCTTTTCTTTGGTTTCTGGTCAGATTCAGAAAAGAGGTAAAATCGGGAGCGGTGTTTGGGATCTCTTTCTGCGGAGCGGCTGATGTGTCGGCAAACATGCTCATCAGATTTGTCGTGTCAACAGTCTCTGCCAGTGTCGTGTTCAAATCAGAATGGTCTCTTTTTGGATCAAGAATGCCCGTCAGGATATGCAGAACCTTCTTGATATCTTCGTGCGTATCTACTTGTGTGTCTATAGTTATCTTCATCTCGTCACCGATGAGCAAGGAAGCAAAAGAGGTTTATAATATTTTCTCTTTATCCCAAATCGACAAATTCAGTCTTCAATTGCTTCATTGACATTAACGTCTTAGTCTTACTAATGCCCTTTCTGGAGAGAACACGGCGGACGAGATCATAATACGCATCCTGGTCCTTGGTTCGTACTTTGAGGACAATTTCCCAATCTCCAGTACAAATATCAACACTTTCAATCTCCGGGTGTTTGGCGAGATCTCGAGCAATTTTTTCTGGATCAGCGTATTCCTCTGGCGAGAGACTAACGAGAACGTAGCTGCAGAAACCTTCACCGATTTTCTTGTAGTCAAAGACCGCTTTGTAGGTAAGAATTGCTTTTTCTTCTTCCAGACGCTTGATGTTATAATGGATAGTCGTAGAAGGTGTTGCTATCCTCTTTGCAATTCGAGCGACTTGTGGCGTGGCAAAATCGGTTTTTAATAGTGCAATCAATCTTAGGCGGATATCTTTCATAATTCGAATATTATCCCATTTTTTATAAATATTTTGGTGAAGACTGAAATAATCTCCAAATAAGTATATTAGGATGGCTGTACTTGTTCATGCTGGTGAAACACAATGATTGATATACTTCGTCGATGTAGAATCGCTCCGGATTTAGATGTTGGAACGATCGATAAAAATACAGAATCGTCAGCGTTGGTACGAGAATTGAATACATTAACTGCACTCTGCTTCGGAAAAGAAGTTCCATTAGCAGAAACAGAGGAGCGTTTTGTACACAGCGACGTAGTTCAATTGTTGCTGCATGGGAAAGAGGTCGTAGGCTACGCGTTTAATGATCGCCTACAGTTAGTTGGTCATCCAGTTAATTACTTCAGCAGCTGTTTTGTTCACCCCTTTCATCGAGGGGGAGTCTATGTTCCATTTAATCATGCTCGCTACAAAGAGATTCCTGTAGATGTAGTTTTAACTCGTACACAAAATCCACGAGTATATGCTGGTTTTGCACGGTTCTGCCAAGAGGGTGATTTCGTGTTGTATCCCAATGCGACAGGCGAAGTTGGAGAAGAATCGCGGGCCATAGCCAATGCTTTTGCTCCCGGTTGTGGGGATGACCAAGTCTGTCGAGGAATTTACGGGCGGGAATTGATGGCCGATACGCCAAAAGCAGATGGATCTATTGCTCAATTGTTTGAATCTCTTGTTCCAGAACAAGGCGATGCGATGGTTCTTGTTGGTATTAAGAAGAATTGAAGTACCCACATGTAAAATCCAGGCAACGACACCTGGCGCCAAACAGACTCCTCATCTTTTTTCCATCCGCCACAGCCCAACATCAACCTTCTTGACCGGCTTCTCGTGAAAGGCAAAGGTTGCTTTGATCGGAAAAGCATACTGCCAAAGATGGGTAATTTTGAAATGGTGATCTTTGGCCACCGCCTCAACAAATCTTTTGGTAGAATATTTATGCATGCTGTAGATGATTTTTGCGGTGGCAAAGGCCTTTTCGAGAAATACTTTGTCGATATGCTCATTTTTTGTGCCAAACGGCGGGTTCTCGACAACAATATCGGCATCTACATCTACCAATTGGATATCACTGACGATAAACTCCGCTTTGCCTAGTTCATATTCCTCCGCGAGCGTATTATAATTATGCTGGCATATCCGAATTATTTTGGGGTCTTTATCGACAAAGATGACGTGTTTGGCCCCAAGGAGGAGTAAGCCGAGTCCAAGGATGCCAGGACCACAAGCCGCATCAAGGATCGTCTTGTTGGCAACTTCGCCGGCCATGGCCATATTCCAGATCCATTCGGCGGCGATATGCGCCGGGGTGGGATATTGTTCTAATTGAAAAGAAGGGTTCTCGTAGTTCTTTAGTTTACTTAAGAGGACTTCGAGGTCTTTCTTGGAACGGATGGACATAGGAAGGGAAATAGATAGATGTTTAAGATGTTTTTGGTTTGTATTTGTTTCATTGTAATGAAAACTACTTATCTATTTGTGGTAATCAAAATTGCGCCATAACAGCTCCTATAAGCACGAAATATTGCATAGTTTGCTTATAGGGTGTTAAGCTTAATTATTACTCACCTTAAAGTTCATCATTCTTCCAAACTTTAAGCTTCCGTCATAACTCAAAAAGAATATTGTTTCGTGGCGCTTCCACT
>JAGVZN010000024.1 GCA_018302605.1 Candidatus Woesearchaeota archaeon | reverse complement strand
ATGTAATATCAATTAGTGAGGTATTACATAACATGAAAAAAACACTTGTTGCGGGAGCGGCCATGCTCGGCTTGGCGGGATTGTTGGGTGGGTGTGATGGTGATGGAAAGTGGATCAAAGACAAATGTGTTTTGAAGGATAATATTGTTCTCGAAGCGGAATACGTTAGTAGGACGATGGCCAAAGATGGGTGTAATCTCTATATCACTATTCAAGAAGGTGATATTTATCTCTCCTCTATGGGAAGTATAACAAGAGTAGACGAAAGTTATCCAAACTTTACCTGTGGTGATGGAAGAGTTTTTGACAAAAATGAGTGTTCTTTTGTCTATGCACCCGGGGCAAAAAAGGAATAATTTTTTCTTTTTTTTCTCTTTTTCCAGCAGGCACAATCCGAAACACTCAGTGAAGAGACGACACTTCACTGGTGCACAAATGTGGTTACTCCCACATTTTGTGAATGTGTGATAATTCTAAAGAAGGAGTGCTGCCGGCCGTTCGGTCTGGCGAAAACCAGATGTGAGCGATGCTTCTCGAAGACTCCAGAGTTATCACTCAGAAAATGGATTGTGCCTCACCGCCAGAATCTTTTTAAACAACCACCCATTCCCACTCGGTTATGCGCTTCGAACAATACAATCCACAAGTACTGGAACCGGAAATCCTCGCATTCTGGAAGAAAAATAAGACCGTTGAGAAACTGCGCAAGCGCAACCAACAAGGCCAAAAATTCTATTTCTTGGAAGGGCCACCGTATACGTCGGGCCATATCCATCTAGGTCACGCCTGGAATATGGCTTTGAAAGATCTTGTTCTGCGCTACAAGCGGATGAATGGTTTTAATGTCTGGGATCGAATGGGCTATGATATGCATGGCCTGCCGACAGAGCAGAAGACAATGTCCAAACTGAACTTGAAGAATAAAGAAGATATTGAGAAGTTTGGCGTGGGGAAATTTACAAAGGAATGCAAGAAATTCTGCCTGGAAATGATGGAAAAGATGAATGAGGATTTCCAGCGAGTAGGAAGTACATTAGATTTCACTAATCCTTATCAACCGATCACCAAAGAATTTATGGAAGCAGAATGGTGGCTGATCAAGAAAGCGCATGAGAAAAAGCGCCTGTATCAGGGCTTGCGCACGATGCATTGGGATGCCGCAACGCAGACGGCTGTGGCCAAGCATGAACTTGAATATAAATCTATCAAAGATACATCCATCTATGTCAAGCTGCAATCTGCTGATAATCCCGCCCAATTCCTGATTGTCTGGACAACAACACCTTGGACAATTCCTCTTAATCTGGCGGTCATGGTCCATCCGGAACTGGAATATGTTGAAGTTAAGGCAGGTGCAGAACATTGGATCGTCGCCAAATCATGGGCTGAGAAAGTATTGGCTAAAGCGGGATTTGCTACAGTAACGATCGTTAAAGAATATCGTGGAAAAGAATTGGAAGGAAAAAAGTATGTCCATCCCCTGCATGTTGAGAAATATCTGCCTAAAGAGTTGCAAAAGAATCCAAAATTATTCTCTGTTTTGTTAAGTAGCGAATATGTTGATGACTCTGCCGGAACAGGATTGGTCCATTGCGCCCCGGGCTGCGGGCCGGAGGATTACGAAGTCGGGCATCTCAATCATCTTCCACCGTTTAATTGCGTCAATGAAGAAGGCTTGTTTGCGGACTTTGGGCCGTTTAATGGGTGGAAAGCGAAAACGGATGATCCAAAATTTATTACTGCGATTAAAGATGCTGGTGCGCTTGTGGCGAAAGAATCATACGTCCACGATTATCCTCATGGTGAACGAAGCCACCAGCCGGTAATCTTCAGGACGACGAAACAATGGTTCTTCAAAGTAGAGGATTTGAAAGAGAAGATGCTCTCTGCCAACGAGGGGATCTACTGGAATCCGCAAAGTGGAAAGAACGCTTTTACTTCTTGGTTAGACAATTTACGAGATAATTCAATTACGAAACAGCGCTATTGGGGAACGCCTGTCCCAATCTGGCAGGCAGCCGATGGAGATTATATTGTTGTCGGCAGCGCCGCAGAACTGGAGAAATTGTCTGGTTCAAAAGTCAAGGGGATGCACATCCCCGAGATTGATGTGATCACGATTACCAAAGACGGCAAAGTCTATCGGCGCGTGCCGGATATTTTAGATGTTTGGATTGATGCCGGTACTGCCTCGTGGAATTGTCTTGATTATCCGACGGATAAAAAGACTTTCGAAAAGTTATTTCCCGCCGATTTTATTCTGGAAGGGAAAGATCAGGTCCGCGGCTGGTATAATCTTTTGATGGTCGCTTCTTTTTTGGCATTTGATAAGCCCTCTTTTAAAGCGGTCTATATGCACGGCTTTGTAACGGATGTCGAGGGTGTGAAGATGTCAAAATCGTTAGGCAATATAATCTCTCCCGATGAGGTTATTGATAAATACGGGGCGGATGTCTTACGCTATTACACGGGACAGACAAATGCCGGTGAGGATTTTAATTTCAGCTGGGAAGAATGTGTGGTTAAACAGCGCAACCTGATGATTCTCTGGAACTTGCACAAATTAGTCTTACATCTCGCCGATGAGATTAACTATAATCCATTGACAGCGAAGAAACCACCAGAACTTGGTCCAGAAGAAAAGTATATTTTTTCAAGAATGCATGAAACCATTGTGTCTGTGACACAATTAATGGAGAATTATCGCCTCGATGAGATCATCGAGCCATTGGAAAAATTATTTTTGGATTTGAGCAGAACGTATGTACAAATCGTGCGGGATAAGAGTACGATCGGCACGGGTGATGAGCGGGAAGCCTGTGTGTATACCTTAGGCCGTGTCTTGCTGGAATGTCTGAAGATGTTTCATGTTGTCGCACCATTTATTACCGAAGCGATATATCTGAATCTGAAAGAAGCATGGAAGCTGAAAGAAGAAAGTATCGGCCATTACGCTTGGCCGGCAGCCGACGTGAAGATGATCAATCCCGTTTTAGAAGCACAGATGGAGATCGTGCAGACGGTGATCACTGGGGCGTCTGCGGCCCGGGAAAAAGCAAAGTTAAGTTTACGCTGGCCGATAAAAGAAGTAGTTGTGGGAAGTGTACAGAAAGAGGTCCTTGACGCAGTACATTCATTGAATGATATCCTTAAATCACAGATCAATACAAAAAGCGTTCTGCTGAGTGCTGCGGTGAAAGGCGTGCAACGAAAGATCAAGCCGGAATATGCCCTGATCGGTCCGGCGTATGGAAAATTGTCATCGGGCATCATTACGCGCTTGACTATGGATAGTCCAGAAACCATCCTTGGACATCTTGAGACGGAAGGTGTATATGTCTTTACCGTTGAAGGACAGGAAGTTCGCCTGACTCGTGAGATGATCGCTGTGGAAATGACCGTGCCGTCACCCTATGTTGCGGTGGAATGTAAATGCGGAACGGTATATGTCAATACTGAACGGAATGCTCAACTGGAAGCGGAGGGCTATGCTCGGGAGATTACGCGGGCAATCCAGAATGCGCGGAAAAATGCCGGGCTGCTGAAGAAAGATGAGATCGAATTGGTCTTGAAAATGAGTGTGGGTTTAGCATCGTCATTGAAGCCCTGGATTAATGAGATGGAAGAGAAAGTCGGTGCAGTAGCGTTTGATCTGGTTACAGCTGATCCGACAAAAGCATACGAACATGTCCATGAATTCTCGGTAAAGAACGAGAAGCTTAAATTATGGTTGAGGAAAGCATAACTTTTGGGATTGTGCCGCATTTTGAAAAATGAGCGATGACAAAAAACCGGAGTTAAGATTGATCTTTGGTGGAAATAGAAAAGTAATCCCCTTGTTCCCTTCAGATTTCTCTGATCAGACTTTACGTCGGCTGCTTGCTTATCTGGCTACACACGATCCTCTCTTTGATTACAACGTCCCGCCCGAGCGGCGCGAACTTACCAGCGGTGATCTCGGCTCTTTCTTGCGGGAAACATATCTTCAGAGGGAATTTGCAGTCAGTGGCGAGGATGCAGTGCGCAGATATCTTCAACGCTGCGATTTTGTGGATTTTTCTGGCCCACGGCCGGTTGTCAAGTATGCAACATATCTCCGGCCGGGAATGCGGGGAATAATTACTGATGTTGATCTTCAGAACCAGACACCGCTGACTATCCTTTGGGAACAATGCCCGGAAATTCCCCATGATGTTGAACGACAGCATGATGGTTCTGGCCTGGCACTTCTTCTTTCCAAAGATCGTCTTTCACGGAAAAAAATTACGCGGAAGGTTGAACTGTTGGCAGCTGCCGAACCGGGGAGTCTGGTTGAACCGACAGAAGTAACATTTACCTATGCACACTATCTTCCGCTTGGCACGCGGGGCATTGTTCAGAAGATAGACGATTCTGCCGAACTACCGGTTAGCGTCCTCTTTGGAAATAGAGAAAAGTATATCCCTCCGCCTGGCGGCATATTCCTCTGCCCGTATAATTCATTGACTTTGATCCGGGAGAACAAAATCGATCTGCGCGACATAATTAAACGCTTTGGAAAGTAGGAAAAAAACACCAAATTTGTTCTTCCTTGGCAGGGGTTAAAAACCACAAAGCTTATAAAAGATTTCTCTTTTTGTATCCTATCATGAAACATAAAGAGATCTTAATCCAACCCGGACAGAATCTTTTAGATCTCGCCCGGGAGCATGCTGGCATTTTATCTATCGAAGATCTTGTCACGGATCTCGTCCGGTCTCCACAGATGGAAGAGGCGATGCAAGGAAAAACGTATGCGACCGGAGATTTTGCCGTCTATCATCTGCGTGGTTATACTCATCCCGAGCTTCCCGTTTGGCTGAATGTTGCTCTTCTTTCGGGAAAAGATGCGGTTGATCTTTCTCCCACGGATAACGAACATGTTTTTACTGGCCCACAGGCAAATCTAATCGATGCTCCTCGTGTACGAGAATTACCGGCGCGTCTGCTTCGGGAAAGAGTTTGGGAAACACTCCATGTTTTTGATCCGAAAAAAGTAGACCAAGAACTCTCTGAATGTCGCTGGAGTCCAGTATTGGGCGGTAGTGCTGCTGCCTACCTGCGAGAAAGACTTTTTCAGTGTCTCTCTTCTCTTCGTTTACGCTCGTATGTCGCCGTTGAGACGAGGCTACCCGGAACGGAGGGGATTGCCGCACACTACCATCGTTTTGTAGGTGAGAACGAAGTCCTGCTCTTGCCGCTGACGTTTACCCATGATCCCCAAAATAATGGCTGCCGAATCGGTGTCTATGATGGAAAGACAGCTCTTCCAATGATCGTTCCGGGATGAGGGGGTTGGGAACAAGAATGGATTGTTTCCTTTTCAGAAATGACGGTTCAAGGTCACTTCTACCAAAAGATTTATAAATAAAACACTATTCTGAAGTGATAACAAAGTTTAACGACGGAGACTCAAAATGACAGATAGATTAAAAACTGAAACTTGGTTATATGCTGATTGTTATAATGCCCTAGTCTACGATGATGTATTATTAGATTTGCCGGTTGGACATGAGCTTTACATTGAAACATCGAAAGCACAAGTACAAAATGGTCTTCCTCCTTGTGGGGTATATGTTGTCAAAACGAGGCATGATCAATTAACCGTAAACAGTGACAGCGGTGACCCCTTTCGACGCGTTAGCGTCGATACTCTCGTTCGTGAATATTTTTTAGATCATCAGAAGACGAAAGACGAGTAAACAATCAAAAACTGATACAATGAAGAAACACGATCCAACTCCCACTGAAGAGACCGCTGCTCCCCAGAATACGGCCGAGAGAATATTTCAATACATGGAGCGGTTTGGTGTAATCATAGTTCCGATGCCCAGAGAATCTCCTCTTTATTGTGGGGATAGCAACCCGCTAATCTTGAAAGAACATAAAGGGACGTTTTATAAAGTCGGTGGATTAATTTTAAATCGTGCTTTTGATTTTGCTCGACCGATGGATGGTTGGATTTCTGATCGCCGATTTCATCTTCTTGGTCAAACCAGCAATGCTTTTTTTAACTGTACCAAAGAGCTTGCCGACCTCGTCCGGCCTTACCGGGAATACACCAGCGGTCGTACTTGGACTGGTAAAGTGTTAGAATCGCGCGGCGTGGATGCAGACCATACTCTTCTCACTGACGGTGGCATTAAAGAATATGTCAATACCGCTCTCCAACGTGGTGAACTTGTCAAACCGAGGCCGTTTGGAAATGAAATAGGATATGAAAGAGATTGTTACCTCTTTGATCTGAGAAACTGCGGCTACGGTTTTTCCGGAGAACTTGTCGGTAATACAATTCCTCTCTGTTCCAGACAAATAATCACCTACGACCAGTCACTGGTTCTGGGGAGTATAGGGGGGATTAATCGTGCAGATTCTGAAAGCTACCTGGACGATGTTTTTTGGAATCATTCCTGGCGGAAAAAAATCAGAGATAAAAATGTTCGGCATGGTTCGATGAACGTAGCACTTGGCTTTGATATGTCTCAAGCTTAATGCTCTCATTCCTCATTGTCTCAGAAAACCCACCGTATTTGTTTAGCTGGCGGCTGGGCCAAGCGGTGTATCCGAAGAGACTTTGTTCCTAGCTAGGTGCGGAAATCTTCTGGTTCACAGCGAGAAGCAGAAAATATCTTTGCAAATTTCCGCTTGGATACACGGCCAGCCAGAAAAGCTAAACAAATACAACTCACCAAACAATTTTTAAATAACTCCCTTCTTCACAGCGCATGCTCACCCCTGCCGCCAAAGCTGAACTGGAAAAACAGCAATACCGTATCGTCGGGAAACATTCTGCCGTCAAGACCTGCGGCTGGACGAAAAACATGATCAACGGGGAAGGCGGGTGCTACAAGCTCAAGTTCTACGGGATCATGAGCAATCAGTGTATGCAGATGACCACGTCAATCAGCTGCGCCAACCGCTGTACGTTCTGCTGGCGGGGATATAAAGCGCCAGTGTCCAAAGAATGGAAATGGGCTGTTGATGATCCGCAGATGATCTTTGATGAAAGCGTGAAAGCGCATCATGGACTACTCGTCGGCTTCGGCGGTTCGGCCAAAGCCAACAAAGCGGCGTTTGCCAGATCCAAAGAAGTGAAGCACGTCGCCCTTTCTCTTACTGGCGAGCCGATCATCTATCCGCGGATCAATGAATTGCTGGACTTATTTAATCAGAACGGCGTCTCTACATTTCTTGTGACCAATGCCCAGTATCCTGAACAGATCAGAGATCTTCAGCCTGTCACGCAATTATACATCAGTCTGGATGCGCCGGAAAAAGAATTATTGAAAGAAGTCGATGTCCCACTCTTCCCCGATTATTGGGAGAGATTAAATCAGAGCCTGGAATATTTGGCGCAGAAAAAACAGCGGACATGCATTCGCCTGACGATCATCAAAAAGATCAACGATACCTCACACCAGCAATATGCTGAGATGATCCAGAAAGGCAGTCCGGATTTCATCGAAGTCAAGGCGTACATGCACGTCGGTCCCTCGACACAGCGCCTGACCAAAGGAAATATGCCTTTGCATGAAGAAATCGTTGTCTTTTCCAAAGCGCTGGTCAAGTATCTGCCGGAATACGAGATTGTTTCTGAACATATTCCTTCGCGTGTCGTGATGTTTGCGAAGAAAAAATACAAGAAAGATGGAGTCTGGCAGACGTGGATTGATTTTCCAAAATATGACCAGTTAGTCAATTCCGGACAAGAGTTTACTACTGATGACTATTGCAAAAAAACACCACAGGTCGGCTTAAGCGGCAAAGGGACGATTGACAACATGCCCGAGCATGTCAAGACCAAATTTTTACAGGAGCATCCAGAAGCGTATGCATTTGTCGATGAAAAAACGCAGGAATTGGAATTTTATGAGAAATAAACACAGGAATTCTCAGGAGGGATTTCTTGTCTGGAGGAATTACACATGACCTACGAAATGACAATAGTAAAACTTGAAGGATTTACCCACCAGTACGGGTTAGATGTTGTTCAGCATCTGAATGAAGTGATTAATCGTCTTTCTTTATGTAATCACGATCTTGAACAGATCGGGAAAGGTGTCAACGGTTATGTTTCCCACGCAATACATGGAACGACAGAAGATGACTACACGTGGTTCGGACGGCTGTATTTCAATCGTCGTGGTGCTCGCGTGGCGGTTCTTTTCCCCTGGCATCAGGATTTTGACCATCCCGTAACAAGAATGGATCGTTCGATTAATATTTATGCTTCGGAAAAGATGCCTGAGAAAGACATCGAAGGCTTAGCGGAAGAGCTTGGACTTCAGGCTACGTTGTATAGGAACATTTGGGAGATTTGCTAGAATGGCAAATCACCCTAAAAAAGTTTAGAAATCATTGCGATTTACTAATAGAAAGCTATAATGTCAGCAAAAGTATTATAAAAGAGCAGTATCTCCATTCTTTCATGGCATTAACAAAAGAAGAAACAGTGGTCCTCAAAGCACTGCTGCTGAAAGAACTGGCCCATGTCAAAAATGATGCGAAAAGACTGGTTATCGTCAATTCCCCTTTTTTGAATAAGGTCGTTGATGATCAGGCCGATCTTCCGTTCTTGAAGAGCGAGCTGCTCTATCAGCAGTTCTTGGAACAGCTGTTGAAAAAATTGTAGGTTCGGCCTTTCTTTACCGATGGCTGAAACAAATTCATTGATGGATAAAACCAATTGGCAGGAGAAGTACATGCAATTCCAGATGTTACAGCAACAACTGGAAAAGATAAATGAGCATGTTGAATTCCTGCACCAGCAGGAAAGTGAATTAGATATCTCCCAGCATGCGGTTGTCGAGCTCGGTGAGACACCGCTGCTTCATGAAGTTCTCGTACCGATCGCCGATGGTATTTTTTTCAAAGCTGAATTAAAAGATAATCAAAAATTGATCGTCCACGTTGGTTCGGATACGACAGTTGAGCATTCTCTGGCGGATGTCTTGCAGCTACTGGAAAAGCAGCAGACGGAGATCAAAGCAAGAACCGGCGAAATGGAAGCGATCATGCAGCAGATACAGGAACAGCTTTCATCAATATACCAAGAAATTGCGGAAGCCGAAGAATTGAAACCGGTGAAATAATCATGTTCGGCAAACTGAAAGAAAAACTGAAGGGGGCATTATCCGTCTTCTCGAGTAAAGCAGTAGAAGAAGCAGAAGTAGCAGAAGTAAAACCAATCGAAGTGGAGATTCCCAGAGAAGAGAAGAAAAGGGAAGTTAAAAAGACGAAGGAAATAAAAGAGAAAAAGTCGGCAGAAAAGAAGAAGCCAGCAGAAAATAAGCCAGCAGTGAAAGAGCTGGCAGAAAAGTCCACAACAAAAAAAAAATCAAAATCACCAGTTAGTTCTAAATCAAAAGCAAAATCTGAACCGGAAATTATCGTTTCTGAAGAGCCGGAGGAGTTGGAAGAACCGGAAGAAGCAGAAGAGCCGGAAAAAGTGTTGGAGAAACAATCAGAAGAAGAGCATCTTGCTCCCCTGACCGCCGATAATGAAGAGTTAAAGGAAGCAGAGAAAGAGAGAGCAAAAGAAGAGAAGAAAGGATTTTTTGGACGATTATTTTCCCGGAAGAAAGAAGAGGTTGCCGCTGAAAAAGAAGAAACGCCAGAAGAAGAACGGAAAAAAGAACAGAAACAAAAGGAACATCAACGAGAGGAACAGAAACCACCACAAGAAGTAAAAACAGAGCCGATTATTGTCCGCAGCAAACATGCCGCCGAAGAGGAGAAGAAATTTGCGGCGAAAGAGGCTGTTTCTGAAGAAGCCATAGAGAAAAAAAGTTTTTTCGGCAAGATCAAGCAGACGCTGACAACCAGAACAATCTCCCCCGAAAAATATGAAGAATTGTTCTGGGAATTGGAACTGGTTTTATTGGAAAATAATGTCTCAGTAGAAGTGATCAACAAGATCAAGAAAGATCTGGCAGGAGAGTTAGTGAACAAGCCGCTTCCGCGGGATGTGCTGGGCCGGATCGAAGATACATTAAAACGAACACTGAAAGACATCCTCTCCCTCGAGAAAGTTGATCTGCTTCAGCGCATTAAAGAGAAAGAAAAGAAGCCTTTTGTCATCGCTTTTTTTGGGATCAACGGCGCGGGAAAGACGACCTCCATCGCCAAACTAGCTTACTATCTTCAGAAGCAGAAGCTCTCCGTCGTCCTCGCGGCCTGCGACACTTTCCGGGCGGCAGCGATCCAGCAATTGGAAGAGCATGCGCAAAAGCTGAACGTGAAGATGATCAAGCATGATTACGGTTCTGATGCTGCTGCTGTTGCTTTTGATGCTGTCAAATATGCCGAAAAGAATAATCTCGATGTTGTCTTAATCGATACTGCCGGCAGATTACATTCGAACACGAACCTGATGGGTGAATTAGGGAAGATCCTCCGGGTGACCAAGCCGGACCTGAAGATTTTTGTCGGTGAGAGCATCACCGGCAACGACTGTGTTGAACAGGCGCGTAAATTCAACGAACTAGTGGAGATGGACGGTGTCATCCTGACCAAAGCCGACGTCGATGAGAAAGGCGGCGCGCCTTTGTCTATTTCCTATACGATCAAGAAGCCGATCCTGTTCTTAGGCGTCGGGCAGACCTATGACGACTTTGAAGAGTTTAATGCCGACGTGATCGTCAAGAGATTGGGGTTTTAAACAGAGAATCTTATTGGCGTATCCATCAGTCGTAAGAAAATCAATTGGATTTTCAGGTTCAAGCGCCAAATTCCCTCCGCGAGAATTTTAAACTATCCTTTGAGTACCGAAATACTTTTATAAGATTAGTCAAATGGTTTAACTATAAAATAAAAATGAGGTGTATATAGTGGCTTGTAGTAAATGTAATCAAGAAGTATCAGAAGAAGGAAAATGTGTTGCGTGTGGTCTTCTACCCGAAGAATGTACCTGCCCGGTTGTTGAGGAAACTGCCGAAGCTGAAGCAGCTGAAGAAAGTGCGCCGGCTGAAGAAAGTCCGTCCAGCGAGGAGCCTGCTGAGGAGAAAAATATCTAATTTTTTTTCTTTTTTTCCGGGCTCTGGAGAAAAAATCCTCCCAGCCATTGACCGTGGCGAAATCAGGCCGTGTTCCTGGTCGCAGAACAGGCCATTTAATCTTATCGTTTTCGCACCTGTTCCTGCCGATCGCTTCTCACGGTCAATCTTCAGGCCAGGCGGATGACTTTTTCTACTAAGCTTTTTTTCCCCACAACTTTTTTAAACAATCATTTCTGCCAATAGTAAACATGACCACATTTACCATTCTGACCAGCGGCTGTGCTCATAATTTCTCTGATTCGGAACAGATGGCTGGGTTGTTGAAAGAAGCAAAATTTGATCTGATCCAGGATGTGGAAACTGCAGACATCATCATCTTCAATACCTGCACGGTAAAGTCACCGAGTGAATCGGCTTTCTTTACCAATCTGGAAAAGATAAAAACACAACACCCTTACAAGACAATCGTCATTGCCGGCTGTATCCCTCAGGCTGACCCTTTAAATCCAAAATTAAAAGACTATTGCCTTCTGGGAACGCGGCAGATCCATAAGATTGTGGAAGTGGTGGAGGAAGCGTTGAATAATAATGTTGTCCGTCTGCTGGAGACGGGAGAGATGCCGCCTTTGAATCTGCCGCGAGTCAGACGGAATCCTGTTGTCGGTGTCATTCCGATCAGTCTTGGCTGTTTGGGCGCATGCACATTCTGCAAGACAAAGTCCGCACGCTTTACGCTTCAATCTTATCCAATTGCCGACATTAAACGCGAAGTCGAGCATGCTTTGAATGATGGCGTACGCGAGATCTGGCTGACTTCGCAGGACACTTTCTGTTACGGTTTTGATCTGGGGACAGATCTTGTGGCGTTGTTAAAAGAATTGGTCACCGTCTCGGGAGAGTACATGATTCGCATTGGTATGGGCAATCCTGATCACCTGCCCAAGATCAAGCAAGGCCTGCTTGAGATCTATCAACATCCCAAGATCTTCAAGTTCCTCCACCTGCCACTGCAGGCTGGCCATGATGAGACCTTAAAAGAAATGAAACGCCGCTATGCCGTCGAAGATTTTGTCTCAGCAGTGCAGGAATTCCGGGCGGAAATCCCCGAAATCACGATCATGACCGATATTATCGTTGGCTATCCTACGGAAACTGATGAAGAATATCAGGCCACGATCGAGGTGATGCGAAAAACGACGCCCGCCTGCATCAATATTTCCCGTTTCTGGCCGCGTCCGGGAACAAAAGCCGCGAAATTGGAGCCGCTTCCCGGCGAGATTGTCAACCATCGCTCTAAAACACTGACGGCAATTTTCCAGAACATATCTCAAATGCAGAATGAACGCTGGCAGGGCTGGGAAGGCAAGATCATCATCGACGAGAAAGGGACTCAGGAAAACCAGTGGATCGGCCGCAACTTTGCCTACAAGCCCGTGCTCGTAGACGGCAATTTCAAATTAGGAGACAGGCTTGATGTTAAGATCATCAAAACGACAACATTTGATCTGCGGGGAGAAGTAATCCGGAGAGAAGTAATCCGATGAGAACATAACCAAAAACATTAAAAACTTCATTCTTACTCATCTCGTTCATGAAGCCAAAACAACTGCGGGATCTCTATTTTGCCTTCTTTCAGAGTAAAGAGCATACTCTCATTCCCTCTGCTTCCCTCATCCCGACAAATGACGCTTCTGTCTTATTTAATACGGCAGGGATGCAGCCTCTCGTCCCTTATCTCTTGGGCGGAAAGCATCCTGCCGGGAAACGGCTGGTAAATATCCAGAAGTGCCTGCGCACAGTCGATTTTGAAAATATCGGAGATAACACCCATCACACTTTTTTTCAAATGCTGGGAAATTGGTCTTTGGGTGATTATTCCAAGAAAGAAGCGATTGCCTGGAGTTTTGAATTCCTTACTGGGAAAAAATGGCTGCATATTCCTTTGACAAAATTAGCTTTTACGGTGTACAAAGGTGATGCACAAGTTCAACGCGATACGGAAGCAGCCGAGTTTTGGCAGGAATTAGGCGTCCTTCCTGAACGGATTGCTTTTCTGGGCGAGGATAATTTCTGGTCTGCGGGAGAAACCGGGCCTTGCGGTCCGAGTTCAGAAATGTTTTATTGGACAGGCGGCGGCGCCGCGCCAAAAAAATTTGATCCAGAAGATAATCGTTGGGTAGAAATCTGGAATGATGTATTTATGACTTATCATAAACTGAAAAGGGTGCTTCTTGTCGATGGTATGTTCACTATTTATGATTCTGAGTTTAATGTCAATTCTGAAATATTAACTGTTTTAAATTCTTTTAACGCTCAGAAAATATTAGTCGTTAATGGTTTTAGAGAGAGAGGACAGAAACTTCTTGAGCAGCACGGCTTTGAAGCTTTTTCAATGGAAGAAAAAAAAGTGAATAAAGATAACCCACTGTTCTTTGGTACTCTTTTTAAAAAATATCATCTTACTGCCGATGAAGTCCTCTATTTTGATCACAAAAAAGAGAACGTAGACACTGCGAAGAAACTAGGGATCATTTCTGAAGTATATCAAAGTCCTACACAAATTAAAGAATTCATCGAGAAAAATCTTTTTGGATTTAAAGCTCTTACCCAAAAGAATGTGGACACAGGCATGGGCTTTGAGAGAGCTTTGGCGGTCCTTTCTGGCAAGAAAAGTGCCTACGAGACAGAATTATTTTCTCGGAGTATCTCCAGATTGGAAGAATTAAGTGGTTTACCCTATCAAAAAAAGACTCGCGAGATGCGCATTGTCGTTGACCATCTTAGAGCAGCAGCGTTTGTCTTGGGTGATGATTTTGCACTGACACCTTCCAATGTTGATCGGGGTTATATTTTGCGCAGATTAATTCGTCGGGCGATTCGTTATGGAAAATTGATTGGTATCAATGTTAATTTTACGTCTAGAATTGCTGAAATAATCATTGCGGATTATGGCAATTATTATACTGAATTGAAGAAGAACAAAAACCGCATCGTATCTGAGCTGGAAAAAGAAGAAGAGAGATTCAACAGAACCCTGGAAATGGGGCTGAAAGAATTCAATAAGATGGCTGCGCAAACAGGCCTTATTTCAGGAAAAGATGCGTTTCTTCTCTTTCAAAGTTATGGATTTCCTTTGGAAATGACGCAGGAGCTGGCAATGGAACAGGGAATTACGATTGATGAAGCCGAATTCAAGCAGGAATTTGAAAAACATCAAGAATTATCTCGGACGGCATCTGTAGGCCTGTTTAAAGGCGGCCTGAGCGAACATTCTCCCCAGACGACACGTTTACATACCGCAACACATTTATTGAATGAGGCGCTGCGCAGAGTGATTTCTCAAGATATCCATCAGCGCGGCAGTAATATCACCGCGGAACGCTTGCGCTTTGATTTTAGTTTTGATCGGAAATTGACTCTGGAAGAAGTAAAAAAAGTGGAAGACGAAGTCAATCGCGTGATTCGCGTGGGGCTGTCGGTGCGTCGGGAAGAGATGAGCATTCAGGAAGCAAAACTATTGGGCGCAGAGATGGAATTTGGCGTTAAGTATCCCGATCGTGTTTCGGTGTACTTCGTCGGTGATTATTCCAAAGAGTTCTGCGGCGGCCCGCATGTGACGAATACGAAAGAGATCGGTAAGTTTACGATTACCAAAGAAGAAGCCTGTGCGGCTGGCGTGAGAAGGATTAAAGCGATTGTTGAGAGAGGCTAAGAATGTTTGATTTTATCTTTTAGCGAGACATTCTTTTATTGCTCTATCCGCTTCTTCAAATTCTGTGGGATTTGATTCTTGGCCGTATCCTCTGATTAATAGAGAATCTAAAGCATGACTTTTGGCTTTGCTTCCTTGTTTGCGGATACGATCTGCTTGTCCGTCTCCATCAAGATCTTGAATGAAAGTTACACCATCTGAAAATGGACTTTGTACCCTGACATCTAATGTTCTATCATCATAAAAAACACATTCAGTGTGGCCGTCTAACCAGCCGGTTGTATAAGAGATTAATTCGTAACCCTGTTCTGTTTCCGTGCGATTGTTATAATGAGAATTACAAGCACGACCTCCTAAGGCAACTGTTCCGCTTATGGCAATAAATGCAGCAACAGCATATATCGACATTTTTTCCATGTTTATATCAGAAAGGCCTTTCTTTTTAAATCTTTTTTTTATTTTCGATAACTTTATTAATTCTTTTTTCCTCCCCCGACCATGTCCTTTCCCTGTGAAATCTGCCAGCACGAGATGGATCTCATCAAACAAAAATACATCTGCCCGCGCTGCCAGTACATCAAGCCCTGTTGTGAAGGAGATTTCTGTCTTTCGGCATAAAGATTTTCAATGCCGGGAGCGGCGGAGTATTTCTTCTGGTAATGGTTTGGAGAAGTTTGAATAATCCGATTATAGTCAAAATCAATCTGCCAAAATTACTATTTTTCAAACTTCCCTTTAGAAAACTGAATGTCATATTCAAAACGGTGGTCCGCTGAATTGCCCAGCCCCTTCCGCCGGTTTATCCAAAATGGAAATTGTATTTCTGAGCTTTTATCTCGATAATTAGCCTCTTCTCCGATCTCCAGATAGTTATTGGAATGGATCTTCCCTTCCCCCGCCGCGGCGGACACTAAGAGGGATGAAACATAGTTTGGAAAATAAGGATGGGCATATTCTTGGGAGGCCAAAGTATTCATCCGCCATCGCTGCCAGGCAATTTCATCTGGCGGTTTTTGGTAGCTGATCTCAACCATTGCAAAACTGGTCTGGTCGATTTCTGTGAGGAGATGCAGTGTTGTCTCCCGCTCTGGCGCAATGTGGGGCCTGATCTCCACGGCTGCTTCCAGCCATTCTTTTCGGCCGGAAAAAAAAGCCAATTCAAACAAAGCGCGGGGGAAGTCAGCACGCAGTTGTTCTCCTTGCTGCACAAATACAATATTATCATGATCGAGAAGAATGTCTACGTAATTGCTATAGAGTTTAATACCTCTTCCAATCAAGGCTTCAGCCTTTGTTCTGTCTTCGAGATCCACATCTTTCCGATCTGGCAAGAGGTTATTAATCTTCTTTACAGAAAAGCTCTGTCAAAAAAGTCAGCCGCCTGATTGTGAGATATTTTCGTACTTTTTTTCACAATTACTAATAGCAAATGTGTGATTCAAATATTCGATTACTTAACACATTTGCTATATTGGTGCTTCTTGGCTGTAATCTCCGCAACTGGAGAAGCGCGAAGGCAACGGCCAGGCTGACTTTTTTGAGATTTTTGACAGAGCCTTACAGAAAAGGTGGGTAGCGGATAAGAAGACCTCGTTACCTGCTACCCATGAATGCGGTAGCGGGGACTTTCGAGACAAGTTTTACCACATCACGTGGACGCGAACCAATTGGATTTCACTGCGCAAACTTTTTCTTTCGAACCCCGGTCACAGCCTCTTTACGTTCAAGGCCATTTGTTAGTCCCTTGCTTTTGGCAAGGCCGCATACTAACCACTATACGACTACCGCACAATTTGAGAGAGCCTCGCTTCTTCTTTATTAATTTTTTGGAAGTATTCGCTTGGTAGAAAAAGTCGTCCGCTTGGCCTCAAGATTGACCGTGAGAAGCGATTTCCAGGAACAGGTGCGAAAACCAGCGACGAGAATAGCTTGTACGCAACCATCAACACATCCTGTTTTCGCCACGGTCAATGGCCAGGAGGACTTTTTCTCCAGAGCCGAAATTGAAAATAAAAAAAAATAAAAAAAAAGCACCTATCGTCGTGCTAGAACGAATACTGCCCGCAAAGCAACGATGATTGTCGCTGGGACAAACAACGTCAAGACACCACGCAATACATTGCCGATAACTGGTGCGACTTCGTCAAACACGCCTACCTCAACGCCGAGGAATGATACCAGTACTAGTACCGTCCCGCTCGTCAGGAAAGGAGAGACTTCGTCCGTGGCAATATTAAGCAAACCAACGACCAGACCGAGAAGGAATACGACCCAGAGCATGGTGGCTTGGTACGCTCCCGTAAATCCCAGCCCTAACAATACTGCCAGAACCAGACCTCCCAGAAAAGCCCAGCTGCCAACAAGGTTTGCTTTATTTACGCCTGCTATTCTCAATGCTTTCGCCATTCTTTTTCACCTCTTTTTTGTTTTTGGTTTAACTGAAAACCAAAGCTGTTATGACAGAAAGAATATTTTTCTCTTTATAATCTTTTTGTTTTTACCCATAGTATTTGTTTAGCTGGCGGCAAGGCCAAGAGGTGCATCCGAAGATGCTTTATTCCTAGCTTGGTGCTTGGTGCGGAAATCTTTTGTTTCACAGCGAAAAGCAGAAAATATCTTTGCATATTTCCGCTCGGATGCACGGCCTGCCGGAGAAGCTAAACAAATACCACCCATACAAACCTTTATAAAATAATTCCCTTTTTCCCACACTAATCCCCCCTTAGTTTAGTGGCTAGAACACTCGGCTGTAGCAGTTGTTTGATGGGCGTCTTGATGACGGCAGATGAAAAACAATCAGCCATAGTCACCGAGGGATCCCCGGTTCGAACAGATGTCATAGAATGAATTGTGGATCTCAGAAATTCTGGGAGGGGGGACTCATTTTCCTGATCTTTCTTCCTAGATTGTGCTGTTGTTTCGTAGGTATTCAGCTAAGTCTGTGTGGGCTTGGTCAAGATGGCCTGCCGAGCGTTGGCTTTGAGCAAGAAATTCAGAGTCTCGCTTATCCTTGGGAATATTTTGGGAGAGAAGTTGAAACCCTTTTTTGAGCGAGACGAGGCAGGCCGACCGGCCCCCTGCCTATTTTGACAAACTATTTATAGTTCGCTTTTCTTCCAGCAGTATCTCTACGAAAACGTTGGAAAAAAGAGGAGAAGAGTTAGTTTCGCAGACATTACCCTCGTCCAAACCGCAAGCTTTATAAACAAATTGCTTTTCTATGAGAAAAATGGCAGCGCAATTTCTTTTATAATCGTCGTGATCATCAGAAAGAGTGCTGTCTGAAAAAGTGCCCTGGTAGTGTAGCGGCCTAGCATGAAGCCCTGTCGAGGTGTGAGATCACCACATAAAGGCTTCGACCCGGGTTCAAAATCGGAATCCGGAACGCTGAGCAGTGTGCTCGAAGACTGAATCCCGATGACTTTCCCGGCCAGGGCGTTTGCGGGCCGGTAGCTCAGCTTGGTAGAGCGCTTGACTTTTAAGCAAAAAGTCAAAACGGCAGAGGGCAAAGTCCTCTGGAAGATATCAAGCGGTCGCGAGTTCAAACTCGTCTATGCAGAGCCTGCATAACGGTGAATGTCTCGTCCGGCCCGCTCACCCTTTAATCAAAAACCAAACAAACACGATGGCATTCGACGTAACCTCCCACTCTTTGGTACCGCACCATACAAAATTAACGAGTTCTGACAAGGAAAAACTGTTGCAGGAACATGGCCTTGCTTCGAAACGACTTCCACGGATTACCAAGACGGATCCGGCAATCATTCATTTAAAGCCGCAAGCCGGAGATGTCATCAAAGTAGAGCGTAAGAGTCCGACGGCAGGAACGGCATATTACTATCGGGTGGTCATCGATGGATAACCAAAAACAAGATCGATCAATCCTGATCCGAAAATACTTTGAAGAAAAGAAATTTGTCGAGAGCAACATTCAGTCGTTTAATCATTTTATCGAAAAAGGGCTGCAAGAAGTCATTGAAGAAAATAAAGAGGCAGAGCCAACGATCATTCCTCACAATATTGAAAAATTTAAAATTCGCTTTGGCCGAATCACCGTAGGCAAGCCGGAAATAACGGAGGCTGACGGAAGTAAGCGGCCGATCTATCCCGTCGAGGCTCGTCTGCGGAAGATTTCCTACCACGCCCCGATCTTCTTAGAAGTCAGCACCTACATCAACGATGTTCAACGAGAGAATTTTGTCGCTGAAATCGGAAAGATGCCGATCATGTTAAAAAGTAAATTCTGTCATCTCAGTAAGATCAATAAAGAAGAATTGATCAAGCATGGCGAAGATTCGAGTGATCCCGGCGGCTACTTCATCATCAACGGAACAGAACGCGTGATTGTCAATATCGAGGATTTGGCCGCGAATAATTTCATGGTTGATCGAAGTTCCGATGGTTCTTGTTCCGGCCGGTTCTTTGCTGCGCGGGGATCGTATAAGATTCCCCATACTTTTGAGCGCAAGAAAGATGGCCTCTATTATCTCACTTTCACGCGGGTCAAACAGATGCCGTTAGTTGTTGTCCTCAAAGCGTTGGGCTTGGTTAAAGATGAAGAGATCATGAAAGCAGTTTCTCTTGATGAAACTTACGAAGAACTGCTCTTGAACCTCTACGAATTCGTGGACCTCAAGACGCAGGATGATGCCATCGATTTTATCGCCAAGCGGGTTGGTGTCGGCCAGGCAAAAGAGATTCGCGTGGAACGGACGAAAGAGATCCTGGACAAATATCTGCTCCCGAACATCGGTCTGGAGACGCAGGATCGTCTGGTGAAAGGGCGCAATATCGCAAAGATGCTCAAGAAATATATCGATGTCCAGCGCGGTGTGCGTGAGCCGGATGACAAGGACCATTACATGAATAAGCGCGTGCGGATGAGCGGTGATCTTTTGCTCGATCTTTTCCGGGTCAATTTTAAAGTCCTCGTTGGGGACATCCTCTATAACTTCCAAAGGATCATCAAGCGGGGCAAATTGCCTTCTATCCGCGTGATCATCCGTGACAAGCTTCTGACTTCCCGCCTGTACTCATCTATGGCGACGGGTGAATGGGTCGGTGGAAGACAAGGTGTTTCTCAGCGCATGAGCAGAACGAATTTCCTTGATATGATTTCGCATCTGCAGCGCGTGGCCAGTCCTCTCTCTAACTCTCAGGAGAACTTTGAAGCCCGTGCGCTTCATTGCACCCACCTCGGAAGATTGTGCCCGATCGAAACTCCCGAAGGGACAAACATTGGGCTGCGTAAGAACTTAGCGATGCTCTGTTCTTTGTCCCAGCGTGTGGAAGACGCAGATGTTATTGATAAATTGAAGGGGGTCGGCTTGAAAGAAGCACTTTAAAATGGCAGACGTCTATCTTAATTCACGTTATCTCGGAGTAGTGGAAAATATACAGGCTTTCGTTGAAGATGTTAAAGATCTGCGCCGCAAGGGCTCTCTTTCCGAGGATGTTAATATCTTTGCCGACGATCGAGCGAAAGAAGTCCATCTGTTCACTGATGAAGGCCGCGCCCGCCGCCCTTTGATCGTTGTCCGCGACGGCAAATCACTACTGACGGAAAAGCAGCTGCAGCAGCTTGCTCAGGGTGAATTAAGCTGGCACGACCTTATTCGGCAAGGAGTGATCGAATATTTAGATGCGGCCGAAGAGGAAAATGCGCTTATTGCCTACGATGAAGCAGATCTTACACTAGAACATACGCACGCGGAAATCAGTTCCGGCGTGATCTCCGGGATTACCACCGCTCTTGTTCCTTTCGCTAATTATGCTCCGTCTTCCAGAATCATCATCGGAAGTAAGAACCAGAAGCAAGCATTAGGATTTTATGCTTCTAATTATCACATCCGTATGGATATGGATGCGAATATTCTTCATTATCCACAATTGCCCCTGGTGAAGACCAAGATCCATGATGTGGTTGATTATGCTGAACATCCGTCGGGTCAAAATATGGTTGTCGCCGTGATGTGTTACGATGGTTATAACATGGAGGATGGTGTTATCCTCAATAAAGGTTCCGTAGAGCGCGGTCTGGCCCGCAGTACCTATCTTCGCCCGATGGGAATTGAAGAGCTGCGTTATTCCGGCGGTCTCGTTGATGAGATCAGTGTTCCGGATAAAGATGTCAAAGGCTACCGAACGGAGCACGATTACCGCCATCTGGAAGGCGATGGGATCGTCTCTCCTGAAGCAAAAGTACAGGAAGGGGATGTGATCATCGGTCGGACAAGTCCTCCGCGCTTCCTCAGTGGATTAGATGAATATAATCTTTCAGCAGCCACCCGCCGGGAAAGTTCCGTTATTTTGAAACATGGTGAGCACGGCGTTGCTGATCTCGTGATCATTACCGAAAATGAAGAGGGAAACCGGCTGGTCCAGGTGCGCCTGCGTGAAGAACGCATCCCAGAGATCGGAGACAAATTCACTTCCCGGCATGGTCAGAAAGGAGTCACGGGAATATTAGTTCCGCCGCAGGATGTGCCGTTTTCCGTTTCAGGAATCGTTCCCGATCTGATCTTTACCCCGCATGGTATCTCTTCGCGGATGACCATCTCTCATCTGATCGAGATTGTCGGAGGAAAAGTGGGAGCGCTTAACGGTCGTTTTGTCGATGGTACTTTATTTGAGGCTGAAACCGAAGAATCATTGCGTCAGGAATTGCAGGGGTTAGGTTTTCGTGACGATGGTACGGAAGTATTTTACGACGGAAGAACAGGCAAGCAGATGCTTGCGCGCATCTACGTTGGTAATATGTACTATCTCCGCCTGCGCCACATGGTCGGAAACAAGATGCAATCTCGGGCGCGTGGTCCGATCCAGCTGCTTACCCGGCAGCCTACGGAAGGGAAAGCAAAAGAGGGCGGATTACGTCTGGGAGAGATGGAGAAAGATACTTTGATCGCCCATGGTGCTTCGCTGCTCTTAAAAGAGCGGTTTGATTCTGACCGGGTTACGGTTCCCGTTTGTGTGAAATCTGGTTTGCTGGGCTACTTTGATGCCCGTTCCAATAAGTTGATCTCCCCGGTCTTCGGAGAAGACTCACAGTTGTCCTACGTAGAGATGAGTTATGCCTTTAAGCTGCTGATGGATGAGTTATTGTCACTGGGTATCTACCCTCAACTGGAATTGGAAAATAAATACTAAACACGCAACCAACAAGTAAACAACATTATCATAAACACCAATATCGTGAACTAATCACGGAGATAAACCATGAAAACGCCAATCGTTTCCAAAAAAATCAAAGCAATCCACTTTGGGATTTTGCCGCCAGCGACGATCAGGAATATGTCGGCAGCAAAAATTGTCACCCCTGAGCTTTACGATAAAGAAGGCTATCCCGTCGATGGCGGTTTGATGGATACGCGGTTGGGCGTTATTGATCCGGGTCTCGTCTGTAAGACGGACGGCCTGAAATTGAAAGACACGCTTGGTCACTTTGGCTACATTGAGCTTGCCCGGCCGGTCATCCATGTCAAATTTGTCCGGCAGATTTTAGATCTCTTAAAATCAACCTGCCGTGCCTGTTGCCGGATTCTCATCCCCGACGTCAATATCAAACGCTATCTCGCCCTGCTCTCTCAAGTCGGGGAAGAAGAAGGGTTTGAAGCCCGCCGCCAGCAGATCAAAGGGATCGTCGCTCGCTATAAAGTAAAAGACAAATGCCCGCATTGCGATGCAAAACAGGAAAAGATCAAGATTGAAAAACCTTATAATTTCTACGAAGGTGAAACAAGATTAAGCTCAATCGAACTCCGCGCCCGTCTGGAGAAGATTCCCGCGGAAGATCTGTTTGTTTTTGGTTTCATGGAAGGATTCCGGCCGGAATGGCTTGTCTTGACTGTCCTTTCCATCCCCCCTGTGACTATGCGGCCGAGCATTACGCTGGAATCTGGTGAGCGAAGTGAAGATGATCTGACCCACAAGTTAGGAGATATTGTTCGGATCAACCAACGTCTCTTTGAAAATATCAACGCTGGGGCGCCGGAAGTGATTATCGAAGATCTCTGGGACCTCCTTCAGTATCATGTGGCAACGTATTTTGATAATAGCATCCCGCAGCTTCCTCCCGCCCGCCATCGCGGTGGTCAGGTTCTCAAGACATTGGCAAACAGAATCGGCAGCAAGGAAGGGCGCATCCGCCATAATCTTGCCGGAAAGCGTACGGATTTCTCGGCGAGGACGGTCATCAGCCCGGATCCACTGATCGAATTAAATGAAGTTGGCGTTCCGCAGAGCATGGCCATGACGTTGACGATTCCGGAACGGATCACGGAGTGGAATAAAGAATTTCTGCGCGCGTTTGTCGAGAATGGCTCAAAGATATATCCGGGGGCGAATTATATCCTCAAGCCCGATGGAAAGCGGAAGACGATCACTTCAGAAACCAAAGAGGAAATTCTTCTGGAATTGGAAGTGGGATATATTATCGAGCGTCATCTGATCGATGGAGATATTGCTCTATTCAACCGGCAGCCTTCCCTGCACCGGATGAGCATGATGTGCCACAAGATCAAAGTACTTCCCGGAAAAACATTCCGGCTTAATCCTGCCGTCTGCAACCCCTACAACGCTGATTTTGACGGCGATGAGATGAATCTGCACATCCCGCAGACAGAAGAAGCACGGGCTGAGGCAAAAATCCTGATGCTGGTCGAAACACAGATCATCAGCCCGCGCTACGGACTGAGTGTTGTTGGTTGTATCCATGATGCGATCACGGGCAACTATCTCCTGACCAAAGAATTGATCTTATCGTTTCCGGAAGCGGCTGACTTGCTCTTCACGTGCGGAGCCGATGACCTTTCGCGTCTTCCGCACAAAGAAAAGATCGATGGGAAAGAAGTCTTTTCCGTCCTCCTCCCTGCCGATTTCAATTTTGTCGGCAAGGATAAAGGGGGGAATGAAGTGCGCATCGTCAATGGGCAGCTGAAAGCGGGGTTTATGGACAAAGCCAACCTTGGGCAAGAAAGCGGTCTGATGCTGCGTAATATCTTTGAGAAGTATGGCCCATCTTTTACTGCGGATGTACTTGGTAAAATTTCCAAGCTGGGCATTACGGTCCTTGCTCGCCGGGGATTTTCCATCGGCGTGGGAGACATGGATCTGAGCAAAGAGACGAAAGAGGAAATTCGCTTGGTCATCGACAAAGCGGAAGAAGATGCTCTAAAATTGATTGACTCATTTTATGCGGGGGAATTGGAATCACTGCCGGGAAGAACGGCTACGGAGACATTAGAAGTACGTATCCTGGAAGCGTTGAACCGGGCGAGGAACAAGAGCGGTGACATCGCTATGAAACAGGTGCGAGATAGCTCCGCATTAGTCATGGCGCGCAGTGGAGCACGGGGAAACCCCTTACAAATTGCGCAGATGACGGCTATCGTCGGACAGCAGGCGCTGCGCGGGAAACGCATCGAAAAAGGTTACCACGAGAGGACATTGCCTTACTTTAAACGTAAAGATGTCTCGCCCAAAGCACGTGGTTTTATCCGCAGCAATTTCAAGACAGGATTGCTGCCTCACGAATTCTTCTTTGGGGCAATGACCGGAAGAGATGCGCTGATGGATACTGCCTTGCGTACTCCCAAATCGGGGTATCTTTATCGCCGGCTTTCCAATGCCATGCAGGACTTAAAAGTGGAATACGACGGAACAGTCCGCGATGCCAGCGGTAAGATTGTTCAGTTTTCTTACGGAGAGGATGGTCTTGATGTTTCCAAAACAAAAAACGGCACCATCGACGTGAAGAAAATCGTCGAACAGGTAATGGAGGGGATAGAATGAGCAAGCTCTCTGAAGATACGATGAAAGAATACGAAGATCGTCTGCCTCCAGCTCTCATCCAAGAAATAGCTGCTTCTCTCCCTGCGGGGATAGCAAAAGATAAACTGATCAAGATCTGTGATCGTGTTGTCGAAACGTATCAAAAAGCCAGGGTGAACGCTGGGGAATGTGTTGGATTGGTCAGTGCCGAGAGTATCGGCGAACCGGGAACGCAGATGACTCTGAATACATTCCACCTTGCGGGTGTTGCGGAAATGAACGTTACGACCGGTCTGCCGCGGATCATTGAGATCTTTGATGCACGAAAAGAGATCAAGACACCGATGATGGAGATCTATCTCAAATCACCCCACAACCAGCTGGAACAGGTCAAGAAATTTGCGACGAAGATCAAAGAGACGCTGTTAGGAGACCTCGTTTCAGAATACGCACTGGACATCTTTAACCAGTGTTTGGCGATTACATTCAATTCGGCATTGTTGGCCGATTATGGCCTTTCCACTGCTGATCTGATCAAGTTGATGAAGACGAAGCTAAAAGGCTTTGTTGTCGAGAATACGGCGGGAAGCATCACGCTCATCCAGAAAGGCAAGCCGGAAGAGATCAAAGCCCTGTATAATCTTAAAGAAAAGATCCGCCTCGTCAAAGTGCGCGGTCTAAAAGGGATCAAGCAGGTTCTCCCGGTCAAGCGTGACGAGGAGTATATCATCTTGACGTCGGGGTCAAATCTTAAAGATGTCTTAGATCTAGCCGAAGTTGATGGCACCAGAACATTTTGCAACGATGTTCACGAAACGTTGGCGGTGTTAGGTGTGGAAGCGGCGCGTTCTTTGATCATCAGAGAAGTCTTTAGGGTTATTGAAGAGCAGGGATTAAACATCGATATCCGCCATATCATGCTCGTCGCTGATATCATGTGTGTCAGCGGCTTGATGAAAGGGATTACACGCTACGGTGTCGTGAGCGAGAAAGCCAGCGTCTTGGCTCGGGCATCATTTGAAACACCGATCAAGCATATCATCAATGCGGCTTTGGAAGGGGAGATTGATTACTTAACATCTGTTGTTGAGAATGTCATGATCAATCAGCCGGTCCCTTTGGGAACAGGCCTGCCGGGCTTAGTGACAAAAATGCGTTAGGAGTATCGAGGGAAGATCATGGCAAAAAAACTGAAAGAACTGAATACAGAAACAGAGTTAACCGGGCTAAAGACGGAAGTCCAGCATGGCACAATCATCGTCGGGGGAGAGCGTGTACTGAAACTCCTGCGGGTGAAAGGATTGGAGAAAGTATATCTCGCCCAGAATTGTCCTGCTCGGCTGCGCAGCGATGTTGAACATCATGCAAAGCTGGCCGGGGTTCCGGTAGTTCAATTGCAACAAACAAATGAGGAGTTGGGTGTTTTCTGCAAGAAGAATTTCTTTGTCTCTGTCTTGGGAACACAAGGAGCATAACATTGGGAAAAGTCATCCTCGATCAGGAAACGCTGGGCTTGTCGCTGGTATTTGAGCGGTTGACCAATGCCCGGGTTGTGGACTGTTTTCAGGATAAAGAGGTCCTTTACTTTGTCGTCGCTCAAGGGGAGATGGGCAAAGCTTTGGGCAAAGGGGCAGTGCATCTCCGGCGGGCAGAGCAGGAATTCGGGAAGCGGGTTAAATTGATCGAACATGCTGATGATCTGGTGAGCTTTGTCCGCAACGTCGTCTATCCACTGCGGGTGGAAGAAATTATCCCTGGTGAAAGCGTGGTAACGCTTAAAGACACCAATAAAAAAACAAAAAGTTTATTAATAGGGAGGGAGGGAAAGAACCTTCAACTCATTAAGCGGGCGGTCAAACGCTTCTTTAATGTCGATGTTCGGGTGGAATAGGTGTAGAAAGAGGAGAGAGATTGATAACCAAAAGCATGTATTAAAAGCATGTATTGAGAGTCATACCAAAATCATGGGAAAAAAATCAAACGGATTAGGGACGGCGAAAAAACTAAAAAAACGCCGGGCAAAGTATAAGCTCGTTTCACGCTCAAAATTGCGTTTTAAAGTTGATCCTTTAGAAGGCTCTTCACAAGCAAAAGCGATCGTCCTGGAAAAGATTCAGGTCGAGGCAAAGCAGCCCTGTTCCGGGATGCGCAAGTGCGCCCGCGTCCAGCTGGTGAAGAACGGGAAACAGATCACGGCATTCATGCCTGGCGACGGCGCTCAAAAGTTAATCAATGAACACGACGAGGTAGTCATTGAGCAGATCGGCGGAAAGATGGGAAGGTCTAAAGGAGATCTGCCTTGTATCCGTTGGCAGGTCATTCGGGTAAATGATCAAAGCCTTGATGCTTTATTGAGAGGCAAGTTGGAGAAAGCACGCAGATAGAAAGATAAAAACAGAGATAAAAACAGAGAGCAAATGCCTACATGAATACAATCAAATTTTTTAATCGTTGGGGAACAGAAGGAGTTACAGTAGAAGATCCCGGGTTGTCACGCTATCTTACCGTTAGCCCACGGATTGCTCCCAAGACCGGTGCGCGCTATGCGGGCAACCGCTTTCATAAATCTTATACTTTTATCGTTGAGCGCTTGGCAGCAAAGATCATGGGTTCCGGGCATAAAGGCAAGAAGCATGTGATGAGTTCCGGTCATAACGGCGGAAAGAAAACGCGGGCGCTGCACGTCGTGGAAAAAGCACTTCTTAAAGCAGAACAGCGTCTGAAACAGAATCCACTGATCGTTTTGACGAAAGCGATCGAGAATGCCGCTCCCCGCGAGGAAGTCATCGCCATCGAATACGGCGGCGCGCGCTATCCCAAAGCAGTTGACATCGCCCCGCAGCGCCGAATCGATTTAGCTTTACGTTTCATGACCCAAGGCGCTTATACAAAATCGTTCAATAAGAAAATAAAGATTGAAGATGCGCTTGCTGAAGAATTAATTGGTGCATATCAGGTCAGCGCCAAAAGCAATGCCGTTGCCAAGAAACGGGATCTGGAAAGACAGGCAGCCAGCAGTAAGTAGGGTTACAACCATGAATCAGGATCAAGAATTTTCTCTGGAAAGAGATTACATTAAATAGACCAGAAAGAGCCTATTTATGTCACAAAGTGCGGGGATTAGAAAGCGTCTCTGTTCAAGCCTCGCTCTTAAGAGCGAGGTGAGACGCTTTCCCGCACTTTTATGACGTGGTTCTTTTACTGTAGCACTGGGTGCCGAACCGTTCTTTCTGCCTGATGCCGCAGAAATGGCTGTGCTCATAAAACATCGTGTTCGAGATTCAGCAACATTGACTGTACGGGGTTTGCTTAGCCAATCTTCGTTCGACGCCGGTATCGATCTAATGTACTCCCTTGAGTCTTCTCCTGGTCCCGCTTATTTTTCATCTCTTCCCGATATTTCTGCAAAAGTATTGGATGATTATTGCCTCCGCAGCGCTCTGGGGTTCCGTGCGCTGAGCGAGAAATTGAATGATGAAGATGACCGTAAACAGCTTATTCTCCGTTAAGAACTCCCCTTTACCAGCCAGGTTTTTTGCGGGCTTCGGGGTTAAAGATGACTGCGTCATACTCACTGTCTGCTGGATTATAAAGTACGTCCAACTGCTTTAGATTTCCGACAATCAGAAAATGCTTATCGGGATGGCGCTGATAATATTTCCCACAAAATCTCTGTACACCGATAATCCCGGGCTGGTCTTCGATGAAGAGAAAATCTTCTGCATACTCTCTCCAAAATGGCTGGTTGTTATCCTCATTCATGACCACGACTCCGCGCAGGCCGCGCTGATAAAGAATATCTCTGCCTCTTCTGCAGAATGTTGATTTTCCTGCATGGGGCCAGCCGTGTACGGCCACAAAGTAAGGTCTTGAAGCTGTCTGTCCACTGTGCGCCGCGGCAATACGATCAACGACCATCTCTAATCCCTGTTCAAAAGAAAGACTTAGCGCTCTCTTTTTTATTGTCTTTTGCTGTTCCATTGTTGGAGAAATTCCTCTTTGAATCGGCGAAATTCTGTTCTTTTGATCGCTTCTTTCGTTTTTTCCATCAGCTGTTGGATGAAATAAAGATTATGGATCGATTTTAACCTCTTGACGATCGGCTCTCTGACTTTACAAAGATGCTGGAGGTACGCTTTAGTATAATGCTGGCAAGTGTGGCATTGGCAGTCTGGTTCTATTGGGGTGAAGTCATGAGCATACTCCTTGCGGTCGATACTGATCTTGCCATCCCTGGTGAACAAAGTGTGATGGCGGGCAACTTGCGAGGGATAGACAGAATCAAAACAGTCGATGCCGCGGCTGATCAGCTCCAGTAATTCCTCTGGACTGCCGACGCCCATGACATAGCGCGGCTTGTCTTTGGTAATGTGGGGTAGAGCGGCATCAACAGCCCGATACATCTCTTCTTTTGGCTCGCCGATGGCCACGCCGCCGATAGCCACGCCGTCAAAATCAAGGGAATTGATGAATTTCGCGCTTTGTTCACGCAGATCGGGATAGAAATTTCCCTGGATGATACCAAAGAGAAGCTGGTTTTTATGCTGATGATCCTGTTTCAAACGCCGATGGTGGTTCAGGCTTTCTTCACCCCAGCGATGAGTATTGTCCATGGCAAGAATCGCTTCTTCTTTGGTTGCGCCCCAGCCCGACATATCGTCGAGCATCATCGCCACGTCGCTGCCTAAAGTGAGTTCTATCTCCATGATCTTTTGTGGGGTAAGGATGACTTTACTATTGTCATAAGGGTTGCGGAAATGGATGCCTTTCTTGCTTTTGGTGTCAAAGATACTGCGCGACATCTGGAAGCCGCCGCAGTCGGTGAAGATGACGCCGGGAAAATTCATGAACTTGTGTAATCCTCCGGCTTCGGCGATAATGTTTATGCCAGGACGGAGGCTTAAGATAAGGGCGTTGGCAATGAGCGCTTTGGTAGTTGTATCCTTCCCGAGATTTTTGTAGTCGTCAGTAGTAATGATCTTTCCGGTTGCTTTCGTCGCAGCGGGCATGAAGAATGGCGTTTCGATGATGCCGTGGGCGGTTTGTAATTGGCCGATGCGGGCATTTCCGTCCTGGTGGGTGATGGTAAAATGAGTCATTGAATGGTAAAAAGGTTGGTGTTTTAAAAAATATGCTATGATTATTTAAACAAGAGGAATATTGATCTTCTATGGACATTTCCTCTTTTATTCACAGTAATCTTCTCACCATCAAAGTCGTCCCCCATTCCGGCCGTACAGAACTAAAAGAAGAGAATGGGAAACTGAAGCTCTATCTTAAAGCTCCGCCGGAAAAGAATAAAGCGAATCGGGAATTGATTACATTTTTCAAGAAAGAGTATGGGTTGGTTGTGGAGATCAAGTCCGGAATGACGAGCCGGGAGAAAGTGTTGAAAGTTGTGCGATAGGTTTTAATAGAAGGGCGCTCTTTAATTTTTAAATGAGATTTCTAAACGATCATACTATCAAACTCGAACGAGAACTGAATGATCTTGATCGTTTTGTTCTGAAATTTCTAAAAGTTTTAGAGAAATATGTTGATTATGTTATCATTAGTGGGTATATTGCGATTCTTTTTGGCAGATCACGAGCAACGGAAGATGTCGATGTTTTTATCAAGCCGATTGACAGAGAACAATTTATACGATTATATCATCATTTGCAGAAAGACGGTTTTTGGTGCTTAAATGCTGAAAGCGATGATGAAGTTTATAGCTATCTTGGTGAGGGGATAGCTATTCGTTTCGCGAGATCCGGCGAAGCTATTCCTAATTTTGAAGTAAAGATTGCTAAAAATATCTTATCTTTGGCGACATTCTCCGATGCCATTGAAGTAGAAACAAGCGAAGGAACGATAAAAATCTCTTCATTGGAACGCCAAGTTGCATTTAAGAAATATTATCTTGGCTCTGATAAAGATTTGGAAGATGCTAAACATATTGAAGAACTGTTTAAAGATCATTTGGATTACGATACAATTAAAAAGTATAAAGATCTGATTAAGAAGGAATATGGATAAACTTACTGGTTCAGCAGATAATAGAACATCCCGTTTATTGTTCGTTGAATACTGGGCACACTATGTTCGAACGCATTCAGATAAAGATTGGAGTTGCCAGCAGAATGTATTGATCAATTCTCAATTGCAAAGTGCTAAGTCTTATCCGTTTAGTGCTAAGCAATATTTAGAGATGAGGGGGGAGAAGTGTAGTCGAATCCAACCAACTCCAATTTGAGAGGCACAATCAAAAAAGTGAGTGATAGCGCCAGATCCACCTCTTCTTGAGAACTTTACACCTAAAATCTGCTTTTTCCACCGGTGGTGAACCAACAAGTTAACTTCGATGGAAAAAGCAGGGTCAGAAAACCGACCCGAGCCCGCAGGCGAGCATGCTACTGGTCTATTGGCCAGTGGTGGTCAGTTTTCTTTGACAATGGATTATGCATAGTTCTCTAACCAAATACAATTATTCAACTTCTCAATACACCGGCTCTGTAGAAAAAGTCCTCCTAGCCATTGACCGTGGCGAAAACCGGTTGTGTTGAGGGTTGCGTACGAGCTATTCTCGTCGCTGGTTTTCGCACATGTTCCTGGAAATCGCTTCTCACGGTCAATCTTTAGGCCAAGCGGACGACTTTTTCTACAGAGATCAATACACCGCAAACGGATACTGCCCCCAAAGAGCTTTTAATTCCTGAGAGATGCTGCCACCGCTTGGTTCCAATAAAAAGGATCTTTTCTCCACCAGAACTGTGCGCGGAATCGCTTCCACTGTGGTCAATGCCCTAAAGTCATGCTTTTCTGCGGAAGACATGATCAATTCATTCAATGACATCATGTCCACTTCTTCAGCTTGTCCGTTGCAAATGCTTCCCCACGTTCCATTCTCTACTTGATATGCTAAGATTGCATGCCCGGCCATCATCGTCAAACTACCATCACATTTCTTTAGCGGTTTTGTGAGCAGGCCGTCATAGCCGACGAGGACGAGATGTCTAAGATCATCGGCAAAGAGCAGATGGCGTGCAGCATTGAGGGCAAATTCATCACACACTCCTCGTTTTGTCGCTTCCAGATACCCGCCAGGATACGCGTCAAAATGGGACTCCGGCTCACTGCAGCGGGCATAGGCAAATCCATTCGTTTTGACGTGAGCGAGATATTTCTGTACCGAAAGAGGCAAAGGCTCAAGACAGATATTTGAATCTTCTCTTTCCTCTGAGAGATTGCGTTCCGGCGGCAAGCCGACGGCCAAGTCGGAAGCGGTATTTCCGCAGACGAGGTGAGCATACATTTCGGCTCTTTTATTTTCGTCATTTCCTTTGTCGGGACAGCCGGATAAGATCAGGCCAAGGCTGACATAGAGTGTTACTATTCCTCTTCTCATCGAGAAAGAAATGTGGGCAGACTTTTTAAAGATTATTACATTAAATAGACCAGAAAGCCTCTTCTTTTAAGATGAGGATGAATAGCCTATTTATGTCACAAAGTGCGGGGATTAGAAAGCGTCTCTGTTCAAGCCTCGCTCTTAAGAGCGAGGTGAGACGCTTTCCCGCACTTTTATGACGTAGACTAATTGTTTGAAAGTCAATCCGAAGATAATCTTCTCTTTGTACTCAAGTTGTCGGGGGGATTTCGTGGGACCTTTTTGAATATCCATTAAAAGTGGTTCGGAATAATCTCATGGAAGGCTGGTGTGCTCATGCCAAAAATGCTAACACGTTCAAACGGAGACAGAAAATACTTGCTTCTTTTGAAGAACTGCACTCTTCAGAGATTTCGACTAAAGAGATAAATCGTCTAATTCAATCACCCCAAAACCCGCAACTTCACTCCCGCTTTCTCCAACAGCTTTGTCCCTTCGTCATCAGGATACACCACTTTACAGACTACTTCTTTAATTCCAGCGTTAATAATCATCTTGGCGCAATTGACACAAGGAGTAAACGTTGTATAAATGATCGAATCTCGGGTGGAGACACCATTATACGCTGCCTGGGCAATCGCATTCTCTTCAGAATGACAGCAAGTACATGGTTCGGGATAGGATCCGGATTTAAATTTCCCCAAATGACGAGCCGTGCAGCGCCGGCAGCCGCCATCAACGCAATGGCCGATTCCTTTTGGCGTGCCATTGTAGCCGGTAGAGATGATCATTTTATCCCGGACAATCAGCGCGCCTTTGCGTGCCGAAAGGCAGGTTGCTCGTAATTTAACTTGCTCGGCAATGTTCATGAAATAGTGATCCCAATCGGGGCGGGTTTCATGCAGTTTGTAGAGATAATCACTCACTAATCTCTCAATTTTCTCTTGCAATTTCTCAATCGTGCGATCATTAACAAGTGTTATTTTGGCCATTTTGGCGACGGTATGCAGTTGCTGGGCATGCGGATTACCGCTCTTTTCTTCGTTCTCTTTTTTGCGTAATTCTGCCAGCGTTGTTGGATCATTTTCACGATTTCTTTCGGTGAGCCGCTGTAAACGCATTTTTTCCGGCGCGACGACATTGATCAAGAGAAAATCTTTTCGATGTTGGAGCAGGCGTACCTCTTGCGGATTACGGATCGAAGTAAAAACATAATTCTCTCCATCTTTCACAGTTTCCAACGCTTTTCTGGCCAGAACATCTGCCCCATCTTTCTCGCGGAGTTCGTTGCCGATCTTGATCAGGGCATCGCGCGTAATTTTTTGTTTTCGTTGTTCTAATTCTTTTCGGAGGAGATCCGAGAAAGAAACGTGATAGAAGTTCATCGCTTTCAGCAGCGCGGCGACGGCATCTTTGCCCGCGCCATTTAAACCCGTAACTCCGATGATCATGGAGTACTTTGGAGTGGATTGGTTTAAAATGATTATGGTAATTGAATATCCTACGTTGGAAGTCAAGAATCTATTTAAAAGAGTGATCCTCTCTGTAATAATAAATGGGGGGTTGTGATGGGAGAGTTTAGTGATCTTGAAAGGAGAGCATTAGAAGTTTTTGTGACGAGTGCTACAGATCGGATTTATGCCTGCAAGGCCGAGCTTCCTCCGGAAGTTGTTGGCGCATTTGGTTCTTTTTTTAGTCGCAATCCGAAAGATTTACGTGGGCATTTATTAGATGCGATCCGTGGAAAAATCTCCAGTCATGAAAGCGATGAAGCCGCTGGACAAGAGAATTTAGAGCGGTTAGCTTCCGGAGAATTTGTGAGTCCGGCAGAAGCGTTGAAGAGTGGTGTTGCGAAAGCGCAGGATTTTTTTCGTACTTGGTATGGAAAATACAGCCACAAGAGTATCGCCAATGTAGTCTGGATCCCGTTTGTGGGGACAAATGTGAGCCACCTCTTCGCTCGGCAATTGGCATATGATCAATTAGCTTTTTTTATTGAACAATCAACACGCTTTGTGAAATTTGATGTTGCAAATTTGTATCTTGATGAAAACGTGATGGCGAGTTCTCATCGGGATGCTTTTGTCGGCACTCTCCGCAGAGCAGCAGAAGTATATGAGCTTTTTACGGAGCAAGCGGCAGGCCATTATGGAGAATTATTACCCTTTGAGGAATGGTTACCCAAACAAGATGAGGTGACGGCGGGGATGAAAGAGAAGCAGCAGAGAATAAAATATCGCCGGGAATTACGTGCAAAAGCATTTGATGTTGCTCGTTTCTTATTGCCCCAGGCCGTGCGCACAAATATTGCCTGGATTTTAGATGCCCGTTCAACTGAATTTGACATTGGAGCATGGAAAGGACATCCCCTCTCCGAGATTCGAGAGAGTGCGGGACTGATTGAAAAAGCAGGCGGTATGATTGCTCCTTCTCTGTTAAAATATACTGATGAGAATGTGTATTATAAAGATCAATATACTGGGTTTAATGAGGCATTGCGTGTTGATCTGAAACCATCACAAATGACGAAAGGAGTTGATGTGTTGTCGTATGACTCTCAGGCATTTGATAAAGCAGTGGCGATGCTTTTGATGAGATCTAATCGTTCTCATGATTTTACCCAATTCTTACAACACGCTCAGGGAATGGGCTTCGAAGAGAAAGTAGCTGTCCTGCAAAGAGTGACAGAGAAGAGAGGCCAGTATGACGAGTGGGTTGATATTGAAGAGGCGTTTGATTGTGTACGAATCACCGCGCAGGTTCGGACTGATATTGGCGCCGCTCGTGATTTACGAAGGCATCAGAAGTGGGATCGAAATGAAGGTCTTTATACATTGGATAATGGATTCTATCTTCCGGAAGTTGTGCGCGACATTGGTTCAGATGCAGTTGTGTTGTATAACGAAGTCATGGAAAAAGCAGGCGAGATGGAGAGGGCACTTCGGGGAGAATTTCCTCATGAAGCGCAATATGTTGTTCCGATGGCCGCTTTTCATCCTCTGGTGATGAGCGGAGGATTAGATCAATTGCAATATTTTGTCGCGACAAGAACAACACCGCAAGGGCATTTTTCCTATAGAGAAGATGCCTATAATTTAGCGGAAGCTGTTTGTAAAGTACATCCGTGGCTGTTAGGGCTGCAAGAATATCCAAAGGGTAAGAAAATTGAAGATGTTGTTCGTGATGCGCCATTGAAAGGAGTTTTAAGACCTTATCTTGGTGATACGGGCTGGCATGCCTGAATAGCAGAAAAAAATGAAATAATCGCCAGAGAATGGAGAAGAGTGGGAAGAGAGAGAGAGAGGTGATTTATGGCAAAACCAAGAGGCGCATTTATTGTTTTGGAAGGGATGGTTGGTTCGGGAAAATCAACACAGGTTCCGCTGGTTACTGCCGAACTTGTCCTCTGGGGAATACGGCATTGTTATGGGCGCGAGCCCGGCGGGGTTGATCTCGCCGAGGACATTCGGAGATTGTTGCTTGCTCCGGCAAGCACAGGCATGGAACCATTGACGGAAGTGCTGCTGTTTGAAGCGGCGAGGACCGAATATCATGGAAAGTTTGTCATTCCTCAACTCAGAGACGGGGTTACCATCGTCACCGACCGTTCTTATTTTTCCACTGTCGCTTTTCAGGGGTTTGGCCACGGCGTTGATGTTGATTTGATCAAGCGGTATAATCACGATGCGGTTTCTGGTCATCATCCGGATATCAGTTTTATTCTTGATGTTGATTGTGTTGAAGAGGCGGTAAAGCGGGCATTGTTTGCCAGTGGAAAAAGTGGCGAAGCAGATCGGTTTGAACAAGAGGATCTGGATTTTCATAGACGGGTGCGTAACGGCTATCGCGCTATACCTGATTTATATCCAGAACGAAGAATCTGTCTTGTCCCTTCCTTTGACGAAATGGAAACAGCTGAGGAGCAGATTGCGCAGAAAAAAGATTACATCATTAAGAAATTAACGCCGTTTCTGGAAGAGTATTTCTCGCCGAAAGAATGATTGGTGGCGGTTCATTCCTCTTCTTCTTTTTTCTCTCTCTCCTCTTTCGTAAAAAAAGAATTCAGATCTTGCGAACTCATCTTTGCTTTATAGGAAATCTTCGGCTTATCTTTAGTATTGTTGCTGGACATGGGACATCCATCACCTCTTTTTTGTAACATCTATCGAGAATTTGAGAAATAGATGAGCTATATAAAGACTGTTGCCATTGAAACTATAGGAGATGAAATGAGACATAGGAATGATAGTTAGTGATACTACTTTAGTTTAATAATCTTTATAATTAGAGAAGGAATTCCTTCTGAAATGCCGCAAAAATATGATTCTCATCATTCTGTCAAACATCAATTTCCTCATATTGGAATAGACGATGAAGTTAATGTTCGTGATGTTCTGCGGTTTTTAGATACTGCTGGTGTGAACGTACGTCTTGCAGGCAGTGCATTAAACAGAACAGATTATGATGATATTGATATCGGGGCATGGAATAAAAGAGGAAGAGGGAATGTAGGTGATGTGGTTAAGAATCTCTTTCTTGAATTAGGAGTTACCGATCACACTCGAAATCATGTTGCTGCGACATGGGTCCGAGATTGGGTTGAATTTGAATACAAAGGGACTCGTTTCGATTTAATCTATTGTCCAAGTAGTGAATTCTATCTTGGTTATCTTCGGTAGGAAATTCTCTTTACTTTCCGCTTTTATCAACAAGTTCAACAATTTGTTTATCCGCAATTTTTCCATCTTTAGCATTGATCTTCAAATTGACAAATTTTAATGCTTTTGTCACAAATGTAAAATTCCACACTGTTTTTTTCTGCAAGGTCTGAATAATAATAAATCCATCACCTAGGATTTCTTTGGGAAATTCAGTGGGTGCTTTTTCTAGAAATAGTTTCAATACCGCTTCGTACGATACTGCTACGTTATTCATTTCTAATGCCTCAATGGTGGCATCAGGTTTTTTGAAAACATCATCTTCCGGTTTTATTTCAAAGCCATTCTGTGGAAGCTGGACAAAAATGGTCATCTTTTGCGATGACGGAGTAAAGTAACCGATCTCCCAGGCTGATTTTAATTCTCCTTGTGCCGAAATAGGACAGAAGAAATGGGTAAGGTAGCCTTTTCCATGCTGTTTCTGCCAATTTTGGAAGAGCATCTCTTTCTGCAGCAGGTTGAGTAATTGCTGCGGTGTATCCATCCTAGGAATACTCCCGCCAGGTATGGTTGCATTTCGTGCATTTAAAGAAACGAGTTTCTGGTTCATCTGCACCGCGTGTCTGCTGTGTCCAATAGTAGGCTATCTTGTTGCTACACTTTTCGCAGAGAATCTTGACTTTGGGATGAACTTCCAGAGTTTCCATCACCTCGATCTTCTTTGCACCGGTAACCGTCTCTTTGATCTGGGCTGTTTCTTCTCCGGCAAGGTTCTTGGTAAAGCCGCAGCTGCAATAGAGAACTTTTTTACCGCTTTTATCTTTCGGGCGCAGGATGGAGCCGCATTTTGGACAAAACATGGATATTTACCGCCTTAACTGTAATTTTTGAGGAAAGCGCGAGGGGGTTTATATGTGTTGTTGTGCTGAAACCAATTACACATTTTAGATTACTTATAAGTAGTAAAATTTATAAAAGAGGACTGTTTTGAAGAGATCATGACGACTATTGACCAATTGCCGGTACTGGACTGGAATGGGTTCTCTCTTTATAATAAAGGGGGAGAAAGCACCGTGTTCCGCCATCAGCAGGGCGGTATCGTTGCCAAGACGTTTTGGAGAAGGTTGTGGACGGATAAAGAAATTTTGGGCGGTGAAGAACTCTATTCACCACAAACGATCCGTTACGTCCAGCGGGAAGCAATGGTTGCTGAGATGCTTCGGGAAGCGGGAATCTCTGTCCCCCAGCCGAAAGGAATATTCGCTTTACACGACCCCCAAAAAGGATCACTTATTCCCCCGCATCTTCCCGCGTTTGTGATGGAATTTGTAGAGGGGTTGGTGCCACCATTCGAAGAAGCCGATGCGCTTCGTAAAGCTGAATTAGAAAAAGCACGACTTGCAGGCTTTGAACTAAAGGACGTGTTATTCAATAGGCTGTATCGGATGGAAGGAAACGAGATAAACGTCTGTCTCATAGACTTTGGCGGTTGGGAACATCCTCAATTAGAAGAACGGTTGAACGCCTGCTGGGGGCCGGCAGAATGACGACTATTGATCAATTGCCAGTATTTACGGATGTAGATTCCAACGCTCACTTCATCGGTAATGGTCAATTTGGGACAGTCTACGCAATTAATCAAGAACGAGGATTAGCAGCGAAATTTCTGAAAGCTTGGTATGATTCGGCGTATGTTTTTCGTCCAGAGCACATCTTACTTTTAAATGATGAATATCAAGTTGTTGTTGAACTCTATAGCGCAGGCATCTCTGTTCCAAGACCGGAAGGTGTTTTTGCTCTTACCCTGCCAATCTATCACTGCGTTCCGGCTTTGGTGATGGAACACGTCAAAGGTAAGAACTATGAGCAATTATCAGCTTCAGAACAAGCAACAGCGCGCCAACTTCATGCTTTGGAATTAGACAAGGTTTGGGAACTTGGTTTTGTCCCGGATGATCAAAAGCCCTCAAAAAACTGTCTCTATCGACTAGAGGAAAAGAGAGTGATCATGTTTGATTTTGGACAATGGGACAGAAGACAAACCAGGGTGTCTCGATGACCACTATCGATCAATTACCGGTGTTTACTGGCGTAATTGAACCGAAACCGCTGAAAGTTTGTACAGAAAGCAGTGTTTACCGTATTCCAGAACAGAATCTAGCGGCGAAAGTATATCGGAGGAGGCATTGGGATGATGTAGCTAATTTAGTAGAAGCTGAACTTTGGTCTCCCCGAACCGTCCAGTACGCCCTGCGGGAAGCAACTATAGCAGACAGGCTTTATCAGGCAGGTGTTTCCGTCCCCAAGCCGGAGGGCGTTTTTGCTCTTCGTCTATTCGAGAATGAACACCTTGTTCCGGCTTTTCTGATGGAATTGATCACAGGAGTTTCGTATCGTGATCTGGAATATTCTGAGCGTCTTTCTGTCAGAGACAAATTTCACGAGGAAACAGCAAAAGCTGCACGGGCAGGATTTGAAATAAAAGATTCTTCCATTGATCATAATGTATTATATGTCCCCACAGAAAAGGACATCAAAGTCTATCTTCATGATTTTGGCGGATGGAAGCATGAAAATTTAAAACGATGGATGCGTGCGGAGGAGGAGAAATTTAAAAAACTAAAATCAACACCTGGATTTCTGGCGAGAATAAGAAATTTCTGGAGAGGCAACGAATGACCACTATTGACGAACTGCCTCTATTGGAAGAAAAAGAAGAATTTTTACTATTATGGAGAAAATGGGGGATGAGAAGAGAGTGATGAGCCGGAGTAAATATCTTTCTCAATCATCTCTCAATAATAATCCCAAACGGCTTTAGTGCTTCCACGAACAGAATCTTCAGCCAACCTAAATATGGAATACGAATCAGTCCTTTCCCTTCGATCCGGTCAGGATCGATCTTTAACTCCCCCAAAACTGATTCAATGCTGTCGCTGTTGTGGTCGCCTTTCGTCTGATACCAGATCTCTCCCTCCTCTTCCCGCACGGCAACTACCCGATGGATGATCGGCTGCGGTCGTTTTGCCTGAAAGACAAGAACATCGCCGACATCCAGATTATCTTGATGTGCTTTCCACAAAATGACGACATCTCCCTTATCGAATCCATCGCGGAAGGGAAACGTTCCAAACTGTTCTTTGGAGATACCCTGCTGTTCATACCAATTGCCGCAGGCCTGCCAGTAATTATCGAATGATTCCTTGTATTCCGGAATAGTCTTGCCGCAGATCACGCCATTGAACGTGCTGTGTTCCATGCTTTCACTGACCACGGCGACGATGGGGAAACTGGTTCCCAGCACAATTCCCAGGACGGGATAGATAATATAACGGATGAGCAGGAAAGCAACGATAATGTTCAACAGCCAGCTGCCGATGGAATCATTATTCCAGAAGTATTTCCATGCTTTCTTGATCGCTTTTCTCAGCTGCGGTTCCATAGAAGACCTATTCTTCTTTCTTTTAAAAAGCTTTTTATGTACGTATTTAGTGTTCAATTCCGAAATTGGTTCACACTTTCTTTTTAAAGAAGCCATAGTCTCACCGTTACGGTGATGTCTTATGGCTAAATTAACGGGAAAAAAAAAGAAAGTGGATTGTTCAACAATTTCGAATGGGGCGAGGTGCAACTTCAATAGCACTAATTCAGAAAATTAGTCGCCGAATGGTCTATAA
>JAGVZN010000020.1:1426-58052 GCA_018302605.1 Candidatus Woesearchaeota archaeon | reverse complement strand
TCCCTCATTTGCTGAAGAACATGCTTTCCAATCCAGCCCATTAGAAACAAGATCAGTGGAGATTTCACCGGGTTTGTTGATCGTGAAAATGGTAAATTTGGCATTGCCTGCGGCCGAAATCCAGCTCCACTCGCTGCTGCCTGTTTCTTCTGAGGACATTCCCTCTTGAGAGGGGGCAGGGATATCCCATTCCGCACTCAAGATTTCTGAGGGTGATTTTCCCATCTGCGTTTTAACAAGATTGTTATTGAGACAAACATATTTTCCAGACTCTGTGTCGATCACTTCACCCACATCTTTGATGCCATCATCGCCGCAGCAGCGGTTTATCCCACTGCTCGTAGGACTATAATCATATTCACGTTCACAGACATCTTTATATTTAGGGAGATCAGGGTCATCATTGACAGTAAAAACATCAGCTTCTATCTTGCCCGTTCGGCAGCTATTGTCAATGCCATCATTGCCTGTTTCTGGCCGAGCGGGATTGATACAGACGGCGCAGGAGGCATACTTTAGGTTATTGCAGTCAGCGAGAGATTCCAAATCTGCACAGACGATTGGTTCATCTGTCGGATCGTCCCGGCAATCGCCTTCTTCAACTGTAACCAGATCGTGATCTTGATCTACCCCGATCTCAACCCAAGTGACAACATCATCTGTGGTTGTACAATTATACAAAGTACTTTGATCACCATGGATGTATGAGCCATAGGTTAACGAAGTTAGTTCCCGATCATCGATACATTGATGCCACTGGCTGTCTTCGGCGCAGAGGAATTTTAAGCCGCGCACTTCGGCCGTAGAAGCAAAGAGTCCATTATACAGCAGATCAAATGCATCTTGATCATCACAAGCAGGATAATGATCTGCCCAGGTAATCGAACGCCAGCTGTGATCTAAAAGTGTTCCTTTGACTGCAAATCCCACTGCGCCATCGTCAGCGGCATCATCATCTTCATCGACAATTCCGACAAAACAGCCGAGGGGATTTCCTTTATTTCCCAGATTGCTTAATTCTTCTCCGACGTTATCACATTCCCATTCGCCGTGTCCAGTTATTAAATCGGAAGAGATTACTTGCTCTACGATAATTCCTATTTTTTTACCAACGATCTCAGCATTCTCCACACTGCCGGCAATACATGAATTACCCTTGTCAAGAAAACATGCAGAATACTCCGCATTAACCACACGGCCTAATCCCATTGTCTTTTTGTCGTTTAACCGTTTTCCCAGGGAAACAGCTTGTTCTCCCGAAGAATCTTCCTGCGCAGGGATATTGACTGCCAATAATAAGAATAGCACAGCTACTACAATCAAAACACGGCCTCTTTTTTTCATACAGACACTCTCTTTTAGAAGAGAGCAGAGAAATTTATAAATCTACCGACAAAATGGATGGATTTCACTGTATTTGTTTAGCCGGCGGCAAAACCAAGCGGTGCATCCGATTATCCAATCTGCTATGACAAATCTGTTAAGTACAAAAACAGTCCACACTTATACTAAAAAGAATTAGGTTTCGAACCTAATTCTTTTGGTATATACCAAAATCCAAAGATTTCTGTTCGAAATCTATGGATTTTTAGTATACTTTAAATAAAAAATTTCCACCACTCTTGGTGGACGGGTATGTTTTCAGAAATCAGCATTTTCGCAAATACCGTGGGACTTACAATATTCATCAGGAGTGATTTTCCCTTCCTCGCCTCCTTCGGTGAGATACGTTGAACAGGGAGCGGTAGACATGCAATCAAGACATTCTTGATCTAACCAACGATCACCTTTCTTTCCACCCTGCAGACAAAGGGCCGTTATCCCTTCTGTGTACTTTTCCATTGTCATCAGATTACCATTACCCCAAAGATTTTCTGCCCCTTTACAGTTTGCATAATTTACAGCCATAGTGGCACAGGTATATCCCCCGCCATTAGCGCCGCCGGCGCCATAATAATTATTGATCTCGTCTGGACCGCAGGCGAACACATTTGACCCCAAAAAGATACCAACAACCATTGAAACTAGTGTTTTTTTCATTTTAATCTCTCCAAAACACCACAAACCAATATTTGACTACTAAAAAGAAGTTAATTTATAAACTTTTCCTTAAAATTCGCGTAAATGCCTGTAGATCGGCGGCAGAACGCATTTCCTCCGGAGCGACGGAAAAGTTCCCAAAAAGAGTATTTACTTTAAACTTTTGACATAGTTCAAGATTAAACATCATCCTGCGCAAGAGACGCGGACGCTGCTCCGAATTCAAGATTGAAGAGAACGAGAAGACTATGATTTTTTCATTTTCCTGAGCAATCCTACAGAGAATTTGGTCCAATCCGCCGCGGATGTAATGGACGGAATCAGAACGATGGATGTTTTCCACGCCGATAACCCCATCGATCGGCACTTTTTCCAGTGCAAAACGCAGCATTTCCTCTGTTGCCGGCTGAAAGAAGACTTGTGACTTCTTCTGCTTCAATTGACGTGCTTTTTGGATTAATTCTTTTTGAGAAGAGGCAAGCACGATCTCAAAGTCTTTTCCTTTAAAATTGATTTGGGAGAAGCCTAAAGCTGCGCTTAATCTTTTCACGTTTTCAGTTTCGGGAAATAATATGTAATTATCCATCAGAAGAATATGACCCATATCTTTAAAAAAGCTCCCCAAAAAAGATCACAAAATAAATAAAAGAATAGCTTAAAATTAATTTTCCCTGTCCCGCACCCATTTATACTAAAAATCCATAGATTTCGAACAGAAATCTTTGGATTTTGGTATATACCAAAAGAATTAGGTTCGAAACCTAATTCTTTTTAGTATAAACCGAAACATTTAAAAGGGTTATTCACAACAAGTAACTACTTTTTACCTTGCTGGTGGTAGATTTACAGCAAAAATGCGCTTCACCCCCCAAAAAATAGAGGAAATACTCGTCGCTCTGCTAGGGCTGGAAGGAACACCCCTCGTCAAAGAGCTGATTGGCAAAGCAAATGTTTCTGAATTTGATTTAGCGACGAGAACGAAGAAAGATATTAAAATTATCCGCAAGCAATTGTATATTTTGCATAACTACAACCTAGTTGGTTTTACCCGAAAAAAAGATAAGCAGAAAGGCTGGTATATTTATTATTGGACCCTGCTACCGGAAAGCATTAAATTTAATTATTATAAGATGAAAAGAAACCTTTTGGAAAAGTTGAAAATGCAGTTGGAAGAAGAGAAGAAAGAGTTGTTTTTTATCTGCTCCACGGTATGTGTTCGCCTCAACTTTGATCAGGCCATGGATTTTGAATTTCGTTGCCCTGAATGTGGGGAACTGCTTGATCAAGATCATCCCGAAGAACGCGTGAAACAGCTGCAGAAAAAAATAGATGAATTGGAAGCAGAATTCACTGCTCTTAAAAAAGAACATCAAGAGAAGAAGAAGCAAGGCAAAGAGAGAAAGAAAGTGGTAAAAGCCAAGAAAAAAGTAGTACAAAAAAAGAAATCTTCAAAACAGAAAGCAGTTAAATCTAAAACAAAGAAAAGAGAAAATATCGTAAAGAAAATTAGGAGAATCGTCAAAAAGAAGAGATAAAAATTATTTCTTCTTTTTGCCTTTGAGCAGACGTTCAATAACAACTTCTTCGTGAAGCACCTTTGACGTCAGACGCTGAATATTCATCTCCATAGAAGCAACACGACGCTCCAGCATAATCAATACTCGCAATGAATAGACAATTGCAGCAAGCGTACCGACGATTACGGCAAGAATTACTTCGGCAAGTTCAAGTCCTGGCATGTGAATACACCTCTTTTTACTATTATTTGTAACGTAGAGTTTAAGATATATAAAGATTCCGGTAGGGTTGTTCTGTAGAAAAAGTCACAAGAAAACAGACAGCGATCTGTTTTCTGTGCAGAAAAGTGATTGTTTTTCACTTTTCTTGCATCCAGGCCATTGACCGTGGCGAAAACTGGTTGTATTCTTTGACGCAGAACAGACCATTTGATCTGATCTTTTTCACACCTGTTCCTGTCAATCGTTTCTCACGGTCAATCTTCAGGTCGGGCGGACGACTTTTTCTACTAAGCTGGTAGGGTTGAAATTGGCCATTGTCCCTAAACATTTATAAAACAAGCCCAAATCTTAAAGAAAGATGAAAAGCTACGAAATATTATTGCAAAAAGCGCGGCAGGAACTGCCCGAAATCACCCAAGGAAGTGAACGCTTTACGATAGACAAAGTAATGGGACACTTAGAGAGAAATAAGACCGTCCTGAGTAATCTCAAGAAAATTGCCAAAGATCTCGATCGTGATCCAGAACATCTGTTAAAATATCTTCTTCGGGAATTAGCAACTCCAGGAAAATTTTTTGGGGAGAGAGTTATTTTTGGGACAAAGATCTCCGCATCAGCAATCAACAAGAAAATCAAGAAATATGCCAGCGAATTCGTTTTCTGCCCGGAATGCCATAAGCCGGAAACAAAGCTGACTGAGGAAAAAGGAGCGCGTTATATCAAATGCAGCGCCTGCGGGGCAAAAAAACCGGTGAAGGCGATTTAGCATGGCCCTGGTTGTGGCAGAAAAAGAAGGGGCGCATGGTCTTCTGCTTGTTGTAACAGATAGCAACATCATTGGAACGTTGTTTGAAGAAAAGAAAACCCAGCTGGATTTGCGGTCCCCTTTTTATCGGGGCAAAGAGAAATCGAAAGAAGAAGTAAAGCAACTGATTGCTCTAGCACGAGATTTGGTATTTACCGGAAAAGAGGCAGTGGCGTTAGGGGTGGAATTAGACTTGGTTGATCCACAGAAAATTTTGTATGTACATAATGTGCCGCATGCGCAGGTAGCAATGGGATAATAAAGAATAATTATCACAACAATGGATTTACTCACCCCATAAACTCTCCCAATCCAACCTGCTTGTCTTTCTCTTTGCCAAAAACATGTTCTATATCAGCTTTGATCATCTGCAAAGTCTGTTTAAGATAGGGAGAAAAATCGTATTTTTCAGCAAGCATCAGTGAAGGCTTCAGATACTTGACCACAGAGCCTTCGGAAATAGTAAAAATTAATTTTCCGCCGCAGACCGTACATTTGCTGCTCAAAGGCGGGCGGCGGTATTTTTCATTGCATTTGACACAGCGGAATTGCTGCATGGAAAATTTACGGAGATTCCCTTTCAGATCTTTGATAAAATGTTTTTGAATGACTAATCTGGCAACATCGTCCATGTTTACCGCCCGGATCTTTTGGGCGATATCCATCTGGCCCATCAATTTTTCTTCCATCGATGGAAGAATCTTATAGGCAGAACATTGCACACCTCTGTTAAAATTAGAGGTAGGGTGGGTAAATCCATAGCCTTCATATTGCTGTGGTGTTCCCAGACGATCGCTGATTTGCTCTATCTTTTTCTGTTCCAGCCCGGATTTCACTTCCCAAGGAGATTTCATCTCCGAGGCAGCTTCGTAAAATTCAAGAGGATAACGCCAAACCGTATCTATCCCATGTACCTGATCATCCACTTCGGAAGGATTAAGGAAAGCGGTTAACACCAGAGGTGAATCCATCGTCTTTGCCCCCCTTTTTTCTGGAAGATACTTGCGGGAGAAATTAAGAAGAGCATCAAGAAGGAGTATGACCGCAGCCTCATCGCCGTCACAATCACGGCGTAATCCGGCGTGATACATTGGATGAGTGATCAATCCTTGTGTTTCAGAGAAGCCGATGATACGGCCGACGAGCCCGGCAGAGATATGAGGAGCGATGCCCACAACAAGATGGCCGACCAAGTCTTGTTCCGCTTTAATATTATAAAAAGATTCTAATCCATAAAAACGGACGAGAAGATCATCCAAGAATTTGGCAACACGAGAGAGAACTTTGGGTGCTGATTCATCCAACGAATCAAAGCCGGGCAGAATGATATCCTGAGGCTTAATTTCTAAAACTTGATCTTCAGAACAAAGATCTTTGTTATCTATATCCAAAATATATCCTAACTGACGTAATCTTTCAACGGAAGTTTTGATTTCTTTGGGTTTAAAGTGGGTAATTGGAAGTTCGGTGCAATCATAGCGTGTCGTTCCATCTTTGTTAACATAGATATTATGTTTTGCCCGTAAAATGCCTTTAGCTAAATGTTCAACAACATGGTTCTTATTTGATGTTCCCCGAATACCTTTGATCAGATCAGGAAGAACATTTTCACCCAGACGTTCTTTTGCTTTAGCAAAGTAATAAGCAATATCAAGCTGTTGGTATTTATAACGAGAAGCCGGTCCATGCCGACATTGATCTTTTTCAAGATCACCACATGCACGGCAAAAGTAGCGTTCGACACAATCTTTGCCGCATTCCTCACAGGAGGGATAAATCATCTCTTTTTGACAAGCTTGACAATAAAATAGGGAAAAAGAGCTGGCAATTTTTCCGACGGAGAGAGCTGATTGAAAACTACGCAGGCGATCCCCTTCTTCCCCAACGGGAAACATGACCTGCGGTGAACCGGTAAGATGGCGCATCTTCGCTTTCTCCGGCCGGCCCATGCGTGCACCAATAAATGTCCCAGCTTTATCACGCTGGATAACTTTGCTGAATGAATTGATGAATTCCAATGCATTCTTAAAAGAAGCCGGAGAAGGAAGTGATCGTTGTTCTAATCCCTGCTGAGAAGAGAAATCAAAAACCAGGCCTAAGTAGCGTGCTTCTTTTTGTTCGATGATCAGATTATCTTTATTGATAATTTTGTGGAGGAGGCCGATGTTATCCAGAATTTTCTTGGGATATGATAATTCTTTGCTGAAAGAGAGAATGATTTTGGTAATACCTGTTTGATCGCATTTCACTTTGCCTTCTTTGAGCCACTGGAAAAAGAGAGAAACATCCTCCGCAGAGGCAAGCTTCCAATAGCAGGTAAATTCGGGATGGACAGGAAAAGAATAAGTTTTAGAAATATGGATGGCTTCTTCCCAAGTAGGATACGACAATAAAGGAGAGTGGAGAAGTTCAATGATCCGTTCTTGAGGAAAACCTAATTTTTGTGAGGCAGAGATCAGCCATTGATTGGTTTGGTTTTTGCCAAGTACTTTTTCAAATTCCAGTGCCCACCATTCTGGACAGTAGCCAGCGGGCACCAATTTTTGCCCATTCTCGGAGAAATCACCATAATTGAATAGAATATCTCCCAAAAAGAGAATCTTTTCGATGGAAGAAAAGACTAGTTTGGCTTCATCTTCAGTTTGTAACTTCAAAACAGAACCATCGGTAAGACGAACGATTGGTCCTTCTAAAGAATCACATACCGTGACAGTGGCGGCTTTTCCGGGACGTTCTACTTTCAATTGGGTGCCAATGGCGATGAATTTATTTAGAACTATCATTGTTGCCGGATGAAGTGCGGTGGCAGAGAAACCAGTTGTTCTCGCCCGTCCGTAACGCAGCCTGAATCCGCCAGCTGCTAAAGGATGTGTAAGGATAGGTCTCCCTGCAACAAGATCCATCAAAAATGTGTTGTTTGGTCTGACTACTTTCTCAGAGGAATTTTTCTCGGGGGATTTGCTAACATTCATCTCGTGAGCAGCGTGAATTTCTTCTTTAAGTTTAATAAAATCGACAAGCCAACCCCATTCCAGCCCAATATCTTTTCCCCATTTAGAAAGACGTTTCCAAAGTTTGGGGGCTTTTTGACAGAGACCTTCGGCTAGGACCAACGCCACCCCGCCGCGGATGAGATTTGTTTCAATACGGGGAAGATCTTTATAATTTGACACCTCAAATTTTTCCGTAGGATCACCGTCCACTTCGACGGGAAGATGAGACACCATAAATTTAATTTCTTGATCCGAAGGTCGATATTGCAGGTTGGTCACCCGTTCATGATAATCACCTACTTCGATAGCATAGCGATTGATTTCTGTTTCATTGGGATCATAAGAAGCATAACCCATTTTGACCCGAACGTAATCAGCAAGGATGACTGAAGTAGAAGCGGCAGTTCCCCCCGCCCCGCGAATCGGTCCGGCATATTGAAGGGCAAAATATTCTTTTCCATCTTTTCTTTTTTTTATCTTTAATCCGATGAAGCCTTCTAACGGGGCAGAAACGATTCCCAGAGTAAGATAAGCAAATCCCACCCTAATCCCCACCTCCATTGCGGTAAGTTTATCCTCAAATGTACAGAATTTTTCTTTGGCCACTTCTTCAGCGATGATAAAACCGACACGCCAATCGAGGAGACCATACTTCTTTTCTAATTCCGCAAGGCGGGCAGCGATGGAGGTATTGACAATCTGTGGGGCAACGACAGAAATCAGACCAACAACCCGTTCAGCCATATTTTTGGCTAAAAGGATAGCAACATCTTTTTCAGGATCCAAACCTTTTGAACGGGCTTTTTGCGCAATGGTATAAGCAGCAGTCACTTTTTCAGTGATCTGTTCAAAGTACGCCTGCATCGCCGGAGAAGCAATGATTGTCATATTATTCAAACCTCAATTTAACCAAACCTCAATACTTTGATCTGTCGTGTTTTAAGATTGACGATGGGAACACGTGCCGGTTCAGGTTGGTGTCCTAATTTTTCTTGGAATGTAGTCTTTCCTTGCCAACAGCTGCCGCTGATCATCGTAACCCCGCGATAATTCGCCTGCTTCGAGTAATGAATATGTCCTGTAATAAAGAAGTCAGGAATCGTTTTGATGAGGAGAGGATCTTCGGCATGGGAAGGATAATAAGGGGTAGACTTAAAAGAAGGGGCAAGATGACGGCGTTTAAGAAGAAATTTCATGATTAGATCAGAGCGATGATAACCACCTTGCGAACGAATTGATTCAACGTTAGCCACATAATAATCAAAACTAAACCCATGATACATCAAAACATCAAATCCCGCAAAATCAACAGTTTTACCAATGTTGACCAGCGCCGGGTTAGTCACCAACGTGACCTGAGGCAAATCAAAGAGGCCGGGAGCAAATTCCTGATAAAATACAGGCTGTGGTTCAGCAAGATGAACAACATCATGATTTCCTGGACAGATAATTATTTTTTTATCAGATGGGATCTGCTTGATCAGTTCTGTAAATGCGGCATATTGGAGAGAAATGTCATCAATTTCCAATTCTTCTTGCTGTGAGGGATAAATACCAACACCATCAACTAGATCGCCGGCGATAAAGATATATTTAACTTTTTGCGCAATCTGTTGTTGTTCCTCATTTCCCATCTTACCTTGCAGCCATTGTAAAAGTTTATGAAATTCTTTCTTGAGAAACAGTTTTGAGCCGACGTGGATATCAGATAAAAAAATAACATATTCTTCTTCTGGTCCTTTTTTTAGTTCGTGGCTTTGTGGAATATCCGGCCAGACAAAAGAATCAACAAAAATAATTTTATCATAAAAAACACCAACCATTCCTACAACTTCATCGACAACCAGATCTTTAGCGGTTAAATAAAGTTCATTTTTATTTTTTGAAACGAGAATTTTTATTTCCCCACTGGGATCTTCTAAAGTGATAATAATATTTCCATTTTTGGTTTCACCGATCTCTTTTACGATTCCAATTAAAGAAACTTTTTCTTTTTCGGTCTTTTGGAGAATGCGCTTGATTGGCAATATGCCATTTAATTCTTTACGGTTGCGTAAAATACTTTCCAGAAAACGATAGCGGGAAAGGAAAAAATTAGTAAAATCTTCAATATAATATTTTCGAGGATTGTTTTGATAAGATACAACAATAGTAACCGTTGTTGGATATAAATTATTTTGAAGAGTAGTGCTCTGAAGAGTAGTATTTTGCTGATCATCAGAACCAATTTCTGGAAAAGATAATTCATCAGATTCAGGAAGAAAAATATTTTCTGATTGAAAAGTGATGTTTTTGTCTGGTTGAACAGAAAGTGTCTGGTCAATTAATGTTGATGAAGAGACAATATTTTGTTTTGAGACTGAAGATTGTATAGTACATTGAGAAACGGAAAATTCTTTAAGTTGAGCTTGATAGAGATCATCATCTCGATCTTTTTCAGCATCTACGCGTGATTTGTCAATTTCATACCAATCAACCAGTGAAGATTGAGTCAGAAGATGGGCATAATCCTCATTGAGAACCAAAAGATCTTCTTCTAGTTCTATTTTTTGGATGATATTATCATCTAACGAATGGGAACGTTTAGAGAGGATCTCTTCGTTGATCAGTATCCCTTTCTCAAACATCTCTTCAATGAATTCTTTGGGTTTCTTTTGAGTCATGGTATTTTATTTATGGTATTTGGATCTATTTTAAATTATTTTAAATGATTTTGTTGATGAATAATAAGATCAATATTTAAGAGAGATGAAGGGATTTTTCCAAAATCTCTTTTAATTTGATGATTATGGTTTCTTCCAAAGAGATGGTGATTTGACGGGTTCGACCGTATCTTCCTTTAGAGATAATATTAGCATTGATAATGCCCAACATATCTAACTCCGCCAAAATATCAGAAACACGGCGTTGGGTTAAAATATTATAATTGCTTCTCTTGCAAAAATTGGAATATAATTCATAAATCTCACCGGTGAAGATTGGTTTTTTTTGGGTGGTGAACAGCAATAAAGTATAAAGAACAAGTTGAAATTGCTTTGGTTGATTAACAGCAGCATTAATAATTTTATCAGATTCTACTCTGCGTTCGGCATCATCGAGATGAGCAACAGTAACCACAGAAGAGCCGCTTCGTTCAGCAATCTCCCCCGCAACACGAAGAAGATCTATTGCCCGTCGGGCATCCCCATGCTCACGCGCAGCAAAAGCAGCACATTTTTCGATTAATCCGATCTCCAGTGCTTCTGCCCGAAACGCTTTGGCAGCGCGTTTCCTGAGGATATCTTGAATTTGAAGTGCATTATAAGGGGGAAAGATGATTTCTTCTTCAGAAAGACTGCTTTTGACACGTGGATCAAGATCTTCTGCGAAAATCAGATTATTGGATATTCCAATGAGACAGATTTGGGCATAACGCAGCTCCGAATTAATTCGTGTTAAATTATAAAGTATCTCATCTCCGATCTTTTTTGTAAGCTGATCTATTTCATCAAGCACTAATAAAAACATTTGTTTCTTCTGGTCAATTAATTTATAAAAAATGTTATAAACTTCATCTGTAGGTAATCCGGTGGGTGGAATCTCCTGACCCAAGAATTTAATTAATTGGGCAATAAGACGATATTCAGTATCAGCCACTCTTTTAAGCTTACAGTTGAGATAAATCGTTTGGATAGGAATTCTCTTTTTTTCAGCAATTTGACGTAGTGAGGCAAGGATATAACGGAGCGAAAGAGTTTTCCCTGTTCCTGTTTTTCCGTAGACAAACAAATTAGAGGTTTTTTCCAAACGCAGTGCCGGAGCAAGTATATTAGCGATTTCTTGGATCTGTTCTTCACGATAAGGTATTTCTTCCGGAAAATAAGAAGAAAGAAGTACTGATTTATCTAAAAAAAACGAATCTTTTTCCAAATAGTTTTCGAAATAAGTACCAATTTTGATCATAGACACCCCTTCATTTCTAGTGGAAGTTATTGATTTAGGAGGGAAATGAATGGAAATTTGTTTAGAGGAAATATTTATGGGGGATGGTTATAAAGACTACTAAGACTTGATGAGTGTATTGAATAATATATCTTTAAAGTAGTTAGAATAATAAGAAGTATAACTATTTGTTGTTAAATGCAATCTCAAGATAGAGTTGATTGTGGCAGAAGAATATATTTTCAATATAGAAAATATATTTTAATTATTAATAATAGTTATTGTTATTATTATTGTTATTATTATTATTATTATTATTATTAAAACGTGGAGTGTTCCATCACTCTCTTTTATGAAAAGAATATTTCACTGAGGCACTAATGAAGTCGTTGCTTCATTAAGTGTTTTGATTAGTGGTTTACAAGCAAATCACCTATCTATTAAATGAAATGAACAAAAATCCTCACCCATTAGGGTTGGGGATAGTCGCTCTTCAGGATTTTCTTTAATTAGTTGTTCTTTACTCATTTTGACTAACCGTTCAATCTGATATGAAATTGCATTGAACACCTATTTTTGGATTCAACACTTTTTCCCCAACAAATTGTTTTGTCGGATCTAAATCTTAAATCTGATTATTCCATTAGTGTGTTTACCAGTGATCAAGAAGCGAAGAAAGCTTCATCGAAATAATCAGAGTTCGAACAAACGTTCTTAAATGTAGTCAAGCATGCTCTCAATCTATTGACCAGTGATCCCCTGCCTATTTTGATAATCACTATCTTTTAAACATCTCTTAATAATAAATTGTTTCTTCGACCATTTTCCACTCGAAATTGAGGGGGGATGGTTTGTCTTTACAAATTGCTTTTTCTTTCTTTTCTTGTTGTTAAATGCAATTTTATCTTTTTGTTATCTTCGATCTTTTAATTTGTTCTTATTTTAACAATTATTTTGATTTTGAACACTTCTTCTCTTTTGTTTCTCTTTTTTTCAAAAAATATTTTTGATGATTTTCTTTCGTTGGAAATGTTTATATAGTCAACAGCGTCTTTTTTGAATATGGTCTTAGAATTGTTGTTCAATCCTTTTGCTCTTAAAAGAAAACCATGGCAGATGTTCATCGCAGGTTTCTTTAATTCTATTATAGCCATGATTCTATCTTATATTGTCTTTCGGGATGCGGCTGGACTTCTTTCAGTTTTCCTGATTGTAATGGCCACCCTTCCCCTCTTTTATGTCGCAGTTAAAAATGAAGAAGAACTTGATTTTAAGTATCCTGAATCACGAATTCTTAAAGAACACGGAAAAGTTCTGTTCTTTTTTATCTTTCTTTTCTTTGGAATTCTCACCGCAATGGTATTAGCTTATATTATCCTCCCCGAACCGATGGTCAACTCCATATTCAATCTTCAGCAAGAAGCAATTATGAATGTTAATAACGCTATTCAAAATAGTCCCAGCAGTGCGGTAGTGACCGGCAATCTCACCTCTTTAAGCCTTTTTTTACGTATTTTATTGAATAACTTTAAAGTATTGTTCTTTTGTTTAATCTTTTCTTTTTTGTATGGATCTGGGGCCATCTTTATTCTCACCTGGAATGCTTCTGTAATTGCTTCAGCGATGGGTAACCTTATCAAATTAGAAGTTTCCAAAGCAATAACTTTGTTGGGATATAATTCCATAGCTACATATTTTAGTGCTGCTGCATTCAGCGTGTTTCGCTATATGACTCATGGTATTTTTGAAATTACTGCTTATTTCATTGCCGGCCTTGCTGGAGGAATAATTTCCATCGCTTTTATCAAACAAAATTTAAAAGAACAAAAAATATATGTTGATGTTATTGATTTGGTTTTGATTAGTATTGGTTTTTTAGTGGTAGGTAGTATTATCGAGGTTTATCTTACTCCTGTTTTCTTTTCGTAATTCCGATTCTATTCTGATCTTGGTTTAGCCATCAGTCGAACAAATATACAAATTCAGATAATTTACAAAACTTTGACTCGTCCTGGTTGATTTTGAAAAATATCACCCCTCTCTAATAATTGATGGATCATCGCTTCCGTATTGGTTAATGGTGATGCTTTGATTATCTCTTCCATAAAAACCCCCAACCCTTTATCCAATTCTTTAATTATTTTTAATATTTTTTCGTGAGGTATATCTATATTAAAGTTATTTGATTCTGTTGGAAGTATTAATTCTTTTTTATCATTTCTTTTTTTAGGTAATTTTAAATTTGTTTGGATCATCAATTCAGATTCTTTATCTTCTGTTTTTTTATTTTCTTTTTTTTCTAAACTTGCTTCTTCATCTCTTTTTTTAGAAACACCTATTTTTGTTATTTCTTGCAGACAGTTTTTGATTTCTTTAGATCTGACTTTTAACCAGGTTGCTTCTATCTTTTTCAAAATTTCCGGGGAAAGATAACGTTCTTCATTATAAACTCGGATTCTGCCAATCAACTGGATTACATCTCCTACTTCTCCCAGACGAAGCGACTTGCTTTCTTCAAAAAGTCGAGCAGTGATTGTTCCCGTGCCATCATCAATATAAATATTGGTGATCATTCCTACTTTCTCTTTTCCGATAATGACTGCAATAATATTAACCCTGTATATTTTAAAGCCATTTTCAATCTCTAAATAATTTGGTTCCTGCTCTTGTTGAATAATATAATTTCCTTGCTGAAGCAAAACAATAGGAATCTTATAGGCAATCTGCCGTTTTGTTTTCATTTCGGATATATTTTCTGGTTTCATAATCGCTGGACAAATCCTTTTCGTGGTTCAAAAATGTCGCCTGAGCGGCGCAACTTATCGATTGTTTCGTTGACTGTTTCCGGATTGATGCTCTTTTCTTTTCCTGCTTCAATAACCATCTCAAGGGGGATCATCTTAGATGAAAGCTGGTCCTCCAATGCATCAATTATTTCTTTAATAATGCTGATTGTTCCTCTTTGAGAAGCAGTGATTGTACTACTTAAGCGATCGATATCGATCCGTCCCGTCTTTTCATCTTTTGCGATTTGATTCAGGCAGTAGTCTACCAATTCTATCGCTTTTTGTGCATCTGCTTTATCAACAGTCTTAGAAAAACGGATTTTTGCCCTCGCTTCAGAGAGACGAACCAACGCTTCCAATTGACGGGCAGTAATGGGAATACTCTTAATCCCCCCTTCTTCACTAATCCCGGAATTACGCATGTTGATATAATATGCTTTGATTTCTGTGATCGCCTCATCGGTCATTTTTGGATTCATTTTCGCTCGAACATACCCAAAATATTTTTTTAATAAATCAGTAGAGATCTCCGAAACGGCTTTATCTGGTTCTTTGTGTAAACCAAGAATAAATCCGGCAGTACGCTCATCTTTTTCCCGGTTAGGGAGATCTTTGACCGGAAAAATAAGATCAAAGCGGTTAATTAATGTAGGCGGCAAGTCTATTTGTGAAGCAACGAGATCATAAGGATCAAATCGTCCAAATTTTGGGTTTGCCGCCGCAAGAACGGTCGTTTCACAACGCAATGTTGCTTGAATATTCGCTTTCGCAATACTGATTGTTTGCTGTTCCAAAGCCTCGTGAAGTGCAGATGTATCTTCTTTACCCATCTTGTCCATCTCATCAATGATCGCAAAGCCTTGGTTTGCTAAAACAAGCGTACCAGCTTCCAGGCTCCATCCCCCCAAAAACTCATCTTTGACAACACTCGCCGTCAAACCTGCCCCTGTCGATCCTTTTCCACTGGTAAAACGCGCTTTTGGGGCAATCTTAGAAAGACGCTTCAACAATTGTGACTTGCCGCTTCCCGGGTCACCAATAAGAAGCATATGCATATCACCCCTGGTGGCCACGCCATCCGGTCTTATCTTTCGACAGCCACCAGCCAGCTGCAAGACAAGCGCTTCTTTGATCTTTTCATGGCCGTAGATAGATGGGGCGATACTTTCCACCAGCCGCTGTAGGACTTGCGGGTCTTTGGCGATCTGTTCAATTTCATGTAATTCTTTTTTGCTGATCTGAACATCATTTTGATCCTGTTCTATCGGTTGTGTATAATTTGCTTCTACAATCAAATCAAATTTTGTTGATTGTCCACCGCTGCGCAGCGTCGTCGGAACCTCAGAAACCCATCCAACAACCAAGATTTTTGAACCAGGACTGCTCTTTCGTTCAGAGATGGGTGAAACCAAATCATCTTTGAGAAAAATATTGATCCTTTTAGGTTGTGCTCCATCAAGATCGTCAGTAATCTCTTCCAAGATCAATCCCTGACCATCCACCAATTCTTTTGAAATTTCTTTAAATTTTCCTTTACGCCCGCAGCCACAGCGGCTTGGTTCTTTATATTTATTATCCAGTTGCAGGACGGTAAGAATATTGCCGCAGGAAGGACATTCAAACTTAGAAGCAGCAACATGCGGCCGGACATCAGTCTTATTACGAACCGTACCCTCTATCCAAACAAACTTCTTGAGATGGCGGCTCCTGATTTCACTAATTTTTATTTTTTGCGAAGCGGGCAGGTTTTTGAATCGAAGCGAAAATTTTGTCACCTTTTTTGGCAGGTCAAACTCTTTGATGGCTAACTCTCCCGCTTTAAGAATATTCTCCGGGTCTTCCAGGATCTCATCGGTAAGTTCGGTGTTAAATTTTACCAATTCGGCAAAATCCAGAACAAAAAATATATTTCCTTTCCGGACAGCTTCCAGCAGCTGCGGGTAGTAATTCTGTTCAATGAATTCTCTAAATACTTTGATCTGTTCATCCACTTCCATATCTCTCTTAAGGCATGTTCCTGATATTTAAAGATTTGGAGGATAGAACCAATATCCAATTTGATTACTCACGATGCCAAATACCATCAATATATTTTTCTGTTTTCACTCACAACCTGCCAGAAGAGCTAAACAAATACAAAAATGGTAAATGATAATCTATTAAAACCAAAATTTAATCTTCACTTTGCCAATACTTTCTTCAGGTTATCAATAAGCTTGTCCGTGGCCTCATTAACTTGTAATTCTGTTTTTGTGCCTGTACAAACAATCTTTCCATTACTGAATAACAAAAAAGTGGCGTTGGTCCCTTTTAACTTGTGGACCAATCCCGGGAATTGTTCCGGTTCATATTCCGTATTTGGTAATTTAAGCCCCAATACATTCAAGTTTAGGTCCATACCTATGCTCCCAGAAGCAACGATATTTTGAACAGTAATCACCGGCTTAACTGTTACAATAATATTTAATTTCTTTAAGCTTTTGATGATGCTTTGGATGCTTAGATCCACTTCTTCCATCGTCCGCGCACCAGTACAAACCACTTTTCCACTGGAGAAGACTAATGCCGATGTTTTTGGCTCTTTAATGCGCAAGACCAATCCAGGGAATTGTTCAGGATTATACTCTGTATTTGGGAGAGTAGCAGCCATTTTTTCCAAAGGAATATCCTTTTCCAGAGCGGTAGAAACAACAATATTTACAATTCGTATTTTCTTCTTTGCTGAACTCACGGTCATTTGCTAAACCCCCCAAATAATTATTAGCATAACTGAATTATTAACATAATGAAAGCAAAGTATTTAAATATTCCCTTTATAAATGAACCCAGCGTTGATTTATATATGTTTTATATATCAACAATCTTTATCCTCAATTAAGAATCACAAAAATTAACCACTTAATAATAACAAAATGACCACACACATCTTACTCCGCTGTGGAGAAATATTCCTCAAAGGAAAGAATTATCTCACTTTTGAAAAACTCCTGCGTCAGAACATCGCTGTGCTTACTGCAACAAATAAGAAAGACATCGTTCCGCTCCGCGGCCGATTTATTCTTCCTTTTTTTGAACAACATCATCTTCTGCGGAGGGTATTTGGCTTGGTATCCTATTCCCTTTCAATAAAAATCCATCCCCAGATTGATGCTATCTGCGCTGCTGCCGTAAGTCTTCTACAAGATAAAAAAAAGACATTTAAGATTATTACCAAACGTTCAGACAAACGTTTTCCGTTCACATCACCAGAAATCACTGCCCGCGTAGGAAAATACATCGAAGAGAAGACTGCGCTCCGTTACACCAAAGAAAATCCACGTTTGATTCTTCAAATTGAAATTAACAACGATGGTGCTTATCTCTTTACAGAATCAATACCCTGTTTTGGTGGATTGCCGACAGGTTCAGAAGGCCCCGTTCTGCTTTTGGTGGAAAATGAACAAAGCCGCTTAGCTGGGTTGTTGATGATGAAAAGGGGAATATCTCTTCTCCCTGTTGGGCTGCATGATTATGACATCTCTCTCCTGCAAAAATTCAGCCCATTTCCATTGCAATTATCGTTGTTTTCCACATATTCAGAACTCAAGCAATTTGCTCATCAGAAGAAAATAAATATTTTAGTTACGGGTAGTTTTGATTTAGTGGAGCATGATCTTTCTCGACATTTTTTAATATTAAAACCACTTCTTGCTTTTGATGAAAAGCTGATCAACAAAACACTTTTAGAATATCAGAACGCCTAAATTTTTGACAGATTTAATCAACTTCCGATCCATTGATTATAGATCACCATTGCCTCTTCTTCGGAATTTGCTTTGATCAAAACCCGGCCGTCTCTAAACAGAAGAATATTCTTGAACGACAGTGTCTCTCCATCACAAAGAATTTCTCCTGTTTTTTCCCAAAATTTTTTTAACACAGCAAAATCTTTTTTAGTTGTCATCTGATATTTTTTTCCTGAACAGAATGGAATGATCTTTGTTTGTTCTTCCTGCAGCAATGGATCATCTTTCCCAAGACAAACAGGACAATTTTTCTTCTTTGAAATGACCATTTTTCTAATGGTGTTTTCCCAAACATCAATCTTTATCAATTCATTTTCAGCGACTGCTTTCCTCCCCTGGACAATAATCTTCAGCGCCAGAGTTGTCTGATGACTAGCCGTGCTGGAAATGATTGTATTCAAAACTCCCGCCGTTGCGCATGTTTCTGTTGGCGCAGTTGAGATAAAACAACGCAGACAAGGCCCGCCCGGAACGATCGGCATGATATATCCCTCTGTCCTGATCGCTGCAGCATAAATCCAGGGCTTGCTTTGATTGCGGCAATAATGATTGATCAAAAATCGCGTCTGAAGATTATCCGTGCAATCTAAAATGAGATCCACTGCCGAAAGAAAATCACAATTATGGGCAGCCAGATGGATAGCCTTTGGAATAATCACCACTTCTTGATTTATTTCGTTCAATCTTTGCGCCGCCGCAACTGTTTTACTCCTCCCCACATCTTTTTCAGTAAAAAGAGTCTGCCGCTGAAGATTAGAAAGCTCAACAATATCTCGATCAACAATCGTTAATGTACCGACCCCTGCTCTGGCGAGAAGCTCGGCCGCAACACTACCCAAAGCACCGATGCCGATGATCGCAACATGGCTTTTCTGTATTTTTTTCTGTCCTTCTTTGCCGATTTCTGCGATAATTTCCTGTCGTGAATAACGCGCTGAATCAATCATGAGAAATCATCTCTTTCATTTGACACGCATTACAAACTTCTTTATTGGCGGCCTCACCACACCGGGCACATTCTCTTACTGATTCAACGTTTCCTTTTTCCTGTTCACGGATTTGGGGCAGCAAAGCCAGAAAAGAATTGATGACCCCTTGTTTTGTCCCCCGATATCTTTCCTCAAAGTCATTTAGCATGGCCTGAACCTGATGGCGAAACCCTTCTTTGGAATAGGGACATTCAGTAAATTCAACCTGAAATTTTTTAAGGAAAGCGTAAAGACGCACTTCCTTCTCCGTGCAAAAATAAAGCGGTTTAACCCGCTGGATGAAATAGTCTGAACATTCGATTCCGGAAATTGGCCCCAAGCGGCCGGTGAGTTTTGTATTTGCTTTGAAGATATTCATGATAATAACTTGAGCTTCATCATCAAGATTATGTCCGGTGATCACTTTGCTAGCCCCGCTTTTTGCGGCATATTTATTAAGAAGATATCTTCTCCATACCCCGCAAACATTGCAAGGCTTTTTTTGTGCGCTTTTATTGATCAGGGGATAGGCTTCATCCAGCGTTTTTCCTAATTCCTGTTCAAAACTGACAACTTCTAAAGAGATGGCCTGTTCTTTGCAAAATTTTTGCAGATCGATCAAAGTTTTTTCTCGGTACTGAGCAATACCTTCATCAACAGCCAAAGCTCTGATCTTAGTTAGTGGAATATCATATTTTTCACAATACTTTTTAGTGAGATAAAGAACCGTTAATGAATCTTTTCCTCCTGATGTTGCGACACAAATATTATCTTTCCGCTCAATCATCTGATACTTATTCATCGTCTTGATCACTTTGTCTTCAAAATAATCTATAAAATGAATTTTACAGAGAGCACCATGCTGCAGGCCAATGACCGCTGGCTTAGAACAATGAACACATTTCATCTTAGCCCCCCGAGATGACACTCAGCAGCTCTAGCGTATCATCCTCATGGAGCGCTTCATCCTCAGTAATCACTTCTCGATTACGGACTACCAGAAATGCTTCCAGATTAAGATGCAGCTGCTGAAGAAGATCGGCGACAGTCACGCCGCTAAAGATAATTTCAGTTACAGTTTTTTCTCTTTCATTGGCTACAATAATGTTCATTTCTCCTCCTCCTCGCTTCAAAATAAAGCAAAAATTCGGTAAATTTTATTTAGACTAACTTTTTCACGGAATTCTTTATAAACTTTTATGAAATATTTAGGATGTACGGCTTAGATCTAAGTTTCCTTTTCCCATCAGTTCTTCCGCCGTCAAGCCCCTTCGTTTAGCCAATTCCACAGAAACAGCCCAGCAATTTCCGGTTTTTTCCAAGTCTTCCAATGTCAAAAAATACCATTCTTCATCCGGAAAGCGTATTCCCACCCAGGATTCCGCACCAAAACGCTGAGCAAATGTTTGCAGCTGTTCTACATCTTCTTTGGAAAGATATTTCTTTTGATCTTTTGTTACTTTGCATTCGATTGCCACTCTTCTCATTGCGTTTCCAGCGAGAATATCCGGCGAAGGGTAGCGTGAAGAGCCGCTTCCTGCTGCACGGATCGCCGACCAGCCACTCTCGTTAAAAATCTTGATTAATTCTCTCTCGCCGCGTGTACCCTTTGCTTTACAGTTTAATACCATTTAAATCTTAATCAACCGCTTTTTCATCTCAAAGACTCGTAATTTTTGATCTTGTATCTGATGAATGGTCTTCTTGACCACTTTAAATCCATTTTTCTCATAAAAAGAACGTGCGGTAACCGTGGAGATACATTTCAGCGTTCTCTTCCCGCTGGCGTAAACTTCTCTTTCTATTTTTGTTAGTAATTTAGTTCCAATACTTTTACCCGTGTGTTTTTTATGGATATACAACCCCATAACTTCATTGTCTTTATAATCTCCAAAACCAACTATTTTTCTTTTTTCCAGAGCAACAAATCTATCATTTAGTTTTCCCAAGTTTCTAAACCTCTTTGCCGATGTCCTGCCAGACCAGGTGGCAATCTCTGGTGGAGAATAATCTTTACTATTAACCGAGCGAATAGTCCCGCGATGTAATCGTGCTAAAGAAACGGCGTCAGGAAGTTTAAATTTTCTAATGGTTATCATCGATCATCCTCCATTATCCTCCATCTATACTAAAAAGAATTAGGTTTCGAACCTAATTCTTTTGGTATATGCCAAAATCCATAGATTTCTGTTCGAAATCTATAGATTTTTAGTATAGATTGAAAGCAATTCAATCAAACTTTAATTTTCATAAAATCTTCTGCGACGATCGCCCCGGCAAAATAAGACTGTGCTTCTTCCATAATCTCATGATTGGTCTTATAACGCTGGCTGATATGAGTAATCACTAATTTTTTTACATTATTCTCCGATGCGATCAATGCCGCCTGCTTCACGGTCAGATGTAATGATTTTTTGGCATTTGCCCTAAGATCGTCCAATAAAGTTCCTTCAATAATTAAGACATCAACATCCTTCGCCAACGCCACTGCTCCATTACACAAAGCGGTATCTGTTACATAACTCACGCTCTTTCCCGAGACAAGATAGGTTACATCCTCCGCTTTAATCACTTTTCCTTTCCATTCCACGTTCTTCCCTTCTTGTAATTCCCCCAAGAGCGGCCCTTGCAACCCCAGTTTTTCTGTCTTTGCTACCTGAATCCGGCGTTTATCTTTCTCCTGAAAACGATAGCCAATGCAGGGCACGGAATGTTTTAATGGTCTCGCCTCAATCGTGAATGTTTCTCCTTCAAAAATAATTCCCGAAGCAACTTCATGGACTTCATGTTCAATAATATCTTTTGCCGCAAATGCTTCCAGAAAATTTTTGAGGTATTGCTTTGTCCCTTTTGGACCATAAATCTGTAATTTACTCGCAAATTGGTCAGCGCCCATGCTGCTTAACAATCCAGGAATGCCAAAAACATGGTCACCATGGAAATGGCTAATACATAATTTTGTAATTTTTGCTGGTTTCACCCCGGCTATCCTCATCTGTCTTTGGATTCCCTCACCACAATCAAACAAGATGTGTTCTGTTCCATGCTGGAGTAGTACTCCGGCATGGTTGCGCAGCTTTGTCGGCTGCATACATCCTGTTCCCAAAAAGATGATTTCCATCATGGTATTTCTCTTATGTTCTACTAAAGTAATTCTCCAATCTTTTTTTCTAACTCTCTCAAAGAACCGATCTTCTGTCCGTGTTCACGTGAATTTTTACGATCAATCAATATAGCATGCATCCCCGCTCTCTCCGCCGGTTCAATATCACTTTGCAGGCTATCCCCTACCATCAATCCTTCCTGCGGCAAGAGCTGAAGATCTAAAAGGATTGTGGGAAAGAAGTCTTCATCTGTTTTAATCTTTCCTACCTCACAAGAAAAGACAATTTTTTCAAAATACCGCTTGAGTGCATACTTCTCCAAGACCGAATTAATTGAAAAACAGTCCGTATTAGAAACAAGGACTAAGCGGTATTTTTGGGCAAGTTGCTGCAACATTTCTCCAACTTCCTCATACGGCTTTGCCAACATCCATGATTTGTTCCACATCCCCACCAGTGAATCGAGTTGTTCTTCCGTACAAAGAACGGTGAAATCCGCACACAACGCCTGAAATGCTTCTCGTAATGAGTCAAAATTCTTGGTCATCACCACTTTTTCCATTCTGACTACATATTCAGAAAAAGGAGCTTTAATACCTAAAATGGTCCTGACCTGTTTGATTGGGCTCCAGACCCCGTTTTCCACTAATGTTCCCCAAAAATCAAAGAAAAGTACTTTTATCATGCTGTTCTACCCCCATTACAAGCCAATAACGGGTTTCTATTTATATTTTGCGACAAAAAGTACGTATGTACATATTTAGTTGAGTCTGTGTGGGCAGGGTCAAGATGGCCTGCCGAGCGTTGCTATTGAACTAAAGATTAGATTCTCGCGCATCTCTGAATAGAGTTCTCAAAAGATGCAAGAAAACAATCAAAGCGAGAGGAGGCAGGCCGACCCGCCCAGCACAGACTTAATACCTACGACAAAAAAGCACAATCCGAAACTGGCTCGATCTTTTTCTGTAATTCTGAAATTTCTTGAAATCGTCTTCAGCGACGGTTCACAATCACTCTGAAAATGGATTGTCTCAGAGAACAGCAATTATTTTATACTCCTCATCATTTCTAGCAGGCATGGATATCAAAGCGCGTTTTAATCTCATCAAACGCAATACTCAGGAAATGGTCACTGAAGAAGAGCTTCTTACTCTTCTCAAAACAAAAAAACAGCCGTCAGTCTATCTCGGAACGGCAATTACCGGCCGACCGCATATTGGCTATTTTGTCTGGGTCCTGAAGATGGCCGACTTTCTCCGGGCTGGATTCAAAGTGAAAGTACTTCTCGCTGATCTCCACGGAGCGCTTGATAACTGCCCCTGGGATGTCTTGGAGAAACGCTATGCCTATTACAGTGCGGTCATCCCGTTGATGTTCACTGCCATTGGGGCTGATCTCAAAAACATTGAACTAGTCAAAGGCTCATCTTTCCAACTGAGTAAAGAATATATGTTGGATACACTGAAGATGTCTACTTTCACCTCTGTCCATGACGCGATGAAATCTGCTTCTGAAGTTGTAAAATTTGGTGATAATCCTAAACTCAGCGGCTTAATCTATCCCCTGATGCAATCCCTCGATGAACAATATCTCGGTGTAGACATTCAGTATGGTGGGATTGACCAGCGGAAAATACTGATGTTTGCCCGGGAAAACCTGCCTAAAATGGGATACAAACAGCGCATCGAAGTGATGACTCCTCTTATTCCCGGCCTGATCGGTAAAAAGATGTCTGCTTCAGATCCTAAATCAAAAATAGACTTGTTAGACGACGAGAAGATTGTCACTGATAAAATCAAAGGAGCGTACTGTGAGGAAGGAATCGTCCAAGATAATGGAGTATTAGCTTTTCTGAAGAATGTAATCATGACCATCAAAAACGACAGAAAAGAAAAATTGACTATCGAACGTCCTGCTAAATTTGGCGGCAATGTCTCTTTTTCCACTTACCAAGAGATAGAAGAGGCATTCATCCAAAAGAAACTTCATCCATTAGACTTAAAGATGGCTCTGGCTAAAGAGATCAATGATCTTCTCGCTGTCTTTCGAAAGAATGGGGTAAAATTAGAGAAGATTGCCGCCACTGCCTATGAATAATAATAACTCACAAAAAATTTCAAAAATTATTGCGATTGACTATAATGAGCAAATAATTTGGAAAATTCACGATTCATCCTTTCAAATTCCTCTTCTCCAAAACTATTTTCATATTTGCTCTCTCTCAACAGCTCTTCTGCCCGTTTCTCTCTTGGTGTCAAAGCATGTTTTGTTCCGGCAACTAGCGAAAGAGCACCATATACTAATGACCCTAAAAATTCTCATTTAAAAAAGAGAATACCTGCACATTTAAAACCTTCTTTAAACATTACAAATCGTCCTTCTTTGTCTACTTCTTCCAAAGCTTCTTCCAGATTTTGCGGCATTGCCGCTTCGTATTCTTCTCTTTTGGAAAGATAGCCCCGCGTATGATCTTTTAAACAATAAAAACCGCGATCCAAGAAACTTTGTTCAGAGTTTTCATAAGCTATTCTCTCTGCCAATTTCGATCGGATCCTCAGAAGCAAAATCAAAAAGAGTATATTTTGTCATATTTTGATTTTAGACTAGAGGAATATATAAGATTTTCTTTAATCAGTTCATTACTTCCCCCTCAACACCACAAAAGTGTGATATTTAAAATAAGAGTCAATCACACGATACAGGTCTTTTAAAGTCACTCTCTTCACCTTTTTAAGAAAATCACCCATCATTCTTACGTCCTTCACCTGTTCCCAAAACAATAATTGATCGGCAGTCTTCTGTCCATCTTCCATATCCAGCAGATAACTTCCTTCCACATAGGTCTTAGCTTCTTCCAGATCTTCTTCTGAGCATTGTTTTATCTTCTCGATCTCGGCCAAAATGATTTGTCGGATCAACTTCTTGTTCTTTCGGTCGATCGAAGCATGGACCGCAAAAAAGCCAAAATGAACATCGGCAAAATGCTGTGTTCCCACTTCGTAAGCCAAAGCTCTCTTACTTCTGATCTCGACAAACATTCTCCCGCTCTGGCCCCTTCCCAGAATCCCATTGAGGACCTCCAAAACATATGTATCTGCATGTCCTCGCGGAGCAGTTTTAAATCCCATGATTGTATAGGTGTTGGCAATATTCTTCCTCTTTTCGACCACTTCCTGGCTCTTCGTCGCTGCTGGCTCCTCCAGATATTCCGGATGGATCACAACCTTTCTCTCGGCGGTGAAATGAGCGATAACTTCTCTCTTCCAATTGCTGATATCTCCCACAATCGCCACCACCATGTTATTAGGCACGTAATATTTTTGAAAATAATTAACCACTTTCTCTGTAGTCAGATTCTTGATCACTTTCCGATCACCATACGTTGGAAATTTACAGGGTGCTTTCTTAAATAGATTCTGCTGCAGCAGGATCCATTGATAATAACTCGGCTCGTCGTGGACCATGTCAATTTCTTTGAGCACGACATTTTTCTCTTTGGCGATATGCTCTTCTGCGAATAACGGCTGTTGCAGGATTTCCGCGAGAATTTCCACTGCTTTATGAAAATGCTTCTTCAATACTTTTACATAAAAACAGGTCCGTTCATTTGTTGTGTAGGCATTAAAATCACCGCCGATTTTCTCAATTTCATTGGAGATCTCTCTATTTGTCGGCCGTTTTGTCGTTCCTTCAAAGAGGATGTGCTCTAAGAAATGAGCGATACCCCTCTCTTCTGGCAGTTCATGGTTACTCCCTACCTTTACCATCACTTCCACAACTACCGAATTTCCCGGTCGGTGTTGGTAGATCACTTTTAAGCCGTTTGGGAGGACAATCTTTTGCATCGATTAGTTATATTTTAGGGATTTATATGTGTTTTGAAAAGAAGTCTGTATTAAGTTAAGTCTGGGCGGGCTGACCTACCCAGTACGGACTTAATACGTACAAAAAGAAGGATTTAAGAACAGATCTCCCCTTCCTTTGATCATGAAATTACGCCAATTTCAGCATCTCCTTGCAAAGAACAAGATCGATCTCGCTTTTTTTAGCCATGACGATCCCGCCGTCTACTACTTCATCGGCAGCGAATTTACCGGGGGGTATCTACTTATCACCCCTCATCAAGCCATTCTCTTTCTTTCCCCTTTGGATCATAAACCCAAAAAACAGGGTGTCATTGTCCGCAATCTCGCCCCGGGTTGGTCGGCAAAATATGCTAACAGCACCTTCCAATCGATTGGAATAAACAAAGCTAACCTTACGGTTGAGCTCTTGGACAGAATCAAGAAGATCTTTCCTCGTGCCAAAGTAAAAGATATCTCCTCTTCTTTAGAACAACTGCGTCTGAAAAAGACCAAAACAGAACTTGTTTTAATGGTCAAAGCCTGTGCACTGACCTCTGCCGCTTTCCAAGCTTTGATCAAAGAACTGCCTCAAAAAAGATTAAAAACGGAGCAGGATGTTGCTCTCTTTCTCGAAGCGTTTATTCGTCAGCGTCGGGGGACAATCGCTTTTCCCACAATTGTTGCCGTGGGGAAAAATTCTGCTATACCCCATCATCTGACATCTACCACCCGACTGCGGTGTGGTTTTCTCCAACTTGATTTTGGCGCCCGCATCAACGGTTATTGTGCGGACATGAGCCGTGTCCTTTTCCTCGGAAAACCAACTACGGAAGAAAAGAGATTATATCATCTTTTGGCCGACGCGCAACAGGCGGCTTTGGATACCGTCAAATCTGGGATTTCTCTAAAAGAATTAGATCACATAGCGCGGATGAAACTTGGTAAATACGCCTCTTATTTTAATCATGCGCTTGGTCACGGCATCGGTATCGAAGTCCATGAACAGCCGGCTTTTTCTGATTCTCATGCCGTTGTCATGAAAGATGTTCCTTTTACCATCGAGCCGGGGATTTATCTACCCGGCAAGTTTGGGATACGCATAGAAGATACTTTGGTCTGGAACGGCAAGAAACGAGAAATTTTAACTAAAGCGCCCAAAAATTTTATAACTATCCCTTTTTCCCGTGCTTAGATGAAAAAAGACATTCGTTATGGTATTCAACGAGCAGAACTAGATGGAATTATTGAATATATAACCAAAAATGGTTTTATTGTTGCTGAAAACCAAGACGATGGGTCTTATTCTATCCACAATCAACGTGGTGATATCTCGGGGCGTATCAACCTGTCCGGAGAAGAAACCTCTGTTGGATACGAAATTGCACTCAGGGAAAGAGCATTGAGGCTAGAACGAATTCTCGACCAGTATATCCTCCAACAACGGGTTAGCCAGGCTGCCGACTTTGACACAACGCCCGACCAAAGGAAAGGTTTTTAATATAGCTCCATTTTTTATACAAAAGTTTATAAATAGGCTGTGGGGCTGTAGTGTAGCCTGGCGAGGGATGATCAAGTCCTGCCTCTACCCTTCGGGTAACTATCACTAATGGTTTGGGCGAGCTTCGGCAATGACCGGAACAAAAAAAAACCATTGAACCCCGGTTCGAACAGATTTCACAGAGAGCATCGTGAATCTAGGAAAGTCCGGGCAGCCCCACTTATATTTACACAGAAAGACAATGGCAGCGTCAACAAAACGTTTTGGAACCCGCTACGGGACAAAACCAAAGAAAAAATTTGCGCAAATCGAAGAGCTGCAGCGTTCTGCCCATAAATGTCCCTCCTGCAGCAAAGTTGCTGTCCGCCGTCTGGCCATGGGCATCTGGCAATGTCGTAAATGTAATCTTAAATTTGCCGGAAAAGCATATACTATCTAAAAGGTGCACAATATGTATTATGTCTGTTTTGATTGTGGGAAAAAAGTGGAGGATGAATACACCCGGGCTAAAGTAAGATGCCCTTATTGTGGTGGCAAGATTCTCTATAAAGATCGGCGTACTGTCATTCAGGTCAAAGCTCGCTAGCCTTTTTGTTTAAAAAAAGAGAACCACCATGAGTCCAGCTTCAACAGTAGATAAATTACAATTGCTTCAACAGAATTTACAGAATATTCTTCTTCAAAAACAACAAATTGAATCCTCACTTTTAGAACTTAATTCAGCCTGTGAAGAGGTAGCAAAGACGGATAAAGCTTATAAGATAGTCGGAAAAATTATGCTCGCTGCTTCTCCCACCGATATTCTTTCTGATCTCCAACAAAAAAAAGAAACTGCCGAGATTCGCCTGAAAAGCTTTCTTCGACAAGAAGAAAATATCAAAAAAACCATGCAATCAGTACAGCAAGAGGCAGTAAAAGAATTGCAGGATAAAAGATGACAATTCATTCTCCCTCGATTGATGATGCCCTCAGCCGCCTTCACGTCCTGATTAATGAAGAAGACTCGGGGAAAGCATTTTGTGAGCGGGCCGCAAAAGTGATTTCTCTTCTTCAAAGTAATACAGAACTTGCTGTGGAAAAAGCACTTTTAGAATTAGAAGATCTTAATATGCTTGATCTCCCTTCCTACCTGCGCACCCAGATCTGGGATGTGGTTAGCTTATTGGAAAGCGCAAAGAAGTGAAGATTGGCTCTTGTCCTAAATGTATCACAAAGATAAGCATCAATATCGGCCTAAAGCATCTTTTAACGTATCATCAATAGATTCTCTCTCTTTAGGAACTCTGAATACGGCGAGATTTGATGACCCATAATAAGACGTAGCAGCATCGTAGAGCTTCCGACCTTCAGCTGCTCGGCCGCAGAGCACTCCCTTGTGATAAGCAACCCATGTTTCTCCTGCTGCTGATTCTACTCTTCCCTGCTCAAGATCATTCTGAAAAGAGGGGAGATTAATCTCCTCGTCTGGTCCTTTATCCGGAAATCTTGCTAATCCCTGATGACTCAGAAGATATTCTTCCGGTTTGTTTTTTGCTTTATCAACATATTCAATCATTCTTTCTTCACCCGCGTCTTTGATTTAAGAAAAAGTGAATTGGGTACATACAACGTATCTCCATTCTCTGTTTTGATCTCCGTCTCCAGATAGCCAATCTTCTCCACTACGCCGGAGATTTCCCGCACCTCAATCTTTCTTCCTTCGCGAATCAACTCCCTTTTCTGGATGACTACCCAAGCCACAAAATTAGGGATGATGTCCTTTAATCCTACAAGGAAAGTCAGGATCAATAACATCAACACGGCTCCGACGACTAGATAAATTACTATTGATGTAATATTTAAGTATCTTAGGAAAAAGATGATTGTGATCAAATAAATGATAAAAGACGCCAGCGAACTGATCCATTTTTCGAGGTCATGACGGATTCCAATCTTGACCACCACTTTGTTCAGCTCGGCTCCTTTCAGAACTTTAAACACGACTTTTCGCACGATGATCCCCAAGGCAAAACCAATAAAAAGGATAGCGACCCCCAAAGTGATATCATAAAAATAGGATTGTGCTGTTTGGATCACTTCATTGACCATTCTGCTCAACAGCGGGAAGTTTGTATATAAAGATTATGGTTATTATTTTCTCAATTCCGCCATTTCCTGCAGGTGGATTATTTTCCAGAAAGCTCCTCTCCTCTGAAGCAATTGTTCATATGTTCCTTGTTCCAGCACTCTTCCTGCATCCATTACTACGATGAGATCCGCTTTGCGGATCGTCGATAAGCGATGAGCAATGATGATTGTTGTTTTTTTCCCTGCAATCGAGAAAATCGATTTTTGAATATATTGTTCTGATTCGGAATCTAGTGATGATGTCGCTTCATCAAAAACATAAACATCTGGACTCTTTAACAAAGCTCGGGCAATACTCACCCGTTGTTTTTGCCCACCCGACAGGCGGATTCCTTTCTCACCAACAATAGTTTCATATCCTTTTGGGAACTCCATAATAAATTCGTGGGCATGAGCTTTCTTGGCGATAGCGATAATCTCTTTTTGTGTCGCCCCGGGCTTGGCAAAGCGGATATTCTCCATAATACTGCGATTGAAGATCTCTACTTGCTGCGAGACGACGGCGATTCTATTTCGGTAATCCTCTATTTTATAGCTCTTAATATCTTTTCCATCAATCAGCAGTGCACCCGACAGGATATCATAATTCCGCAGAAGGAGTTTGGCTACTGTGCTCTTCCCCGAACCAGATCGGCCAACCAGCGCAACGATTTGGTGCGGTTCTATTTTCAAAGTGAAATTTTGTAGAACTTCTTTTTCTCTTTCATAAGAGAAAATAACGTTTTTGAATTCAATCTTTCCTTCCAACGCTGAAATTGCCCATGCACTTTGAATATTTGTGACTCTTGCTTTTTCCTGCAAAAGATTTGTCAAGCGATTAATGGACTCCATCGCGTCCCCGAGATAACTATAAAGTTTTCCAATACGATGCATTGATATGAATGCTTTTTCTGTTAAAGTGTAAACCAGAACCAAACTTCCCGCACTCAATTTTCCCTGTAAGACAAGATACGAAGCGAAACTAAGAGTTGCCACTCTTCCCACATTGATGATAATATTACGTATCATCAGGAGGGGGAGAGAATAATCATGTCGTGCGATGAATAAATGAGAATATTCGTCTAGCAGATAGTTAAATCTCTTCATTTGCTGTTTTTCTTGAACGTAATCTTTCACTGTTGATATGTTCAGGAGTGTTTCTCCCAACTCGCCTACCGCTTCATCATACTTGTGGTGAAATTGCTGGCGTAGTGGCTGTACTTTTTTTCTTTCATAAGCCGTGATCCAAAGAATTAGCGGTACAAAGATTGCAAAGATCAAAGCCAGCAGCCATTGCTCGTACAATAATAATCCAATTGTGATCAGTAACTGTACTAGTGTTGGTATAAACTCTTCAAATGTAAACCAAATCAGCTCAGTTAAGTGATGTACTCCTTTGGTAATCTTAGAAACTTGCGTCCCAGTGTTATATTCTTCGTGATATCCTAAATCCAGCTCTAATAGTTTTTTCTCTGCTTTTTTGAGGATTTTTTGTTCATAGCGCAGATTCCAGCGGACTGTTGCTTTTTTAGAGAAGTATTCTATGATCTCTAGAATTACATAAGAAATGAAGATGCCCACTATCGCATAGATCAACTGAGAAACAGGACTTTTCCCCAAGACAAAATAATCAATAATGAACTTCAACAAGATTATTGGAACAAACTTGATACTTTCATAGAACAAAGATATCAAAAAGCCGCTCGCCACTCCTTGTTTAATCTCCGGTACAATCCTCAGGATCTTTGTCACCCACCCTTCCTCGTTTCTCATCATATTCTGAAGCATCTTTTTCTATAAATACTTTTGCTCTTTAGTAAATATTCAGTTTTGTCGGGCTTGGCTAGACCACGGCTCGAAGCGAAAACAAACAAGCCCTAAACTTAATATGTACCTATTTACTCTCCACATTAATCCTCTTGGATAACTTCATTCTCGTACTTTTCCCAGCAAAACCATTAAAAACCCCCCTCCCTCATCAAGAGAAATGCCCGATTACAAAGAAAAGATCAAAGAGCTGGAAGATGAGCTCAAAAAAACAAAGTATAACAAAGCGACGCAAGGCCATATCGGTCTGGTCAAAGCAAAATTAGCCATGCTTAAAGATAAGCAAGAGTCACGTATCCAAAAAAAGACCGGTCAATCTGAACATGGCTATGCCGTCCGCAAATCCGGTGATGCCACTGTCCTCTTGCTTGGCTTTCCCTCAGCTGGAAAATCAACCCTCCTTAACAAGCTTACCGACGCCCGTTCCGAGGTAGCTGCCTATGCGTTCACCACACTGAGTGTCATTCCTGGGGTGATGGAGTATAAACAAGCCAAGATTCAAATTTTGGACGTTCCCGGCATTGTCAGCGGCGCTGCTTCTGGTCGGGGAAGAGGGCGCGAAGTTCTTGCCGTCATCCGCAACGCTGATCTTGTCCTAATCGTCATCGATGTAAACAACCCTGAACACTATCCAGCCATCCTGCGTGAAGTCTGGGAATCAGGTATCCGCTTGAATAAGACCAAACCCGAAGTCTTCATCAAAAAAACATCACGCGGCGGAATTCAGATCGGCAAGACTGTTGCCCTAGACATCGACGACCAGACCATTGCCCAGATTCTGCGCGAGTTCAAGATCAACAGTGCCAACGTGCTGATCAGAAGCCCGATTAATGTCGATGATCTCATCGACTGCATCGAAACCAACAAGAAATATCTCCCGGCAATCACCTGCATCAGCAAAATCGACTTGGCTACTGTAGAGCAGGCAACGAGAGTAAAAGAAGAAACAAATGCTGATATCATCGTCTCCGCAGAAACAGACATCAATATTAATACACTCAAAGAGCTTATTTTTCATAAGCTTAATTTTATCCGCGTCTATATGAAAGAGCCCAAGAAAGAAGCGGACATGAATGAGCCGATGATTATCACGATCGGTTCAACAGTTGAAGATATCTGCTGTAAATTACACAAAGATTTCATCAAAAAGTTTAAATTTTCTCGGATCTGGGGTTCTTCCGCTAAGTTTCCGGGTCAAAGGCAGATGCTTCATCATGTCCTGCAGGATGGGGACATTTTGGAATTGCACTTGCGCTGAGAGGAAAATGTTGTCGTTTATTTAACCGGTACAAAATTCTTTTTTCTTTCGGTCTTTAGCAATCCCGTCCCGTATTCTAATTGTCTTTCCAAAGGAGAAATGACCTGTTCTGAACAATCAATGACAATCCGATCAACGTTCAAATCGCCATCCGTGTCTGAATAAGTGATTGTATGCCCCCATTGGAACGTGCGTACACTTTCTATTCCATCCTCAACAAGATATTTCGTCAATTCATCGCTTCTCCCTCCCAAGGGCAGATGAGCGGTCTCAACTACCCTCCGCTGTGACACAGCGTGATATTCTTTTTTTGGTGCGAACGACTGTAAAACACCGTAACCAGTAAAATAAGCGACGCTGCCGAGAATTCCCACCAGTATGGTCACCCCTCCCCATCTCTTTATTTTGCTTCCCAGGCGTTCTGCATTCTGCACTCTCTTCCGCTGGCGATAGTCTGTAATCCGAATAAGATCTCCCATTTTTACAAATTAAACACTACCAAAAAGAAGTGAAATATTTATAAAGCTTCCGCAATCAGCAGTGCTATGTGCGGTATTATTGGTATCTTCAATCACCCGGAAGCGAACCAGAAGATAAAGACAGCCCTCGCTCTCTTACAGAATCGTGGACAGGACGGCTGTGGTCTCGCTTCGGAAAATGAGCTATTCACGGCTAAAGATCTTGTTAACTTACCATCATTTGAAGAAGAGAATCTTCTTGGCCATACTCTTCATGCTATTATTGATCATATTCCCCAGCCACTCAAACGCAAAGGTATTCTTTCTGCTAATTGCGAGGTATATAATTGGAAAGAATTAGCTAAAGCATATGGCTTTACGGCCAAGAATGATGCTGATTTCCTCTTGCAGTTTCTGGATACATTTGGATTAGAAAAGATCGATGAACTTGACGGCGTGTACGCCTTTGCCTATTGGAACGATAATTCCCTTGTCCTCGCCCGTGATCTTATTGGTGAAAAGCCGCTGTGGTATGCTCACACTTCCACTTCATTTATCTTCGCTTCTGAGAAAAAGGTATTGGAAAAGATCGGGTTCAGGCACATTCAGGAACTAAACCCGCGATCGATCTTGGCCTACACCATTTCCACCAACACCCTTTCTTTCCTGCGGCGCAGTTTTTTTCACTATCTTCCTGAACTTAATGAAGATTTCGCTAAGCTCAAACAGAAAACAAAAGAATTACTCCATCAAGCTATCCAAAAACGCATCCCTCACCAGAAATTTGGTGTTCTTTTCTCAGGGGGGATCGATTCTACATACATCGCAAAATTTCTTAATGACTTTGATTATGATTTTACCTGTTATACAGCTGTTTTGAACACGGACGATGTTCCTCTTTCTGTTTCTCCTTCTGATCTTTCTGCCGCACAAGACATTGCTCAAAAATTAAATTTAAAATTAAAGATCAAGAAAGTCAAGCTCGATGAGATTCCTGCTTATCTCCAAAAAATAGTACCTCTCATTGAAGATTCTAATGTCACAAAAGTTAGCGTTGCGCTCACGTTCTATCTTGCGAGTGAGATGGCTAAAGAAGATGGCTGCAAAGTTATTTTCTCCGGCTTGGGCAGCGAAGAGATTTTTGCCGGCTATGAACGGCATAAGCAATCTGCAAATATCAATCAGGAATGTGTTTCCGGGCTGCTTAAGCTCTATGAACGTGACCTTTATCGTGATGACGTCCTGACCATGGAGAATAATCTTGAACTGCGTTTGCCCTATCTAGACAAAGAATTAGTTGCCTATGCTTTGAAGATCCCCCAGCAATATAAAGTCAGTGCTTCTCAAACCAAGATCATCCTGCGTGATATAGCCCGGGAAGAAGGGTTGCCCGAACAATTTGCCTTGCGCAGGAAAGTTGCCGCGCAATATGGCTCACGGATGGATAACGCCATCGCCCGCCTTTCCCGGAAAGCAGGCCATACCAGCAAATCCGCATATCTTCAAAATTTTTATCAAAAGCCCAATCTCAAACTTGGTGTCCTCTTCTCTTCAGGTAAGGACTCCACGGCCGCGGCGTATATTATGAGTCAGCAGAATTATGAATTGACTTGTCTGATCACCCTCAGATCAAAAAATCCCCATTCATACATGTTTCAAAGCGCTGGTGTCGAAATTATTGAATTACAGGCTCAGGCGATGGAACTTCCGATCATCATCCAAGAAACAGCCGGAGAGAAAGAATTGGAGCTTCTCGATCTTGAAACGGCTCTGAGAAGAGCGCAAGAACAGTATCATATTGAAGGAATTGTCAGCGGCGCCTTGTTCTCAACGTATCAACGCGATCGCATCGAACAGATCTGTGACCGGCTCGGCCTCAAGATCTTTGCCCCGCTCTGGCATAAACAACCCGACGCTCACTTGGAAGAGCTGCTCCACGCTGGATTTGAAATAATTTTCACGGCTATTGCCGCCGCCGGGTTAGATCAGTCGTGGCTGAATCGGGTCATCATCAAAACAGATATTGAGAAGTTAAAAAAAATCCGTGAAAAAACCTATATCAATATCGCAGGTGAAGGCGGCGAATTTGAATCCGTTGTTTTGGACTGCCCGATGTTTAAGAGAAAAATAAAAATTCAAAAAGCGGAGATCATTGAAGAGCAGAAAAATACCGCAACGCTGGTCATTCATCAGGCCAGACTACTGCCTAAACAAAATGAAAAATAAAAATATTCCTCTGAAGACAGTAATGTGCTTTGGCACATTTGATTTCCTGCACCTCGGTCATCTTAACTATTTCGAACAGGCCAAGAAGTACGGTGATTATCTGATCGTAGTCATCGCCCGTGACAGCACAAAACAGAAACAGAAGAAAGAGATTCTCTTCGCGGAAGAAGAGCGGCGGCAATTGGTGCAGGCCCTGCGGATTGTTGATGAAGCTGTTCTTGGTGATCATCAAGATCACTATAAGATCATCTCCGAAAAGAATCCGGATATTATCTGTCTTGGCTATGACCACAGCATTTCGGAAGAAACTCTGCAAGAAGAACTTCAACGGCGCAGTCTTTCGCCGCAGATTGTTCGGGCCAGTCCTTTTCAACCAACTGCTCAAAAAAGCAGCCGGCTCCGTGCTATTCTTGGTTCTGACGATTTTAACGATCCCGCCTCTCAGAAACACATCCATAAACTTTAAATAAGATTGTGATTCTTGATCTGTCATGAAATATTTTATTATCATTGTTCTCTGTATTCTCTCTCTTTTTTTGGTTGGCTGTTCCAGCAAAGCCAGCTATGATTTATTTGCTACCTGTCTTACAGAGAACGGCGTTAAGATGTACGGTGCTTTCTGGTGCTCGCATTGTACTGAACAGAAAAAATTATTCGGGGATAGTTTCCAATACGTGAATTATGTGGAGTGTTCCCTTCCCGATGGGAAATCACAGACCGAACTCTGCAGTAAAGAAGAGATCAGCAGTTATCCTACTTGGGAGCTTGGTGATGGCACACGGTTCGCAGGGGTTATTGGGCTGGAAGATCTCTCTCAAAGAACAAACTGTTCTCTTCAATGATCGGTTCAGCGTTCCTCTCCTTTTTTGATTGGCAAAGAACATACTGTCGTTTCAATTTTTCTGCTCAAGTAAAATAACGAGAACAAAAGCAAGATAATACCCAAAACCCCCAGTTCTTTTCCTTTAAACGGAAGAAAAGTGAGCAATCCTCCCACACTGAATGCCCCGAGCAGACCTAAAGCGCAAGAAGGGCAGGCCGGGGCGGCGATGCCGATCAAAGTTCCGATCAACCCAACATTCGCACTTTGTGAAATCTGTCTTTTAATGACAAAAAGACTTAAAGACAGAACCATTCCGGACAGAACAGAAAGACAGAATAACATCAGGACAGAAAGTGTTTCTGACGTCATCGGTGAAGCGATGATCAGGCGTAAAGCCAACGGGAGAGAGAACTCCGCTTTTAAAAGGCGATAATTTCGCAATAAAGGATTCAGTGAAAAAACCAGGAAAGCAAAGGTTAAAGAATAAAGATAATATTGCTTTTGAGCATACACCATTTTTAATGCTCTTCCCACTTCTCTTAGTCTCCTCATCATTTAAGACCAGAAACATTTTCTTCTTATAATGCTTGTGCAGGTGATCTCCTCTCCCATTGATGCTGCCCATTAGTTGACCGTAAAGAATATAAACGTAGATTGCGTCTCCCCACAAATGGTTAGCTTTGAACGATTGCAGCAATATGCACCTTTCGTCGCCCGTCTGGGGATCGGCCTGGTCTTTTTCTGGTTTGGGATGATTCAAATCTTTGATGGCCAGAGCTTTTTAGGCTATTTGCCTGATTTTGCCAAGTTGATTCCAGCCCAACCACTGACAATCATCCTCTTTAATGGGGTATTTGATACTCTTGTGGGAGCGTTTTTGATCGTTGGATTCCTCACAAGAATCACCGCGGCTGTTGCTGTCTTTCATCTAATCTTGGTTATTATTGGTTTAGGCTACAATGATATCGCTATCCGTGACCTTGGCCTGTTGATAGTTAGTATTTCGATCTTTCTCCAGGGGCCTGATCGCGGGTCATTTGATACACATTATTTACATCCACTGAAGCATCATGCTCAACGCCATCTCCAGCGGCAGAAAGAGCGTCTTGGCGATGCTGTGGGAATTAAGATAAAATTGAAATAGGAAATGCAGGAGCAGACCAGAATCAAAAAGCATTATATCCCTTCTTGCAAGAAAAGTATCAATCAGAATTCGAGAAACAATAATCATCAAATAAAAAATAAAAAAAAATAATCTTTTTTCTGTCTATTGTACCAGCGCCGCATCAATTACTTGCTGGAAGACTTCGAAGGGCTGAGCACCGGAGATTACTACACCATTAACGAAGAAACCGGGTGTCCCTTGGACTCCTGCCGCTGCGCCATCCGCCATGTCTTTTCTCACTTCTGCGGCCATCTGGCCAGAATCAAGGCAGGAATTGAATTTTCCTGTATCCAAACCAAGTTCCTGGGCATACTGCTTGAACCCGGCAACTCCGCCCTGCACACCTTTGGTGAACAATAGATCATGCATCTCATAATACTTGCCTTGTTCACCAGCACATTCCGCGGCTTCTGCTGCTTTCTGTGCTTGAGGGTGGAAACTTAATGGGAAGTCCCGATAGACAAACTTCACTTTTCCCGTCTTGATGTAACGCTCGTTAATCTGTGACAACGTCTGTTCGTAGAACCGGGCACAGAAAGGGCATTCATAATCACTAAACTCGACAATGGTTACGGGTGCATTAGCTTCACCTTTAACAGCATCGTCGTCGACGAGCTGTTTCATATCAACCGGCGCCGTTGGAGCCTGTCCATTACCGACGGCGACTGCTCCTCCCGTTGGTGCTGTCGTATCTCCTCCATTATTTCGGAAAACAAACACTGCTAATATCACAATGAGCGCTACCGTCGCAAATTTCCAGAATTTATCTGAACTTGGCTTTTGCCGCTGTTCTTCTCGCTGTTCCTGCTTTTCTTGTTGTTCCATCCTCATTACCTCCTCATTTAATTGTTGTTTTAGTAAATGGCATAGTTTAACTATATTCAACCTGTCGTTTCCTGTTTGGTAAGTGACTGTTTTTTATCCCTGATGTCATTACTATTTTAAAGAAAGAGGGATAGTTGTTTTATAACCTTTATGGTATTGGCCTATACCTATGGACTTAGACACCCATACCTATGGGGGACTTAACGAAAGAGAAGTATATCCAATCTCCAGAGCGCGCTTCCGATCCAGAGGATCAAAAATAAGTAAAGGAACCCCAGCACTTTGTTCAAAGGAACATACTCCGAAAGCCAATGGCCAGTTTTATCATGCCATTTTCTTTTCGACCAGCAGAGAACGTTGTAAATAAGACAATCCCCTAACAAAATGTACCACAAAATCCCTTCACCATAAAGAGGCATAGATGCTCAATAAATTAATCTCTATAAATAATTTGTTCCTCGGCACGGTGAGAATACTAATCAATCATTATCCACTCTTGGCGCCAGGATAAAACTCATCAACAGCCGGTCAGTGACTTTATACTCTAACTTTAAAGGGTAATCGTTATTAAACTGCAGGCTGACCTGATCAGCCATCTTTCCCGCTGCCGCCATTTTCTTCAGATATTCTAAAGAATATTTTGCTTTATGTTTTCCATCCCCTACAACTTTGATCACCGTATTCTCATCAGCATTGATCTCAATAAACGCTTTGGACAAGTCTCCTTCCGCTTTCACGGAGAGCATCTTTGCTTCTCCCAGGAAAGTGACTGATTCTGCCACAACACTGACATCATCAATGGAATCGGTTAAGATGGATGAATGGGTTGTCACGCTCAATGGGAAAGTCAATTCCGGCACTTTTTGCTCTTTTTCGTCAAGATCCAGCGTGGGGATGGAAAAAGAACGCGTCGTATTACTCTTAAATTGGATGGTCAGTTTGGCATCATCCGTTGTTTCCAAAGTGACCGTATCATCACTTTTAGCCCGCCTTAAGATCTGTTTTAATTGGTTAAGATTGACAGCCAGCTCTTCTGTACCCTTTACTTTACATTCCACAAATGAACTGCTTAACAGCTTAAAGATGACCATCGCAACATTTGCCGGGTCCATCGCTACTAACTCTAATCCTGCTGATGTAACCTTAAATTTTGCTTCCGTAACTAAGTCAGAAATGATACTGATACTCTCTTTGAAATATTTTGGTTCTGCTAAGACAAGTTTCATGTTCCCTACCCCCTACGAGCCGAGAACGAAATTGTTTTATAAAGTTTATTGTGGTGGAGGAGTAAAGTACTTATAGTTGGGGTGTTGTGTGTAATTACAGATGGATTTAATCGAGCGGTTGGACGTATTAAATACTGAAAGAGATCTGGGCTGTATTTACACCACTAAAAATCTGGCGCTGTTTTTACAAGTAACACCGCCCCCTCCTCCTGAAGAATGGACAAAAATAGTCCGATCGGCAGAACGGCGGGATCGCTTGATTCAGTGTATCGAAGCAGTCCATTCAGCGTATGCTTTTGTTTTTGATCGTGAGTCATACCATCTAAAAAAAGAGGATCAGTTGCAGCGAGAACAGCTGGAGCATTTTTTGGTGGAAGAAGAAAAACGGGGTAAAAGAGAAGAAGAGAATTATCTTACCCGGCAGGGAATCGTTACAGAGACGGAAATGGATGCTTATAGCGTTGCCTGGACCTGGGGAAATCGATTAAATCATGTTGCCTATCGAGGGAATAAATTTGATCCAAGCATTGAAGTTTTGGATGGTAATGGTTTGATTGTCCGGGAAATTGCCATGCCCCCAGATTCATTTTACAGGCATGTTCACAACGGGCTGATTGGCGCTATCCACACTTTGGAAGAAAAATATTGGATCCAGCTTCGTGGTGTGCAAAAACCGCAGATCATAAATCCGGATTTCCAAGAGAAAGCCTACCGTTGGCTTTGTGCTGAAATCGAACGTAAATTACACCCCGGTCTTGAAATAAGACTTCTGGATCACGTCTTAGCCAGGAATGATGGGAAGAGGATTGCCCTCAAAACAATAAATCATGTCAAAATTATGAAAGTGTCAAACTAATGAAAGTGGAGTCAGTCCTAAAGCTTCACTTAATAACAACCCTTTTCCCATCTTCCATCAGAAATACTTTCTTGAATCCCATCTTTGTTGCTAAATCGGCAAGTTCTCGTGCTTTCTCTCCTCCAGCGTGGGCAGGGATTACTGCCTGCGGCTTGATCAATTCCAATAATTCGCGGTGATCTTCACGTGCGGCATGACCAGAAACATGCACATCCTTAAATATCCTCACATTCTTGCTGTGTAGATTGCTTTCCAGCCGATTTCGATTATCCCGATTTAGCTGGACCGGAATGACAGAACAGCTAAAGATGATAATATCTCCCTCATCAAAGCGGAAGTCATGTTCCTCTCTGGCCATTCGTGAGAGGATTGCTTTCGGTTCTCCTTGGTGGCCGGTGCAGACGATCAGATACTTGTCTTTGCCATCTTTCATGATTTTCCGCAGCGCCTTCTCGATCTTATCGCGATAGCTGATGATCTCTACATCTTGTTTGAAATTAACCAAACCTAAATCTTCTGCTGCTTTAATGTATTTTGCTAACGAGCGGCCTAAAAAGACAATTTTACGGTTTAATTTCTTACCCATCTCGATGATGCTTTTCAGACGGGCAATATGGGAAGAAAACGTCGTGACGATCATCGCTTTCCCCTGACTGTTTGTTCCCAGCATCACTTCTTTCAGCATCTGTTTTGCGACAGATTCGGAAGGCATCTTGCGATGCTCTTCGGCGTAGAGGCACTCGATGATCAACACTTTGATCCCTTCTTTTCCTAGTTCTTCCAGACGTTCAAAATTAGGTGCTTTTCCCAATGTTGGCTGGCGGTCGAATTTATAGTCGTTGGCGTACATTACTTTTCCTTCCGGCGTATGCAGTACGACGATCACCGTATGGGGGATAGAATGAGTTACGTGGATAAATTCGAGAATCATATTCTCCGAGAGCTTGTAAGTGGAATTAGCATTTAATGGGATCAGTTGGTTAGGTATCTTAATCCGGTCGTCTTCCAGTGCTCCTTTGAGCACCTCGATCGTGTAAGGTGTGCAGATGATCGGAACATTCGGAAATAAGCCGGCAGCAAAGGGGATCGCTCCGCAATGATCCAGATGCGCATGGCTGGGTACGATGGCCAGTACTTTATCTTTCCAGTCGTTGATGAAATTATAATCTGGCACCGCTCCCGCCTTGAGCAATTCTTTATAGGACTTGGCGCTGATATCTTCTCTATCTTCGGTGTAACGGATATAATTCTCCATGTTTAAGCCCATATCCAGAATAACTACTTCTTCTCCTACTTTGATCGCAACGCTATTGCCGCCGGTCTGGGTATAACCGCCGATGGTGCAGATTTCGATTGGCATAAATTTAAAGAATCAGTTTGACTTTAAAAACATTTGGTAAATCTCACTTTCTCGCTCTCTTCGTATTCTTAATAATTTTTGTTATCCATGGTTTGTCAATAAACTGTACCAACCGTCCCAACCCAAGTTCACGGCAAGATTGAAGATACACATTTACAAATTTTTGAAAGGTAGTAATTGAACTCAATTTTGTATATGTTTTAACAAATATCTCTGGGCTTAGTTGAGCAATCACAAAGTTCCTATCCTCGAGGATATAACTATTCAGTTTAGTGTACGAGATAGTCTCTTTTCTTGGTGCTAGGATACTCAACGTTGCATTCTCTTTCTGAGCCAAACTTAGTCCAATAAAGAAACACATCATAAAACCTAAATAATACTCTCCGCCTTCTGAATCCGGAAAAACTCGTTCGTACCTTTCCTGAGCCCTCCTCTTGTCTTTCATCACTGAGATCGCTTCAACTTCTCTTTTAATCAGCTCAATTTTGTCTAGGTCAAATTTTATATATCTTGCATACCTTTTTTCTTGAAAAACGGCAATTCCTTCAGTATACAAATTACAAAGTATCTCATAGACTACAGGAAGAGCACCAATTTTCTTCGGATTTACTTTCATAAATTTACTAATCTTCTGAATTGCTGCATATTCTTTTTGGTAGATTCCCCGTGTCAACTCAATGTAATGCTCCAATTCGTGGCTTATTGTCTTTAACAGAAACGCAGAATCGATTTTTTTCAGGAACATCCACGGAAGACAAATTCTACCCAACAACCACGCTCCACTGACATCTAAAGAAATTCTCTGAAAATCACTATCTTCATTAACCATTTCAGCATACGTCCCCTCTTCCGTTCCTTCCATCACAGATACTTTAACAATTATTGTATCTCTTCCCTCAATCACTCGCTTAAACTCTGATTGCCTAAGAACATAAAAAATAAACTCCGCTAAGAGCTTAGTGCTTATTTTCTTAAACTGCCGGTATGATATGTTCAGCCGTTCTCCAGTTCTTACTCTTTGGTATATTTCCCTCTTGAAAACGAGTTCATAGAATTGTGCTAGTTTCACATCCTCCCTAATCTCAGTGGGGATGTTCTTATCTTTAAACCACTCTTTATAGTAAATGTTCTCCGTTAACGTATAATCTTTACGAAAATCTCTTACCGAATATCTCTTGAAATTAAATTGGATCACAACTGTGGTTAAATTGATTTTCCTCGTAAACATAGAATCTCCAAGCATTATCACTGGATGATCTTGAAGTATTAATAATGTTTCTAAAAAAGTGTGGGCGGCAGGATTCGAACCTGCGTAGGCACTAAGCCAATAGATGGCTCACAGTTCTTCATCGACCTCTTGGGGAAGCCTCATAACCCAAACGACTTGAGTATGGACTCATTTAGCACCTTTGCCAAACGAACTATCCCGTTTGACCGCTCCGGCACGCCCACGTGAAACCTAAATTTGCGGAGCGGAATAAAAATAGTCATCTCTTTTATAAAAGTATTGCTAACAAGATTCAAACGCGGAGTATTCCGCCGGTCTATTGACCGGTGGTCCCCTGCCTATTTTGACAAAATTATCGATAAGACCAATCGGCAGGCCGGACATACATTTCCGAAAGATTAAGTCTGACCCTTATTTGATCTCTCCAGACATCATTGGCTGGAGAATCATCTAGACAAAGTTGTTTTGCACGAGACTCTAAATTTGCCGCTATCTTTCCTGCATCTATCTTGTCTAAATCAGAAGCGAGGAGCAAGATTTCTTCTCGCCTCGCGGGGGCGATCACTTTTCTTCGGAGAGACTTATCAGGATCGGCGATGATACCGGTTGCCAAATCAACATACATCAGATATAAACCACGCTCCTTTTCTCCCACCCCCCATAACCCCTTATTGTAAGCTGTAGCAAGCGTATTCAAAACACCGCACCTGTGGTCTGCTTTGAGAGCCAAATAAGGAATCCGTCGCCATGATTTTTCCTGTGATTGGGAATATTCTTGTACTCTTCTAGCAAGTTCGTCAGCACTACCAACTATATCTGGAGTATTTAATTCAATCACATTTTTGCGCAGAGAAGAAAGTATTTATAAAACTTTTGTTGCGCGACGACGCACCCTTGTTCTTATCTAATATTCTGCAATTGGCTTTCAATATCCCGCAGCTGTTTTTCCAGTTCGTCTAACTCACTGGGCTGCTCGCGCTCGGTCTGTTCTCGAGGCGTGCTTCTCTCGATCGACACGACTTCCAACGGCTGCTGTCCTGCCGGTGAAAGCAACTCTTCATCTAATCCTTGCTGCTGTAACTGTTTCTCAGAAAATCCACGAAGCTTTCCTTTAGGCAGATATTTCTTTAGTTTTCCATCGACCAGTGAATTAATCTCCCTTACCTGCGATTTAAGGACGGTAAACAACGCGACTTTTTCTTCCTGAATCTTACGAAATGTCTCATAACCCTGCATGAAGATAATCACTTCTCTCAGCGATTCCAGCAAGTCTTTGCGCAATATTTTTGGATCACTGACTTGGACCATATATTCTGGGTCTTTTTCGAGATGAGTTCTTACGTGTTCTTTTGAGAGGGGTTTGGGATGAGACCTATTCATCACTTTCCTCTTTGCTGATTTTTTTCTTTTTGTCATGATTGCGACCTAAAATTGTTCCGGCTCATTAAGAGAATGATTGATAAAATCAACTTTCTTTTCCAGTTCGGCTAAACTATTCTGCCATAACTCTAACTGATGATCCTCTTCATTTTTAAGGTCAGAAATTTTTAAGAGTGTCTCTTTAGCTTCATCCAATTTCTTCCGGATCGACCCAACAACGGCAAGTACATCATTATATTCATCTATTTTTACAAAAACAGGCATGCGTTCCATGAAAATCCCTCCTAACTTCCCTGCACTTTAAACAGGTTTTTATCGACTTGAAGCAGACGATCGTGAATCACTCGGATCGCCCGTTTTAATTTGGTATAATTCTCTTCTTCATTGTATTCCGATGTCTCCAGCCGCTTTGACGCTTCAAACGCCGCAGAAACATCAGTCTTGATAGATTCAATCTCTCCTAAGATGCGTTGATAGACATCAACCTTGACGAACAACGGCTCTTCTTCCGCTTTAGGATGAAATGAGGGTATCCTCGCTGCTCCCGATCTGGATGTTGCTTCCGGCAGGGCAGCTCTTTGTTCTTCTCGTGGGAAAACTGACTCTTCCAAGGGCCGCCTTGCAGCAAAAGTTGGCGCTTCTTCCGTAATTGAAGGCATCTCCAAACCTACAGCCTCTTTAACTTTTGCTGGCTCAATCACCCGTTCTTCCGGTCTCATCGAAGGAAAGCGCAGAGCTCCTTCTCCTGCGGGATGGCCGGTGGGAAACGGAACCTTCGGAACCTTCTTTCTGCTGAACCAAGACATAATACTACTACTGAATGGAAAGGCGTTTAAAAACTTTGTTTAGTATTAAAGAATAGTGAAAAGGTTGTTTTTGAGACATTAGGTTCTAATCCCATCATCTATTTAAAGCCGGCGGCGGGATTGCCGCCGATGAAGGGGTGGATATGGTGGATCTGGGCAGTATTTTTTCTCTCTTCTGCCTCGGCACTGCTCGAGATCAATGAGATTTCCTATGCCCCTACCGACGACTTCGGCGGGTGGTCTAATGAATGGATTGAGATCCGGAATAATGGCAACGAGACAATCAACTTCTCTGGCTGTTTTCTGGACGCAAAACTTTTGCCGCCAACAGTGATCTCCCCGGAAGAATTGATCATTATCGCCCGTAAGCCAGAAATCTTTCAGAATACCTCTTCATTTAACGGCACAATCATCCCCCTTACCATCTCTCTTACCAACACCGGGGATACGATCATCTTAGACGGAACTTGTTCCACTGAATTAACTTATAATTCTTCTCTTGGTGCGTTAACGAATAACCGGACTCTCGAGCGTCGTGAAGATAACACCTGGGGGGAATCGCTTGTTGATGGAGGTACTCCCGGCGCCCGCAACAGCATTTGGCATCTAAGAACCACCTCGCCGGACATCATGATCAGCGAACTGCTGCCTAATCCTTTCGGAGCCGACGATGACCATCTTCCTGGGGGCGAATGGGTAGAGCTTTTTAACAATGGCTCAGTTTCCGTCGATCTGCGTGGTGCATTGCTTCAAGATCAAAATGGCGGGAAAGTATATCTTGCCGACACGAACACACTGGGAAAAGAAGGCCTCACCATTTGTCCTCGCTGTTATCTTCTGGTCTATCGCAATGGCGACAGCGATTTTTCTTTAGATACCGATTACGATGAAATTACTTTGATCAACAGAGATCAGGATATTCTGACCAGAACCAGTTATAGCAGCAGCAAAGAAGGCTACTCCTGGCAGCGTAATGGATCACGATGGACACTCGCTTTTCCAACACCCCTCGCCCCGCTTTCCGATGAAGAACCTTGCGATGTTTCTTTATCCCTGGACGGAAACCTCACCAGCGCCGACGCCAATCTCCCATTTATCATTACTGCGACAAATCATCATCCCCGGGCGGTTAATATTACTGTTGTAGGAGAAATTGAAACCGGCTCCGGCCGGGTCGTCAAAAATTATTCTCCTTGGACCAACTCCAAAATCATTTCTTCTCTCTACACAGAATATTCCCCAGCGCTTTCTGCGGATACGTATCTGGTTACGTTTACTGTCGTGAACATGAGTTGCTCCGATACGCATCCAGAGGATAACATCGTTCAACAACTTTATCTTCAAACGGACCAGACACTGATGCCCGAAAACAGCACGCTTTCTGTGGAAAATATCAACTTGGGATCGGATAAAAAAGCTCGCTGGGGTGATCAGCTGTTGTTAAAACTACACATTTACAAAAGCAACGAAACGAAAAGTGAGATTCGTGTCTGGGCAGAGCACGTCGGCAAAAAAGTGAGCAAAACGACTTCGTTTCTTCTGAAAGAAAAGAATCATTTTTCCACCCTCACAATCCCGCTTCAATTAGACGCTAATTGTCGCTATCAATATCCCAACGGGTCTATCACTTTAATCGTCGAAGGCCTCGGCCAGCGTACCGAAGAGAGTGTCCCTATTGAAGGGGTCTCTTCCAATCTGTGCATGACCACTATTGCTACTTCCAGTGCTACCACTTCCCGTACGAGCCGCGCTGCTGCAATCAGTATCAACATGCCCCCTTCCATCCATGTCGGTGATCGCCTGCCAGTTACAGTTCAAGTCAAAGGGGCAGTCAGTTCTTCAGCTCCGCTCTCGTATGAACTTTATGGTTATGTGTACAGAGGGAAAAAATGTTATTCCTGCCAAAACAATTCGCAAGACCACGACGCGGATACCCAGTTATTCTTGTTAGGCAGCGCTGAAGAAAAAGAACAGAATCTTTTCCTGAAACTGGATCATTCCACTGCCGAGGGCACGTACAAAGTTAAGATCGGCCTGCGCCAGGAAGGCCTGAAGAACCCTAAAGAAACGACGGCAGAAGTCTATGTTCTCCCGGCTCCATCACCAGTATTTACTACCCTCAATTCTTCTCTTCCATCTTCTGTTACCGGACTTTCTTTGTCAGCAACCACCACTCTCCCGTACACCCAATCTCGAACAGCACTCCCCTCCCAAATTAATCAAGGGGGTCTGGTGGTATACGAATCGACATCAGCCAAAGCCAAAAAGACTATCCCCTATTTTCTCATCATTTCATTCGCCTTGCTCACTGTGGGTCTAGTCTTCTTCAGAAAAGCTTAAAAATACTCTTCTCTATTCTTGACAGCATGGAAGAAAAAGTTCTCTTTCGCACTGTTTTGGAAGTTGCCGGTCGTCCGAAAGAACATGTAGAAAGTTCCCTTCGGGAATATCTCGCCAAAATTAAAGAGGATAAGAAATACACTGTTGTTTCAGAAGAGGTGGCCGAAATCCAGCAGGAGAAGGACCAGCAGCTTTGGATGATCTTTGCCGAACTGGAAGTCAAGACTGCTTCTCTGGTGGAGATCATCAGCTTTTGTTTTGATTACATGCCTTCGTTGATCGAGATTCTCGAACCCCATGAAATCGCTTTTTCTAATACCCACACTTCCTCCTTATTCAACGATCTCCAAGCCCGTCTCCATCAGGTAGATATGGTCGCCAAACAGCTCCGTCTGGAAAATGAGCATCTCCGAAAAAATACCCAAGACATTCTGAAGAATTATATCCTTGTCCTTCTCGGCACACAGAATCTGACTTCTGCCCAACTCAGCCATTTCACTGGGGTTAATCTGAATCAACTGGAAGACTTTCTGGACCAGCTGATTGATGAGAAGAAGGTTGACATGAAAGAGGGGATTTATTATCTCAAAGAAGATTCACCAAAAACGCTGGAGCACTAAGATGGAGAATGATCCCAAAAAAGTAGAGGCTGTCTTGTTTGCCGTCGGCAAAGAGATAACAATTGAACGTATCGCCAGCCTGTGCTCTTTGACTGTTGAACGGACTGAGGAGATCATTGCTGGGCTCCAGCAGGAATACAATTCTCGCGATCACTCCCTGCGCCTGGTCAAGAAAGAAAGCGGCTGGAAACTTACCGTCCGGGACGAATTCATCCCTCTGGTCAGCAGCATCGTTTCCAGTACTGAATTGGAACGTCCATTGATGGAAACACTGGCGGTAATCGCTTGGAAATACCCCATCGTTCAGTCGGACGTGATCAAGCTCCGGAGCGCTTCCGCCTATGATCATCTGAAAGCTCTGGAAGAGCAAGGCTATATTGCGAAAGAAAAAACGGGCCGCACATTTAAGATCAAGCTGACAAAGAAGTTCTTTGAATATTTTGATCTTCCCAGTGAGGAAGCAAAGCAGGCTTTTCTCAAGTTTGTGCCTCCCGAAATCCTGAATGAAGCCGAGCAAGTAAATAAAGAAGCCGATGAGGTCGAGCGTCTGATTGAATTGGATCAAAATAAAGAAGAAGCTAAAGAGGAGATCAAGAAAGCGATGGGAGAGATAAACTCCACATTAAAAGAAAAAAATAAAGAAGAATAATCTCTCTAAATCTCTTTAAACACATAATCTTTCAAGTTTTCCAGCTGCTTTTCATAACGTTCCGGGTCGAGTATCCAGAGAGCAGCTGAAGTTGAACTCAGCAACGAATTACCATCCTGCGGGGTAAAGCTGAAGCCGGTGACATCATGGCCATCCTGACCGCCAGAGATGTGCAAAGCGCTAACAGGGATGATCGCCTGGTTGAAAATCCGTCCATAATACCCGTGATCCCGGCCAAAGCTGAAGACACTGCCCGTTGTTTTCTTCTGCGTGACAGCGAGATATTCATCCTGTTTCATTTTCTCTACCAGCAGTTCCACAGTTACTGGATCACGCACCGTTATCGTGAAGTGAGTGATGTGCATATATTGACTTGGAACTTTCATTGAACTGGAGAAAATGACCGGTTCTATCCCCAATGTGCGGAAAAGATGAGCCCCATCACGGGCATGGTGTGTTCCATACTGCAGATCTTTGTGTCGATCTATGGTTGGTGACGCGCAAAAATCATCATCTTGCGATATGTCCGTTGCCCTCCTGATGAACAAGAATTTTCCTTTGATCATGTTTTCAACATCGGGATCACTAGTCGTACCGTTATACCCAATCACTTTGACCAAAGCGGCGAGGGCATGCGTATTACAGCTTACAACCTGGAGATATCTATCTTCTCCCGGCACGAGCATTTGGTCGTTGATCCCTCGGGCGTAAGGCTTACCAAATCCAAACTCTGAACCTTGGGCGATGAAGCCTTTTGGACCGTCAAGGTGCTGATAGATTCTTTCTTTGTGATCATTACCCGCGGGTGTGCAGTCAATCACCACATCGGCTTCACTTAAAGCTTCTTCCGATGATAACCCCGCCTGCATCCCCAATCTCTCAAATTCGCGCTGGACAACATCATCCACGGCAAGCACCGCTCCGGCTTTCATTAAATTCAGCACTTTTGGGCGATCGTTTTGTGATGGAGTTCTTTTATGAAATGAAACTCTGCTGATATCCCAATCCTGCGCATGTCGCGTAAATAAGCCGATCAGCGGCTCACCGATTGTTCCCGTTCCCACAATATGGACTTTTCTGGTCATGGATAAAACACCTCGTTTAGTTTTGCAATGGGAGATATTTTTCTGTCAGTTAAAAAAGTTAGAAATTGGTATTAAGGTTTTTTTTTGCATAAGATATAAAAAGCTGGTTTTGGGTAAGGTTCATCAATAAAGAAAAAGAGTTGATTATCTTTTGAGAAGTTTGAATAATTCAATTATTGATTTACAAACTTCTCAAGAGAATTTGAAATAGTCGTAATTTTGGCCTGAAATCATAAAAATGCGTGAAGTCGTCTCACCCCGTACTGAAGTACGGGGTTTGAAAAGAGACGATGCTATGCCATTCATCCATTGACTAAAGTCAATGGTTTTCTGGCTATTTTTGCATAAACAATCTATCTGCCAAAATTACTATTTTTCAAACTTCTCTTTTATAATCCCGAACGTCACGAAAACACATACCGCCCGTGCACCGCTTCCCGGCAGATTGTCTGCAAAGCATCTTTTGCGCTTCTATTCTTGAATTCTTCGATAAGAAAGAGTGCTCCGCCGCTGCAATGGGGGTCAAAATGTTGAAGAACGGAGTTGATGTACTCATCAATGGGCATCCAATCACCACAAGTAAGCCGTCCTAACAACAGAAGATTTCTCTTCGGCTTTTGAGAATGTTGTTCACTGACAAAAATATACGCATCTCGAAGAAAAACAAGAGCATCGGAAATATCATACAAATATCCTCTATTTCCCGTTTCCACATATTTCTGCTGGGTGATTGCTCTCTCGACAGCAAAGCTGTGGCCTTCTTTGAATATTCGATAGGAAGGTCCATCTGAAAGAAATGGTTCATAAGGCAAACCCATGCCTTTGATCGAGTCTCGCTGGGCATGATGGGCATATTCATGGACAAGGGCAGGAAGCAAATCGACAGAGTGAAGTCGGCGTAAGTGGATACTCCCCCAATTATGCAACGCACTCCACCGATAAAAACAAGTATGATCCTCTTCTGCTTCCGGACTATACAACGCCCAACAGGTTGAAAGCGTCGGAATATCCAAGAAACGATGGACAAGACTTTTGACATCTCTGTAGGTTACAGCCAGCTCCTGTTTGGAAAGTATTTTCCCAAAATCTAACTCTCCTTGGGTATGATCAAATTTCCGGCAATCAATCCCCCCAATCTGATGGTGGTTTTCAACATTCGGGAAATTCTCCCGGTATAATCGAGTAAACGAAACGGCCTCTTGCTCCAGAAGATGTTCCAAAAGAGGAAGATTTTCTTTTTGAATCAGGATCTCCAACAGAGATCTATTAGTGATACTTTGAAAATACGCTTCTGTTATGCTGATCGGCTCGCCGGAAAATGTTTCTCCAGATGAATCTTTGTCACAGCATTCTGAAAGAAAAATGTTGCTTGTTTAGGTTCATAATTCAGCAATTTTCATTTCACAGAAAAATCATCATCAGTCAAATGTGGACACTACCAAATTTTCCTGCTTTTTTATAAACTTTAGCTCGAAAACAAAAGCCCATTTCACAAGCACAATCTTTATAAAGGCCCCGCCTCTCCAAAAATAGGAGATTTACCGTCGACAAACACCACCCCTAAAATGTCAGAATCAGATCCGTCAAAGCCAGCTTGGACAGAGAAGATCATCCCTCGCGTGATCGAGCAAGAGATGAAAGAGGCATACGTCACCTACGCCATGTCTGTCATCGTCGGCCGCGCCCTGCCCGATGTCCGTGACGGGCTCAAACCGGTCCACCGTCGAATTCTTTACGCAATGCATGATCTGGGCATGTTCCATAATAAGCCATCTAAGAAATGCGCTCGGATCGTCGGGGAAGTTTTGGGGAAATATCATCCCCACGGCGACACTGCCGTGTACGATGCTCTCGTCAGAATGGCTCAGGACTTCTCACTTCGTTATCCCCTGATCAAAGGGCAGGGCAACTTTGGGAGCATTGATGGTGATAACGCTGCCGCAATGAGATATACTGAAGCTAAATTAAGAAAATTCACTGAAGAATTGCTCAGCGACATCGATAAAGATACTGTTGAATTTCGGGATAATTTTGATGGTTCGCTAAAAGAACCGGTCGTCCTGCCAACGGTCATCCCCAATCTTCTTGTCAATGGCTCATCTGGTATCGCCGTCGGGATGGCCACAAACATCCCTCCTCATAACCTCATCGAGATTGCCGATGCGATAACGACCATCATCAACAATCCAGATATAACTGTTGAAGAATTGATGTCTATCGTCCCTGGCCCGGATTTCCCAACGGGGGGAGAAGTGATGTGCGGCACAGGTCTGCTTCACGCATATGCAAAAGGAAAAGGCAAAGTCACGATCAAATCGGTCGCTCACGTTGAAGACAGCGATAAGATTATCGTAACCGAAATACCTTATCAGGTCAATAAAGAAGAGTTAATCCAGCAGATCGCTTCTTTAGTTAATGAAAAAAGGATTATTGGTATCCGCAACATCAACGATGAATCTGATCGGGAAGGGATTCGTATTGTCATCGAACTGCGTCGTGATGTTGATCCACAGGTCATTCTTAACCAACTCTACCAATTCAGCCGCTTAAAAGTCTCATTTGGGATTACACTCCTCGCCCTTGTTAATAATGAACCGCGAATTCTGGGGTTAAAAGATCTGCTTCAACAGCATGTTGAACACCGCAAGACCATTATTATTCGTCGGACAACATATGATTTAACCCAAGCTCGTGCCCGTGTCCATATTCTGGAAGGCCTGCTGATTGCCCTTGACAATATAGACCCGATTATTGCCGGCATCAAGCAGAGCCGGACAGTCGATGATGCCCGGTTATTTCTGACTTCAACGTACACCCTTACTGATGATCAGGCCAAAGCAATTCTGGATTTGCGCCTCCAGAAGCTAGCCTCACTAGAACAGGAGAAAATAAAACGAGAGCATGTCGAACTCCTCCAGAAAATAGAATATTACTTGGAAATTCTCGGTTCTGAACAGAAAGTGCTTGAGCTTGTCAAAGAGGAGATGGAGGAGATCCGGAAAAGTTACGGTGATGCTCGCCGTTCTCGTATCGTTCCTGGCGAAGATGAGGATTTCAATATTGAAGAATTGATTGAGGACGAACAGGTTGTCGTCACGATCACCAATTCCGGATATGTCAAACGTCTGCCCCCCGATATCTATCGCATCCAGAAACGCGGCGGGAAAGGCATCCGCGCCGCAGGGATGAAAGAGGAAGACTTTGTTGAAAAAGTATTTTCATGCTCTACTCATGACTACCTCCTTTTCTTCACAAACAATGGCCAAGTCTATTGGTTAAAAGTATATCATATCCCCGAGGGCAGCCGCGAATCGAAAGGGAAGCATATTGCAAATATCGTTGAGATGCAGCCTAATGAAAAGGCGACGGCGGTCATCGCCGTCCGCGATTTCAAAGAAGGGTATCTCTTTATGGCAACAAAAGAAGGAACCGTTAAGAAAACATCTCTGCAGGAGTTCTCCAACCCCCGCCGCGGCGGAATCCGGGCCATCAATCTTGACGAGGAAGACACACTGGTCAACGTACGTTACACGACGGGCAATCAAGAGATCATCCTCGCCACAAAAGACGGCCAGGCTAACCGATTTAATGAAGAAGACGTCCGTCCGATGGGGAGGACGGCCCATGGTGTCCGGGGAATCCGTCTAGAGAAAGAAGATGAGGTTATCGGTATGCTTGCTGCAGAGGAAGGCCGTGAAATCCTGACGCTCACCGAAAAAGGATATGGCAAACGTACTCCCGTATCTGAATACCGTTTATGCAACCGTGGGGGAAAAGGTGTTACCAACATTAAAATTACTGATAAAAATGGGCCTGTTCAGGTGATCATGCTTGTTGATGGTTCTGAAGAATTAATGCTCATCTCACGGCAAGGGATCGGTATCCGTCTTAAATGTGCGGAAATATCCTCGATTGGTCGAGTCACGCAGGGCGTCCGTGTCATGCGCCTTAACGAAGGGGACAGATTAGCGGCGGCTGCAAAAATTGTCATTGTGGAAGAAGAAGAGAAGGAGAATCACCCGCAATGAGATATGCTTTCTTAGCCAGTTCTGGCCTGGCTGCCCTTACCCAACAGGAACTCTTTGAATTGGCGGGGGTCACCAGTGATATTCAGGGGAATGCTATTCTTTTTTCTTCAGAAAATCAAGAAGTGATAAAAACGCTTTTAACGCATGCACAAGCACCCCGTCGTCTGCTCGCCGTCTTAGGCTGTTGCCAGAAAATTGACCAATACCCGATCGGGGAAAATCTTTCTTTTTATTTTCATGACAAAACCACGTTCAAGATCGAAGTGGAAAATGTGGCCGGCCAAGAACTGCGTCAGACTATTGCCAAATCTGTCTACAATCTCTTGGATACTGTTTTCCAGAATAATTCTATTAATGTAAGGGTCGATTACAAGAAACCAGACGTTTTAATTATCGTTTATTTCACGGGTGAGGAATACATCATCGGCATCGATCTTTACAACCAAGAATTAAATAGTCGCGACTATCGTGTTTTTCCTCATTCTGCCGTATTCAAAGGTGATGTGGCCTATTGGCTTATCCGGGAAAGCGGCTATGCTCCCGGTGAAAAATTATTGGTTGGTCTTGTCAAAGATGGAACTCCTGCCATTGAAGCAGGGTTATATGCTGGTCATCTCCCCATCAGAAAAGATTTAGTTACAGAAATTATCCCTCGCCCTTTTGCCGTCATTGAGGCTTTTGATAGTTCACTCTCCAATGTTCTCGCGGCGCGTAAGAATGTTACTCTCGCTCATCTTAGACATGGTATCAACATTCAACATCTATCTCTGGAAGATCTTGATGCCCATTATGAAGAGCTCTATTTTGACCGGATGGTATTCATGGTCACATCTAAAGATGAAGAGAAAATCAATGAATTATATTATCAGGCAAGACTGCTCTTAAAAGATGGCGGGACAATTCTGATTATGGGAAGAGATCGTTGGGAATTACCTGTTTCAGACAGATTTGAATTAATCTCCACGCAGAAGATAAAACGTGGTGAAGGGTCTTCCGGGGTATGGCTTTTACGAAAGAGATGACCGTACGTATTTACTTTGCCGTTCGCTCGGCGTTTGTCAAAATAGGCAGGGGACCACCGGTCAAATAGACCGGTGGCATGTTCGCTTCGCTCACCCCTGCCTAATTTTGAGCACGCAAGTATTCCACTAATAAATAAGTGGTTTGCTTGCAAACCACCACTCGGAAGAGTGGTGGAATACTCCGCGTTTCAGCCGTTTTTTGAGATGAAAAAGACAGTTTTGGAGATGAAAAAAGCACCAACCTCGTCTAACGAGGAGATTCTCTCGCTCTTAGGCGAAACTGAATACGTACGATGAACAGCATCATTTATATACTTCTTTCTCTTCATCAAAACATATGGTCAGCAAGCAGGAATTATGGGCCAGGGTCAAAGAATTCCTTCGTTTTTCCCGCTCAGAAATAGCGAATCTCCTCCTCGCAGTTATTCTCATTGGCTTCATCTTTTCTTTCCGGGATTGGGGGACTGAAACCTTTGATGTTGTACTTGGCCTGCGTCACTTTTTGGGTATTGTTCTTGTCACTGGCATTAGTATCTCTTTCCGGATTTCCTGTCAGAAGATTTTTGCTCTCTCTCAAGGCTATAATGCCGAATTTCGGATATGGTGGGCGGGCTTGTTAATTATGCTTGTATTGGCTTTCATCAGTTTTGGCCGGCTCCCCGTCATCCTCATCGGAACCGTCGTTGCTAGTCTGATGGTCAAACAACGTCTTGGTGAATTCAGATATGGTTTTTCCTATCGGGATAATGCCCTTATCGGCCTCTGGGGAATTTATGGTAATCTCATCATTGCTTTGATTTTTGCCATTATGCTTTATTTTAATCCGGCAAATTATTATCTTGACAAAGGAGTATTTATGAACCTGGTCATGGCTTTTTTTGCTCTCCTCCCTCTTCCCCAGCTTGATGGTCTCCAGATATTTTTTGGTTCTCGATCATTGTACTATCTGGGCATCTTGTTAGTACTCCTCGCTGGGGTGCTTTTACTGAGCAGGACATCTATCGGGCTCATCTTAGCCATCATCATCAGCGCACTATTAAGCATATTCTACATCTTAATCAGTTCGGGGAAATAACATGAAAAGCAGCGATCTCTGGTTTGAGTATTGGGTGGAAACATTCGCCCTGATCTTTCTGGTCATTGGCTTAGTGATGGCCGTCGGCCTACGCAACCCGCTCTTTAGTTATCTTACTCTTTTGCTTACAGGTGTCCTTGCTGGGAGGATTTTTTACCAAAAACGCTTTAAAGAACCAATTTTGCCGGTCATCTTAATCATTCTCGGTTTTCTGTTCGGATATCTTTTGGGGAATTTTTGGACAAGTCGTCTTTGGAGCATAATTTTATTCGGTGGAGGTTCCGTCTTGTCTTATTATCTTCATCTGAAGAAAATTTTCGTAATCTTTAAAAGCAAGGGCTTCATTAAGTAACCAATGAAAGATTTTACCCGAAATTTTAAAGTAAAAAGCGTCACCGTCAGTCGTAAGCCCAGTGAAACAGAGGAAGAAACATGGTCTGCGTTCATCGGGCTTTTCAATGAGAATAATCCCCATCTCAAAGGCCGTGCACCTTTCGAAGTCATCGAGATCCCTTCCATAGAAAAAGTACGTATCCGGGAATTGCGTAATATCTCCTATTATTTGATGGGGAATGACCTGATTATTAATAATCTGGAAGAAGTTACCATCGGCAAAGAAAATTCAATCGTAACGATTACCGGCAGACAAAGTCTGCCAAAATAGATAGTATCGCCAAATAGGCACAATCCGAAAAGTGAGTGATGGTGACGCCAAATGGTCGCTGAAGGATAGCTATAATACTAGAAAATGCGAGATGGCTCCGCACAAAGTGCGGAGT
>JAGVZN010000020.1:0-1407 GCA_018302605.1 Candidatus Woesearchaeota archaeon | reverse complement strand
TTCGTTACTGGAACTGGGCCAATTTTCTTCTGTATCTCTGAAATTTCTTAAAATTGGCTTCAGCGACGGCTCACCATCACTCACAAAATGGATTGTGCCGCCAAATAGATAGTATTTTATAGGTCTTGACCTTCAGTCTCTACTATGAAAAAGAGGGATAGTACTCTTGGTTCTTACCTCCATGACATTATTCTTGGCGGTCAGGATGGGATGGTCAATGTCCTCGGTGTCGTTCTGGCAATCGCCGCCGCAACAAATGAAACGCGCGTGATTATCATCGCCGGAATCGCCGCTAATCTGGCGGAATCATTGTCCATGGCTTCTGTCGCCTATACTTCCACTCAGGCATATAATCAATATTATTATTCTGAATTGGCGCGGGAAAAAAAAGAGATCAGAGATGTTCCCGATGAAGAACGGCGTGAAGTTCGGACAATTTATCGCCGCAAAGGCTTTCGTGGAAAATTGCTGGATCAAATTGTTGCGAAGATTACCTCCTCCAAGAAATTATGGCTGGACACGATGATGACCGAGGAATTGAATTTATCTGTCCGGCAGATCGGCGGCCCGGTTCAATCGGCGGTTGTCGTTGGTATCTCGGCTTTGATCGGCTCGACGATCCCTTTACTGCCTTTCTTCTTTGTTTCGGTAAAGATGGGGGTTGTTATTTCATTGATCAGTTCAACTCTGGCTTTGTTTGTGACCGGAGCAGTCAAAGCTAAATTTACGATCGGCAGCTGGCTGAAGAATGGTTTGGAGATGGCGCTGATTGGGATTATCACGGCGCTGCTGGGGTATGGTATTGGGCTCATCTTGGGGCGGGTGTTTTAAGCCATTTGTTTTCCAAAAAAAGCGACAATATATACCCCGCTGATCAGCGCTGGTCTTGGTGCTCTTGGCAGAAGGTTAATTGGAACAGGGATGGCTAGAGCAATAAATTATTTTAAAGATTAATCTCCATTTTCTTATTAGAGTTCTTCTGTCTTTAAGTGGTTCACGAATTAGACTTAACGATGTTAACTTCCCCCGACTTTACGTCGGGGTCGAGCGTTAGCGAGAAGTTTTTTGCCACCATACATGAAGAGATTGGCACCGCAACCGTTTGTTTAGTTTGGTCGTTGGTTAGTAAGCTGAAGAGGGGCGCAATGTTGTCCACAAAATAGAAACATTTATATATAATGTGGACAATAGTTATATTATGGTGTATGTGGACAAGATTAAATCTGGGAAAAAGACTTTTTATTATCTTGGGAAAACTATCCGAATAGGCGAAGACAAATGGAAGAAAATACGAATTAAGTTAGGGGAGAAAGAGCCAACAAGAGAAGAAGTTGGCAAGAAGCTTAAAGAACTTCGACTAGAGGAATACAAAGTTTACAATGAAGATTACTTGGATGCTAATAAATT
>JAGVZN010000002.1 GCA_018302605.1 Candidatus Woesearchaeota archaeon | reverse complement strand
GAGACACATATCGAAAGTTAGAAGATGAATTAGGAGAAGCAATAAAAAGCAAAATCACAGAGACCACCTCGTTAGGACGGTATCGGACGGCGATGCGCTTGCTTACATATACCGCTGGCGCCGTCGAAGAAGCCGAAGAAGCTAAAGTGATGTGCGCCCTTTATTTCCCAAGAGCGGTTAAAGAATTAAAAACATCCAAAGAAGGAAAGAAGCTGGAAGAATTTCGTGCTTTGGCAAGAGTTGCCGGAAGAAGCGATCTCGAATCGAAAGCAAGAGAAGCAATTGCCTTCTTGGCAGAGAGCAAACCAGCAGTAGAGATACTGGAAAGAATTCGGTCTTTCAAAAGTGATGATCTAAGGGCATATGGATCTGAGCGAAAAGAAGCTGAAAGAACAGAAAGAGATACTGGAAAGAATTCGGTCTTTCAAAAGTGATGATCTAAGGGCATATGGATCTGAGCGAAAAGAAGCTGAAAGAACAGAAAAGAGAGAATATGAAAAGATAGAACGACCTTATCGGGAAGCAATTAAGCCGATAGAAGAAAGAATAACGACTTTAGAAAGAGTAAAATTAAGGCTTCCAGAAAGTGACCATGCATCACTTGATCGCGAATTGGATGGTTATAAAGCAAAACTGAAAGGTGAAGAAGAACGATTCATCGAAAAGAAAGCAGAACTTGAAAGACCAGTACGAGAACTAGATCTGAAAATCGAAAAATGTTCAGCTGATGTAGATCGAGCAGTGTCCGAAATAAAAGGGAGAACGATGACAAAAGAAGAATATCGTACTCTATCTCATAAAATGAGAGAGAGCAAAAGAGATCTTACTCTGTCCTATGAGATGAGGCGTATGGATTAGGAAGAGCTTGAGGTAGAAATAAACTAACAAGGAGATAAATAAAAATGACTGAAAAAAAATTAGAGCGAATAATTTGCGAAAAAGCAATGATAGATTTGACTACCGGAAGACCCGGGGTAAGTCGAGAAGATGGCGACTTGAGATATGTTATCGCTTACAAACCAAGCGAAGATGCAGAAGATCCAGAAGCAACAACAGTAAAACTGTACCTCTTCTGGACAGACGACCATTCACTGATGGTTCGTTATGCAGCTGAGCATTGCGATGATGAATTTGCCAAAGATGCTATCGCGCGATGTGAACGATATGAACCAAAGTGGGATGAACCGGTGCTTGGCGGTGGCTTTGCTCGTAGAAGTCACGACGGAAGAAGAGTTCGTCTTTTCGGGAGAAGTGGAGGGACGGGAGCAGTTCCTGAAGATCTTGTCAAAAAGTGCCTAGAGGGATCCGGCTTTGACTTTGAAAAAAACAGATTTGAACCTGAATATACCGTGGAATGTCCGCCGATGAGACTTTTTGATCCCGATATCAGAAAATATGAAGGAGCTAAAAAATGGTTAAAAAGAATGGGTTTTGACTCATAAGCGAAACATCAGAAAAGATAACAAAACAATAGGAGGAAAAAATGAAAGAATACACAGCACACATCTGGATTGAAGGAAGAGGACATATCTGGGAAAAGCCTTGCCTATTTTACAAAGTTTATGACCGGGAAGGAGAACTTGTACCGCTAGGGACTACTGAATCCATCGGCGGAAAGAGGATAGACGCCGCCGTCGGAAAGTTAGTAGGCAGTCTAAAACATTTGGTAGAATCAGAAGGCAGAGAAAAGATTGGGGAATTCAGAGCCAGCTACATCCCGGTTCTGGAAGATCCGGCTGCGGGATGGGAAGATCTGCGCGCGGATTTGTCCATGCCTTTCCCGACATATGGAAAATTGGACCAATTAATCCGATCTACGACAAGCGCTCCAGGAATTACCGATCTGCGTTTTTTCGCCGTTCCGGACAGAACAAGAACAGAACGAGAAGAAATGATTCATCGGGTCTGGGACTGCTACCTGAGTGAAAGACGTGGACCAGAGACACGAGAGTTCGATGGAATCATTGAATATTTTTCCGAACGGAGATTACCGATAACTGAGATCAAAGGGGAGAGGTTAATGCTTTAAAATGGAAATAGGCAAAATAATCATCTGGACTGGATTGATCGGATCCGCTGCCATTGGCGCATACGATGCCTATGCAGAGCAAGTACCATTAGTTCACTACGACCTTGATAGACTGGTGGAAACGATACCAATAGCAGCACGCATAACAGCTGCCGCTATGCCCGGAATTGGAGCGCTGGTTGCAGAAGCCCGCGACGAAGAGAAAGAATATGAACATACAGTAGGAGTCATTACTGGCTGTCCAAGATGGACTCCAGTGGGAATAACTGGCCTGATCAGAGATAGTGGAATTGTAGCACTAGGTTATGCACCATTTATCTCTTACTATTCTCTTGTGGGAATGACTGTGGGGACAATGGAATTGATTTCAAGGTTATGGGGTTAAAGAATAAGATAAAAATGACCACTACTGATATTGAAGAAAGAGTACTCGAAGCTGCTGGATCTCTTCCTGCAGCACGTGAATTAGAGATGAAAATGCGTAGTACATATGCCCTAAAATCAGATCGTGTTTTAGAACACAGACTAATTAGATTAGATAAACAATCTGGACTAAGAGAGTATGAGAGCATAGCACGGGACATGGGAGTAGTTGCTCGTTTTTATACTGCGTTAGAAGAAGAAATTGAAACAACATATCAAGGAGTCATTTCATCCCTCAAGAAAAGGTTGAGGACATGCTATGTTCTGGATTTTTTAAGGGATGGCGCGATGGAATTGGCATTTTTAGCACCAATAGCCGCATTTTTCATGGCAGCGTATGTTACAGACGGAGCAAAACTACCAACCTGGACAATGGGAGCCGTTATTGGCAGCATATTTCCGCCGATTTTTTCATATTTTGGATTAAAGGCTTTAGCTGATAGAATCGAGGAAGGACACAAGATTGGGATATCCGCCACCCCTGTCAATATAGATAGCCTAGAATACGGACTTAGAGAAGCGAAAAAATCTTGTAAAAAACATGATTCCCACGCGATGGATCGTCTTTTGCATAACAGAATTGAGATCGACTATGCATCAGCTTTGAGAAGAGCAGTGGAATTAGAGAAAAAATCTCCGGGAGAGAAATATGGGGCCTTTGTAGAGGGCTATCTACGAAAACTTGAAGAAAGCAGGCTAATAGATGCACAACGCGCATCTACTGCAGGCAGATTAACATTTGTACAAGAAGGACATGCCAGAGGAGAACTTGGCCTTTGCGGTGGATTGGATATTTTGTCCGCATCTGGAGCGGTAACTCTTACGGAAGAGGGGAGAATAATTCAATGAAAAGAATGAAACTAAGACCAAAAACCATTCATCTGAGCAAAGCCGAGGGTTATGCAGTCACCGACGCAGACCTTGTCGTTGAACAGTCAAGAAAAGATAGAAAATATACGCCCGATTTGCTGTATCGCGGATTTGACGGTCGAAAAATACAAGTGATACTCCAATATGGCACAGACACGCCAACTTCAGATGAAATATACTGTAGTGATGAGAGAGAATTGCGAAACGGCGGCATGGAAGAAACACGGTGCGCTCTCGCGTATGCGCTGCGACATCCTGTTCCGGCATTAGCGATATATACTAACGGACACAAATTTTCGTACTATTGATTGTGTCCGTTATATATACAAAGGGCTTAAATTTGTACGAAAATTTAAGTCCTTTGGTATATGATGGCTCTCTGCGGGATATGGGGCAAGAGAAAGATAGAAAATTCACAAATCCTTCTAAAAAATTAGAGGCATTGGTTGCGGTGTATCTTCTGAGGATATAAATACGCCTCGAAAAAACGAAAATTATCTTTTATCCTTCTTTTCTGCTTCTGTGTTCGAATGAATGAAATCAATGAGCCCAGCAGAAGCTTTAATTGCCTCCTCCATTTTTCCAACTATTAAACTAATGACCGCGGGGGATCGTACCGAAGAAATAGTTTCGGGTAATTGGTTATAATTCGTTTCAATCTCATTGAGCTTCACTTTAAGAGAAACTAAATCTCTTGCTTTTTGCTGAGAGTATCCTTTTTTACCTAGCACTTTTAGATAGGACGCCTGCAAAATTCTAAGCAGTTGCCCAAGTTTACTAACGTTTACCATGAAATGATAATCTACGGTACGGTTACTGTCACTGATACCTATCTTGTTGTCTGGTCTATAATCACGAACGCCTTTGCCTCCCGGACTGTACGCTTTCTTAAACCGTCTGAACTCTCTGACAAACGAAATCCATGCATCTGGAAATTCTGTTGATCCAATCGCTTGCAATTTTCTTTTTGATACCTTCCCGATCATACTTTTAGAGAAGTACCAAGACTATAAAAACATTTGTAACCCCCACCAAAAAGTGAAAATACCAAAAAAGACTAAAGAAAGAACTGTGCTTTTTGCCCTCAAGCACATTTATATATCTCCTTTCTCTCCTTGCACAGATGAAAAAAGAGGTGCCGATCTGGACACTGCCCGCAGAAAAAGCGTTTACCCTAACTGATTCTTCCCAAAAAGGCTTAACTCATCACGAAGCTGCCCTCCGCCTGCAGAAATACGGCCAGAATGAGTTTACGGAAGAAAAACGCCAAGGTGCATGGCTGATCTTCCTGCTGCAGTTCCGCAGCCCACTGGTTTTCATCCTGATCATTGCTGCGATCATCTCCTATTTTCTAGAACAGCATCTTGATGCAATCGTTATTCTTGGTATTGTCGTCCTCAACGCCGGACTTGGCTTCTACCAAGAGTATAAAGCAGAACGTTCTTTACGGGAACTGCGCAAGTATATCGCTCATTTTAATCATGTTCTCAGGAATGGAGCGGTCACTTCGCTGAACAGCAAGGAGATCGTTCCGGGCGACATTGTCTATTTCCGGCGCGGGGATATTATTCCCGCCGATCTGCGCCTTCTTCAAGTCCAGAATTTTGCCGTTGACGAATCGGCGCTGACCGGTGAATCTTTCCCGGTAGAAAAAATAACTTCTCCGATCAAAGCGGAAACTGCACTTCCCCATAGCCTCAAAAACATGGCCTTTGCCGGGGCAACGGTCACCAGCGGCACGGCGGAAGGGGTGGTCATCACAACTGGCAACAAGACTTTTCTGGGAAAAACTGCCCGTTCCATCTCCAAAGAAGAGACGCATGGTGAGTTTCATAAAGGGATCATCAAGTTTAGCAATTTTCTGCTGAAAGTAGTCCTGATCACGACAATCATCGTTTTTGCGGTGAATGCTTTTCTGGAAAAGGGTGTCATCACTTCGTTTCTTTTTGCCATCGCTCTTGCCGTGGGCATCACGCCGGAAGTCCTGCCCATCATCATTACCGTTGCCCTGTCCAACGGCGCGCAGAAGATGGCCAAACAGAAAGTGATTATCAAAAAGCTTGCTTCAATTGAAGATATCGGCAACATGGATGTGCTCTGTACGGACAAAACTGGAACGGTGACGGAAGGAACAACCTCACTCTCTTTATTCGTTGATCTGCAAGATAAACCAGATAAGATCGTTCTTCTCTACGGATTGCTCTGCAATTCCATCAAGAAAGAAAAAGAGCATCATTCGTTTGAAAACCCGATTGATCGGGCGATCAGCGAAAGCCCGGCGGGCAAAGATCTGGTACGAGAACAGGAAAAATATCGCTTGCTTCAGGAAAACGAATTTGATTACAACCGGAGGAGGATGAGCGTTCTCGTCGCAAAAGAAAAGATGAAGCTGTTGATTGTCAAAGGCGCCGCTGAATCATTGCTCGCCCAATGCACGAGTACCGTTGATAGTGGCAGCATCACGCCGGCCCGCCGATCTCAGATTGAACAAAAGATCAAAGAGTATGAACAAAATGGATTTAAGCCGATCGCCATCGCCGAAAAAAAGATCACCGGAAAAAAAGCAGGAAAAGAGGAAGAGAATAAACTTGCCCTGCGCGGTTTCCTGCTCTTTCATGACCCCCCCAAAAAATCGGCAAAGGAATCTCTGGAAATCCTGCAGAAGCAGGACGTTCAGGTCAAGATCATCACCGGCGACAGTCCGGAGATCACCCGCCATGTCTGCAACGAAATTAATTTCTCGATCATCGGCGGGAGAATTATTCTTGGCAGCGAGATCGAGACGATGGAAGAAGGAACATTTAATGCGCTGTGCAACAATTACAATGTCTTTGCCCGCGTATCTCCGGAACAGAAATTAAAAATAGTTCAGGCGCTGCAGGACCGCGGCCATGTCGTCGGCTTCCTCGGAGACGGGATCAACGATGCGCCGGCGCTGCACCAGGCGCATATCGGCATTTCCGTCGACAGCGCTTCTTCCGTGGCCAAAGGGACGGCCGATATTATTCTTCTCCACAAGGACCTGCACGTGCTCACTCTGGGAATCAGGGAAGGAAGAAAGACTTTTGGAAATATCATGAAATACATTTTTAATACAGTCAGCGCCAATTTTGGAAATGCGTTCACGATCGCCGCTTCTTCTTTTTTCCTGCGCTACATCCCGCTCCTTCCCTCGCAGATTCTCCTCGCCAATTTTCTTACCGATTTCCCGATGCTCAGCTTATCTACCGACCGCGTCGATGAAGACCTTCTCCATAAGCCACGGCATTGGGACATCAAATTTATCGGCAAATTTACCTACGTCTTTGGGGCGATCAGCAGCATCTTTGACCTGCTCTTTCTGCTTCCGCTGCTGTTCATCTTTAAGGTCACGCCGGAATTATTTCGGACGGCGTGGTTTACCCTCTCTATTTTAACGGAAATTATCGGAACTTTTGTCATCCGCACACGAAAAGCTTTCTATCAAAGCCGGCCCAGCCTCTGGTTTATCGGCATGTCGATCTTGGCCATCGGATTGACGGTAGTAATTATCACCTCGCCGTTTGGCAACAGGATTTTTCAGTTCGTGAGAATACCGCCGAAGATTCTCCTCTTTAGTTTTGGGATTCTATCGCAAGGTTGTGGGGTGAGATTTGATTCTGGGGAGTAAATGGCTGATGATAGAAAGAGATTTAAACTTTGATGATTCTTGGATGATGTGAGCCAAAAAGAATTAGACTTTACTAAGATGCAAGAACTCCTGCCGGGAGTCATCGCAAAATTGGAGGGAATAAGAAAAGGATGTTCTAGAATCACCGAGAGGTCGTTTGATCTCTATCGCAATAGGGAATTCTTATGGTTGATTAAACGCCTCTTTGTTGATTTGGATTTGCTCTCTAAAAAGTTAGAAGAATTCCTTCGATGGGAGAATATGATCAAAGAAAATGTTCCATTGATCACCAATTTTGCTCACCGACTGATTATAATCATTAAAGAAATAAGTGAGATAGAAACAAAAATGGGTGATTTAATATCAGATCTAAGAGAAAGGCTCGATCTGCCTAAACTTAAAAAAATTGTCGGATTGATCCGGAAATTAGCTGCGGAATGTAAGAGAGCCAATCAAGTCAATTCTCAGGAAATTGCTTTGACTGCTCACGCCAGAACCATGCTTAAAAAGACCAGTTTTTTGGGAAATTTCTTCTCTGGTGGAACGCTACTTGCCATTTTATCCCGGATAAATGCATTTCGTAGAAGTATCATTCAGGAGGGGACAGAAAGATACACGCAGGATACGGATAATTTTCTCAGAGAATTAAATTTGATATTAGGATTATATGGCAATAAACAACTGGGGATATCACACGATTTGCTTACATTTTTTAGATTAATCCCAGAAGATGTCGTCGGAATAATTCTACAGGAAGACCAGGAAGAGAAGGTTCTGTCGAGGATGTTAAAGTATCATCAAAAGAGATTAATCGAAATAGAAAAAGCCCTGAACCTAGCCGCGGAACAGATTGCTTTATTGGTCATAGAAAGTGAAAACAAGGGAATCAGAACTCATCGCGATCTCGATAAACGCCTTAAATTAATTTCCCAAGCCCTTGCTGATCTCCGCTCGGCTGCCCAGAGTTACATTAAAAAAAGTGCGGGGGCATTAACGGTGATTTCAGAAGGCGGGTTATCTTTAAGCGCAGCTGGACACTTATCCGAGTCAAAGGGATAAACACTCTACCAGAACCGTAATTCCATTGGCAGATGATCAGAAACATTTACCGGCGGCACGGCAAAATGCTCAACGTCGACATCGGAAGAGACGAGAGTATAATCGGCATACTGATCTGGTTTGAGATAGAACGAGCTTCTGGTCGTGGTGATTCCCCAAGTTTCGATCAGATCAACCAGCCCATCCTTCAAGATCGCCAAACTCTGCGTGTCAGGAAGCAAATTGAAATCCCCGCAAAAGATTTTTTTCCCTTTTGTACCATCTAATAACTGTTTGGCTCGACGTGATTGTTCCAGCCGGTCAGGGGTGTCTGTTTTTCCTTGCCCATTCCATAAACCATGAAAATGAGCGATTGTATAATCCTGCCCTTCAACATTGAAGTGAACATATTGAAGATTTCTGGGGGAAGAAGAATTATCATATTGTCTTGCATTATAACTGCCAAAGAGATAGATTTCTCTAGGAACATCCTTCGTTACATCTTTTCTTATAAACATCGCCAGTCCCCACTGGATCGGGAAATCAACCGGCCCGTCAAAACCATGGTCTTGTAACGCTGGTGCAAAATGTCCTTGGTGATGAGGTAATGCGTTTTGTAATTCAGAGAACAAGTTTGCCCGGTAATGTTCGCTAACCATCTTTCGTGATGTCGGCGTGTGAAACACTTCCTGAAAACAGAAAATATCGGTATCACGAGATTGATCCGCTACATAATCCATCAATGGGGCAAACTCCCTTCCAGCCCAGAGATTTAAGGAGACAAGCTTCATGAGATATGATTAAGGGTCTTTTTTATAAAGATTACCCAACCAAAAAGAAATAGGGGGCATTGGAGATTAGAATAATTGAAAGATGATTATATATTTTTGTGGTCTCTGCTTTCCCAAATCCCCCTCACGCCATTCCCAGCATCTCTTTCAACTCTTCCGACGGCTGCCAAGGCGGTTCAAAAGTGATCTCAATAGCAACTGATCCTGCCCCTTCTTTCAAGATCAGGCTTTTCAATTCTTCGACCATCATCGGGCCATAAGGACACATCGGCGAGGTGAAAGTCAATTTGATCTGAACCGCAGTATTCTCGACAACGAGGGCATAGACTAATCCCAGTGTCCAGACATCGATCATCAGTTCCGGATCTTCATATTTTTTCAAGACATTTTCAATAATCTGTTCACGCGTGATCATTGGTGATTCCTCCAAATCCTTCTTTCTCGATTTTCTGGGCTAATTCGTACCCGCCGGAAGCGGCGACCCGGCCTTGATAGAGGACAGAAACGCTGTCCGGAGAGAGGAATTCCAGAAACTTGTTATAATGCGTGATCACCACGATGCTCATTTCCGTATTCTCCCGTACTTTCCGAATTCCTTCGGCAACAGTCTTGATCGCATCAACATCCAAACCAGAGTCAGTTTCATCCAACAGGACATAACGCGGCTGCAAGAGGAGCAACTGGAGAATTTCCATTTTTTTTCGCTCCCCACCGGAGAATCCCTGATTCAAATAGCGCCGGATGAAATCGGGATTGAGATTCAGCTTGGTGATCGCTTCTTTCAGAAGAGGATGAAATTCAACGATAGAATAAGGCTTTTGCCCACGATTCTCCCGCTGCGCATTCACCGCCGTGCGCAAGAACTTGCTGATGGTCACGCCAGGAATTGACGGAGGATATTGGAAAGACAGGAACAGGCCAGCTTTTGCCCGCTCATCCGCTTTCCAGGTGGAAATATCTTTCCCATCAAGAAAGATCTGGCCTTGAGTGAGTTTATATCGAGGATGACCGACTAAAATATGAGCAAGTGTCGATTTGCCAGATCCATTCGGGCCCAGCAGCGCCTGAATTTTTCCCGGCGCAAAGGTGAGGCTGACGCCTTTCAAGATCTCCGTTCCTTCAACTTCCACGTGGATGTCTTTGATTTCAATCATATTCTTATTCTCTTTTCTTTCATTCCCATTTCTCTTGTTCTCTCTTCCCCATTCCCTCTTTCCCGAAATGTAATGCCCCTTTCACCGCCTGCAGTGCCAGCAGGGCGCATTTCTGCCGCAAGTGGCTGATCGGGATGCCCAGCATGCGGATCATCTCTTCTCCCGGCAATGACTCAGCATCTTTGACTGGCATCTGCTTTAGTTTTTCGGTCAATAACGACGCCGCCGCCTGGCTGATCGCACAGCCGTTTCCTTCAAAGGAACTGTCACGGATGATTTGATCCTGAATATTCAGATAGATCCTGATCTGATCACCGCAGAGGGGATTGGATTTCTCCTGCTGGTGAGTATATTCTGGAAGAGCGTGCTTGTTCAAAGGATGCTTGTACAATTCCAATATTTCTTCTTTGTACAACTGCTCATCAAATTCAGTTTCTACTGCTGCTTTCTGCTCTCCGATCATCAGCAAAATACCTCTTGTACTTTTTTGATGCCAGCAATTAACACATCGATATCTTCTTCGGTGTTATACAGATAAAAAGACGCCCGCGTCGTTCCGTCAGCAAGACCTAGTTCTTTCATCAATGGGTTCGTACAATGGCGCCCGGCACGTACGGCGATTCCTTCTCGATTCAAAATCTCGGCAACATCATGAGGATGGATTCCTTCTAAGGTAAACGAGACTATCCCCATTCCCCCCTGATCCGGTCCAATAATGTTTAACCTGGGGATCTTTTTTAATCTCATCATCGCAGATTCTACGAGCAGCGCACAGTGCGCTTCGATCTGTTTCAATCCTTGCTTTTCTAAAAAATCAACTGCTCTCGCCAGACCTAGCGCCCCGGCAACATGGGGTGTCCCCGCTTCAAAGCGCTGCGGAGAAGCAAGCCATAAAGCTTTTCCCCCCTCAGAACTAACATCTTCGACCATGCCGCCGCCAAAAAAGGCCGGTTCTAAGTTCATCAACAAATCTTTCTTGCCATAGAGTACGCCGATTCCCAGCGGACCACACATTTTGTGTCCGGAAAAGGCCAGGAAATCACAGTCCAACTGCCGAACATCCACCAAAAGATGACCGACTGATTGGGCAGCATCAACAACCGCCAATGCTCCCTGTGCGTGAGCTAGATCAATCAATTCAGCGGCGGGATTGATCGTCCCGAGAGTATTTGAGACGTGTGTAAACGCCAAAACTTTTGTTTTCGCAGTGATCAATTCCCGGGCTTTATTGAAATCAAGGGTATAATTTGCCGTCAGAGGAATAAACTTCACGACTAATCCTTTCTCGCGTGCCATTTCCTGCCAAGGGATCAGATTAGAATGATGTTCCATCAGCGTCAAGACAATTTCATCACCAGCATGAAGATTTTTCCCCAACATTTGCACCAGCATGTTCAAGCTCTGCGTTGTTCCCGACGTAAAAATGATCTCGTCATTCTCAGCCCCGATAAAACGAGCAACGGTCTCGCGCGCAGCCTCGTAGGCCAGCGTCGCTTTTTCTGCCAGGTGGTGAATTCCGCGATGGATATTGGCATTGCTTGTTTGATAAAACTGGTTCATCGCATCGATCACGACTTGCGGCTTCTGCGTCGTCGCGGCGTTGTCAAGATAGACGAGGCGCTTGCCGAAGATAGGTGTACTGAGGATTGGATATGCTGCTGCAGAACTCATTTCCTACATGCCTCCGATTTCTAATTCAATGAGCTTATTCAACTCCACGGCATACTCTAACGGCAGTTCGCGGATGATCGGATCGATGAAGCCGGCAACGATCATCTGGATCGCCGCTTCTTCGCTGATCCCACGGCTTTGCAGATAGAAGACTGCTTCTTCACTGATTTTTCCAACTTTTGCTTCGTGAGCAGCATCAACATCATTATTACTGATCTTCAGTTCAGGGATGGTATTAGAAACAGACTTTTCATCTAACAACAATCCGTCGCAAATGACACTGGTCGTCGATCCTTTGGCATTGGGCATGATCTTAACCAATCCCCGATAGCTGGCGATGCCACCATCTTTGCTGATGCTCTTGGAATGGATCGTGGAACTGGTGTGCGGGGCAACGTGGATTGCTTTTGCACCGACATCTTGATACTGGCCGGCGCCGGCAAAGGCAATGCTCAAGCTATCAGAACGCGCTCCTTCGCCGCGCAGGATAGAACAGGGATAGAGCATCGTCGTCTTGCTGCCCATATTTCCCGAAACCCAGATCATCGTCGCATCCTGATCGACCAAAGCCCGCTTCGTGTTCAGATTATACACGTTCTTGCTCCAATTTTCAATAGAGGAATAGCGCATCTTTGCTCCTTTCTTGACGAAGATTTCCACACAGCCAGCGTGAAGAGAATTCTGCTCATAACGCGGAGAGGAGCAGCCTTCGATGTAATGCAATTCCGCGCCTTCATCAATGATAATCAGCGTGTGTTCAAACTGTCCGCCTTTCTGCGCATTCATCCGGAAATAAGCCTGCAAAGGCAGATCTACTTTTACATCCTTGGGCACGTAGATAAATGTCCCCCCGCTCCAGACCGCAGCATGAAGCATGATGAACTTGTGGTCATTGACCGGGATACAGGAAGTCATGAAATGTTTCTTAATGAGATCAGGATATTTCTGGACGGCTACATCCATGTTCTCAAAAATCACGCCTTTCTCTTTCAGTGATTTCTCGATGTTGTGGTAAACTATCGAACTATCAAATTGCGCCCCGACACCCGCTAATGCCGTCTTCTCCGCTTCAGGAATGCCCAGGCGGTCAAACATCTTCTTGATCTCTTCGGGGACGTTCTCCCAATTATCCGTTTCTGTGGTATTTGGATCGATGTAAAAGACAATTTTGGCAAAATCCAGGTCCCCCAGATCAGGGCCCCATTTGGGGAGGGATGTCTGATGAAATAATTCCAAGCCTTTGAGCCGTTTTGCCAGCATCCAGTCCGGCTCATTTTTAGTCTGGGAGATCAGCCGTACAATTTCTTCAGAAAGGCCGGGCTGAGCGGTATATCTGGCCTGATGCACATCAGCCGCGTCATACAGCTCGCGGTTGAGGTTTAAGTCTATTTTAGACTGCCGGTCAATGGGTTCAGTTTCTGAAAGATGGTTTTTTTCCATAAGACTTAACAATCGTTAAGTTATATATAAAAGTTGCGGGAAAATGGGCTTTGTGTAAAAAGTGCTGCTCCGCAGGTTGTGCCGTGCCCAGCGCCGCTGTTCGGACTGTTGTTTGGACAAAGATTCGCTATGTTTACGTTCAACAGTAGACAGTAACTTTGTCTCATGAATCGTATAGTTCGCTGTGCACCTCTTGGCACAAGAAATGTGAAGAATATCCCATTTCTGTGCAGAAATACAATCGCGGTTGTATTTCTTGCACAACATACTTTTTACACAAAGCCGGAAAAATGAGAAAAAGATTAGTTGAGTTACTCGCTCTCGGACAATTTCGTGATGGTTTCTTCAACTTACTTTCTTTAACTTACTTTCTTCAGCTTACGCTCCACAAAAAACGGATAGGCCAAGGCAAGCAAGCCGTACATCAAAAATACCGGCAGATACAGCTCCTGGTAAAATAAGAAAGCAGCAATCCCCAGAGTCGATGCCCGGCCGACATTCAGGCAGAATTCACGGCTTTTCCAGAATGCTGCCGTCGCTGCTTTCTCATCTAAAGAAATGGCCAGGCGCAGAGGAGAAGAGAGCACAGAAATAATTGTAAAAGCGCCGACGGCGAGGAACCAGTGTAATTTTGTCTCGACGAAGATAAAACTGATAATGACCAGCGCCATCAGCGCAAAGAGAAGAGACAATGATGATTTCCGCTTTTGCGTGAGATCAGACCAGCGGGAAAGAAAGACGGCAACGATAACCCCTACAGCGCCGAGCAGGCTGAGATAAGCACCGATCTCCCCTTCCGTCTTCAGGAAAAGCAGACCGTAGATCGGCAGGACCGTGCCGCCAAAATGCTGGAGCGAACCCTCAAAGAAAGTGATTGTCCTCAGCCCTTTAAATTCCTGAAAACTACGCCAGAAAGGCGTACTCTCTTTATCAACAGGCAGGAGACGAAAAGCGAGGAAGATCGGGATCAAGTATAAGAGTGCGGTCAATCCAAACAAGATCTGATAGCCAAAAAAATGGATGACCAAAGCGCCTAACGGAGGAAGAAGCAACGAAATTATCCCCGGCACAAGATAATAAAATGCTGATTCTGTAGCATGGCGTGTCTGCTGCGCATGGCGGAAGAACAGCCAATTGAGCGGGATCCAAAAAAAGACGATGACCAGTGCCAGCAGCACCGCAAACACAAAAAACATCACTGGCGCGAACCAGACCATCACCAAAACAGCAAGCGCATGCAAAGATAAACCAAAAACGATGAAGTAACGCAGACGGAAGAAAGGGATGATGGTGATGATCAGGGCAGCGAGTGCTGTATACATAGCATACAGACCCACGATCTGCCATAGAGAATAGCTATTCTGCAGGAGAAAAAGAGGGATGAAACCAAAAGCAAACAACGTAATGATCGTATTTATGGTCAGGAAGAGAAAACCTTTGTTCTGAAAAGATGAAGTCCATTCTTTCATGGTGAAACCACCGCATTTAAGACCTCAAGCATGCTCCTCTGAGTACGAAGAGGGATTAATAAAGATTTCGCCAGAATTTCTCTCCCCCTCGACTCCGCTACTTATTTAAACCAGCAGAGATTAATCGATGAAGAGACCGGAATTGTTATACAAAGAGAGAGAAAGAGAGAGATGCCCGACCGTTACCAGGAATTACGAGAAAAGTACAAGCTGCGAATTGAAAAAGAATTTGGCCGTACAGCAAACGCGTCTGCTTCGCCAAAAGTTTCTTCTCGGGAATATACTCAGTTCAAGCAGGAATTATACCCCGCACGTTACTCTTTTTACGAAAAGATCTGCAATCTCTCTGCGAAAATACTGAACCTGAAGCCGGATCAAAAAAAAGCGGAGTTGATGCAGAAAAACCTAGATGTCTGCCACCTGAATACGACTCCTACCGGCGTTCTTTCTTTCGCCGTCCTGGCCGGGCTGCTGGTCATGGTCTTCGGCTCGCTCATCCTCTTTGCCCTGCCCTTGCTCGTCGGTTCAGATCCGCTGCTTTTCCTGGTGATGTTTTCGTTCATTGGAGGATTATTAATGATTCCAGCACTGCTCAAGACGCCGGAATTCCTAGCCAGCACCTGGCGGATGAAAGCATCTGGACAAATGGTTCAGAGCATTTTTTATCTCGTCACCTACCTGCGCCATACATCTAACCTTGAGCGGGCGGTCGGTTTTGCCGCAGATCATCTCGACCCGCCGCTCTCACTGGATTTCAGGAAAATACTCTGGGATGTGGAAACCCAGGAATATAGCACAATCCGCGACTCAGCCAATGCCTATTTGGAGTTCTGGAAAGATTGGGATAGGGAATTTGTGGAGGCTTTCCATCTCGTGGAATCGTCGCTGTACGAATCAGCAGAAGAACGCCGTCTTGCTCTCTTGGACAAAGCGTTGGATGTCATCCTCAATGGAACGTACGAGAACATGCTCCATTATGCTCACAATCTCAAATCGCCGATGACCATGCTCCACATGTTGGGGATCATCCTGCCCATTTTAGGATTGGTCATCCTGCCTCTCGTCGCCAGTTTTCTTGCCGGCGACAACCCTTTGTTGACGACTCTTTATATTTCCCTGATTTACAACGTTGGCCTGCCCATCGGCGTTTTCTATCTGGGAAGGACCATTCTCTCCCGCCGGCCGGCCGGATACGGCGCCAGCGACATCAGCGAGAAAGAGAATTTCAAACATCTGCGTAATGTCAATCTTACGTTCAGTAAAAAGATACGGATCGGCGTCAATCCATTATTTTTCAGCGCTTTTATCTTGATTTTCTGCCTGTTGATCGGTTTCCTACCGCTGATTCTTCATGCGTTGAACGCCGAGGATTTCGCGTTTGATGCCGCGGGGAATTTGAAGATGTTAGAGTATATCTGCCCGCCGGCGCTGGGAGCAACGTGTACGGAAGCTGACAAGATCGGGCCCTACGGGATCGGAGCATCTATTCTCTCGCTGATCGTGATCATCGGCATCGGCGCTGCGGGAGGGACGTATTACGCCCTGCGTTCCAAGAATGTGATCAAGCTGCGGGAAAAAACACGCCGGCTGGAAGAAGAGTTTTCCTCAGCGCTATTTCAGTTGGGAAACCGCCTGGGGGACGGCCTTCCTGCAGAACTCGCTTTTGGCAAAGTCGCCCAGACGATGAGAGGGACAGTGTCAGGGGAATTTTTTGCTGTCGCGGAACAGAACATTACCAAGCTGGGCATGGGCTTGGAACAGTCTTTATTTGATCAACGCGTGGGAGCTGTCGTCACTTTTCCTTCCAATGTTATTGAATCGTCAATGAAAGTGCTGGTAGAAAGTATCCATAAAGGGCCGCGCATCGCCGCCCAGGCAATGCTCTCCATGTCCCGCTATATCAAAGAGATCCATCACGTCGAAGAGCGCCTTAAAGATCTGATGGAAGAGGTCATTACCTCGATGAAAGCGCAGATTAAATTTCTCACGCCGGTCATTGCCGGGATTGTCATCGGCATTACTTCGATGATTTCAGCCATCCTGACGAGGCTGAGCCGTGATCTAACGACACTCACCACTCAAAGTGCTGGCACCGGAAGCCCGTTGGGAGACATGCTCACCATCTTTGGCATCGGCATGCCTACTTATTATTTTCAGCTTGTTGTGGGTATCTATATCGTTCAGATCGTTTATATTCTGACCATCCTGAGCAATGGCATCGAAAATGGAGCAGACAAACTTGCGGAGAGATATGAGTTAGGGAAAAATCTGATCAGTAGCACGCTTCTATACTGCCTGATTGCTGGTGCGGTTATGGTTGCGTTCAATCTCTTTGCCATCAACATTCTCAGCGGGATTAATGTAGGGTAGCACGAGAGTAGAAATCCTTATAAATAACTTGTCTTATTTGGTTTCCTGAGGGAACGTAGCTCAACCTGGGAGAGCACTACGCTGAAGTATGCAAAGTTTACCTGTGCATCAAGATACGTAGTTGTCGTGGGTTCAAATCCCACCGTTCCCACATTTTATTTACATAAAAAAGTATGTATTAATTTTAAGTCTGTGTGGTCAGGGTCAAGATGGCCTGCCGAGCGTTGCTATTGAACTAAAAGTTAGATTCTCGCGCATCTCTGAATAGAGTTCTCAAAAGATGCAAGAAAACAATCAAAGCGAGAGGAGGCAGGCCAACCCGCCCGACACAGACTTAATACATACGTAAAAAAGTTACTTTTAAATACTCCCAAAAGATTCTTCTCTCATTATGAGATTAAAAAAGAGGGTAGATCATCAAGTTCCTTTCCCGGAACCGTTGCGCAATGAACGGGATCATCGGCCATTCCTCGCCATTCTGGCGATCATCATGCTTGTTTCTTTCATCGGTGTATTAAACCATCTTGAACAGGAAGCGATCACCGGCGGCGCCGTCCAGGCGATCAGTTTTGTTCAAAGCGGGAAAGAGCTTCACTTTGAGGTCAATACCGGGCCGATCAAGAGTGCAACAATCCACTTCACAGAAGACACAAAAAATGCAAGAATCGCGTTTGAGGAACAGGATCCGATGGCGCAGAATGTTGCTGGTCCGATTCATTCCGTCGTCCTGGTTTCTTCTGAAAAACCGATCAGTTTTAGTACGATGGATCTTTTGTTGAAGATCAAAGAACATGATTTACTGAGTAAAGATATTGCCGTCAGCGACGTGCAGCTCTACGCCAATGGTGATCCGGTCACCACGACGCTCACCGACAAAGACCAGACACATGTTTATTTTACTGCAAAGGTTACCACTCTTGGTGATTACGCTGTTGGCAAGAAGAAGCAGGAAGAACCAGTTTCTCCGCAAGGAGAACAGCCTTCTCCACCGGATGTGCTGGCTGAAGAAGAAGAAGAAGAACTGCTGGTAAAAGCAGAGCCTTCCCTCGTTGGGAAAGCTGCACAGGAACCAGATGCAAAAGAATCTGTCTCTTTCGGACAGAAACTAAGAGCATTTTTCAGCAATTTCTTTGGTTGAATAGATTTTAGAAATATCGTGAGGACAATATTTTCATACGACACGACAATTATAACGAAGGAACAAAGTACTTCCTAAAATTTGTTTGTTCCTTCGAATATATAGTAACTGTGAATTATTTTCGAATGTTTGTTCACAGTTACTAATAGTAAATGTGCGAAAAAATGTTCGATGACTTAACACATTTACTATAATAGCGGTCTAAATATTAATTACTTACATCCGCGATTATAATTCAAAAACACCCGCTGTATATACAGCGGGCATTATCTAACTAAAAAAAAGATTTAATAGCCCCGGCAATCAACACAATAATACCGGTTTGCATTCTCGACAACTATCCGTTTGTTGCATCCTTTACAGCAACGCTGGATCTTAAACTTCTTAACCTCTTGAAAAATATGTTGTTTCAACCACATCACCTTCTTTTTTTAAAATATCCCAAAACATCTATTTAACAATAGGAAACAAAAACGGGTATATAAAAGTTTTGTTCAAATCGACGATAAACGAGCTAGTTGAGGATGTGTTCCAGACGCAGAGAATATTTCCCAGAAGGTGTTTCAATCTCAACCGGACTCAATCCAAATGGGCCCTGAGAGGGAATTTCCGCTACACCATATCTTTCTTTTAATTTTTCCGCAACATCGCCAAAGAACGGTGCATTTTTCTCCGAATCATGCAGTTTCCATTCCCCATCACATCCGGTACGAAACTGAATGAACAACCGATATTCGGTAGGAGAAGGAGAAATATGGTGTTGGCGGTCATAAGAGACCGGATCCACGCCGACAAAAAGAGCATCTATCCCCAGATGATCAACAAGATCATCCCGCGCCGAACAGGCACGGCGATAATCGTCAGCCCGTTCTTCTTTCATCTGTTCATAGGCTGCCACTAATTCTGCTTGCGTGAATTTTCTGCGCTTTGCCATTTTCCCCCATCAAACGAAGAAGACAAAATAGCCGCCGAAGACGACCATGCTTGTCCATACGGGAACACTCCAGTTGAAGATCTTGATTCCGTCAAAGTTGCCGAAAGGGATCATGTTGAACAACCCCAGCCACATATTGATCTTGAAGCCGACAGCAAAGGCCAATTGCAGCAGTGGAGTTTGAGCGAAGATAAACGCTAGCCCCCAGAACGCCATCCCCAAGACATAATTCATCAGCGGTCCGGCGGCACTGATGATCCCATTCTCTCTCCTAGTGATCATGCCGGAAATCATCACCGCGCCGGGAGCGGCGAAAATAAATCCGATGACCAGAGCAAGGCCGACGGCAAAATAGATCATCTGGTCAAAGGCTCTAAATTCAGCAGTGCAGCCATAATGCTGGGCGACAAATTTATGGGACAGTTCGTGGAGCAGGAAACCGAGGCCGGCAGTAAGGAGGGCCATGATAAAATATATCGCAAAATTAAATGAAAGAATGCTGGACACTTTTCCAGAAGCAATGCTGAATCCGCCAAGGACGATGGCAAAAGCAAAAGAGAGCGCCAGCCAGGCTTTGACAATATCGATCAATTCGATCGAAGACGTGCGAATCTTCCCGATTTTAATTGCTGCCATCGCGGCCACCTTCATTTTCATCTGGAGAAGCAATCTGATCTCTGAACAATTCTTTCAGTTTCTGCGCTTCCGCTTCCATTTTTACCAGCAGAGTGATATCCCCGAAATGCTCTTCAGCGCATTCACCACAATAATAATCAGAAGTATCTTTGATCATGTACCCTGCTTCCGCATTGCAGATGATGCATTTCTTGGACATTATCCTCATCAGAGGGGCTTTTCTTTTAAAAATGTTTCTCAATATCAGTGAGCAGCAGAAATAACCTACTTCATCTCATTTCTGGCAGATGATCTTTCTTCTCTCTTCACCAGCAAAAATTCTTTTAGTTCGCCAATTTCCTGTTCTGTGACGGCGCAGCCATTATAGCGCACATTCCATAACACCGCATCGAGCAGCTGTTCACGGCCTTTTTTTCCTTCCGGAATATAGCCATCAAGCAAGCCGAGGGAATACGCCACACCGACCAGTTCAATAGACCGGATGATGACTAATTCCTCCAGGGCAGAACTAAACTGGTCCATCTTCCGAAGATCAGGCGTAACATGCTTTTGAAACCGTCTTTCTAGGAGTGCTTTCATCCCGCGGTTATTCTCGATGAAAAGGCGTAGCGTCCGCTCGTCCATGACCACGCCTTGCGCACCAAGCGCGAGTGACCCTACTGCTGATTCCATTTCTCCGTCTTGGATGATGTCCATGGGCTTGCCATCAATCTGAAATGACGAGTTTGCCAGCTGAATCAAAGTATCGACACGTGATTTAGAAATATCTTCAAAAACCTCGAGAACACCTTCACGAATCATCTTCATCACCTGCAGCGCTTCAAATTCAAAGCGGCGCACTGTTAAAGGACGGTCTACTAATTCAAACTTCACCGCCGGCGTGATCAGGAAACGCCCGTTCCAGCGCTTTTTTAATTCGGGGATGATCCAGCCCAGACGCGACATGACCAGCGTGATGATCGGCCCAGCATCGAAAAAAAGCAGATTCTCTCGTTGATTATCGGGAGGAGTCATCAACGCACCCCAAACATCTTAAATGCCATGATCTGGCGTTTTTTCGCCGATACTTTCACCGGACCGTTCTCTATTGCTGTTGTCCTCCCGGCATACTGCTGCAGATCCCAATTAGATAAGCCCATCAGCCCCGCCGCCTGGCCTATCGACAACCCTTTGCTCAATAATGCCGTTCCTTTTTTGATCCGCGCAGCATGCATGACATCTTGGAGATGTTCGCGTGTCTTGGTGCTGCAGCGACGGACAATCTCGTAGAGCTGTTTGATGCTCCGGTTATATCCACCAAATTGATTTTTCTGCAGAGATGTTTTGGCTTTCTCCAATTCAGTAAGCAGATCAGCGTAGTCTTTATCGCCAATACAAGAAAAAGTCTTATAGATGGAATAGATCAAGACCGTCAGCGAAACGATATCGAGATCCTTGTACGCGGCGACATGCTCGATGGCATGGTCGCTAAGCTGGCGTAATTGTTCCAGATCACTCTTCTCACGAACCCGCAGGATCCCGATTGACTTTTCCAGATCGTAGAGAATCTCTTTCCTGATTTCAGCATCCATCAGTTTAAGGAAGGTGTTTTGGTTTTATTAAAGTTTCGTATTTGTTTAGAGAAGAAAGGGCGAAGGTAAAATTAGAATTGGGAGAGAGATTCCAATTACTCAATTTGATTAAGCGAGTATATCCCGAAGAATGAATAGATTCGCCACAAAGATACTTTTTTAAACCCGCGCTGTTCTCCGAACCAGAATGGGCCAGTGGCGTAATCCGGTACTTCCCTGGAAGCGGAAAAGCGCGCACCGCTGGCAGCGGTGAGATTTCGGGTTCAAACAGATGTCACGTCAATGATGTGATTCCAGAAAGTCCCGACTGGTCCATATTTTTCATGTCAAAGAAAAAAAGAAACAATTACGAAAAGATTATTTCGAAACTATTCTACTATTTTTGTCCATAGAGGACACTGTTACAAGAACCTTTCAATGAGAATATGGGCGTCGTGCTCAGCATGAAATACCAGGGCTGATCTTCGGGGAATACGGATTTCTCTATTCGACAGCTAAAATCAAGTTCATCATCACCGCAATAAACAGCATATTTAGAATCGCCGATTTTAGAATCGCCAATGGATCTTACGTTAATTGAATCAGGATCGGCGCAAGGAGGTACGTCTTGCTGGTACTTAAACGTCCCCAAGACTAGCCGATCGATACCATTCTTGTTCAATGAATTTGTAGATAAGGTGCTGGCTGAGGAAAACCCCAATCCGCCGATAAGCAAAACGGTCAGACCGGTTAAAATGTTCTTTGTCCGCCAAGGGAGAGTCATTTTTTTTCACCAAGTAGAGCTGATTCTCTTTCTTTTATAAAGCTTTTTGCAAAAAACTGGGGCCGCGAGGATTTGAACCCCGGTCGCAAGACCCCCAGCCTTGAGTGCTGCCAAGCTACACTACGACCCCGCTGCACTCTAAGAAAAGTGATTGTTTAAATAGTTTGTTTAAAAAAGCGCTACTCTATTCTCTCGCAAAATTATTTTTATTTAGCAGATTTAGCATTCTTCTTTTCTGCTTCTGCATTCGAATGAATGAAAGAAATGAGCGCAGCGGCCTTTTTAATAGCTTTTTCCATTCTTTCAACCATTACACCAATGACCGCCGGAGATCGTATCGAAGAAATAGTTTCGGGGAATAGGTTAAGAAGCTTTCTGATCTCCCTGAGCACCACGTCAAGAGAAGCTAAATCTCTCCCTCTTTGAGTGCTCCTCACTTGAAGAGAATCTACATCTGTCCCTCTTTGAGCAGTAATAGAAATTCCTCCCTTGCTTTGCGCTTTTAAAAATGACATCCGCAAAATATAAAACAGTTGCACAAGCTCACTAACGTTTATGCGGAACTCACGATCTACATCTACAGTCTGGTTCCCACGGTCTTTTGGTTCAGGTCTATATTCCTTAAAACCTTTGCTTCCCTGACCGTACGCTTTCTTAAATCTTTTGAACTCCCTGACAAACGAAATCCAAGCATCTGGAAACTCTTTTGATCCAACTGCCGTCAGCACTTTCTTAGAAACTCTTCCGAACATACTCCCTATAATTCTCCGCCGGTTTAAATATCTTTTGGTATTCCAGCAAAGTAGAAAATTGCGTTTATGCCGACTTCCACTTCCGGGAAGCGATCAAAGAGATAATCGCCTGCGCACGCTTGATGTGTTCTTTCAGATTCTTGTTGAGCACTTTAAAATTAGTTTCGTATTCTTCTGTTCCAAACAGCCTGTCTGGAGGAAATTGTGACAGGGATCTGTCCATGGTCAGAAGCTCCTCGCGAAGACCGACGAGCAGCTTTTTCTTTCCCGGGTTTGTCTCTGCCGCAGCAGACTTCGTGACAAGGCCAAGCAATATATCAGCTACCTCCCTCAACAGCGGAAGACGATCTTTCATCTTTTCGCCTGTATCTGGGTCTGATTTCTTGAACGTTTTAAACTCTCGTACACCATCTACGTATGCAATCCAACCATCCGGGAATTTTTTGGGCTCAACCGCCGCCAGATTCTTTCTGCGAGTTCTTTTCCAGATCATATCATGATGATAACGAAGAGGGAATATAAAAGATTTTGGGTATCTACACCTTCTCCCCGACAATGCTCCGCAGCATATACCCCGTCACGCGCACAGAAATCTTCTCCCCTAATGGCAGTCTTCCTTTCACGCCAATCGCCAACGGATATGTTCCCATCTGCCGGCAGAATGTTGTCTTCCCATCGTACATCTCTGTGAACACATCGTTCAACACCGTTCCCAACGGCAAGATCATCTTCAGCATGGGGTTATCGATCCTCTGTCTGATCTCATCCCGCCACTTCCAATAGAATTTTTTATTTTTCAAAAGATACTTCTGCCCGCCGTTTTTCGCTAAGAACGTATCCGGCAGCACGGCCACTTGCCGCACATTAATACGCCGCAATAACAATCCCTCCGCAATAATCTGCCGCAACGCGTCCATATTCTTTAAATTGGTTTCTTTTGTCTCCTGCAACAGGCCGAAGATTAAATTGATCCCGGGCAAGAATTTTGGCAAACCATTTTCGCCGCGTTCCGCACCATACTTATTGATGATGCGGATTGCTTTCAGGGCAATCAGCGGCATCGTATTGAGCAAGTTTGCTTTGACAACTTCCGGATCAAAACTTTCCACGCCGAACGCCGCAATATTTCCGGAGGTGCAATATTCGACAATGGCTTTGGTAATCTCTTCTCCGCCGGCCTTGACCACAGAATTAGGATTGACATTATCGATATGCAGCACTTCAATTTCCGGACAGGCAGCGTGAATCTCTTTGAGCATCTCGATCGGCTGGTCAGCAGCATAAAAATCAGCTTGTTTGCCCAGCCGGAAAAACCGTGCGCCGTGATCATAATAGGTTTGCACTTCGCGCACGACACTCTCTTTGCTTCGATTGATGAATCTGCTTTTGAGTGGTTCTGTGCAGAAACTGCAGCGGCCAACATTACATCCTCGTCCGGTTTCAATTTCAATCATCCGCTTGTCGGGAATCTGGTCCAGGATCTCTGCGCCGAGATGGGCATACTGATCTATCTCGTCAAATGATGCGTCCTCTTTTTGAATCTCATCAAAAAATGAGGTGTCTGCTTTCTCAAACATCTTTCCCCCTTCCAATTGCGTGCCAAACACCGCCGGTCCGGTCAGAATCTTTTTCATCCGGAGATCTCTGATCAAGGGGATAACTTCATGGAGTGTGCCGGGCAGGCCCGTCAGGTATTTTCCCGGCACGTGCACGCCAAGCACAACGACAAGGACA
>JAGVZN010000001.1 GCA_018302605.1 Candidatus Woesearchaeota archaeon | reverse complement strand
TCCACTTCGTTCCCAGCTACTCAACATAATCCTTTTGGTTTTCGCTCCTTTTATTGTCTTCGACATAATTTCCGCAAAAACAAGCCTAACATCATTAAGTCTAATTGAATTTGAGTTTTAAACTAACGGGGCTTTCCTTGATGATAAAAACTATGAAAAGTAAAAACAAGACGAGGGGGGGCTTTGACGATTTATCTAATTTCTTCCTATAATCCGTTCAACTATAGCATCAACTGATTCATTACCAACAACATTAAAGCCTCGCTTCTTTGCTTCTTGATTAACGGTTTGAGAATCGCTGTTTACGAATGTTCTCTCTTTTGGAAGATCGGATAGTAGATAAAAACAATGACCATTTAATCCATCTACAAAATACACATCCGCAGATTCTTCTTTTGGGTTTCCATATCCATTTTGAAAGTTTTCTGGCTTAAAACCGAATTCCTGAAATCGCTCATGAACCCAAAACATAGGACCAGCTCTATTATGTCTAACGTGGACATCATGTTGAGAAGTCAAGCTAGCATATCTTGCAACTAAATCATCTTCTCCATCTTCGTATATCAACACTTTTACCATGGGTTATTTTAGGCATCGTTATTTATAAACCTTTCTATTGTTACTACTCCATGCAAGTTACTTATTATTTAGAATGTCCGCCACTTTGTTAATAAATTTCCTTGCATCATCCAGCGTCATTTCTGCCAAATGCTTCTCAAATGAGACACTTCCCGAATAACTTGCTTTTTCTCGACGTTCCTTTGCTCTACCCATTTCTTTGATTTCCTCTTCGCTTAATTCCAGAATTGCAGAAATATTTTCAATGTCTTTCCTCTCTAATGTTTTTCCTAGACATTCTTTACAGAGAACACAAATCGTAGCCAGATGAGTACCTGCCTTGTAGCCCATTTTCCCAATCATAATACGTTTCATCTCCTACTCTTTTGTTTATGTTTTCTTGATTTTGAACAGTAAAATTAGCGAAGTCGAGATTATGATATGATTTATCAAAATGAATTTTTGAAAGAGATGGAGAAGATTCAATTTTACGAACAATATGTTGTCTGACGTACTTCTTGAAATCCCTGTTGAGAGTTTTTGTGTTCTCTAACCATACTTGCCACTTTTTTGGTTTTTCTTCGTTCATGTTAGCACCATCTTAAAAAATGATTCTGCCCCTTCAATTAAGATATGATGTTCTATTGCTTGTTTAGCTAACTCATTTTTTTTCTTAAACTCATCCATAGTCATAAAATAGGGACTTATTTTTAAGCCTGTCCGTCCGTTTATTAAATCGATAACATCTTCTACTTTCTTTATATCTCCCTGAGAAACATTTTCTTTTAGTAGAAGCATATCAATATCGGATGCTTTTGTTGCGTACCCTTTTACAATCGAACCAAAAACAAGCATAACCGAATAATCAGCATATTTCACTTTAAACATCTCTAAAGCCATTGAAAGTGTCTTGTTTTTGACAAAAAAAAGCACTGTACGGCCATATTCTACCACTCCCAGCGTAGCATAAACTAAAGAAGTTCTTTTTAGCGAATAATACTTAACGTTAGCCTCCGTTCTTACCTCCAAAATCCCCTGTTTAACCAACTTCCTCAAGACTCTTAATGTTCTTGGACGAGTCAATTTAGCTACTTTTAACAATTCAGCAAAATAATGCCTCTTAAGATCAAGAAATACGTCTAGTATCTTCGCTTCCGGCAAACTTAACATAGTATGGTTAACGTACATATTAGTACGAATAACGTACATTACTATTTAAAACTTTTGTTTGAGGACGCCAAAGCCCCCTAAATGGACGTGTCCGGAAAGCCCCTAAAGTATGTCTGCTGAAGCAGGATTGTTAACAAAAACTCAAATTCAACTCTGCGTTGCTCGACTGCGACTCGGGGGAACTACGCTCTCTCACTATTTGATATTGTTTCGCCTTACGGCGAAAATACGAGATTTACTTTCGGTCGCTAAAGTTCCCCAGACTTAACACCGTTATGTCTAACAAAATTTCTTCAAAACTGCCGAAAGCTTTAAATAGAAATCTTATATACACTTATATAATATGCAAGAAGCAACAATTTTACATAGTCCAACACTGGAATCAGTCTTTATGGTAGAAGAAACTATCCAAAAACACAGCCAAGAATGTGGCAAATATCAACTCTGGAAAAAACTTCCTAAAAAAATGATGTATCAAACCTTCCAAGTAATTTTAGACTATCTCGAGCAATCAGGAAAAATAATTATAGATCAAGAGGGATGTGTTATTTGGACTTTTAATCCTGCAAGAATAAAAAGACTCATCAAAGAGGATTTAATTGTACGATGAACAAAGAAATATCTGTAGCTTTCATTAATCCAAAAGTGAAGCAGGAATGGGAAGCCCTTAAAGAGGGCAAATTTGAAGATAAACAACTCTACAAATTTATTGACAGAGCAATTGATGATCTCAAAGCAAATCCAACCTGTGGGATAAAAATTCCAAAAAATCTTTGGCCAAAAGAATACGTCCACAAATACGGCATAACAAACCTCTGGAAGTATAATCTTCCTGATGCGTGGAGATTAATTTACACTATTGAAACTGATGAGGTGAGGATAGCCAATATTATCTTAGAATGGTTTGACCATAAAGAGTATGAAAAACGATTTAAGTACTGAGATTGCTCCCCTGCCTATTTTGACATGTTGCAGTCCAAATATTCACAAAACACTGGTGATGAACCACCATGAACACAATGTTTACTATCCAAAGAACACACTGTAACACCTGCAAAATCTTGATCGAAGAAGAATATACTCAATTCTTGCTTTTCAATAATAATCATTACGCGGATCAAATATCTTTTTCCAAAATTCCAAAGAGGGTTTTTCTTTGTATTTGAATTGCTGAATATATTTCTCTCCCTGTTTCTGAATTGTTCGTTCAATTTCCGGCGGCGGCTTCCATTGATCACCCATCTCTTCTCTTAAATCTTTAAAGAGGAAATAAGCAATCTCAGCACCTTTTCTGACTTTATCTAAATCCGACAACCCATTAATTTTTTTTATTTGTAGTGATGATATTTTCTCAAAAAGTCTGATTAATGCCTCAATGTTGTATCCATCTATGTCCTCTAACCTAATCTCTCGATCATCTAAATAAATCCGATAGGCAATCAACTTGTCTCCTACCGAAGTAGTCGATGTGGGATGATTGGCAAAATTGATCTTCAAATCAAGATTTTTATACACTAAGTACATTCGGAGCTGCCGATAGGGCATCTCCAAATGAGGCCAAATCTCTCGGGGATTGAGATGATGATACTCTCTGACCAAGAGGATTGTATCCGTTCCAAATTTCCGACTGGCATCATAAGGTCCATGGAGATGGAATCCCCCCGCGACAAAAATATCATAAAATAAAGTATAGCATAGATTATTAGCTGTAACGACCAGAGATGCAATTTTTCTCTTTTCGTCTTCGTTATGGGGCTGATTCCATGCGCTTTGGGATAAAATCCTGCTTACTTCAGGTTCACTTAACAACAGATTCTTCCCGTCTAAGCAAAAGATGTCATTTTTAACTTTCTGTTTGAGAATTTCAAATAAGAATAAAGTATATTTCACCCTTTCTTCAGCACTGATTTTAGCAACCCCGACTTTATCTGCAACTTTCAATCCGATGATGGCATTATGCTCTAAAAAGATCCGCATGATATCTGCCGAGGGCATCATCTGAGCGATTTCTGCCACACTGAGCTTCTCTCTTAGTTTATTTAGCCGATGATACATATCTAAAGATTCATCTAGATCAAAGTACGCATCGATCTGCCCGCCATTTAAAGGCCAGAAAGTCTTAGGGTTGATGCCGGTGAAGCTTTCTTCAATTGCTTTGAGGAAGAGTTCTATTTCCAGGCTGTCTGATTCCATCAGGAGAACAGCAGTAAATCTCTTTATTAACTTTTCTAGATCGGTATTGATTTCTGCTCATTTAATATGTACCTAAACAGAAAGAAGATATATTCAAAGAAAAATAATTAACGTCGTGAATCTTGTAAAGCACCAGCAGATTTTCCTAATTCAACATATCTTTCGTTTAAGATTCCATTTTCTTTCCGGGCGGCCACCACCATCCGCAAAAAATCCTCAAATCTATCGACAGATCCAATCGAAACAGTTCCGATTCCTGATTGATAAACAGATGAATCCCGTCCCAGACCCGGACTTAATACTTGGAATCCATCGACTGTTACTAACGCGAAACCAAATCTTTCAGCGTGTACACTTGCGGCAGTAACGTAAGATTGAACTGCATCAAAATATCCTCTAAAAGCATCTATCTGATTCATTGTATTCACTTTTAGTTCTCTGGGAAGTCTTTGCCAATCATCATTCTTGAACAAGAGATAGGCTAACCCACCATTTCTTCCAACAGTAACTCCTACCTCCTCTAATCCGTATTGAGGAAGAGCCTGTTCTAAATATCCTTTTAATATGCGGGGGTTATTAAAATCGATTTCAAGTTGCATTTTTTTCACCTTATACAATTAATGTAAAAATAATGGGTTCCATTTAAATGTTTCGTTTAAATGATGCGGAAATCGGCAAAGATATTTTCTGCCTCTCGCGGTGAACCAGAAGATTTCCGCACCTAGCTAGGAACAAAGTCTCTGCGGATACACCGCTTGGCCTTGCCGTCAGCTAAACAAATACTTTTCATTCAATTTGGGAATCTCTCGTTCTTCGATCTTCACATATTCCATCTCCCAGAAACTAGTTTCACGTAATCTATTTAAGATGTTGCAGTCCAAATACCCACAAAACACCGGAGATGATCACTTATGAAAACAACATTTACGGTCAAAGGAACACACTGCAACGCCTGCAAACTCTTGATCGAAGAGGTCTGTACTGAATTTACAGGCATCAAATCCTGCCTTGTTGATTTCAAGACAGGTAAAACAACGGTCGAGCATGATCAACCAATCAATATCAAAAAACTCAGCCAAGAAATCGAATCATTAGGTGAATACAAAGTGATTCTATCATGAAAAAAACAACTCTTCAAGTCAGCGGCATGCATTGCGCCAGTTGTGTCACCGTCTTAACGAGAGCACTGCAGAAAGTTGATGGTGTGAAAACGGTGATTGTCAATTATTCCACGGAAAAAGCAACCGTGGAATTTGATCCTACCACCGCAAATGAACAAGCATTGATTGCCGCAATTAAAAGTAAAGGCTACGCCGCGATGATCGCTGATGGCAAAGATCAGACAAAACTTGCGGAAATCTCCCGCAAGAAAGAGATCAGCCGATTAAAAAGACAAGCGATCATCAGTATCATTCTTGCCTCTCCGATTGTGATCATTGCCATGTTCTTGATGGATCTGATGATCCCTGGAAAAGACTATTTACTCTGGCTTCTGGCAACACCGATTCAATTTTATATCGGTCTGCCGTTCTACAAAGGAGCGTGGGCGGCGCTCAAAAACAAGTCTGCAAACATGGACCTGCTGATTGCCATCGGCACGAGCGCGGCCTATTTTTATTCAATGTACGTCGTTCTTTTTTCGACAGGAGGATATCAATATTTCGAAGCATCTGCGGTGATTATCACGCTGGTCATTCTAGGTAAATATCTCGAGGCAGTGGCCAAAGGCAAGACCAGTGAAGCAATTAGCACATTGATGAAAACCGGCGCGAAAACAGCGACTATTCTCAAAGATGGAAACGAAATTCAGATCCCCATCGATGATGTGAAAGTGAATGATGTGATTATCGTTAAGCCCGGCCAGAAAGTTCCTGTCGATGGCATCATCGTCGATGGCCATTCATCCATTGATGAAAGTATGATCACCGGTGAAAGTATCCCTGTCGAGAAGAAAAAAGGTGATTTAGTCATCGGTTCAACGATAAACAAACAGGGCAATTTCATGTTTAAAGCAACCAAAGTTGGCGCAGAAACGACGCTCGCCAAGATTATCAAATTAATTGAAGATGCCCAGACGCAAAAAGCGCCGATCCAGCGTTTTGCCGACCGAATTTCCGCTTTTTTTGTGCCTCTTGTTCTTTATCTTGCGTTGATTACCTTTACGATTTGGTTCTCCTTTGCTCACACCACCGTTTCATTCGCTCTCATCACGACTATCGCCGTCCTTGTTATTGCCTGTCCTTGCGCTCTAGGATTAGCAACGCCAACCTCTGTTATGGTTGGCACGGGAAAAGGCGCTAAGCATGGCATCCTCATCAAAGGCGGGCAGGCATTGGAAACCGCCCACAAAGTGAAATATGTTATCTTTGACAAAACGGGAACGATTACCAAAGGCCAGCCCACTGTTACCGATATCCTCCTAGAAGATGGAATCAATGAGAAAGAGCTTCTTGCCATCGCCGGAAGCATTGAGAAAAAATCCGAACATCCCCTTGCGGAAGCAATCGTGCGAAAAGCAGAAGCGTCGAACTATACTCCGCGTACAGTAACATCGTTTAAAGCATTAACAGGAAGAGGAGTCGTAGCCTCCCTTGGTTCAAGACGCTATTATATCGGCAATCCCCGGCTGATCGAAGAACTCAAAATCTCTCTCAATAAATGGAAAGATACTCTTTCCCGTTTGGAAGAGGGGGGAAAGACCGTGATGGTTGTCGCTGACGGGAAAAAAATTCTTGGCGTTATTGCCGTTGCTGACGAAATCAAAGAAGATTCTCCCCGAGCGATCCGTGAGTTAAAGAAGATGGGAATAATCCCTTACATGATTACTGGAGATAATGTACGGACAGCAAAGGCCATCGCTCAAAAAGTTGGCATCGAGAAATTCTTTGCTGAAGTTCTGCCCGAAGACAAAGCAAAATACGTCCAGAAGCTGCAGCAAGCAGGAAAAGTAGCGATGGTTGGCGATGGCATTAACGATGCCCCCGCTCTGGCGAGAGCAGATATTGGTATTGCCATGGGCTCCGGCACAGATGTAGCCATGGAAACAGGAAACATCGTTTTGATGAAAAATAATTTGATGGATGTGCCACGCGCAATAAAACTCAGCCGCTTTACCATGTCAAAGATTAAACAAAATATGTTCTGGGCATTATTTTATAATGTCTTGGGCATTCCCATTGCCGCAGGCGTACTTTATCCTTTTACGGGCTGGTTGTTGAATCCTGTCATTGCCGGCGCGGCGATGGCGTTTAGTTCCGTCAGTGTCGTTGTGAATTCGTTATTATTAAAAAGAAAGAGGTTATGAAATATGGTAAAACTTGAACTGCAGGTACAAGGGATGACCTGCTCTAGTTGTGAAGTGTTAATTGAACGTTCTCTCAAACAAGTCCCTGGCGTGAAGAATGTTCACGTTTCGCGAGCTGCAGAAAAAGCCGTAGTTGAATGTTCCGAGGGCGTTACACTCGAACAACTGCAGCAGGCAGTGAAAGAGAAAGGCTACATTCTGACAGAAAAGAATTCTCCCTATTCATCACAAACAAGCTTCACTTTATCAGAAGAAACTAAGAGAAAGCAAGAAACAAAGAAAAAGCACTATCAAGAGATCGGCGCTGTCCTCGTCTTTATTTTTGCAGTCTATCTGCTCTTGCAACAATTTAACATTTTTCCAGAAAACTTCGGCGTTAGCGATAACATGAGTTATGGCTTTGTCTTTGTTCTGGGCTTAATCGCTGCAACTTCAACCTGCTTAGCCGTATCTGGCGGTCTTTTACTGGCGCTGGCGGGGAAATATAACGAAAAATATCCCCATGCTACGAAAGCAGAAAAATTTCAGTCGCATCTTTACTTTAACATCGGCCGGATTATCTCTTATGCCGTTCTCGGAGCAGCAATCGGGCTTCTCGGCTCAACATTGGCGCTCTCGCCGGTCATTACGGGAGTCATTACGATCGTTGCCAGCGCCTTGATGATCATCGTTGGGTTGCAGCTCCTCCACATTTTCCCGCTCTTGGATCGTATTCAAATAAAAATGCCCAAGAGTATTGCCCATAAATTCTATGATGCGAGTAGCCGAGAGCAGGGTTCGCAATCAAAAAGCAAGCTAAAGTTAAAATCGTTTTTATTTGGTGCCGGAACTTTCTTTTTACCCTGTGGTTTTACCCAAGCATTACAACTCTATGTCTTGGGAAAAGGAGATTGGTTCTCTGGTGGTTTAACCATGTTGTTCTTCGCTCTGGGCACACTCCCCGGCCTTCTTTCTGTGGGGGCGCTTTCCAGCCTGAGCAAAGGGTCATTTCAGCGCTACTTTAAGACATTCTCGGCGGTATTAATTATCATTCTCGGCATCATGAACTTGCCCAGCGGTTGGACTCTAACTGGAGCCACCATTGGCTTTAATCTCGATTCCTATAATATCCCCGAATTGAATGATCAAAACGCCCCCTCTCAAAATCTTCCAGCGCAACAGGCCGATTCCAACGTAAAATTAGTCGATGGAAAACAAATCGTGGAAATGAAAGTGATCGGCCTCGATTATTCTCCAGATACATTTACGTTGAAGCAAGGAGTGCCTGTGGAATGGCGGATAAATGGAGATGGGGCGCAAGGCTGTGCTCAAATCATCAGCGTACCATCACTCGGTATCACGGAGCGGTTGACGAAAGGAAACCCGACAGTGATTACGTTTACGCCAGCGAAAACTGGTCAGATAAAATTCAGCTGTTCAATGGGCATGGCTGGACCGGGAATGTTTAGGGTGGTTTGAGAGTAGTTATGTGCAATATTGCTCGGGGCTCACAGAAATGTATTTAAAATGGCCTACTCCCCTTAATGATATATGTATCAACAGTATCAGACATTAGAAGAATTATGGAATGTTGTTAATGAATTGAATCAAGAACTTTTCCCGGAAAATAGCTTGAAACCAATTCTAGGCAATGGTAAAACATTTCGTCCAAAAGTGATGTTTGTATTCATAAATCCAACCCACGTAAACATTAGTTCAGACCAAAATTGGCAAGGACCAAGATTTCCTGTTATTGGAACAAAACCAATTTGGAGAATTTTCCATCATGCTGGAATGTTTGACGATGAGCTTATTGAAAAAATAAATAATTCAAAATCTTGGTCTTTAGAATTTACAGATAAAGTGCTTAATTTTCTCAAGTTAAAATCATTTTACTTTACTAATATTGTAAAATGGACCGGTCCTGATGCAACTCTGCCAAATTCAGAGAAAATTAAGATATTTTTGCCAATTTTGGAAAGAGAAATTGAGATTGTTCAACCCCAATATATAGTCACTTTTGGGCTCATTCCATTTGAAAATATGACCCATCAAAAAATAAAATTGATAGATTATTATTCAGAGATTATCAAAAGCCAAAAACTGAGGGTTTTTGATATGGAATATAATGGTTTCAAGACAAAGATAATTCCTTGCTATTTTCCGGTAGGAAGAGGAGACCCTAAAAAAGCCGTTGAAATTCTTAAATTAATAGATAGTCTGTGAGCCCCTTCTTTTTTCAACCCCCACCTCCGGAAACCCCATACAATTATTGCAGAATAACCACATTGGTCATTCCCCGTCGTTTGCGTTCAATAATTCCCGCCCCTTCCATGCGGTCAAGAATACGCGTAATCTGAACTTTGGAAAAGCCAGTTTTATTGACTAGATCGCTTTGATAGAGAGAACCGTTATTCTCGACGAGGAGAGTATACAACCGTTGTTCTTCTGAACTGAGTTGTTTTATGTCCACCTCTTTTTTTGGCTTATGATAAATCTCCCGTTCAGACAGCGTAGAAGATACGGAAGATGAGGCTTTTTTTTCTGTTTTTTCTGCAGGTGTAAAGATGAGATAAAATCCACTGCCTAAGAGAAGAAAGACGATCCCAAAAGCGGCAACCAACAGCCACGATGTGCTATCTTTATGAGCGGGACATTCGTCCATCGTCAAGGCAGGATCGGCCGCGACGATCGTACAGAGAAAGGTGCTTCGTTCATCGATATTGATTTTGACCTGCGCGAGGATTCCCAAGAGCATAATTCCTACGACCAATAGGATCATTCCCCATTTTTTAGGTGTGATTGTCATTTTCTGATTTCCTCTTTTTCCATATTTTTATCTTTTTTTCCTCTTTCCTCTTTTTGTCCAATCGTCATGATCGCAAACAGAAAATTTCGCTGTTGTCTAGCTATCTTTAGGCCGTTCTTTTTGAACAACAAGCCCATCTCCCCCTGATTGTTGATCTTAACACATCCTGGCTCCAGTTTCTGGAAAAGCCAATGGATCGAGGGTAAGAAGAAGTTAATATCGACAATGATTATTTTACCGTCGTTCTTCAAAACTCGTTTCATCTCTGTGACAGCCTGATATTGGGAATGATAATGATGAAACGCCTCGGTGCAGAGAACATAATCAAATTCTCCGCTGTCGAAGGGAAGGCGGTGCACATCCCCCCGGACTAAAGTTACTTCCAAGGGCAGTTTCTTCCTCGCCATCTCCAGCATTTCCTCGGAAATATCTAGTCCAAATAATTTTATCTTTCCTTTGCCTCTGCGGTATAGATCCTGCAATAGTTCTCCCGTTCCGCAGCTTAAATCTAAAATCTTTATTCCTGGTTGAAATTTAATCTCGCGCAATGCCGGAATTTGAAATCGCCGCATCCAGAAGCGTATTCCTAATGAATCGTAAGTCTTTGACCAGCGGCCGAAAAAAGTTTTGTTTGCCTGGATGTTTTTCTGTTCTGTTGTTGGTTTAGTTGTGGGTTTAACTCTTGTTTGGGCCGCCATTTTTCTTCTCCTACCTTTTCCCTGCGAGTATCTTGCAGCAGTATTCTTTCATATGCGCATCGATGGATTCCAGCAGCGGCTTAATCGTTTTCTCGTTTACGGTATAATAACGAAACTTTCCTTCTTTTTTCTTGAACACCATCCCGTGGTGCTCGAGCATTTTGAGATGATGCGAAACCAGACTTTGTTCAAGATTTGCGACCTCACAGATCTGCGTAACATTTAATGGCTTTTGGCGGAGAATGTTGATCAGCGTTAATCTCGTTTCATTAGCCAGTGTGCTGAAGAAGAGCTGATACGCTCTTTTTCCCATTTTGGGTTTAGGTGAGTCCATTTTCATATGAAATAAGTTTCATATATTTAAATGTTTGTGAGGGATTGTGCCAGCATCCCTAAACATTTATAACCAATAAAATTATTCTACCAATATTATCAAAGAGGTGAAAAGATGAAACAAAATTTAGGTAAATTAGACCGTATCCTGCGGTTTGGCTTAGCTTTCTGGTGGCTTGGCCCGTGGATGCCGCAGTACAATGCAGTTTGGGCGAGTTGGCTGATCGCTATTCTTGGCTGGATTGCTTTAATCGAAAGCTTTGTGGGATGGTGCTGGCTGCATAGCTTGCTGAACATCAATAATAAAAGCTAATCGTGTTGTAGTGAGTGATAAAACGGGAAGCATAAAACCGAAGAAATACTTTTGCAACCAATGCGGCTTTTATTATAGCCAGAAAAAGTGGGCAGAAAAGTGTGAAGCGTGGTGTAGAAAGTATAATAATTGCAATCTTGAGATCACTCAACATGCCGTCAAAAAGGAAAAAACCGGGTGAATAAACATGGCAAAATACCAATGTCCAAAATGCGGGATGACGTTTAGCAAGCCGGGAAGATGCACGATGGATGGTGCAGTGCTTGTTGCCGAGGGGGGAAGATCCCCTCCCGTTTCTTCTCCTCATTCATCTCAAGATGGTGAACACAAACCGGTAAATCACGATCACAGCCAGCATCACGAAATGATGATTCGTGATTTCAAGAAACGATTTTTGGTCTCAATCATTCTTACTATCCCCATCCTCTTTCTCTCCCCATTTATCCATGATCTATTTGGATTTAACATTCAATTTAATGGCGATACCTATCTTTTATTTGCGTTCTCGGTAATCGTCTTTTTTTATGGGGGCTGGCCATTTCTCAAAGGTATTGTTGAAGAAATAAAAAATAAATTACCGGGGATGATGACGCTTATTGCTTTGGCGATTAGCGTAGCTTTTATCTACAGCTCCGTAGTTGTCTTTGGCTTGCAAGGAGAGATCTTTTTCTGGGAACTAGCAACATTGATCGATATTATGCTTCTCGGCCATTGGATCGAAATGCGATCTATTCTTGGTGCTTCTCGTGCATTAGAAGCACTAGTAAAATTAATGCCTGCTGAGGCGCATTTGATCACTAATCAGAATAAAATTAAAGACGTTCCATTATCTCAATTAAAAATGGGGGATATTGTCCTCGTCCGCCCCGGAGAAAAAATTCCTGCTGATGGCATCGTCATCAAAGGCGAAAGCAGTCTAAACGAGTCCATGCTCACTGGTGAATCGAAACCAGTCAGCCGGAAAAAAGGAGATAAAGTTATCGGCGGTTCGATTAACAGCGAAGGCGCATTAGAAGTCAAAATAACCCATACTGGTGAAGACACCTATTTGGCAAAAGTTATCAATCTCGTCAAACAAGCGCAGGAATCAAAGTCAAAGACACAAGACTTGGCAAATCGGGCGGCAACGTGGCTGACGATCATTTCCGTTTCTGTAGGAACATTAACCTTAGCGTTATGGCTTGCTATCGGTTTAAAGTTTACTTTTGCGTTGGAAAGAATGGTCACGGTTATGATTATTACCTGTCCGCATGCTTTAGGCTTGGCGGTGCCACTTGTCGTTGCCGTCTCAACTTCGATTGCTGCCAGAAATGGTTTTTTGATTCGAAATCGGATTGCGTTTGAAAGTATCAGGAATATCGATACGATCGTCTTTGATAAGACGGGAACGCTGACGAAAGGCGAGTTTGGTGTGACTGATATTATCACTGAAAAAGGATTTACCTCTCAACAAATTCTGTCGTATGCTGCTTCCCTTGAAAGAAATTCGGAACATCCGATTGCCAAAGGAATAACTCGAAAAGCAGCTGAGGAAAAAATCAAGCTGACGGTAGTCCAGAAATTTCGTGCTCTGCCTGGCAAGGGAATACAAGGAAATATCGGAAAAAAAGTAATCACCGTTGTTGGGCCGTCGTATCTTAAAGAGCATCAGATCAAACCAAATGAGAAGAGTGCCAGGTTAGAAAAGCAAGGAAAGACAGTTATTTTTGTTCTGGAGAAGAATAAAGTGCTTGGGTTCATCGCTCTTGCTGATATCATTAGGGAAGAATCAAAAGAAGCAATACAAAAGTTAAAAGCGATGAATATCAAGTGCATGATGCTCACCGGAGATAATCAAAAAGTAGCGGAGTGGGTTTCCCAAGAACTCGGGCTAGATGATTTCTTTGCCGAAGTCTTGCCGGATCAAAAAGCGGATGCTATCAAAAAACTGCAAGCAAAAGGGATGAAAGTAGTGATGGTCGGCGATGGTGTCAATGATGCGCCGGCGTTAGTGCAGGCAGATGCGGGTATTGCGATCGGTGCTGGAACAGATGTGGCGATAGAATCTGCTGATATTATTCTGGTGAGAAATGATCCGCGGGATGTTGCTTCGATTATTGGTTTGGCTAAAACGACATACTCTAAGATGAAACAAAATCTCCTCTGGGCGACAGGCTATAATCTTGTGGCTATTCCTCTTGCTGCCGGAGTCTTGTATAAATACGATCTGTTATTAAGTCCCGCTGTCGGGGCGGTATTTATGTCTTTAAGTACGGTTATTGTAGCGATTAACGCGAAGCTATTGAAGTTAAGGTAGAAATTGCTCAAAATAGTACTTTACTTATTTGAGAAGTGGCGGTTATATGGTTTTATCCATTTAAATCGACATTTTGGACGTGAGAATGATTATAGCTTCGATATTATCCCCTGCTTTTCTATCCTCGCTCTTCTTTCAATTTCGTAGCCCAGCTTAATTAGCTGTTCCTGCCTGGCTTTGATTGCACTTTGCAGCATATTCAGGAACTTATTTGCGGATTCTTTAAAATCTTTGTCAGCAACGGCAGAAAGCGTGCGGCGATAGAGCTGCATCTTCACAACATCCTTTTTTGGTTTTCCGGGTATCCGTTCTGGTGCAAGAACTTGGATGCGCTCGATCTTTTCCCAATACTTGACCGCCGGGACGATAATTTCTGTCCCAATCTTCTCTTTCCAGGCAGGAGTATTGTAAGGCGTCAGCTGTCGGTTACAGAGACGTTGGAATGCCTGTGTATTAACCAAGATATGGTTACCATTATCATATGCTTCTTTGAGAAGTACACCTAACTCCCTACTTTTGTTTCGGGTAGACAAATCGACCTGTGCTTTGCGCTGAGCTTCGCGCCGATCACGATCTCGCTGATAGACAGTAAGTCCTTTTGGCGGCGGTTCTATCCGCAGAACATTTTTTTTAACCCAACTTGTCGTATTTGATAACCAGCCCATGCTCTTTGCAAACCAAAACACCTATATAAATGTTCTGGGATTATGGACTCTGGAGAAAAAGTCAGCCGCACCGCCAGCTAAAGAGAAGTTTGTAAATCAATAATTGAATTATTCAAACCTCTCTAAACAAACACTAGTTTCTTATTCCAAAATGTTTATATATGAATGTCATTCTTTAAAATACCAATCATTTCTGATCGTCATCAACGACGTAAAGGAGGTAGTTACAATGGACGAAAATAAACTAGCAATCGGTTCACCGGCACCACTATTTGAAGCAAAGGCATATCACCAGGGGAAAATAGTCGATGTCAAACTAAAAGATTACAAAGGAAAATGGGTTGTCCTCTTTTTCTATCCTGCAGATTTTACATTCATCTGCCCGACAGAACTGGGTGAATTAGCAGATCAATATGAAGAGTTAAAAAAATTGAATGTGGAAGTGTTCAGTGTCAGTACAGACACCGCTTTTGTCCATAAAGCTTGGGCTGATACCTCGGCAACAATCCAGAAAATCACTTTCCCGATGGTCGCTGATCCGGCTGCTCAGCTTTGTACGGCCTATGGAACGATCATCCCCATGGAAGGGATTAGTTTACGAGGCACGTTTATCATCGATCCCGATGGCGTACTGAAAGCATTGGAGATACATGATAATAGTATTGGAAGAAGTACTGCAGAACTGCTGAGAAAGATTAAAGCGGCACAATTTGTCCGTGAGCATGGCGACGAAGTCTGCCCCGCAAGCTGGCAGCCAGGCAAGAAAACATTGAAGCCAGGATTAGACTTGGTCGGAAAGATCTGATGTCTTTGAAAGAATTACAAGACCAAGTTGATGAATGGGTACAGCAGTATAAAATTGGATACTGGAAACCACACGAAATCTTTGCTCGTCTAGCGGAGGAAGCTGGGGAAGTATAATAGCGGTAGTAAGTGATTAATATCAGTTCCGCTATTATATTCGAAGGAACAAACAAATTTTATTAATTATTTTGTTCCTTCGTTATAGGAAGAGAATTAAACCACCAATTTGGTCCGAAAAAGAAGAAAGTAGGAGAAGGGGAACATCATCTTGGCGTAGAAATGGCCGACGTTATATTTTCTCTCTGCTGTCTTGCTAATTCTCAGGGGATAAATCTTGATGAATCTTTTGACCGAGTGATGGAAAAATGTTACGGTAGGGATAAAGAACGGTTTGAAAAGAAATGATGGTCCCAATTTTTTTGGAGCAAAATGGCGGAAGTGGCAAGAAGAAATTTTACTACTCATAAAAGACTAAGAAACCAAAGATTTAAATACTACCCCCTATTATTCAGATTAAAATGACAAGCAGAACATTATCAAATGAACAAATAGAAGCACTTGATTTCCAAACCGATCAATTGTATGAATCATTTAGGAGAACAGTCGAAACTCAATCTCCTCAAGATGCAGTTTGGGGTCAAGAATTATTTGCTGCTTTTGGGAAATCACTGAGTGTTGTTACAAATTATTCTGCTTTTATGGATTGGAGTCGAAATACTGCTCGAACACCGGTCTTTGATAAATATTTACTGTTTTATGCTTTAGGAAGTACTCCTTCTCTTACTTTAGAGCAACAAATTCAAGCTAGACAGTTTGGTCATGAATCTGAAGCTAAAAAAACAGATGTTACACCCGAAGCATTAAAACAAACGATTGATGACAGTAATGTTCCATACACGAAAATTCAATTTAGGGCCAGGTCTTTAGCTGATGCACACAATTTCACGGGAATTGTTGATGCATTAGAATATGCCCGAGAAAGATATCAAAGACCCACTAAATAATAATACACAATACTTCTTGCCCTCGATTCTTATAACTTGATAGAAATTCGTTCTTGAAATAATTTTTCCCAAAAAAAATATTTGGACGAAGTTTGACCACACTTCGTATGGTTAAAGAGCATAACAGGATTCGATGAAAAATGCAACAAGCTCTTTCATTCTTTCTCCCGCATCTTCCGAATAAAGCTTTTCCTTCCCGAACCTTCGGCATAGGCTTGATATTGAGCTGTTCTTTTCAGATAATAATCCTGATGATATTCTTCGGCGGGATAAAATGTTGCAGCTGGAAGGATTTCCGTGACAATCGGTTTCTCGAATTTTCCAGACTCGGCCAAATCTTTTTTTGATCGTTCTGCCAATTTCCGCTGCTCTTCGCTATGATAAAAGATCGCTGTCTGATATTCTGAACCGCGATCGGCAAATTGGCCGCCAGCATCAGTCGGATCGATCTGCTGCCAAAAGATGTCCAGAAGCTCCCCGTAAGAAATTTTCTGCGGGTCGTAGGTCAGCTGCACAGCTTCCTGATGGCCGGTCTTACCGGAAAGTACATCGTTGTACGTTGGATTATCTATTTTCCCGCCAGTATATCCAGAAATAGCTGTAAGAACGCCGGGCACTTCCTGAAAAGCTGCTTCCATGCACCAGAAACAGCCGCCGGCAAAGGTAGCTATCTCTGTCTTTTCAGCTACTGCTGTCTTGTCAATTGTTTTTGTTGTTGTCATTGGTAAGCAGCCGGACACAGCGATCAAGCATAAGATAAAAAAACCGACCAGCTTAATCATATTGACATTAAAATCATAACATATTTAAACTATTCTTTTTCCATATATCCCAAAATAGGAGGATGATCTACCATGACTGAAGAATTTTTATTACCAAAACTGCCCTACACCTACGACGCTTTGGAGCCGTATTATGATCAACAAACGCTAGAAATACATCACACAAAACACCACGCTGGATATGTAACTGGCCTGAATAACGCCGTGGCGAAATTGAGAGAAGCACGGGAAAGTGGTAATTTTGCTTTGATTAAGCATTGGGAACGAGAATTGGCCTTCCACGGCGCGGGACACGCCTTGCACTGTCTGTTCTGGGAGAATATGTGCCCGGGGAAAGAAGATAACAAAGCGGAAAGTGAATTGTTAGCTGCTTTAGAAAAATCTTTTGGCAGCTGGGAAAAATTCATAGTTCAATTCAAAGCTGCGACTGTTGCCGTAGAAGGTTCCGGTTGGGGTGTATTGGCAGCAGACGGGCATGGCCATCTGCATATCTTTCAGGTTGAGAAACATCAGGATTGTTTTGTGCCTGGCCTGACGCCGCTGTTGGTCTGTGACGTCTGGGAACACGCATACTACCTGAAATATCAAAACCGGCGGGCAGAGTGGGTAGATAATTTTGTGAAGCTGATCAATTGGAAAGATGTCGCTTTGCGGTATTCTTTGATTAAGAAATAAATCAGAAAAGTATGTATTAAGTTTGCCACTCACTCGCATCTTGGCGAAACTTAATACGTACCCAGAAAAGATACATTTATTAATTTCATTATTTTCATTTTACAAATGGTAAAGATAAAAATAAGCATACTCTTCTTCTCTCTGCTGCTGCTCTTGATTACCGCCTGTCAGCCAACTCCAAAAACTACGGAAGAAAGCACAGCACAACCAGTAGCGGTGGAAATGCCGACAGCTGAAGTTGAAGAAATAAAAGAAGTAATGAAAACAGAAGAAGTCAAAGTAGTCCCGAAAGTACAGGATCCACAGTTTCCTCCCGTGACAGAATTTACCATCGAAGGAGATGATGCCGGGCTTTATCCAAAAGAGATTACCGTCAAACTTGGTGATTTGATTAAGATAACATTTGCTGCCAGAAGCAAAGGGGTTTATTATGGAGGATTGGATTTCTGGGGTGAACCGTGGGGAAACACGGGAACGGTAAAACCAGGCCAGAGTACTACGGTCACGTTTACGGCAGAAAAATCATTTGAGATAACTTCCTATTGGCCGAAAACCAAAGCATTGAAAGCAAAGGGAAAAGTGATCGTCGAGTGATTTAGCGATTATCTTTTTGAGTGAATAAATAGATTTAATGTATCGGTTCATTTTGAGTAATTTTATCAAAAGTTTTATAAAACAAGTTCCCAAGTAAAGAATAATGCCAGAAACATACAAACTACTGAAGATAGAAAAGGTTCTGGAATTGAGAGGAGCCCGTGATCCGATATTTGAGCATCGTGCGCCTGTAGTCTACGCACATGTTTCTTCAATGGCAACGCCTGACGGCGGAGAAACCCAGTACGCTCTACTTGCCTTTTTCCCACAGCACGGCGTCATGTATCTTGGACAGATAGATCCCAAAACGGGAGTATTCGATGATAATGAACCTTTAATCCGTGCTTTTTATCAACGAGCAGGAAATAAAGTTATCTGTTCTATTTCTATTCCAGATAATCAAAGAGAGAATCTTCAGGCACTAGATGACATTCTAAAGATAGAAAGAATTACGGTGGCAAGAGAATTGGTTCCAAAAGAGTGAATTATCGTCCATTCAATGCCGATAAAATTCTCTTCCCTCCCTCTGCGCCTGCACATGCGCTTCTAGAAGATCACATTCGTATCCTAACAAAGATCTTTGCACGCCTTGAATTGTCTGAACGTATGATCCCTCAGTTTCAATACTGATGAGGCCAGATTCCTTTTCATGTTCAGCAATGAGTAGTGCGAGAGCAGCCATGGTTGCTCCTTCAAATTGCTGTTGATGCGCTTGGCGTAACCGGAGAATATATGTTTCTGTTCCCGAAGTACTGCATCGATAGACGGCTTCGCCAATGATCATGTTATCTCCGAAGTACATTTTGGTCTTTTCTCACTTGTCCAAGAACCATCTTACGTACGGCTTCGTCTTCAAGAGCATTCCAGACACCATAACCTTCCCGCGTAGGGATCAATTCCTGATATAAAGTAACGTAGGCTTCACCAAACCCCTCACCAGATAAAGAAGATCTTGGCTGCGTTGTAGGTGTAACATCATATTTCTGTCGATAAGCACAGACAAAATCAGTAATTTCTGTCATCTCCTGTTTTTTTTGCTTAACCATTTTAGATTGAAGAACAGTGTGGTTTAAATAATTTGTTGAAGTGAAAAAGATAAGACGATAAGAATGAAAAATAATACTATCACTAGAAAAGTACGTATTTAGTTTCGCCAAGAAGCGAGCGAGGGAATCTTCTCGTCAGACGAGATTGGTGCGTTTTTATTCAGAAAAATAGCTTTTTCACTTCCAAAGAAATCGCTGAAGAACGCCGAGCGAGCGGCAAACTAAATACGTACCTAGAAAACAAAAATTTATAAAGATACAATCCTTTCCAGACAGTTGATGCCGGCATATGATGAGAGACTTTTAATTGACATTCATCTCGCTCTCCATGCAGGGGGCAGAGTGCGGCAGGAAATGGAGAGCATAAAGTGTGCTGACGCGCGCGGGGAATTACGGGTTCTAGCCGGGGTAGATGTGCGTCATTTGGAAAACATTCACCAGCGCTATGGAAGTCAGCTTGTCCTGCGGGAATGTTATGGTATGTTTCACTCTGTAAAACGTGCGTTGAACAAGAGTTCTCAGCGTTTTCCAGCAGTACAAGATTTTCTGGAATCTGTCCGTCAGATAGAACAACGACCACTCTGGCGCACTGTCCATGACGATGATGTCCATGAAAGAGTACGAAAAGCATGGCGAACACAAAGCAAGATCAACGATGAACAGACCGAATGGCCGCTCTTCCTGACCAAGTTTAGCAGACATTTACATCAGCGTGAACAATATCCACGTTCGATTAGTAATTGTTTTCTGATTCCCCGAGAACACATCGAGGCAAAGGTAGCAGAATTTTTTAAAAGATAATTTTTAAACTTTGATTGAATTATTCTATCCTAAATGTTTTTGTTAACAAGCATTACTAATTTACTTTAATTGTTTAATTGTTCAATTTAAAATTAAATATTTCGAAACAAAAATATTCAATCAGAGATAATATGTTATGGAACAAACGAAACGGGAAACTATGGAAAATTAAAGTGCGAGTGTCTCTCCGGGAGGTTCTCGTCCAAAAACGCCCACGAAAACACAAATTTTATATACTTAGGGAGCCCTAAGTTCACAGAGAGGTGAAAGCGATGACCCTAAGTGCACAAAATAATGAAGCAGATATACCCAAAGCAGCAGTGTATGTGCGTGTTTCTACCGAAGATCAAGTCCAGCACGGTTTCTCTTTAGCGGCGCAGGAAGAATCATTAAAGAACTATGCGCGAGTGATGGGATATACTATCCATCGGGTGTATAAAGACGAAGGCAAGTCCGCAAAAGACATGAAGCATCGTCCAGCGCTGCAGGAACTTTTAAGCGATGCTGAAAAGAAAATGTTTTCCGCTATATTCACCTATAAGTTAGATAGATTTAGTAGAAGCTTAAAAGATTTGATTCTTACTATCGACAAACTGAAAGAGTGGAATATTGATTTTATCTCTTTACAGGATAAGATTGAAACCGCTTCCGCGTCAGGAAAGTTGATGTTCCACATTATTTCAGCGTTTGCCGAGTTTGAAAGAAACATTATCGGCGAAAGGACAACATTTGGCATGGCTAGAAAGAATAAGGAAGGGGGTGCGGTGACAAAGCCACCTTTTGGGTATCAGATGATTGATAAAAAGTTAGTTGTCGTAGAAGAAGATGCAGAGCAGGTACGAGAAATGTATGCCCTATTCCTGCAGGGGATGAGCCTAAATAAGCTTGCCAAAGAGGGGGGGTTTTCGGTCAACGGAATCAAGAAGATACTGCAAAACAGAACATATTTAGGAGAAGTTACTTTTGCGAGAGAAAGTAGTAAAGGTGTGCATCAACCAATTGTGGAGAAAGGACTATTTGATGCGGTGCAGGAGCGGGTTAAGAAATAAAATATTTAGTTTTAACTATCAACTTTTAAGATTAGTTGAACTTAGTTATTATTAAACTGTTTAACCATTACTTATTTCTTTTTTGATTATTGTTTGAATGTTTTAATTGGGATATTTTTCAATTAGATTCAGAAAAAGTCAAACGAGAAAGAAATAAAAATCCCAACCACCACAAGCGGTGGGGTATCAAACAAATAAAAGAGAAGCCTATCCCACATAACTCAAATGCTTCTCATCTTCTACTTGCTCTGCTTTCTTCCCTTTGTCAATCAAACCACGCAGCTTCTTCTCAAATACCTCTGCTTGTTTGAGCAATGGTTTGATATCAACATCCAAACCAGCATAGGCATCCAACGCTTCGATGATATGGGCTGCCGCTTTGCTGTCCGGCAAGCCGCTGCGCGCTTCGGCAAAAAGGGCAACGATTGGGGTCTTCACATGCCTGGCGAGTAATGCGCCCGTCACACCGACGATGATCCCCTCTTGTAGTGGTGCGGCGATATTAGATAGTTTTTTCTTGACTTCACCATTTGCGGTCGAGTAATAAAAGATTCGTCCGCCTTCTTCTGGATTCGGGGAACCAACGCCTTCTAAAGAGAGAATTTCTTTAGCACTTAAGGTCTCGGCGAGTTCACGAACAACATCGGCTAATTTCCAAGCCATATCTTTCCCGACGTTAATCGCATGTACGAGGACAAGATTATATTTCTTGCTGTAATGCAAAGAAATCGGTTCAATAACTTTATTTTGATGGATGGCGATCATTGCAGGAATCTCTTCCATCTCCACCAGACCGATTTTCTCCGTATCGAGGTGTTCTAAGAGAAATTCAGTAGCGATCGTGCCGATCAAGCCGAAGCCGGGGAAACCTTCAATGATGGTAACGTTCTTTGGTTTTTTGGTCAGAATTAATTTCATGTGATCACCTTTTTTTCAATGATAGGAGAAATATTTGAAGTTCTTAAAGGTTTGCTATCCGCGTACGTATTAAGTTAAGTCTGTGCGGGCAGGGTCTTCTCGCGCATTTCTTCATACAGTTCTCAAAAGAAGCAAGAAAACAAGCAAAGCGAGACGAGGCAGGCCGACCTGCCCAAGCACAGACTTAATACGTACCTATCCGCAGTGCGATGTCTGATCCTGAATCTTTTTATAGTTGAAGAAATATGAGTTGAAAATGATCGTCACAAAAGCTCAACGGCAGATATTATTTGCGTTAGGAGAATTCTATAAACAACTAAACCAGCCGTTGGAAGCAAAACCAGTGCAATTACGGACATCAAAAGTGGTGTTTATCACTTTTTTACTGCATTCGGGAATTGTGGCGAAGCAAGAACGGGCTTTGTACAAGAATCTGGAGATGTTAGAGCAGAAAAGATTGATCACCTATGAAAACAGGATGATCCGATTCACCAATGCGGGGATTTTTATCTTGAAAAAGATTGACAAAGAGATTGAAGAATTCCTCAAGATCAAACAGTTCTTCAGCGAAAAACTCTCGTTGAAGAAAGAATTTCAGACGGTGATGGAATTGAGGAAAAGATAAATAATCTCCTCTGAGATGAAATAATCTACTCTAAAGATATTATCCTGTCAAGAACTGCCCGACCTGCCGCCTCAGTTTGTAAGCGAGCGAAAGGGCATAGGTTATTCTTGAACAGGTAGCATATCCTTCTCTCTCAGGATTCTCCTGGTCGGAGAGCTTTGGGACTGATACAGCGGAAACGAGACCGACGAGGGCGCCATCCTGATTAATTATGGGGCTGCCGCTATTACCACTCCTTGCAGGAATGTCTGTTTGGAAGAAATCATAGACCAATCTTATTTTTCTGGTTTCATGACCCTCGATGAGCATCGGGAGAGATTGTGAAAGACGAAGAATGCCGCCCTCTGTAGCATAAAGAGAAACATCCATTTTATTGCGGGTCAGCAGGCGAAGATCATCTGAGGATTCCAGCCCCTCCGCAATTTTGAAATCAAGAGGTGATGGTTTCAGACCGTTCACTGCTTTGATCAAGGCGACATCGTATTTTAGATCATAACAAATGGTTGTGCCGTCGATTGGGCTTGCTTTGATATATCCAGCATCATCTTGCCGGATGACCCAGTAGAGGTAACCAGATTTGAGGGCAATACCCGCAAATTCGGAAGGCGATGGCGACCGCTCACTCCACCAGTTTCTCCAATCCTCAATCCAGTCTTCAATGATATGGGCTGCAGTGAGAATAAATCCATCAGCAGTAATCTGTAATCCGCAGCCGACTGAATCAATAAAAAAATCCGCACATCCTGGACGCGGTGAATCAATAACGGATTCCAGAGTATTTGCGCGAACGAGCATGACAACATTTCTTCCGATATTGTTTGCAGATTCCTCGGGGGAGAGCCGAGCACCAGAGCCGCCCTGTAAAGCTAGTGCTAAGGAAGCCATGCTTTCCGATACTTCTTCACGTGAAGCGTAAATCATAACATTAAAAATAGGTACTTTCTTTAAAAATATTACTGCCAAGATTTACACAGCAAGCTTTTTCCGGTCATCTCTCTCGGCTTTTTTAATTTCAAGATGTCTAAGATTGTTGGTGCAACATCTGCCAATCCTCCATCTTTTAACGCCCTGTTGACACGCACGCCGAGGAGTGGAACGGGATTGCAGGTATGGCTGGTGATCATTTCACTGGTCATGTTTTCGCAATTTCCATGATCCGCGGTGATCAGTATCTTTCCGGGAAATTTTGTGACGAGGATGCCGACTGCTCTGTCTACTGCCTCCACTGCTTTGATCGTTTTCTGTAGATTCCCGCTGTGGCCGACCATGTCGGCATTGGCGAAGTTCACGACGAAGAATTGGTGATTGCCGCTATTTCTTAAAAGTTCTGCTGTTATTTCTTTGACTTTCATTTCCGGAGTCTTGTCGTAGGTCGTCACTTTTCGGCTGGGAACATGAATTCTTTTTTCATGGGGAAAAATACATTCGCATAAGCCATTAAAGAAGTAGGTAACATGCGCCCATTTTTCTGTTTCGGCAAGACGAAGCTGGGAGATTCCTGCTTGGGAGATCACTTCGCCAAGAGTTTGTTTCAATGCAATTGGGGGGAACGCGACAGGAACTTTGACCAGTGAATCATATTGAGTCAGTGAAACAAAATGTAGGCCGATGATTTTTTCCCTCTGAAACCCTTTGAATTTTCCCCAGACAAATGCCCGGGTCAATTCCCTGGCGCGATCGGAACGGAAATTAAAAAAGATGATGGAATCGTTTTCGTCAACGACACACTTGTTGGTGAAGATCGTCGGCTTGATAAACTCATCAGTTTCGCCGCGGGCATAAGCTTTGTGCAAAGCGGTGATGGGGTCTGATTCTTTTCTCCCTTTGCAGTTGACCATGCAGTTGTATGCCTTATGTTCACGGCCCCAGCGATTATCACGGTCAAGGGCATAAAAACGACCCATCATCGTCGCCAATTGGCCTATGCCAAGCTGCTTCATTTTCTGCTGTAATTGGCTGAGATATTTTTCAGCGGATTGCGGCGGCGTATCCCTTCCGTCGAGAAAAGCGTGAACATATACTTCTTTGACGTTTTCTTTCTTTGCTAATTCCAATAAAGCAAACAAATGATTGAGGTTTGAATGAACGCCGGCATCGCTTAATAAGCCCATGAGATGTAATTTTTGCCGTTGTCGTTTGGCGCGGCGGACTGTAGCAAGAAGAACTTTATTTCTGAAAAAAGATCTGTTTTGGATGGCTTTGTTAATCCTCACTAGATCCGTAGCGTTGATCCGGCCGGTGCCGAGAGTGAGATGTCCAACTTCAGAATTGCCCATGATCCCTCTGGGAAGACCGACCGCTTCACCGGATGCTTTGAGGACAGAATGGGGATATTGTCGATAAAGGGAATCGAGAACTGGTGTTTTGGCTAAAGCGATTGCATTTCCCTCTTTTTTTCGGCTGATGCCCCAGCCGTCGAGGATGAGCAGCACTAAACGATCCATCGTTTCGGATAAAGAGTTTTGAGTAGTTAAATGTTTTGGGAAATGGGTTCTGTCAAAAAAGTCAGCCGCCTGGCCAAGAAGTTGCCTGAGAACTGTAATCTCCCAAAGTTATTGGTGCTTCTTAACTATCCTCCTCGTAGCTGGAGAAGCACGAAGGCAACGGCCAGGCTGACTTTTTTGAGATTTTTTACAGAGCCGGGGAAATGTTTATAAAAATAGTTCATTCATTCCGCTGATGGCCAAATCACTTTGGGAAATCCTCGTCCCCAACTATTCTAATGACGGAACGAAATACTCTTTGGATCATCATCATGGATGGGATGCGAAAATTCGTGAGATCGGTGCTGGATTGACAATCTTAAAGCCGGCAAAAGGCCAATGGCTAAACTCAGATGCTATACTATTTAGCGAAGAGATGATTCCGGTACGTGTCTATTGTGATGAAGAGAGTATTGATCGAATAGTTCAATTAACTTTAGACCATTATCAACAAGAGGCCGTCCTAGCGTATGAAGTAAGTAGAAACGTGAAGCTGGTTTATCGAAGAGGATAGAGGATTATTGGGGGATGACTTCCCATCCTTGCTGAACAAACATGCCTAAAATCTCATCTCTCTTTATAAATGAAAACAAAAAGAATATATAGAAGTATCGAATACAATAATAACTAAAAAGTCAAAGATAAGTGAAAAGTGAATTTTATGGTGTTTACAAAGCAAAACTTAATTCAGCAGTTAGCAACAATTCTGGTTCAATATGATAAGCCTGACAATTTTATGGATATTATGTATGTATATGAGAGAGTCAAACTGGGCTATTTAATTGGTTTCGATAACCAGGAACATAAGCGGGAAATAATCTATACTTTCAAGAAAGAAATAGCTCCCCTCTTGGAAGGGTTAGGATTATTTATTAGCTATAAACATGGTGGCTATATTACGTACGATAGAAAATTATATCAAAATTGGAACAGCACCATTACGTTTTATTTTAAGAGAAACCAGAAAGGCAGCTATTTTTTAGGATACCCGATATGCTGTGAAACTGCCTGGAATAATAGCCCTAATTTATTATCATTTTCAATTTATAATATATTAAAAAGATTTCTGGTGGAGAAAGACAGAAAAAGCAGAGACCTTTTTATTCAATTCTTAATGATGAGAACTACAGCACCACATTTTCCTTGTACTGTTACCTGCCGTGAAAGTATACAATGGGGGGGAAAGTTGCGGACAGTCCAAAAAAAATATGCCGGATTCCTTCCAGCAGATTATTTTGCTGAAAAGGAGCAATTCACAAAAGAAAATACTTACGACACGGTACGCACTCTTTCCCATGCCGGTGTTCAGCGTGTATTTCATAAGTCGCTGCCATTTCTTCGGAAAAATAGGCAGCTATTTCACTTAGACGACCATTTTTTTCAAAGCGCAGAAGACCCGGTTACCGACGAAGCTGCTTTTTTGAAATTAGTAGCGCGGATGGAAGTATATTTGAAATAAATTTTAGCCAATAAACAGCCATAAAATTACAGCTAAAATTAGTGGAAACACATTAAGAGGGTTGTTCTACTTATTTATATATCACTCACTTTTCGAATTGTGCCCAGGAATCGTATTTGTTTAGCTCTTCTGGCTGGCCGTGAGTAAGAGGAAGATTAAAAGAAACTACATACCTTCGTCAGGCCCATTTTGATAATGCCTTGTCCTATCTTCAAATATGGCCAATTGATATTTTTTTCTCAGTTCTTCGGCAAGTCCCTTCGCTTTGGCATATAATTTTCCATCTGCTTCTTCTAAGGTATGGACCACCGCAAAAATATCAAGTTCATCAGGCGGCCCCGTCGCGCTAGATGATCTTTTCTCAATGAGGACATAATGTTCATCGGTTTTATTAGCAAAGACTTCTCCCACTTCCCGCGCGAACCCCCCTTCTGGTTCTCCTGCAAAATATCTTACCTGATAGCACAACGGTCTTGAAGCGCAGTCCCGAAGCACTAGTTCTTTGATACCTGAAGACATTATGAAGATGACCTCCTGCCTATGGAGAAAAGCTTAGTATTAATAAATTGTGAGGTGGCATATCCTCTGAACTGAGACAGATTTCAGATTATGTTAAATGTCCGCAAGATTTATAATAAATTTGCTCCCCGAAATACTATGGACCTCAAAGCAGCAATCTTCGACCTTGACGGAACATTAGTGTACACTCTTCCGAAATACCGTCAGATGGTTGTTACTGGTGTTCTGGCTGAGTTAGGGATTACAGAATATCCGCTGGGGTTTATCGATCAATTCTGGTTTTATGGCAATCGTTCGCAGAGAATAAGAGAAGAGTTGGGAATCGAACCAGAATCATTTTTTCAATTATGGGAGAGCCATGACACCAAAGAAAGACGTGAAACACATACCCGAATGTTTGATGATGTTGATTATCTCCATAAGTTAAAAGAAAGAGGCTATCGCCTGGGTGTCGTAACGGGCGGCTCGCCTCACGTGAAAGATGTTAATGTTAATCTTCTGGGGAGTCAGCTGTTTGATGCCGTTGTCTGCGCCAATCCGTTTGCTCTTCCCCTCTTCCGATCAAAACCGGATCCCGCTGGACTATTGTACTGTTTGCAACAATTGGGTGTCTCGCCCGCAGAAGCGCTGTATGTGGGGAATGGTGATGAAGATGTCTTAGCAGCACAGAACGCCGGCGTGCTGGACGTGCTCATCCTGCGTGGCGAGCACGAACCACCGAAGGTCAATGCCTCGCTGCGAATTCAGAAGCTGTACGAATTGGATGCGCTCTTCTGTTCAGATCTGGATTTGCTGAAATAGGAACCACGCAGGGCTCTGTGGAAAATCTCGAAAAAGTCAGCCTGGCCATTGACCGTGGCGAAAACCGGCCGTGTTCATGACAGCAGAACCAGCCATTTAAGCTGATTGTTTTCGCACCTGTTCCTGGAAATCGCTCCCCACGGTCAAACTTCAGGCCAGGCAGCTGACTTTTTCTCCAGAGCCGAACACAGAGAAACATTTATAAATAAAGAGCCTGAACTCTGGACTTATGGAATTCACTGTCCTTGAGGAAAGTAAAAACAAGCTGGTTTTCCAGCTGAAAGGGGAAACGCACACCTTTTGTAATGTTCTGAAAGAAGAATTATATACCGTCAAAGGTGTAAAAGTAGCCACCTACCGAATCGATCACCCGCTGATTGGTATTCCGACGTTCATGCTGGAGACAAGTGGTGTCGAGCCGCGCAAAGCATTGAAAGAGGCGCTGAAAAGCCTGCGCAAGAAAGCGGAAGAATTTAAGAAAGAAGTTAAAGGATTGTGAAGATTTTAGAAGTTAAGGAACAGCAAAGATTTTTATAGTTTAGGCATTCTTTTAGACAGATGGATGTCTTTCTCTTCGATCTGGATGACACGTTAATTGATACAAAAATCTATGCTCAGTTATACGAACCAATTCTCCGCCTCATTGTCGAAAAGAGAGAATTGACCGGAAAGAGTTTGGATAAAAAAGCAGCTGAGTTTGGCTTGACCAAAAACAAGTATGGAAGATGGGATACAGGAGATCTCTGCCGGGAACTCGGCCTGTTAGCTGAATATTATGAAGAATTGGAAAAAATGATTGAGATGGTCCCCGTTCTTCGCGATTCCGTCTTAGACGTTTTTAGCAAATTACGGGAGAAGAAGAAAAAGATTGGTGTTGTCTCCAATTCCATGCGTAGGACTATTGAGCTTTATCTCCAGAAGTACAATCTGCTTCCTTTCGTCGATTTTATCTTTTCTCAAAATGACGCAGGATGCAGAAAGAACGATCCTGTTTTCTGGAAGAAATTGATCCAGAAAGAAAAGCTGAACCCAGAAGAAAGCCTAGTTGTGGGAGATGATCCGATTGAAGATGGAGAAATTCCGAGGAGTCTTGGCTTTAAGACATTCTTGATCAAGAGCAGTGAATCATTAAGAGATTTGCAGAAAATCATCACTTTTGAGATCTAATCATCTTCACTAGCGAAATCTTCTTCAGAAGATCAATTTTCTTTCGGCAAAGGGGTCAATCGTGTTTTGATGAGAACCTTTGTGTGGGGAATTTCTGTGGCTTGCATTAGTTCCTCCAACGAATGCGGAGGCAATTTCTTGTCATGAAGCACAGTGGGGCGGACAGTAAAAGACTGAGATGGTTTTTCTGGAGAAACATATTCATCCCGCGCCCGTTCGCCGAGTAATTCCGGATGAAGGCCTGCCCGCTGCGCCGATTCAAACGCATATCCGCCCGGAGAAACACCATCTTCTAGCGCAAAGAAGCGCTCCGGCTTGATCTGCTGGCATTTTATCTGGGGATGGCCCTCGAATTGCCTGATGGCATCGTGATAATGCGTGGCGATAACGCCGGTAATCCCTTTTGCCAAGAGCGCCCGGGTGATTGGTGGAAGCAGTTCGGGACCGACGGAGGGTTCACTAGTGCGCAAAGTCTCATCGCCAACAAAAAAAGTCTGGTCATCCATGACCGCATATTGTGCATTAAGGCTTTCTGCTTCAGCCCGAAAAGTTGAGATACCCGAAGCAAAATCATCAGTGTGGACAAACGAACTCAGCATATTTGTGAACAAGGGAACACGGGCAGATTCAGCACAAACATAGCCAATGGCATGCGCCATAAGCACGGCTGTGCCGACACTCCTTGCGACGGTTGTCTTTCCCCCTTCCGTCGGACCGGTAACAAACAGTAATTGTTCCTGAGGAGAGAAGCGCACATCATTCGGTTGAAAACCGGATATTCGACCATATTTTGCCTGATAGTATAGCAAGGGATGTCCTAGTCCGGTAAGTGAAAGAGGGTTGCCAAATTCAGCGCGCGCCAGCCCGTATGCGTCAACGGTGTGAGCAACGCCGATGGTCGTAATCGCCAGAGCTACAACATCTTTGATCAGGCTAAACGCTTTCCAGCGCTGATAACTTCCCTGAAGAACCCGAGACGGCCAATACGAGTCAAGCTGCTCCCATTGATGTTCTCTACCGCCGACCGCAATGTCAAAAACAGGCACTCCTTTCAAAGAAGCAGTCATCGTGATCTTCTCGGCATGAAGCAGTTGGCGATAATCATCTAAAGGACTGTCCCTCATCTGTGAAGAGAGGAGAAAGAGGCGGAGGTCTGTCCACAGTTTTGAAGAAACATCCGGAAATTGTTCAACAACGGCATCAACCACCCGATAAACTTCTCGTTCAGCTTGGATTATCTGATCATACTTCGCGCCTTCGGCCACTTGTAGGGCCCCCATGACACGACCGAGATTCGTTAAAAATGTGAGGTTATTCAGCGTGGCATTGGCGCGTACTTCTTCCACGCCGTCCTGAAACTGATGTATTGTATTAACATCTTTGAACGGAAAGTCGAGGAGTTCGATAACCCCTCCCTGAGCAGATTTTGTAAGCATGTGTGCAAACTGAGGGTCTAACCGCGATCCTCCGGGGAGGGACGCTTCTGAAAAACTAAACAGATGAGCGAAGTAACGCGCCTCTATATCTCGGACATACTGGAGATTAAACAACGGATCATGCACCTTGGATTCCCGCTTAGACCGATAATGTATTTCCAGATCATCCCAGCGCGTCTGGCGCAGAGGATGCTGAAACGTAAAATCGGATATGTCTCGCGGAGCAACTTCCCACTTGATCAGGCTGTCGGAAGGTAGGGGATACGATTTCATCATTTGGGCTGAGGAAAGCACTCCTATATAAAATGAATGGAAAACTATTTTAAACATCGCTTCCACTGACAAATCATGGCTCTTCTGACCAAAAGCATCCTGCTTAAATATTACAAACGGAAAGAGATCGAGGATGCGCTTGTTGATCATGCCCGGGATAAAGAAATCGGCGTGCGCTTCGGTGATAGTTTCGGCAAACGGCCGGACACGCTGACCTATCCCCGGGAAATCTTGGAACTGGCGTTGAAGAATGCCACTTCGTTTCATGCCAGTGAGGAACGCTGGGCAAACCCTTTAGCGTTAGACAGTACTCTGCCCAAGAAAGAGTTAGACCATTTGCGCATCGGCTGGGATTTAGTTCTCGATATTGACTGCAAGATTTTTGAATACAGCCGGATCTGCGCTGATTTAATCGTGAAGTTTCTGCGTTATTGTGAAGTGAAAGATCTTTCGGTGAAATTTAGCGGCAACAAAGGTTTCCATATCGGCGTGCCTTTTGAGGCATTTCCACAAGAAGTCGGAGGAATAGCAACAAAGATGCTGTTTCCCGAAGCAGCAAAAAAGATCGCCTATTATGTTAAAGAGCATATTGCGGATGAATTGGGACGGCGCATCATGATTATGGAAGATAATGATTTTAGTGCCGTGAAAGAAAAAGTACATCTCCCCGCAGAAGAGATCATCCGTTATACTCAGAAGAAAGATGGAAGCAAGGTCGGCAAACTGCAGGTTGATAAATTCCTCGAGATCGATACTATCCTAATTTCGTCCCGCCATCTCTATCGGATGCCCTATAGTTTGCATGAAAAATCAGGTTTGGTTTCGCTGCCCATCGCCCCAGATCAGGTCATGCAATTTGAAAAAGAAATGGCCAAGCCCGAATTAGTCGTTCCACACTATCGCTTCCTGGAACAAAACGTACAAGGAGAAAGTGGAAGACGCCTGCTGGTCCAAGCCCTAGATTATCAGGTTAAATTTGAAGAGCCCAGAGAGAAGAAGAAAGAAAGAGAGTATGATGAATTAGTGATCCAGAGCCCGATCAAAGAAGATTTTTTTCCTCCCTGCATGAAATTGATCCTGCAAGGGCTGGCCGATGGAAAAAAGCGGGCAATCTTCTGCATGAGTGGTTTTCTGGGAAAACTGGGCTGGAATAAAGAACAGATCGAAGAATTTCTGCACGCCTGGAATACGGAGAAAAACCAGCCGCCGCTGCGGGAAGTGTACCTCAAAGGACAATTACAGCATCTCAAGCCGGGGGAGAGATTGCCGCCTAATTGCGATAACGAAGCGTATTATTTGGGATTGGGTGTATGCCGGCCGGATAGCCTCTGCAAGAAGATCAGGAATCCGGTAAATTATACGCTCATCCGCTGGAAACGCTACCTGCAGGATCGGGAAGAGGAAGAACAGAAAGGAAAGCGGGGAAGGAAGAAGAAAGAAGTTGAAGTGAAAAGAGAAGGAGACAAAAAAGGAGAAGAGATGATGAACAAAGTGAAAAGAGAAGAGATGAAAGAAGATATGAAAGAAAGGTTTGTAGATCAATAATTGAATTATCCGAACTTCTCAAAAGGTAATCCGGCAAGCCAGGACGCAGTCAGCAAGAACTAGAAATGAACAACCATCTTTTTTTTGAATTGCTCGATCACCTGAAGGTCTTGCGCTTGTTCGTAAAGGATCTCAAAATTAATGTCTCCATATTCATGAGCCAGGAGATTGCGCAAGCCAACAAAACTCTGCATCTTTTGAGACAATTCTTTGGAAATAATCTTTCTTCTCTCCAATAGCTGAAAAGATTCACGATAACTGGTTGGATAACCCAGTTGCTGGATAGTGATCACTTCATTGGCGAGGTCAATACAAGCATTGATGATGTTTAGCAGGAGCATGGGGATACCGTACTGCGCTTTTTTGTCATTGAGAAAATCATCCTCAGTCGCAGGAAGAAGCTCTTCGAGATCGTCGAGATATTTCTGTATATCCGTGAACAGTTTTGTTTTTTTCATGCTAAAGCTTTTTTTCGCGCTGCATCCCAGAAGCCCCGTTCATATTTTTTAAAATCTTGATATTGACGAAAAGATTGGGCGAATTTTTCTGCGATAAAATAACGATCCCGGACAAACAATGGTTTTCCTTTAAACACTTCCGACTTGAGATAAATAGGAAGCGTATCAAAAAGAGAGATATCAAATTTATCCGAACCAAATGACTTGATGTTTAAAATATCGCTTTTAGTTGTCGTTTTAGTAAAAACACAAATGTCGACATCAGAAAGCGGGGTTTCCCGGCGGGTGCCGTGAGAACCGAACAGATACACCGCAAGCACGCTTTTATCACGCTTCAGCTGATTAACCAACCGATCCACATTCCGATCTAAATTCATCATAGTAAGTAGTAGCAAACTGCTTTAAATCACTTCCGCCGAAACCTTTATAAATCACCCCCTTTTCCACTCTCCACCAAGTCCGAGTTAACGCGCAAAGGACTTACCATGTGTAAGTTTTAAATCGTTCTCTCGCTGATTACCTAAAATTATAACAAAAATGGCAGAAAAAGTTCAAGAGAAAGCATTACCCGCAAATTTCAAGCACATTGTCCGTATTGCCAATGTCGACCTTCCTGGGGAAAAAGCAGTCCGTTTTGCTTTGACTAATATCAAAGGTGTCGGTCTGCGCTTTGCTGACGCAGTCTGTACGTCGGCAAAAGTGCGCAAATCGACCAAGACAGGTACCCTCTCTCCTGAACAGATCAGCATGCTCGACAAAATCGTGACCAGCCCGACAGCCTATGGTTTCCCTGATTGGATGCTTAACCGCAGAAAAGATTATGAGAATGGGGAAGATAAGCATCTCCTGACCGGCACGCTTCATTTTGTTCAGGAAAATGATGTTAAACGATTGAAGAAGATCAAAGCCTACCGTGGCTGGAGGCACATCCATGGCCAGCCAACGCGCGGACAGCGCACGCGGTCTAATTTCCGCCGAAATAAAGGTAAAGTTGTCGGAGTATCCAAGAAGAAAGCAGCACCGGCAGCGAAGAAATAGTATCTTTAAGATAAAGTAAAGAGCAAAATCAGAAAATAAAAAACATAATCTCAAAATAAACAGCCTAACCAAAAAACATGGGAGACCCAAAACAATATCGAAGGAAGTACGAGACACCACTGCATCCTTGGAATAAGACAGCTATCGAAACAGAAAAAGTCCTTGTCCGGGAATATGGGTTAAAGAATAAACATGAGATCTACATTGCCAGTTCATTTCTTCGGCGCTACAAAATTTTGGCAAAGAAATTCACTGCTTTAACAACCGCCCAAGCAGAAAAAGAAAAATCACAGATTCTCGATAAATTATTTCGAACCGGGATCATCGCTCAGGGAGCGGGGCTTGATCAGATCCTGGGGTTGGAATTAAAAGACATCTTGGAACGGCGCCTGCAAAGCCAGATCTGTCGGAAAGGCCTTGCCAGAACGATGAAGCAGGCGCGGCAATTTATCACCCATCGACATATCCTTGTCGATGGCAAAGAGATAACATCACCATCTTTCCTTGTATCACGAGATGAGGAAAGCATACTTACATTTAAAACGGTATCACCATTAGCGACAGAAGATCATCCCGAGCGCACGCGAGAAACTGCTGAGGCTCCCGCTGTAGAAGAGAAACCATTGAAGAAAACTCCAGCAAAAAAGATGGCTGCAGCAGCAGGCCAGAAATCAGAGAGCAGTGTGCCTGCCACCGAAATCCCAGTGGTTGCAGTAGAGGAATAAAAACATGAAAAAACAAATCGTTGAACAAGTCCAACGTGAATCCGGTCCACGCTCTGATCAGAGAATGCGCTGGGGAATCGCCCACATCCTTTCCACCTATAATAATACTATCGTTACCGTCACCGATGTCACGGGCAGCGAAACGATCGCCCGTTCCAGCGGCGGACAGATGGTAAAATCAGATCGCCTGGAGAGTTCACCGACGGCGGCCATGGGCATCGCTAAGAAAGTCGCTGAAATCTGCCGGGAGAAAGGGATTAATGGTCTGTACATCCGAGTACGAGCGCGCGGCGGACACAATGGGCCGCGTAGTCCCGGTCCCGGTGCGCAGGCGGTGATCAGGACTCTTTCCCGGGTAGGGATTCGGATCGGGAAGATCGAAGAAGTGACACCGGAGCCGCATAACGGCTGTCGGATGAAAGGAGGACGACGCGGACGACGCGTCTAAGAATGATCATGGCGCTTTCACTCGAAAAGATAAAGGAAGAACGAAAGAAGAACAAATTACAGTTTCTCGTCAAAGGCAGTTCTGAGCCATTTGTCAATACCATCCGCCGCCTGATTATCGAAGAAGTTCCGACCCTGGCTGTTGAAGATGTTGAAATCAAAGAAAATAATTCTGCACTTTATGATGAGATGCTTGCCCTACGTCTGGGTCTGATCCCGATCAAGACCGACTTAAAGAGTTACCGTCTGCCGGAAAATGAAGCAGAAATAACCGAGAAAAGCGCCCGCTGTACATTACAGTTGAAACTCAAAGCAGGCAAGAAAGGGTATGTCTATGCCGGTGAAGCAGAAAGTGCCGATCCAAAATGCACATTTGTCTACGCTAATATGCCGGTCGTCAAGCTTCTTGCCAAACAGAAAGTCGATGTGACCATGACCGCAGCCATGGGCCAGGGAAAGAACCATACAAAATGGAGTCCGGGGTGGGCGTTTTACCGCAAAGAAGGGTTAGTGAATGTGGGAAAAGTCAAAAACCCGGAACTCGTTGCCCGCCAATCGACAGACGGCGTCTTTACATTTAAGAATGGAAAGCTGGAATTGAACAAAGAAGCGATGGGCGATTCTCTCTTATTGGAATATTACGCTGATCTTGACAATGGTATTACCCTGGAATATACCAACAACATCATCTTCACCGTTGAAAGTTGGGGGCAGCTTTCTTGTAAAGAAATGCTGGACACCGCTGCCCAGATCCTGATCGAAAAAACGGAGGCTTTGGAGAAAGCGCTCTAGAACAACAATGACCCTACGCACAGGCCCGATGAACTGATGGAGCTGGAGATGAAAGCACGTACCAGTCTGTTCTGGAGAAGGATTGCAGCCGATCTGCAGAAGCCAACCCGCCAACGGCGCACCGTCAATGTCTATAAGATCGAACAATTCGCCCGAGACGGGGAAACTATCGTCGTTCCCGGAAAAGTGTTAAGTGTTGGCCATCTCAGCAAGAAAGTTGCCGTTGCCGCCTTCACTTTTTCCAAAGAAGCAGAACAAAAGATCAAAGCGGCAAAAGGGACCGTCCTTTCCATCCAGGAATTACTCCAAAAAAATCCCGATGGGAAAAAAGTGAGGATATTAGGATAATACCCTAAAAATAAGAATAATACCATGAAAATCTACAATGGCGAGGGAATGGTACTGGGCCGATTAGCCGGATACGTCGCTAAAGATGCCCTGCTCGGAGAAGAAGTTGCGGTCATCAATTGTGAAAAAGTCGTTGTCAGCGGAAAAAAGATTGTCGTCATGACAGAAAAGAAACAGCGCTGGGACCGCCGGGGATACCCTCTCAAAAGCCAAAAGCGGCCGCGCTTATCTGACCGGTTTGTCCGCCGGGCGATTCGCGGAATGCTCCCCTGGAGAATAACCCGTGGACGGGATGCCTACAAACGAATAATGTGTTATATCGGAGTTCCTCCCGAATTTGCCG
>JAGVZN010000031.1 GCA_018302605.1 Candidatus Woesearchaeota archaeon | reverse complement strand
CCAAAGGGGCAAAGAGAAGAGATGATTCCCGACTGGGCCAAGTTTTGCAGCAGATCATTCTCTACAACTTGAAGACCATCAATAAAAATCTGGTGTGAAGAACTTCTGTTTAAATTATACTAAGCTAAGTTTCAGAAGTGCAGTTATATTTTAGCGCTTATTTTCCGCTTAAATCTTATTCTTTCTTATTACCTGCATTATGAAACATGACTTAATTATCCCATTTCAATTTTTTCTTGAAGCAACGCTAACGCTCAAATGATAGGACGGAATTCTCCCCTACGAAACGACTAACTGAAAATTGCCCATCCGTTAGCCCCCGAAATTATCAAATAGAACAAGTACTAAACAATCCCAGAAAAATCTCCCACCATAAATCTTATAAAGAAAAACCCCTTTTCCACTCTTATGACAACCACACCAATCCAGCGCGAGATGATGATCAGCAATATAGTGGAGGAATATCCGGAAGTAGTAGAAACGCTCTTGGATATGGGTGTTCACTGCGTCGGCTGCCAGGTCAGCTCTTATGAGTCATTGGAAGAAGGCTTTGGCGGCCATGGAATGTCCGATGTGGAAATTAATACTGCTGTCGAAAAGCTCAACAAAGTCTTAACGGAAAGACGGTCAGAAGAGACGATGACAGAAAGCCAAGAACTGGCGCTTCACCTCGCCCCGCTGGCTGCCACTAAAATCAAAGAATTCTGCAAGAATAATCAGAAGCAGGCCCTGCGTATCAACGTCAAAGTGGGGGGCTGTTCCGGAAACGAATATGTCTTTGACCTAGCCGACTCCCAAGAACAGGACGATGTCGTCATCCAAGAGCAGGATGCCTCCGTGTTCATCGGCCGGAAATCTTTGGAGAAGATCAATGGGGCGACAATCGATTATAAAGAAGCATTGACCGGGGCAGGTTTTATCGTCGTCAATCCCAATGCTACTTCTGTCTGCGGCTGCGGAAAGAGTTTTAGATAAGAGAAGAGTTGATTGATCATTTTTTAGGTAGAGAGGGGGTCTTAAAGAAAACGGGCCTGAAATCTTAAATCGATGACTCCCGAACCGCCAAAAAGAATCTAAAGAGAAAATTCAATTATTGATCTACAAACTTCTCCAAACAAATACCAGAAAATAATTATTTGACTATCACGACAACGCTCACTCCCAATCAAATCGTTCTCTTCTTCTCCGCACCCATGTGCCGACAGCAAAAACCAGCAGCAGAACTCCGGCAACACCACCGAGCAGCCCAAAGGCCAGCTTCTTGTAAGACGTTCGCAGTGTGTCCGTCGTGGCGATAGCACCCCCTGTCAGGGCCGAACCTGGTGATGCACTTTCGCCAGCAGCTTGTTCTTGCGCGACGGCGGATGCAATGGATAGTTCGGGGGTTGTTGCCGATTCTTCTGCAGGGGCATTTCTTTCTTCTGATGAGGCCGAGGTACTCGCCGCACTACTTACTGCACTCTCGCTACTTCCGCCACCGCCGCCTCCGCCGCCAGAACTACTTCCGCTCTCTCCCCCGGAAGAACTACTGCAGGATGCACTGCATGAACCGCCGCAATCTACGCCGTCTTCATTACCATTCTCCAAACTATCGGAACAAGAAGTGACCGTAAACGAATATTCTTGTGAAACAGTATGGGAAGATGTGAAATTATCCGTGACGTTCAACGTAAAAGCAAATGATCCCACGGAAAGACTAGCCAATCCCCAAGAACAATCCAAAGTAGTCTTTGCTGCCGAACAGCTGGCATTCTGTTTAAGATTGTTGAAGAGCAGTGTGGCATTGGAGACACCAGAATAATCAAAAGAAGTAGACGTGATCGTCTGCGTCTGTCCGTCGCGTTGCAGATGATGTTCGAGATCATAGGTCAATGATGATGTCGGACCGACCGTGTCATTGATAGAAATTGATTGATTAGTGGCGACAATATTCCGACCGTCATTGATTGTCAGGACGACCGGGAATGTTCCCGTTGCATTAAAGAGATAGGTAGTATTCTGTATTTCTGCTGTCCCGCCATCGCCGAAATCCCAGGTGTATGTTAAAGTATCGTCTTCAGCGTCAACAGCTGTTGCCGTGAAACTTTGTAGCCCACCAACTTCAATTACCGAACCATTGGCAGGAGTGATCGTAATATTAACGGGCGGAGTGTTGGAGACGGTAAAAAGACGTGAGACATTCGCTTCATTGCCGACGCCATCTTGAGCAAAGACAAGAAGAGTATAATTACCATTAGGATAGGTGGAATTAAAGACATTGATTATTTTAGACCACGTAAAGAAAGAAGTATCATTGAAGAGAATGAGGTCATCTTCGATCGCCCCGGAAGAAGCATTCAGTACAGAATATCTGGCCTGAGCGAGTTCAAATTGATCGACAAAAGAGACATTTATGGTAAAAGCCGCAGAATAGGTCAGATTAACGCCTGGTATAACCAGCGTCATTTCCGGAGCAGTCAGATCAACAAACAATATTCTTTCGGTGCTTACACCGAGAAAATTCCCGGAATCGTTGCCAAAAATAGAATAGGTATAATTTCCCGCAGGCATATCCGTCAGATTAGATTGGAATGAGGTCGTATTCAACGCATTCATCGTCAGGTTTTCACGACTGCCGTTGCCGTAATCCCACTGCAGAACGGCCGTATCCAACGGAACATCCGAACTGATTTCGATCGAGACAGTTTCCTCTCCGAGAATAGTGCCATTGGAGATGCTCTCTTCTGTGAAAGAAAGAATTGGACGCAGCGCTTCCCGGATGTCAATACGCGAAAAGACCAAGCCATTTCGGGAATCCGTAATCTGCTTTCCGGTTGCTTTCAGTTTATCTTCAATCTGCTGAGCTGTCGGTACGAGATCATATGCTTTCTGCCAATACTGTAAAAACAGAGCTGCTGCTCCGGCCACGTGCGGCGCCGCCATGGATGTTCCAGCATAGGTCACAAAACCTCCGCCTAATTTCACCGACTTGATCGCGTGGCCCGGCGCCAGCAGATCAAGATTGGCTGCACTGTTGGAGAAGCTGGAAACGGCATCGCCGTTGTTTACCGAGCCGACGCTGGTAACATTGGAAGCACAGGATGGAGCGGCGATTCCTGCAGAATTACCATCATTTCCCGAAGCGGCATCGACAAAGAAACCGGAACCAACTGCCGCGTTAAGGACTGCCGCCAGGGGGTCGCTGTCACAATTACTGGCGCTGGATACTTCATCATCCCCCAAGCTTAGCGAAATCACGGAGATATTCAATGCAGACGATTGATTTTGACACCATTCGACACCCAGGATAACATCAGAGGTGGAAGCGACGACAGAATTGTCCGCAAACACTTTCACCGCAGCGATCTGCGCTCCCGGCGCAATCCCCCTGTACGTTCCATCCCTTGAAGCGACGATGCCAGCAACATGCGTTCCATGGCCATCCGTATCCTGTGGATCGTCATCATCATCAGCAATATCAACTCCGCTAATCACTCCCGGACACAAACCATCTTGGACCATTTCTAGCGTACAACTGCCAAACGCCGGATGGGTATAATCAATACCCGTATCAATGATGCAGACTGTTTCCCCAGTACCGTTGATAAATTCCCCCGCAAGAGAGACGACCTGGACTTCGTCGGCATTGATTTTTGGACGGGAATTGCTTAATAACAAGCGCAACGGACGATCGTATTCGATAGATTTGACGTTGCTATCCTCGGCGAGCGCATGGACGCCTTCTTTTGTTGCCGTTCCGGAAAAGCCCTTGATCGATTCAAATTGATAAGCCAATTCAAAACTGCCCGCAGAAATATCTTTGGCGGCATCTAATTTATTTAAAATGTCCTCAGTGTCCTCAGATTTACCACTTGCGGTCGTGCCGCTGGCCTTAGTATCATCATACAATGTCACAATCACGGAGACCGACTCCCTTTCTTCCAACGCCGCAACAATGTCTGGATCAATAACGGCGGCGGAAACAAGTGGCACGAGCAAAAAACCCACAACAAGTGTCCACCAGATAAACCGTTCACGTTTCATCTCATGATAACAGCATCAATGTCTCTGGACTTTGAGTATCCATGAACGCCGCCCCAATTCCTTTTCCAATTTCAAACGAAAACGAAGAGGAGATGCCAGCAAGCATCTCAAAAAAGCCCCTCTCTTTTTCAAATGGGACATAGACGATGTCCAGCAGGCCATGCTTCTCCCGAAGATATGTTTGGACCGTCTGTTGGTCCCCAAGCTCATCAACCAGCCCAAGTTCTTTGGCTTCCACGCCTAAAAAGAATTCACCAGTTGCCAATTTCCGGACATGATCTTCCGAGAGCTGACGATTGCGGGCAACTTCTTCAATAAAATAAGCGTGGATCTTGTCTAGTTTTCCCTGTAAGAGCGCTTTCTTTTTGCTGTCTAAAGGCTGATAAGGATTACCGACGTCTTTATACTGGCCGGAAGTCAATGGTTCATAGCGTATGCCGTATTTCTCCATCAAGCCGCTGAATTCCAGATAGGAAGAGATCACGCCGATACTTCCCGTGATCGACATCTTGTTGGCGACAACATGATCTGCCGCTGAAGCGATCCAATAGGCACCGGAAGCACCGGCTTCCCTGATTAAAGCGACGACCGGTTTTTCTGCTTTTTTGACTGCAGCGGCGATTTCATCTGATGCCACCGCCGAGCCGCCGGGAGAATTAATTTCCAGGACGATCGCGGTTAATCCCGGGTTGGCATCAGCCTCTTCAATAAAAGCAACGATATCCCGAGAAGACACCGAAGAGGAGCCGAATGGAGCCGGACTGCCGTCACCAGTAATTACTCCGACGACGGGGATCAGCGCAACATTTCCTAGTTTCTTTCCGTCAAAAACGACCAAGCTTAAAGGAATGATCACAAAGATGACGAACAGAACTGCGGCAAAAGTCAACAGGATCGCTTTTGTTCTGCTCCTGCGTTCCACCACCACTTTTACCATGTACAAAAGAATGAAAAGAGATATATAAATGTTTGTGAGGTCCAATTCAGAATTCTGGCTAAAATTTACTTCTTCTGTCTTTCGACTAAAGCAAGCGCTTCCCGATAGCCCATGGCGCTGATGCCTCGCTGGTCCAGCTCCGGCTTCATTTTAGTTAGCCAGAATTCGTGATCGTGGATAACACATAACTCAGGAATATACGCCAGCTTTCGATCTTCTTGTGGGTAAAAATCGTGTGCATATTGAAGAAATCCCCCCAGACAGGCATCCAGTGTTCCACCAACAAATAATAATGGGCTATGCGCACCGATTTTTTCTTTCACGTGGGCATGACTGGACCAGTGATCCCCCATTCCTGTCCACGTCTCCGGAGGGATGGTCTCCGGCCGTTCTGGAGGCAAAGGCGTGCCGTAAGGCAGCGTGGTGATTGTTTCCAGACGTGGATCTTCCAAAAAATCAAAGAGAGGATCGAAGCTTAACCCAACATAATGAAGAGTAGATTCGATGTGATCACCTGTAGAATACTTATGATGAAGAACCGATACTTTAGAATCCAATGCCGTCGTGACCAGCCGATTCAATTTGGTGTCCCTTTTCTGAAATTGTTTGATCGGCCCCATGATCAAAGTATCTTCTAACAGCTTGAATACATAAGGATGGACGATATGGAGTTGCATGGTGTTCTTTTTTGGTCATAGTATTTAAAAGATTGGTAAGATTAATGCTAAAAATGAGGGATGATATTTGGGGAATACCTCTTCTCGGCTTCTCTAAATTGTTTGACATTGCCCGTCTTTTTGGCCGCAAGAAAAACCCCTTGTGTGGGGCAATAATTACAGACTCTGTGGGGTTTTTCTAATTTTCTGCGGAGATATGATTCTTCGAATCTTCCACCGTTCTCTGCGAGATGTTCTAATGATCTCTCGTATTGACGTGCGGTCTCTCCGGCGATGAGCGTGCCGCACATCAATTGCGCCCCGAAATTCAGCAAAAGAAAGGCACCAGTATTGGCCGCCGTGATTCTCTCATTGAAATCATAAAGAACAGTTCCAGCTGAGGATAATATGACCCCCAACAGAGTTACTCGATTACCAATCAAACGAATGTACGCTCGAGTTAAGAGATCTCCCAATTCCATAAAACCATCGAGATCAGCAATACTTTAAAAATCTTCAGATGTTTTTTATCAAAAATATTTTTCCAAACCTTTTTAAATAAACCGCCTTTCTTAACACCATAGCGGAGTAGGGAAGCTAGGAGTACCCGACGGGCTCATACGGCCTTAGTATCCTTAGAAACCCGTAGATCGGTGGTTCAAATGTGAAACTGCGTTATCTTTTCTAAAAAACGCAGTTTCTCTGAATGTCCACCCTCCGCTACTCTTTTTTCTTCTCTTAACCAAAGTTGAAGAAAAGATCATAACCAGATTAATTCACGCTAATCTTGTATCCAATCCTTTTCAGCCCGCCTTCATACGGCTGGAAATTGATTTCCACCAGCGTGATCGTGACTTGCCCGCCGACAAACAGCACCGTATCTCCTTCTTTAAGCCAGTCGCTTGTCGCATCTCCAAATTTGATCTTTGTCCGATCGGCTTCCAATATTCTTACAGAAAACAGGTAGGTCATATTGCCCACAGGCACTTCAACTTGCTCCTGAGCATTCAGCCATTCCACTCCGGCATAAGGATCGGACGGCGTTTCCGCGGCGGCAGTGGTATTTGTTTTATCTGAATCAACAAGAATTGCCGCTTCTGTCTCGTTCAGGCAGGCGCCATTTTTACATCCGAAAGCGCAGGGCTCCTGCAGCATCCATGCGCAATATTTATCGCGAAACGCACGGGTGTCAGGACTTTCACAGAAATACCCCTCATCACATTGGACAGTAGTACAATTATTCGTTTCAAAGTCACAGCCAACCGAACACTTCTCTTGGGCCTTAAATGAGCAATTACTTTCTTGGAAACGGCGGGTTGTTGAGCTGGCGCATTTCCACTGCGGAACACAGGATCCTTCTGGGGATTGGACGAGAACAGCCTCCGTCGCATTACTTTCGTTATCACCATCATCAACGATAGCTTCTGGATTGTTTATCTCAGAAGCACAGCCGAAGACGATCAAAACTAAGAAGAGAATGACACTCATCAGAACAGGTTGAATTCTCATCTTATCCCAGAATCCAACCGACTACTCGGTCGATGGACCAATTTCCTGATCCGAGCAGGAAGATGGTTACTAACCCGGCTACCAACAAGAGATCAAATTCCCAGCCTGAAGCATCATTCTTGGTGAAAGGTGTTTTCCACTTGAAGATTTTTATCAGCGTCGCCACGGTCATGCTAATGATCAGCAGGCTTGCCACAACACGAGATGCAGCGCCGAGAAGCAGGGCAATCCCGCCAAAAAATTCAGAAACACCTAAAATCAGCGCCCAAAACGCGCCGGGGTTAAACCCAAGACCGGCCAGAAAACTGCTGGTGCCTTTAAAATCTTTAAACAACTTCGGATAACCATGGACGATGAATACGACAGCTAAAACAATGCGCAATGCCACAGGTGCCCAATCCGCAGAGATGACGACCATCTTTTGCAGAAAGAAAAATGGTTATTTAAATTTTATGTTTAACTGGATAGTTGGTAAAGGGTGAGTTTGGTCTAACTTCCTGCCAACGTATCTTCCATCTCTTGTTCAGTCTCTGAAATCTCGATGACGGTCAGCGGTAAATCGCCGGGTTTTAATTCAGACGGTTCTTTTGGGGGTTTTTGCGGCAGTTCTGCCGCTCCGTCGTCAAAGGGAGAGCCTAGATCGAGAACTCCGGGCGTTTCCGGCTGAGAGAACGCGGCTTCTTCCTCGCTCACGACCGGCATCGTAACGGTAAGATCCTGCCGGAAAAACGTTTCTGATTCGGCTTTGAAAATATTTGCCCCGGTCAGAGGCTGGCCTGGCTGATGAACTTTCTCCAAAACAGATTCGAATCTATTTACCCAACCAACTTGGCCTCGATTCGTCTCCGTAATGACCGTTGGCATATCTTTCACTCCTTTGACCATATGAAGATAATGATATAATTTATCCGTAAAGTCTTTACTATAGCAGGAATCGATCATCACCGTAACTTCTCCTAAATTTCCCCTCCCGGCAAGAGCATCTCCGAACTCCACATAACTGACGGCTTCCGGTATTCTCAAAGCATCAGATGTTTCAACTCCAGCTTGACCTACGGAAAGCCATTGGTGATTAGGACCGCCATGGCCGTTAAAGTGGATCGTTGTTTTTCCTTTCTCTCTGCTTTCTTCAACATAAGCCAAAAATAAGTTCTTAGACTCAACTCCTTTCAGATTTTGGCTGGGGATGTCTTTGACTCCAGAATCACGAGCCAGTTGTACCATTCGTGCGTTTTCAAATCTCTCTTCGTCGTGCGTGATCGGGATATAATACGTGTTTTCATCCAAGATCACTTGCTTAGAAAAACGTTCACGATGCTCCATGATTACATTAAGTGCTGCCGTTCTATCGTCAGGCATCCACGTTCCCCGTTGATCTAAATATCGTTGAGCTGTATAAGCAACTGAATATTTATTGGCGAAATCAAGATCCTTTGTTTTTTCCTGAAACTCTTTGTCGAAGAAAATAATCCTGAACCCTTCCGGGTTAAAGCCCATATCTTCTCTCGCTGGCATTCGTTTTAAAAGGGCATTCATCTTCTCCGGCTCATCTTTATAGAATTCTATTGTTCTTCTCAATGCCTCGCCAGCGTGATAGTGATGCACAAAAATACCCGTATTGAAATCTAAATTACCGACTGCCAATTCCTGCAATTCTGGATCCAGTTTCCGTAATTCCTCGAAGTAATGCGTTAGTGGATATGGATTTTCGTCGTATCGAATCTCAATCGTTTTTGTTTTCTCGATAATAACCTTTCTTAAATCGTTGGAATCCACCCGATTCAAAGCAGAACCAGGGTCGGAGATATAATCCAGTTTACGAAGTACTTCTTCTTGTAATTTTTCTCGACCACGCGTAGCTTCGAGAAGCATGCCCAAGTTTTTGCCGGAGACACTGATCCTCTCAATCATTTTTTGTTGAAGTTCTATCATTGCGGGGGAATCAGTTGCATCTAAAAGGTTTATTTTTGCCAAAATGTTTATTTTTGCCGCGAGGTTATCGTCATATAAAAGACCAGAATCAGTGTATAAAAGACCAGCCTCATCGAGCTTGTAATACCTCTCAATCTCGAATCTTTCTGGCCTATATTTATCCAGCACTTGTTCTAATGTTTCGAGATCTGCTGACTGTGAACGTCGTAGAATTACTTTTGTCTCAGGAGATGTTAAATAATCAATGGAGTCCAATATTAAAGACATTTCTTCTCTTCCCGGTTCATAAGCCAATCCCGCCACGCGGAGGGGAAGCCATTCTTTGGTTAATTTTCCTTTTGTAGCGGGAGAACCTTTGCCATTATAGATAGTCCAGGGTATTCTACCGATATCCTCAAAGACATGACCAATATTGGTTTGCAAGCCAGCTAACTCGCCTTGCGCCACCGGCAGATCCTTGCTAAAAACAATCTTTGATTTTGAACCGTCAGGCTTTACTATTCTCAAATCAACTTTTGTGGCTTCGACAGGCAATGCACTGGCTTCTGTTTGAGCAGCTGCATAGTTAGGATGTTTTTGTACTTTTTCAGCAACATCACGGGTCCTCACCGAGCCTCCATCTTCATATTCAAATCCACCAGATTTGGTGATATACAATTTTTTTCCGTCTATTTCTCCAACAAGAACTCTGGGCAGATTCTCGCTGATCTGTTTTACGATTATCTTCTTGTAAAGCCCGTCTTTTGCCTCAACTGTTACTTCATTGCTATCGCGCGCATGGATGATCATTCCCGATGAGACTAATTTTTCAGGGTCTTTAACACGTCCGAGTTCATCTACGCCATCGAACCAGGGCTTACTTTCTTCGATACAGCTATGGATTATAACCAGGCAACCATTTACTACAGTAGTTATTCTGGTTTTTTTTGTCCCGCTAAATTGAGTTCCCTGCTCGTTGAGATACCGAGAATCTTTCTGCAGATCCACGTCAAGTGAAGAAACGAGAAGCGCTTTTCCACTGAGGAGAACTCCTTGCGGCAATTTCACCGGAGAACTTACTGCTTCCACTTCAATGAGGCCGCAATTTTTACTATCGAAAGATTTACAACCACTGACCAATCGCCCGCGATTGTTTCCAGAGAGTTCTACTGCTATCAACTCTTTTGCCACCCGGTATTTACCATTTGTGACGTAGATCGCACTTTCTTCCGTTACAATCTTGCCGCTGATTGCGACTTCCCGCCAACGTGAGAGATCGCGGTGGTCGTAGACTAATTCCCCTTCTTGATTTATTTTAAAATTTTCTCCCCCAAAAAACACGGCTAATACTTTGACATGAGCAAAAGAAAAAGTAGTTACTGTCTGTCCGGCGGTCCCTTTGGTTTCTATCGTTCCTGTTTCAACGTCAAAACTCTTCAAATCTCCTACGATGGCACTAAAATGGATGGATTTAGTCTGCGCATAACTCTTAAACGCATCTTTATTTTGATTGATATATTTAACATCTTGCTTAACTGCGTTTTCATAGGCCTGCGGATTTTTAGCCACTTCTTCTGGTTTTTCGCCGATGTGCTTCAGATAATAAGCGGGATATTTTTGAGCAGCTAAGGCGGGATCTTTGGCATAATCTTGTTGAAATTGGTTATAAGAGTATGCTTGCTGCGGTTCTGGTGGACAGACCTGTCCTTCCGGGCATTGGGCAGAGACAACAGGAGCAAAAATCACGATGATTACAACAGATATCAATAGTAATAATAAGAGTCTGTCTTTCACGCTACACCATCTATTCTTCATTTTGCACCGTGTTCAGTACTGTTAAATACATCCATTTTGTGTCAGTAAGTTCTCCTTTCTGTACGGTTATTTCAACAATATGAAAGCCAACTGCTTCTGCCGTTGGCGTGAAGGTTATTAAACCGGTTTCATCGATGTCAAATAAATCAGTGTCATCTGAAAAGACAACCCCACCCATTACTTTCTCTAATTGTACTTGATAGGTAAATTCCTGATTAACTGCGGCTTCTTGACTGGGAATTATTTTTAGTTCCGGCTTTTCTGCTAAAGATTCAATGTTGAGAGCAAAAGACAAGAATTTCTCTTTTCCCGGAGAATCGCTTACCCTTACTAAAATATTATGCGTTCCGACATCTTTCTGCTGGGGGGTAAACTCAATCTTCCCCTGAGCAGAGATGTTAAATATCACGGTATAATCTTCGAATCTAAATGGGTCCTGATAGATGTTCAGATTGTAAGAACAAATATCTCCCACTAAACAACGCTGATCATGTACTTCTTGAGCATAATCTAGCTCTTCCGTGGCTGCCAATTCCGGCCAATCGTAACGATTAGCAAAAACAAAAACATATTCTTTTCTGTCGATTCGGTACTGCTCAAAAAGATAGGAATATACCACAACATCATCATCAAGATAGCTTACTTCAAAGGTGAAATCATTTTCTTGGGAAGCGGCAGAAAGATGGCCCAAAGGGACAAAATTGACATTTTTTTCCTGCTCAAAAACGGTTTGATCAATAATTGAATAGATATGTTCAAAATTAACCGGAAGCAGATAAGAAAACTCGCGGAATTCTTTTATCGACTCTGCTTTTTGTGTTTGAAGTGGATAATCTAGTTCAACACGAACAGTTTTTCCTAATTGAACATCTGCGTTCATCTCTTCTTCCACAAAATGGAAGCCTTGATCCTTGAAAACAACAAAATCATTGAGGCATGTTTTCATGTTGTCTTCAATATAGAGTCCGATTTGGTCGGCAATATCTTCTTTTGTGGGGAAATGTTTCTGGCCGAGATCAAAATAATAGGGGATCTTAACAAAAATCTGATCTTCGGCGGGTTCAGGAACATGATAATACCCCCCCCTAAAACTAACAAACTGCAGGCCCTCATTTGAAGTCTTTTCCAAACAATGATTAATAAACAGGTTTATTGAATTAAATTCAGAAGATTCAACGATTACTTCCCGCTCGGTTTCAGCTTTCTCAGTGGTTACACTTTTAACAACAAACAGGAGGCCGGCAGTGAGAAATAACATCAGTATACCTATAATTATCAAAACCGTTACCTGTCCTCTTTTGAACATCCTAACAACTAATGAAGTGGTCTTATTTTATAAATTGAACGAATCGAATGACACAATCCAAAAAATGAGTGATAGCATCATTATCACAATAAACTTTATATAAATAGTTCCTCTCCTTCTCTTATGCAATTTAAACTCCTTGTCGATGTCTATGAACAACTGGAAAAGATTTCTTCCGGCAACACGATGAGAGAAATTCTCGCCAATTTCTTCAAGACTGTACCAAAAGAAGACATTTCTATTGTTGCCCATCTCACGCTGGGACAGATCGATTCGCAATACGAGGGGATTGTTCTTGGCCTGGCGGAAAAATCGATCATCAAGGCAATTGCCCTAGCCTCCGGACAATCAGAAACAAAAGTGAAAGAGCTTGTCCAGAAGAAAGGCGATGCCGGACTCGCCGCGGAGGAAGTGCTTCACAAAAAGCCAAGGACGCTTGTCCCGGTCGGAACACTTACCATTCACCTCCTCTACGAAACGCTGCATAAGATTGCCCAAACCTCCGGCAGCGGCGCGCAGGAAAAAAAGACGTCGCTTCTTGCTTCCCTGCTGCAAAAAGCTTCACCATTGGAAGCCAAATATCTCACCCGCATTGTTCTAGGTACGCTGCGTATGGGTGTTGGCGAGATGACCGTCCTTGATGCGCTGGCCTTGGCTTATACGGGAGAAAAAAAGAACAAAGAAATTCTCGAAACAGCCTATAATATCTGTCCTGATGTTGGAGAGATTGCCAAAACACTCGCCCACAAAGGCCTGAAAGGCTTGGAAAAGATCGAGATCCATGTCGGCCGGCCGATCAAGATGATGCTTGCCCAGCGCATTGAATCCTTGGATGAACTCACCAAGAAGATGCCGGGGAAGGTTGCGGTGGAAGGCAAGTATGATGGCGAACGGGTGCAGGCGCATAAAGATACGACCGGAAAAATTACACTTTTCTCCCGCCGCCTGGATACGATTACCGCTCAATTTCCGGATTTAGTCAAGCATCTGGAGAAACACGTCAAAGCGAAAGAATATGTTATTGAAGGAGAGATCCTGGCGATTGACAAAAAAGGACGACCTCTCCCTTTCCAGACTTTGATGCAGCGCCGGAGAAAATACGATGTCGAGCAGTACGCCAAAGACATTCCCATCCAATTAAAAATATTCGAACTGCTCTATCTTGATGGGAAAGCACAATTTCAGGAACCGTACGAAAAACGTCTTGCCCAACTCCAGAAGATTCTCCGAGAAGGAGAGGGAGTCATGCCTGCGGATCGCCTGATTACCGATGATCTGGAGAAAATAGACCGTTTTTTCCATGAAATGTTAGACCAGGGCTATGAAGGAATCATGCTCAAGTCTTTGTCCGGCGAGTATCAGGCTGGCACACGCGGCTGGAATTGGATCAAATGGAAGAAAGAATACGCCAAAGACCTCGGCGACACATTTGATCTGGTCGTTGTCGGCGCATATCATGGCCGGGGAAAACGCAGTGGGATGTACGGAGCATTACTCTGTGCAGCATATAACCGCGAGAATGATTCTTTTGAAACGGTCTGCAAACTGGGAACGGGATTGACTGATGAACTGCTGGAAGAGCTGCCGAAGAAGCTGGCGAAATATAAAGTTGGGCAGAAACCGGCGCGCGTTCACGTCAGCCGGGAGATGGAGCCGGATGTCTGGTTTGAACCGAAGATTGTTGTGGAAGTTCTTGCCGCAGAGATTACCAAGAGTCCGCATCATACATTGGGATTGGCGTTGCGCTTTCCGCGATTCTTACACTTTCGGGATGATAAGACAGCGGAGCAAGCAACAACGACGAAAGAGATTAAGGAAATGAAGAATAAGAAGTAAGAGCGGAATCAAAAAAAACAGAATCTTTATAAAAAAAGTCTTTGTTTTGTAAAGAGAAGTTTGAATAATTCAATTATTGATTTACAAACTTCTCCAGAGGAGGTGAAATAGTCGTAATTTTGGCTTGAACCAAACGACTTATTTGCCAAAATTACTCTTTTTCAAACTCCTCTAAAGAATGGATCAAATGTATACCATTCCTCCCTATCCTTTGCGTGATGCTCCCCCAGAACAGGCCCTCACTCTCCGCCCATTAGTGGAATTGGTGGAAGATCTTTGGCAGGCACGGGAAGGTGAAAAATATCACACAAAACAAGGCTATTACGCAGGACATGACTACGTTTTTGGCTCCCCTCAAAAAAGTAATGAATTTCATTGCCAAGTCATCGGCAAAAGAGGCAAGGGGATAGTTTTCAAAGCAGTCCCCAAAAGATTGAATAAATCTATTGCCAGATTTCACAACTTGGAAGAGCACCGGGGAATATCAAAGTTATTCAGTGAATCATTCTCTCTGGTATATTATCCCTCGCCAGATGATCTATTGCCTTTTGCCAGAAGCGGGTATGAAACCACCGCGTATGCGCCCGGAACATTTTTTCCCGGATCGCTGGGAGTTTTGAGCGGTCATCGAAAAAAAATGGAGAGAGAGGTGAGCCTTACCTATATTCAAGGCAGTTGCAGGATCGGCGAGGCTCAAATACTGACCGCTAATGAACTGCGAAAGTATGGTGGCTGGAAAGAACGTCTTTGTCGAACGCTGTTCGAGATGGCTGGAGATAACAGATGGAAAGAAATAAACTGCGATCCATGGCAGAATACCCGGCATTTTCCCTTACTTCAACGATTGGCTAAAGAATATTCTTTTTCTTGGGAGGAGGATAAAACTCAGGCTTTAATGAGAAGAAATTGACATCCCGCCCCAGCCAGAGATAACCAATTTGGGTACGACCTGCCAGAAAAGCTAAACAAATACCTGATAAGCAGTTAAAGGTGTATCATCAAACCCATTTCAAGATCCTTGACGGCGAATGAAACCCCAGATCTCCTTTCGCCCGCAACTCAAAGACGCGCCGATGATACTCATAATACTTCTCCTTCGCGCCATATTTCTCAGCAATCGCTTTATATTCTTTCCACGCATTAACATAATCTTTAACAACAACCATTTCTTTTCCCGTTTTCAAGTAATGATCAATCTCTTCAAAAATCCAGGGATTACCCACCGCAGTCCGCGCAATCATCACCGCCGAACATCCCATATCCAACATTCTTCTAGCACTTTGACCATCAACGACAAACCCATTTCCCACAATCGGAATGGTGGCATGATCAATAATCTCTTGCAACGCCGCAAAATCAATTGGTGCACCCGAATCATCACTGGCAACTTTCGGATGAACCGTCAGATAATCTAAACCGACCTCATTCGCCATCTCAACAATACGTAAATAAACCTTCTGCTGCCGTTCACGCTCATTCATCCCCAAACGGATCTTAATCCCGCAGGGAAGCGGCGCTTCTCGCTGAAGGATCATCAACAACTCTTTCATCCTCTCCGTGCGCTTCAACATTGCCGGTCCGCCGCCCAATTTAATAATTTCCGGCGACGGACAACCAAAATTCAAATCAATAACAGACAAATTAGAGAATCGTCCATCTTGCTCATCAATCTTTGGGCGGATAATCTCCAACGATTTTTTTAAAATCTCCGGCTTCGTTACAAAAAGTTGAATTCCTGTTGGAACAGAACGGTCAAAAGTATCTATTAGCGAAAACGTTGCTTTATTTTTTCGCACTAACCCATCGGCACGGATCATTTCAGTGAATGTTAACGATGCTCTACGACGAGAACAGAGCGTTCTGAAACCAAGATCAGACACGCTTTCCATTGGTGAAAGCCACAGTTTACCGGAAGAAAATGAAAAATGACGTTGCATTCTCATCATGATTCGCAATCAGTTTAAAATAATTGTGTTTTTATTTTTCTCGTCATAGAAACACAAACATCAGAAAAAAAATAAAAAAAATAATCCCAAAAACCAAAGCCTTTTTATATTAGAAAAATATTCCTCATTTGTTGCTGACGACAAAAAAAAGGGTGATGGACAAGAAAGGAAACATCTTATTTAGTTCTTCGGCTCAAGAAGACCCCGTCACTGAACTCTGGCTGCAGCAGCAATTCACCGAACCGGAAACACATCGCGGCTTTGGTCCGCTTAGCGCAGAGCCGCTGCAGGTCAGCACCAAAACAAGGGAAGAAGGGATTACTCTCGCTTTAAGACAAGGCCCATTTTACCGCCGATTTAAAATTCTCTTTCCGCCGGAGATCTGGAAAGCCTGTCCGGAACAATTAAAGACCGCGATCCGCAACAACATTGCTTTTCTTTCGTCAATGGAATTGGGAGTCACGTTCAGCCTCCCGCAGATCAATTATGATACGCCTTTTCCCGAACTGAAATCGGCATTTCGGGAACTGCTCTTCAACCTGCTCCTGTTTGATGCGCATGCCGACCAGAAAAAGACCGACGAGTACCTCCGGCGGTTTGCCAATACAACCTACACTTTTTCGGAAACAGCCCCGCCCAAAGCAGAATCCTGGAATACGAAAGAACGCAGTATCAACACGATGACGTTTGGCAAGGAAAGCCTTGTCAGTTTCGGTTTGGCTGAAGAACTGGGACTGCGGCCGCAGCTCGTTACAATCAGCGAACCAGACTGGAATGTTATCTATCGCAACCAGCATTTTCGCACGTTTGAATGCAAGCACAAAGAACACCTCATCCGTGAATTTGAAGCAGAATTCGATGTTAAGATCCATAACGTGCACAACGGATTGGGTGATCTTCGTTTCTACGGCCATTGGGATATCGATGAGACGGAAATGGGCTGGAACAGCCAGCTCACGGAATTTTTGCTGCTGCTTACCCCGTTCAATTCATTTTATAATTCCCGCTACATGATTTTTGGCCACGAACAATCCTGCAACGACGTCTATGTTAATAAGGATGGGTTTCGGTATAATCCATTCTACGACCAGTCATCAGAATGGATCCGCCACATGAGTGCGATGCTGCACACGATCACCAATGGCTCAACCCAGGCGCTGTCGCTGGTCCAGCCGCTCCATGAAATTGCCGTCTCCCGGATTCTCTATCAACGCTATCCTCAGTTAGCAAAGTACCAGATGTCCTGCCATCTGGACAACGATGGCGCGGAAAAAAACCGTTGGTGCAATAACTGCTCCAAGTGCGCCCTCTGCTTCATCTTCATGAAAGCGCTGGGATTTGATCCGGCAGCGGTCGGATTAAAAGAATTGCTTTCATTGAAATCTAAAAAATTATATCCGCTGTTCAGCAACTATGTGCCGCAGGCAGAACGAAAAGCAGACGAACCACATGAAGACGAGCAGCTGCTCGCTTTCTTCCTTGCCACGGAAAGAGGAGTCAAAGGGGAATTGATGGAGCTATTCAAAGAAAAATTCTATGCCGAAGCCAAGGAACGGGAAGCCGAGCTAAAAGAAACATATTTTGGAGTTCACGAGCCCAAAAACATTCCCGCTTCGTTGTGGAAGAAAATCAAGCCGATCTATGAAGAGGAGCTAGGAAAAGAAAATGAATAAAATGGAATGCTCTGTTCAATCTTCTCTAAACATTTTTAAAGAAAAAGCAGTTTTGGAGGGATATGTTCAAGAGATTACTCCTTACGGGAGTTGCTGCGGCAGGATTTATTCTGGCAAGCCAGAAAATCAGTGCTATTTCTTTTGATCTGAATTTAGAGACGTACCTTGGTTGGTCTGATGCTCGAGTTGCGATCAGAGAATACAATGAGAAGAAACTTCAGTTATTGGAAGAACAGAAAGCCGAAAATTTTACCTCCCCGCTCTGTTTTGATCAATCTCCACGAAAAACGTCGTCTAATCTGGCAGTATTGCTTATTGACATGCAGGACGGATTTCTAGAGAATATTTCTCCCAAAGAAAAACAAGTGGAGATCTCATATCAGGAGGATGTTCTCGATTTTTGCGATAAGAATAATATCCCTGTATATGTATTGGAATATGCTGGTCAAGGAAACACAACCTCGACATTAAGAACAAAGTATCAGCAATTAGGTTCCACCCGTAAACTCATCAAATCGCACGACGATGGTTTCATGAAACAAACCTTGCCGAACAGCTGCGCCATTCTGGTATTGAAAGAGTTTTGTTAATGGGAATAAACGCATCAGCCTGTGTACGCGCAACAGCAGAAGGGGCGTTAGAACACAGTTTTGAAATCATGACTTCTGGACAATTGATCGCAGACCCTCCTTCTTGGGGGTATGGACAAAACGTCACCTGGTTTCGGGAGAACGGAAGATATTATGATAATTATACGGAGCTGCTCGCGGCTCTGAATGATGAAACATGCCCCTTAACCCACCAACTCACTTCTTTCTTCGTAACGATTCTTTGATCATCTTGATTGGATCACGCAGTAAGGTCTGCTCAACAAAGCGGTCAATATCCAAGAAAGCAGTTTTCTCCAGAACCTCTTTTTGCTTTTTCTCCCGCTCTTTCAAACGGGTAATCTCGATGATTTTCTTTTCGATCACTTTATTTACATCCGTAGCATAATCCTCCAATAACACCGAGACGTGCTGTTCATTGACCGAAAGCGGATAAATCACATAGTCCGCAGCAGCGTCATATAAAGCCAGGGAATCCCGCACATTTTTGGCGGTCACGATCAGCACTGCTTTTGGATTTAACTTTTTTACATGCGTGATGATGTTCTTGTTTTCCTCGAGGTCGAGGATACTGGAGACGACCAATTCCGCTTCCTCGCAGTGAAAGTGGGCAAAGAATTCCGGATTGCTTACAGAATTATAAAGATAAGGGATGTTTTCTTTTCGCAGCAGTTCGATATTTTCTGGATCGTTCTCGACGACGACCACTTTCTTGCCCATCGTTTCAAACTTGGCATACAATTCTTTGCTCAGATCATAGTAGCCAAAGAAGAGGATATTTGCCCCGCGTTCTATTGCCGTATTATAGGTCTTTCGGGTACGCGAAAAAAGGTGATCGATGATCTGCAGGGTATGTTCACAACGAGAAAAGAAGAAAGTGTCATATTTGATCAGATAAGAGGAAAAGATCATGCTGAAGACGACTGCGAGGATGGCCAGGGAAGTCATCTCGCCCCCAACGGTTCCGCTAAAGACGCCTTGCGCCACAATGATAATCCCAAATTCACTAAACTGAGCAAGATGGATACTGCTGAGATATGCCGATTTCAAGTCGTAACCGCGCTGTTTCAGCGTGAGATAGATGATCAGCGGCTTGACTACCAGGCCGACGGCCACCAATAAAAACATCAGAAAGAAAAAAGAGCGGTCTAAAGTAACATCAATCTGGAAGCCAAGCCCGACAAAAAAGAGCAGATTAAAAAAGATGATCAGCGGCTTGAGGCGATGGAGAATATCACTTTTATAGATCGTGTTGGCAAGAGTCACTCCGGCAATAAACGCCCCGATCGTGCCGGAATAGCCCAGCAGGGGAGAAATTACCACAAATAGGAAACAGATACCCAGACTAAAGACAAACAAAAGTTCAGGGTACCTGCTGGAGAAGCGCAGCGGCCGGTTTAGGATGTAGCGTGCCAAGAGAACTCCAAAAAGGATGAGTACGGCTCCTTTCACGGGGACGAGAAGAATATTGATTATTGATTTTTCTTTAACAACATTGAGGACAGTCAGCGCAATGATCGCGAATAAGTCCTGGATGATCAATGTTCCCAGCGCAATCTTGCCATGAAGGGTTATCGTCTCTTTCTTGTCCTCCAGCCATTTGGCGACGAGCAGGGTACTGCTGAACATGAAGATGATCGCCAAGTAGGTGCTCATTATTGGAGAAAAACCGAAGAGGATACCGAACAGATAGCCGATCCCAAAGAAAGCCAGCGTTTGCAAAGAGGTAGAGATCAAAATGTCTTTCCCAAGATATTTGAGACTTTTTAGGTCGAACTCCAGACCCATCAGAAACAGGAGAAAGGTGATCCCCAGTTCGGAGAGTAGAATAATCTGCTCGCTGTCAAAATTTCCATGGACAAGATAAAGATTAAAGATCAGCCCGGCAAGAACATATCCGATGATGATCGGCTGCCGGAACAGCTTGATGAGGAATGATACGGCAACAACGAGCAGAAACAAGAGGCCGAATGACTGAATAAAATCCACCATCCGCTCCGCGAGAGAGAGTGGACTTTAAAAATATTGGGAAAAGTGTGCTCTGTAGAAAAAGTCAGCCGCCTGGCCAAGAGGTTGCCTGAGAACTGCAATTTCCGAAAATTATTGATGCTGCACCGCCATATATTGAGTAGCAAGAGCAGCACGAAGGCAACGGCCAGGCTGACTTTTTCAAGATTTTCTACAGAGCCGAAAGGTAGTAGGTATTTAGTTCGGTCTGTGCAGGGGCACAATCCAAAAAGTGAGGAAAGACTCAATTCTGCCTGATTGATTGATAACCTAATGCCCTCAGGACTATCCGATCTTCTTCTGCAGCACGGCTGAGCATCAGACGACGCTCGTAAGGGAGAAGTGCCCTTCCCAGATCATTCATCAACACACGGTCATCAGCCATCTCATCATTTTCAAGCGATGGTGGGTCAAAGATGTAATCAACCATCGCCCGTTCAAAACTAAGGTTGGGCTTTTCCAACACTTCCCTGAGGGGGCCAATATCCTGCCATTCCACATTGTCTGAAACAAAGTCGTCAGGCATTTCTCCCCGATAGAGAGATTCGCCAAGATCGGTATCTTCCTGGACAGAGGGAACTGTTTCCGCTAATTGCCCATATCCTGAAACAGATCCGTAGAGAACATCCTGCAGACCATAGATGGCAGTGCCATGTTCTTCTACCATTTCTGATGGCGGAGGCTCATCATCTTCGCTAGAAAGAGAATCTATTAAATCAGTTAAAAATTGAACCATCGTTCTGTGAGATTAAAATAAGTGTCTGTTCACCCCTTATAGTTTGTGAATACACTGTTCTATTTAAATTTTTTCATTTTTTTTTGAGTAGTGAATTTCTCAAAACCAGATGAGAACTATTCTTTTTCCGAGCGGAGAACACTGATGATCAAGCACCCGCCCTGTAGAAAAAGTCAGCCGCCTGGCCAAGAAGTTGCCTGAGAACTACAATCTCCAAAAGTTATTGGTGCTTCTTAGCCGTAATCTCAGCCGCTGGAGAAGCACGAAGGCAACGGCCAGGCTGACTTTTTCGAGATCTTCCATAGAGCCCCAAGCACCATAATCTATAAATAGAACCAAGAATGAGCCTGGAAGATGAAACGAGTATACTATTCTTCCTCACCGGTTCAGGGAGGAGATGAATTTAGGTTGTCTTTTGTCGGTGCTGATTGGGATGACGTTGCAACGAGATTGTCGACCGTGATGAGCGTCTCGTACAAGAGATATCACCGCCAAGGTCGTTATTCTGACAGAAAAGAAGTATACTCTTTGGACCCAGACGGAGAAAATGAGTGTGCGGCCATCTCTTACGATGGCGGAAAGATAGATATCCATGCCGTCTTGCCGGAATGTGGAAGTCCTGTTTTCAACGGCCATTTGGCACGTCAGGGAGAGATTAGTCCAGAGACAGATCGGAGTATTGAAACCCATGTTTTAAACCAGGAAGAGAATTTCTATCGACGGCTGGATGAAGAGAAATCTCGCAGTCTGCACAGAAGTCCGGGCTGTGTTACCGGAGAGCCCAAGAGGAATTGTGTGCGTGGATTGTTTGATGATGATTGGTAGTCTTTTCTGGAATATATCCAAAAACGTATCCTTTTTAAACAACCTTTCTTTCTACTGGTCTAGTTCATCTAAAATGACTTACACGAAACTGGGATTGAAATGCGGAGTATTCCACCACTCTTCGAGTGGTGGTTTGCAAACAAACCACCTATTGATTTGTGGAATACTTGCGTGCTCAAAATTAGGCAGGGGTGAGCGAAGCGAACATGCCACCAGTCTATTTGACTGGTGGTCCCCTGCCTATTTTGACATGTGGAATTGAAATCGCACCTACACAGATTTCCCAAATCTGGTAAGGGAGTTCGCCTCAGACAAGCTTCGGCTCACAAAAACGAAGAAGGGAAAACATAATCAAAGGAATACCAACATCAAATGACTTACACGAAACTGGGATTGAAATGCGGAATTGAAATTCATCAACAGTTAGAAGGCAAAAAACTCTTCTGCAACTGCCCGACGCTCCTGCGAGATGACCAGCCGCAGTTTACTATCCAACGCCTGCTGCGAGCTGCTGCCGGTGAAAGCGGCCTGATCGATATCGCCGCTCTTGAAGAACAACAAAAAAGCAAATCTTTTGTCTACGAAGGCTACCACGACACAAACTGTCTTGTCGAAACTGATTCCGAACCGCCGCATGAAGTCAATCCCGATGCACTTGTGACGGTATTGCAATTCTGTACGATGACAAAAGCTACTATTCCCGAAGTGGTCCAATTCATGCGCAAGACAGTTATTGACGGATCAAACACGTCTGGGTTTCAGCGGACGAGCTTAATCGGAAGAAACGGCCTGATCACGACGAAACTTGGACAGGTTGGCATTACTAATATCTCGTTAGAAGAAGATTCCTGTAAGATTATCAGCGACACGCCGGAAAGAAAGACCTATCGCCTCGATCGCCTCGGCGTGCCACTGATTGAAATTGGTACCGCACCGGACATCACCTCTCCGGAACAATGCCAAGAAGTGGCTAAACATCTGGGAATGCTTTTACGTTCTCTGCCCGGAGTTAAACGAGGGCTCGGAACAATCCGTCAGGATGTCAATATTTCTATCCTCGGGGGAAATAGAGTAGAAATCAAGGGTGCCCAGGATTTACGACAGCTTCCACTGCTCGTTGAATATGAAGTCAAACGGCAGGAAGAATTAGTTAAGCTACAAAAAGAATTAATTTCAAAGAAAGTAAAATTAAACCCATTGAACATTATTGATGTCACCCCCTTTTTTCAGAAAACGACTTCCAAAATAATTGCGCATGCTCTCCAACAGGAAAAAGGAGTAGTGCTGGGTCTGAAACTGAGCGCTTTTGCCGGATTGCTCGGGCGAGAATTAGCACCGAACTATCGGTTAGGGACAGAATTCGCCGGAAGAGCAAAAATCAGCGCGGGTATCGGTGGCATTATCCATTCCGATGAGTATGATCGAAACAATCCCACAAAGTATGGGTTGACAGCTGAAACTATTCTTAAAATAGAAAAAGCGCTGGGTATCACCAAAGATGATGCCTATATTCTTGTTGCTGATGAAGAAAGCAAAGCGCGGAAAGCGCTCCAGGCGGTCAATCAACGAGCCGGCGAACTTCTCCACGGCGTCCCAAAAGAAGTACGCAAAGCTCATGAGGATGCAACGACCAGTTATCTTCGCCCAATGCCCAGCGCAGCTCGGATGTATCCCGAAACAGATGTTCCGTTAATCTACCTTTCTCTCCAGAATATCAAGATCCCGGAATTATTGACGGAAAAAATCAAGCGCTATCAAGAAAAATCAGGGCTCGGCGCCGATCTCGCTGAATTTGTGGCAAGATCAGATAAAGTCCTGTTATTTGAAGAAATGGTCAACGACCATCCGCAGATCAAGCCGGCTTTCGTCGCGGACGTTCTCGTTTCTCTTCCCGTGGAAATCCGGCGCCGGTATGGCCTTGACCCAGACCTCTTGACGGACAACCAACTCCGGGAGTTCTTCCGCGCACTAGATCAGAACCAGATCCATAAGGATATTGCTCTCGATGTCTTGATCGACATGATCAAAGGAACGTATGATCTGAAACGCTACGCCGCGATGGGCACGGAAGACATCCATAAAGTGATCAAAGAGGTTGTTGAGAAGAATAAAAGTGCTCCGTTTTCTGCGTTAATGGGTCTTTGCATGAAACAGCTGGCGGGCAAGGCCTCAGGGCAATTCATTTCTGAACATTTGAAGAAGATATTGGAAGAAGGGCATGGTTAATGTAGCCACTAAAGAGTGATTCCTTTAGAAACATTTATATAGAATCCGCTTCAAAAAGTTAAAATGATTGAGCGCTATGACGATTTACCATTGGACGAGCTGATGGTAATTAACAATCCAGCAGCATATGGCTGGGGAACTGTTTTTCGAAATACGGCAGCGTATGAAAGAGACCGAGTACTAATCCCTTTCCAACCTAATCCCGAGGATCGCTGGGACTGCGGTTACGGTGCAACAAAAGTACATCAAAAACTTGCCGCGTTGGGTATTGAAAGCAGGGTCGTTTATGGGGTAGATCGGGATTCAATTTTTGCTAATCATCTGTGGGTAGAGCTGAGCGACGGCCGTCAGCTAGACCCGACGCCACTGTACCCTTTCACAAACACGAGACACATTAAAAGAGGGGTGGTTGATACTACTCAAAAACCAACGTATTTCTTTATTCCTTCTGGGTTGAGTGCCATTTGTTCTTATAGAACTACTTTGAATGGAGAGACCTATCTCTCTGAATTTGGATTTGAAATTCTGCGGGAAGTTGGTTGGATAACCATCGGTATCTCTCACCAAATTAAAAAGGTAAGCAACACATCGGGGCGTTTCTCTGTCACGCAAAAAATTCTATCATATCCAAGAACCAATGTTAAAACATTTTTGAACCCCTGCGCGTCGTTTCCAGCAGATGATTTCCTTTCTGCCACTGAACGGTTTGGTTTGGTGAAAACAGAAAGCTCGACAGGAAGCTATCTAATAAAGGCAACAGGAAGATCTCTACAGTTGGATCCCCGGCCGCAATTAGCAGAGTTTGAATTTCTACTGGAGGAAGAAGCGGGGCTGTTCAGTGCTTTTGCTCAAAATGTTCTTTGTGCACAGTTTGTGGAAGAAGAAAGAGCACAACAACAGGAGAAATCCGCAGATCTGCTGTTTCAATCGCTGAAATATCCAAACATGAAAATAATCGATTATATTGGCAAAGACAGATAACTATTTATCTCTCTATTCTTTGATCTCTTTCATGGAGTACATGCGCGGAAAGCGAGCCATCTTGAAACAAGCAAAAAGCATTCTCTTGATCATCCTCTTTTCCTTCTTTATCGTGCTCTTTTCATTCAAGACAACAGTGTCCTTCGCAAAATATACGCCCCAGCAGCAGAATGCGGTTGATTTCCTTCTTGAAAAGAAACAACCGAATGACCGTCCCATAGAACTGGGTGGAGAATATACTTTGGCAGAACATGCGCACATGAACGATGTCCAACGGTTGTTTAAGAGAGGAAATGCTTTATTTTTAATGCTCATTGGAGTGATGACATTTTTTCTTTCGGTTTACCATGAAAAAAAAGCAGAGATGCAAAAAATGATACTTTGGTCAGGTGTTGTTCTTGCCGGAAGCGTACTTCTCCTGTCAATAATCGGCCTGGTTTCTTTCACATCCGTGTTCAATCTCTTCCATGCCATCTTTTTCCCGCAGGGTAATTGGCAGTTTCCCGTAGATTCGCTGTTGATCCAAACTTTCCCTTTGTCTTTCTTTACCAGAATGAGTTTTTTTATCTTTCTTCAGGCGTTCTCCTGGGGAATCCTTTTTATACTTCTGGCACTTTACGTATCTCATGCGGATAGCAAAAAGCACGTTTAAGTTTCGGCTGAATCTCCTCATCGGGCTGCTGCTCTTGCTCCTGATCCTCTTTCTGATCATCAAGCTCTTTATCTTTCTACTTCCGGCCATCCTGATCGTCATCATCTTCTGGTATCTTTTCATAAGGATGAATAAGCTCAAGAAAAAAGGTCACGATAAAACCATTGATGTCGAATATACAATTAAAAAAGGAAAACATTGAGGTGCAGAACATACCATGAAGCCGCTGGTCATCATCAATTTCAAGCTGTACCCAGAAGCAGTGGGGAGAAAAGCGGTCGCGCTTGCCGTTCGGCTCTCTAAACAGAGATTTTCTCACGTCCAGCTGGCGTTTGCCCCCCCGCTCTCAACACTCAGCGAAATAAGAACGAAGACAACTCTCCCATTATTTGCCCAACATGCTGACCCCGTCCCGTTAGGTGCGTATACCGGTCATCTTTCTCCGGAAGAATTGCGCCGTCTGGGTATTCAGGGAACGCTGCTTAATCATTCTGAGAGAAAATTCTCCCCAGCACAGGTGAAAAAGACAATCTTACTCTGCAAGAAAAACAAGCTGATCACGATCGTCTGCGCAGCGTCGCTTAACGAAGCCAAAAAGCTGGCAATGTTCTCACCAGATTATATTGCCTATGAACCACCGGCACTGATCGGAGGAAATGTCTCCGTGACTAAGGCAAAGCCGGGAATAATCACAAAAGTCGTTGCGCTCATCCAGAAAACAAGCCCCAAGACAAAACTTCTTTGCGGTGCCGGGATCCATTCCTCAGAAGATCTGCAGAAGGCACTCCAACTGGGGATGCATGGTGTCTTGATCGGGCACGCCGTTCCCAAAGCAAAAGATCCGCTACTGAAAGTGAAACAACTCATTTCTTGACCGATTTTCTTATTGAAGAGGAGGGGGGTGTCTTCTAGTTTTTTCTGTAGGTTCTAGTCCATTTCCCATTCATCAAAATCAGCAGCATCAGCATCATTTTCCGGACAATGCTGATACGCTCTTAATTCTTCATATTTTGAAACAAACTGTTCACCAAGAATGCTTTCCACTTTTGAAACCATCCCGTCAAGACCGGCTTGATCGGTTCCAAAGAGAGTTGGTAATCTTTCACGAAAAGCAGGAGGAGCAAGTCTTGCTCGTTCATAAAAGCCAAACACCGTTGCCAGCCCGTCAATTCCATAAATTCTTTCCGGAAGTTCATCTACAACCCCCGCATCAGTCAAGCTCTGACCGACAAGGCGGCGGTCGATAACATCCCGGAGCAATACTCCCCGTTCGTGGCGGTATTCATCATGTGTATCAATCATCAAATCACTTTCTTCAGGTGCTTTTAAATAAGTTATGAAACAGCTGGACCTGGAGAAAATTCGGAAAAAGTCAGCCTAGTCATTGACTATGGCCAAAACTAGTCGCGTGAAGAATCAAAAACCCAACCACAGCAAGCTGTGGGGTATGAGTTAGTGGGTTTTTGGTCCTTGCTGGATCACAAGATTAATCGCAGCAAGCTGCGGGGTATGTGACCCAGCAAGAAATCACAAAATATGCAGATAATTTTAAAAATGGCGTTCAATATTAGGGTAAATATGGATTCAGTGCGTAAAGCCGGCAGTTAAAGACTTCTCAGACCTAGATTTATCAGCAGTATATTCAACACTTTCATTTTTAATCAACAAACAATAACGAGGAATAACCATGACCACCAAAAATTCAAAACATTCACAGAAAACAAAAGAACAGCACCATCAGTATGCCCCGCAGAAATGCCTTACGTTAGAAGGATATCCACCGATCACCGGCTACGATTTTGAGCAAGGGCTGCATCTCCCCGGTCTGATCAAAGCTTTTGCCGGAAGCGGATTCCAAGCGACGAATCTCGCGCAGGGCATAGAGATTGCCAAAGCCATGCAGCGGGAAAAAGTGACAATTTTCTTAAGCTATACGTCCAATCAAGTCAGCTCCGGCAACCGTGAAATTATCAAGTATCTCGTCAAGCACAAAAAAGTCCAGGTCCTGGTAACTTCCGCCGGCGGGATTGAAGAGGACATTATCAAATGCCTCAAGCCATTTGTCCTTGGTCAATTTGACGTTCCCGGGAAGATGCTTTTTGACAGCGGAATTAATCGGACGGGAAATATCTTCGTGCCGAACGACCGCTTTGCCTACTTTGAGCAGTTCATGCAGGGATTTTTTGGGAAAATCTATGCCCTGCAAAAAGAAATGGGGAAAGTCTTCTGCCCCAGCGAATTCATCCGAGAATTGGGATTAGCCGTTAATGATCAGAGTTCCATCCTCTATTGGGCGGCGAAGAATAATATTCCGGTTTTCTGTCCGGGATTGATTGATGGCTCGTTAGGAGATTTGATCTACTTTTTCAAGCAAAGCCATCCAGACTTCCTGCTTGACGTGAGCAAAGAGATGAAGCTGATCGTTGATCTCGTGTTGAACAGCGAGAAAACGGGGGGAATATTGTTAGGTGGAGGGATCAGCAAGCATTTTGCGCTCAATGCAAATATCTTTAAAGAAGGCTTTGATTACGTCGTGTATATTAATACGGCTCAAGAGTTTGACGGCTCCGATTCCGGTGCGCGCGTGGAAGAAGCGATCAGCTGGGGAAAAGTGAAGGCCAATGCACCGCAGGTCAAAGTTCATTGTGATGCGACGATTGCCTTTCCGCTGCTGGTGGCGGGAGCATTTGTGGAAGACAACGGTAGTCAAATTGAGGAGTAGGATTTAAATAATAACAAGACCATCGGTGTCAGATGAAGAAATGGTTCGTTCCTAAATCCCATGGCTGGGGTCTTGTTCCAATCAGCTGGGAAGGCTGGCTGGTCACGCTCATTTTTATCTCACTGATCTTAGTCTCAGGCAACTTAAATCATCTTTTTCAACCAGAATTGATGTCACGAAATGATTTTGTCAATTATCTTCTGGACTTCATACTCTTAATTGTTGCATTTATTTATTTCTCTCTTCGCCGGACAGAAGGAAAAGTCCGGTGGAATTGGGGAAAGAGGAGGTGACGATTTGCGGCCGGGCGTCGGGGAAAACGAGGAGGAATGAATAACGACGATAATCTGGAAAAGATTATAGCTAACGAGAAAAAGCCTTCTGTCCGTTTTAAAGAATATGTGGTTGATACCACGTCTTCCTGGTTATATTGGACTCCTCTTATGGCAACGACAGAATATAGCTTTATTTGTTGCCCGGCCCTACGGCCTCTTTCGCCAATATTGGGCTGACTCTTGGAAAACTGATCCCACAAGTTCTGCAACAAAGAAATTGATCGTTGATACAACTGCCCACTTCTGCTTTCAGCTGCCATTCTATTCTGTAATATTATATGTTTCAGGAACGTCACTCCGCGAAGGGATTACCGCATTGATCGCCGGATTGACTATCGGAGCCGTTGCCGGCCGGCCATTTGGCTACTTCCAAGACAAATGGCGAAAGCTGTGGGGAACAAGGCCGACGCTGGATCCAGAAAGATAAGTAAAGAGAGGGAGAGAGAATCTCTTTGTAAAAGAGTACGGAAAGAGTTTACAATTACGGTAAATCAATCGTATTTGTTTAGCTTTTCCGGCTGGCCGTGAGTGAGAGCGGAAAACTGGTTGTGTTTTTCGCTTCAAAATAAGCCGTCGCCTAAAACATTTTCCGCACATTAATCTTCGGCATAAACCATCAATCTCACTCACCATTTGGCCTTGCCGCCAGCTAAACAAATACAATCAATCAATTACGACCTAAGAATTTAAATAGAAAGCATTTTTTAGAGCAATATGCCCATCGAAGACGGAATTCTCCAAGTGACTTTACTTACTTGGGGAATGTGCCACCGGAATCGGGAATACTATACGAACGAAGCTGATTTTTGGAATTGGTATGAAAGTGCTTTTGCCGAACTCCAGCAGCTTCCTGACCTAGCGGATGCACGCCAAGTATCTCTGTGTTATACAATAATCCATCCTTATCTACTCGAAAGAGGACATAAACAGATTTAGGGACATATCGCAGTTCTCAGGCAACCCCTTGGCCAGGCGGCTGACTTTTTCTCTAGAACACATTAAAAAACATAATCATTATAAAATAGCTATTAAAAGATGTAGGTATTAAGTCTGTGCTTGGGCGGTCGGCCTGCCTCGTCTCGCCCAGAAGCGGAGATCAGTTGAACAGAAGAATTATTCTCGAAGATAAGCGAGAATCTAACTTTTAGTTCAATAGCAACGCTCGGCAGGCCATCTTGACCAAGCCCACACAGACTTAACTTAATACATTCCTAAAAACATAATCATTATAAAATAACTATTAAAATAGAGAGATATGATCCAGACGATTACTGAACCGCACGATCCTTTGCACTTAAAAGCCGTGCTTCATCCTTTTGTACTTAAATGGTTTTTCTCCAAGTTTAAAGAATTCTCCCAGCCGCAGCTTTATGGCGTGATGGAAATCCATATGCGTAAGAATGTACTTATCTCCGCGCCGACAGGCAGTGGAAAGACATTGACTGCTTTTCTGTCGATCCTTAACGAACTTGTCGATTCATCACAGCAGAAAGCGCTGGAAGATAAGATTTATTGCGTTTATGTTTCGCCGCTGAAAGCCTTAAATTATGATATCCAGCATAATCTGCTGAAACCGCTGCAAGAGATGGAACAGCAAATTGGCGTCCCTTTGGGTATCCGTCTCGGAGTCCGGACGGGCGACACGACGGCAACAGAAAAAGCCAGGATGCTGAAGAATCCGCCGCACATCTTGATTACCACCCCCGAATCGTTGGCGATCATGCTCTCTTCGCTGAAGTTCCGCGAGCACCTGAAGAATGTTCAATGGCTGATCGTCGATGAAATTCATGCTTTGGCAGAGAACAAACGGGGAGTGCATCTCAATCTGACCATGGAACGGCTGCAGCGCCTTTCTCCGGGGATGATGAGAATAGGATTAAGCGCGACGATCGCGCCGCTGGAAGAGATCGCCCGCTATCTGGTAGGAAATAACGGCAATAGCGATCGGGATTGCGGCATTGTCGATGTCCGATTTCTCAAGTCCATGGATCTCCAGGTTTTAAGCCCGGCCTCCAGCCTGGTCGACGTGGAATACATGCTCATGCACCGCAAGATGTACGACCTGATGCATGAGTTAATCCAAGAACATAAGACAACACTTATTTTTACCAACACGCGCAGCGCGACAGAACGTGTCGTCCACAATCTGAAGAATATTTTCCCTCAATCCTACAAAGCAGATAATATTTCTGCGCATCACGGCAGTCTGAGCAAGGGTAATCGCTTAACGACGGAACAAGACCTGCGCGATGGTAAATTGAAAGTCGTCGTTTCTTCTACATCATTGGAATTGGGGATCGATATTGGATATGTTGATCTGGTCATCTGTTTGGGTTCCCCAAAATCTGTCGCCCGTTTTCTGCAGCGGGCAGGAAGAGCCGGGCACCAGCTTCACTCGACCGTGAAAGCAAGAGTTATCGTCATGGATCGCGATGATTTAGTGGAATGTTCACTGCTGCTCAAATCGGCAATCGAAAAAAAAATCGATCGGGTGCATATCCCGCAAAATGCACTTGATGTCTTGGCCCAGCACATTTATGGGATCGCCATTGATGAAGTGATCAATGTCTACGAACTATTCCATTTGATCAAGAGGAGTTATTGCTACCGCGATCTTGCCTGGGAAGATTTCTTTGAGCTGATCAAATATCTTTCCGGCCAGTATGCCAGTCTGGAAGAGCGCCATGTCTACGCCCGCATTTGGTACGACGAGAAAACGGGCAATATCGGAAAAAGAGGAAAAATGGCGCGGATCATCTACATGACCAATATCGGCACGATCCCCGAAGAGAGTTATGTCACGGTAAAGATCGGCGACCAGATTATCGGCATGATCGATGAGGGATTTCTGGAAAAATTACAGCCGGGCGATGCGTTTGTTCTCGGGGGGAATGTTTATATGTTCAAATTTTCCCGGGGGATGACGGCCCAAGTAACCGCATCAGTCAACCGGCCGCCGACTGTCCCCAGCTGGTTTTCGGAGATGCTCCCGTTATCATTTGACCTGGCGCTGGAGATCAGCCGGTTTCGGAGATTGATGAATGAACGCTTTACCAGCAAGAAGAGCAAGGAAGAGATCATCCAGTTCATCCATGATTTCCTCTACGTCGATGAAAAAGCGGCGGAAAGCATCCACGGTTATTTTGCCGAGCAATATCAGTTTAGTTTAATCCCTTCCGATAAGCAAATCGTTGTCGAACAATATACCGAAAAAGGACGGACATATATTATCTTCCATACTTTGTTCGGACGGCGGGTAAATGATTGTCTTTCCCGGGCTTTAGCCTTTGTCATCGGCAAATCACAGCATCGAGATGTGGAAGTAGGTATTACCGATAATGCTTTCTATCTGGCGGCGGAGAAGCCGTTCAATCCGTTGCGGGCGATGGAATTGCTCAAAAAAGAAAATTTGCACGACATCTTGGAACAGGCGATCGAACGCAGTGAGGCATTGAAACGACGGTTCAGGCATTGCGCGGCGCGTTCACTGATGATCCTGCGCAATTACATGGGGCGCACAAAACAGGCCGGCCGGATGCAGATCGGCAGTATGATTTTATTCAATGCCGTCAAGAGGATCAGCAATACTTTTCCCATCCTGAAGGAAGCACGCCGAGAAGTACTAGAAGACGTCATGGATTATGAACATACGCAAGAGATCATCGATCTGGTAAAGTCCGGGAAAATCGCACTGAAAGAAGTGCGCACAGCGACACCCAGCCCATTTGCTTTTGACCTGATCGCCGCCGGCTACAGCGATGTTATCCGCATCGAGGACAAGCATGAATTCCTGCGGCGGATGCACCAGCAGGTCCTGGCAACGATTGCCTTAAAAGACGGCAAGAAAAAAGTGAAAGAGAAACAGAAAGAATTTTCATACCAGACGTTTTGGGAAGACGCACAGCGCAAGCAGGTCGAAGAGAAAGATCTGTATAAAGAGAAATTGAAGATGCAGGTCTGGAACCTCCAGCATGTTCCGGTCTATGCCAAAGAAGAATTGGTAAAATTGGTGGATGATGGCAGTATGCGCCATGATGTTGTGCAGGAATGCCGGAAGCGTAAAGCAGAAATTGAAGCGGAGTGGCCGGCAGAGCTGAAAGAATTGGTGTTAGGCTTGATTGAGAAGTGAGATGTTTTTATTTGAATAATCCGCAATCATGAATCGTAAATTGCTCTTTTCCCGGCACGAGTTCTTGGATCTGGTTTAATTCTGCGGTATCGCCATAGCCAAAAAGATCATGATAGAGCCAGAGTGTGGCATCTGCCAGCCAGGGAGATTGTAATTTCGTTTCAATGCCAGAATGAAAGAGGCCATACAGAATGCCGACCTGCACCTTGGAGCCATCCTCATGACGGTGTTTTGGGACAAGATATTCACCAATTTTTTTGGCGGCAACAGCATCACGGAAGCCGACGAGGGGAATGGGCATAAGTGATGTCCACAGAGAATTGAGAACCAGAGAATGACAGCGTCGCGGCATCTCTGCAAGAGCAGAACCTCGGGAAAGATGATAGAGCACCGATGCGGGAAGGCTGCCACCGCCAACGAGAGCGCTGCCCTCCCCGTACTCTCCCGCAATGATCTCTGAGATTCCTACAGCCATAGTGCCAAGGCCTACTGCCATCGTTGATAGAAAGAGCAGATCAGAAGTTCCCTCTCCCGTATCGTAATCAACACTATACAACGGAACAGCTTCGGCACGGAGTTGGCGAGTGATCTCGCTATATTGTGGATCATCAAACAATTGCTCAGGAACTACCATTCCCATCCGTTCCAACACCATAAAATCCAAACTACTGATATCCACGTCTGCAAAAAGAGGGGCGCTTGATTCCCCGTGATTGCCCAATCCTAAATAATATCGGGCAGTATCTGTTTCAAATGTATGCAGTGCCATGCTAATATCTCCAGCGCGCTTTCCTGCCGCGCGTATCGACATGAGTAAAGCTTCGTCCTTTGCCGATGCCGCCATTTTTAAAAACACGCTCGGCATCACGGGCAATTATACGATAAGGGAGAGCAACATCAACAGCATCGCCGCTCGTATGCCGGCTTTTTGTCGGTCGTTTCCGATAACCGAGCCGATAAAGATCGTTGTTATAGCCAAAAGAACGGTACCCGGAATTGATGGCGAGCGGTTGTTTTATCTTTCTTCTTAATTCTTCCAGTTTTGTGATAATTTCTGGATCCAGCCGGAGATATTGTGTATATTGATCACCATTCCACGTCTGGACGTGGCGCGGATTTGCCCAACGCGTATCACGGATGATCGCAAATTCAGCGAGGGTGAAATGTTCTGAAATTCTTTTTCCCAGATCGGCTCGCGGTACTTCTAACAGCGCCACACCTCCGTTATTTGGATCGTAAAATTCACAGCGCTGATGGATTAATCGCCTTCCTTGCACACTTTGCCCATTGTAGTGATCACAAAAAGATCCGCCGACCAAATCAGGATCAGTGATAATCTTCAGCTCTAACCCACTGGGGAAACGAATGGTCTTTCGCGGCTCTCGTCTGCGTGTACTCCGGCGAGGAAGATCTTCCTCACGATGCTCTCTTTCTTTATGCACGGAGGATGACCGGCGGCCACAGGGAACGTATAATACTTGACCTGGATAGATTCGGTCGTGATTTGGAACATGGGGATTATACAGCAGAACTTCCGACAGGCTTGCGCCGGATTTTTCCGCAATCTTCCCTAAAGAATCGCTTTTTTCCACTCGATAGACCGCGGCGACGTGGACTTTTTCTCCCGCGGTAAGTCTTTTTTTCCCGCGCAGCGAGGGATTGCAAGCATAGATTTCTTGTGCCGGGATCCTGACGAGATCACTGATCTCTTCTAGTTTTTGGCGACGCGGTCCGGCATATTGAACTGTATACACTCCGCGGTCATGGGAAAGGTCTTCCGCTTGAAGCGCAGTGGGAGCGAGTGCTATATACGCGGCAACACCTAAAACGAGCAATTGGGCAGGGCGATTCATTGGTAAATGTAAAGTCATAGCCCCACAAATCCCCATTACTTTATAAATGTTATCCTCTTTGTTACTTATGAGTGGTTATCCTCCTAAGATTTATAAAGCAGCCGACTTTTAGCATAGCTTGATGGCTGAACGGAAAGGCTCTGTAGAAAAAGTCGTCCGCCTGGCCTAAGATTGACCGTGAGAAGCGATATGCTGGAACAGGTGCGAAAACGATCAGATCAAATGGCCGGTTCTGCGACCTTAAACGCAACTTGTTTTCGCCACGG
>JAGVZN010000030.1 GCA_018302605.1 Candidatus Woesearchaeota archaeon | reverse complement strand
GTCGCAGTAGAACTGCGGGGTACAAGAAATGAAACCGCGATTTCATTTCTGTACAGAAAGCTTAGGCTTTCTTGTATTAGACCCATTTTCATTGAATAAGGATATTTCTCAACCCTTTCATCTCTTGAGCAAGGGCAATTATTGATCTTGGAAAGATCTTTTTCTGCGCCAATCCATCAAAAATATCATCGATTGCGCTGGGCACACCCAGACGATGGAGAGAATAGATCATTGAGAAAATATCTATAGTAACTGTGAATCATTTTCGAATGTTTGTTCACAGTTACCAATAGTAAATGTGTAGAAAAATGTTCCGATGACTGAACACATTTACTATACCCCCGTCTGAATCACGAACTCTAAACGCTTGTATATGCCATCTTTGACCAGTCCCAAAGAGAGAAATTCAGCAACATCCTCAGGCAAACCTTCTTTAATGATCTCTAAGCTATCTTCAATCTCCCGGATCTTCTGCCGGATCTTGGTAGAAGTCATATTTCCACCAGAGATTTGTCTTTGGCGATATAATAGTCGTAGTACGGCTTAAAGTCTTCGTAGTTGCGGATGGTCTCCAATGCTGTTGTCATAACTATTTTTTGATTGGACGTATAAAGCAGTTTTCCCTGAAATACTTCACGTTGAACATAAATAGGAAGGTCTTCAAAAATAGTGATGTCGTATCTTTCAGGCAAGTCAGCCAACAGGCTGATTCTCGCCCGTAAGCGTTCCTTGGCCGGAAGATTCAGTGAGATGCAGATGTCTATGTCTGAAAGCGGAGTCGCTTCGCCGCGTGAGACCGAACCGTATAAAAACACGAATGCCGTCTTGCGCAGCAGTTTCTTCTTCCTCAAGAGGTCGACAATCATCTTTTTAAAATCCATGGTTCTGGAAAAGGAATAAAACTTTTTATATCTTTCTAAGAAGAAAACTCATCAAGACCAATTGTTGGACATCGCCTTGATCAGCTTATTCAAATTCTGGAGATTGCTGTTCAATTTTTCTGTCCACATCTTTTGGGGGTTTTCTATGATCCATTTCACATCAAATTGATTGACGGCGCCACTGCCGTCCAGATCGCCTTCTATACCAAGCCCCGCAATCACTACAGCAGGAATCTCGACAAGCGGGAGTACAGAGGAAGGACATGGATCGGAAGCAGGAGCAGGAGCACTGATGACCAATTGCACTACCGGACTGTCAGGAGTGGTAAGAGGCGGGTCAACTAAAACATTGATTTTCGCGGGAAAAAATGTACTCTCACTGGCTTGCAACTCAAAATAGGTACTGCCGGGGACTTGGGGATGAAGATTCGTGTAAGTAACCAACTCATTTAATTTGAGGCCGGTTGCCTTAGCGTCAACACGCAGACTATAACTACAGGTATTATATTTGAACTTGAAAACATTGTCGCCTTTCAGGGGGAGCGCAATTTTTAACTCTTCGATTAAGACTGGTTGAGGAATAACTTCCCATATTCCAGGATAGTCCATTATACCATAATACTTTTGACAGTAATATTTCCCGTAGTAATGATCGACAGGCACAAGTAATCCACGATTTTTAAGATTTTTGAGAGGACCATCATTAAAGGACTGTTCTTTTGCAACGAGCTTACCCCCACATTGGATCCATTTCTCGCTCTGGACGGCAGTGAATGCGCCATAACTTGCGCACAAAAACTGCGGATTATCTTGATTTATTCCTACAGGCGAAGTGATTCCGCCGCCTTTCTTCTCGCCGATATTATCGGCATTACATTCATACCAACGATACGATGTTTGTTTTTTAAGACATAACGCATCGAAGAGATATTTGTCATTATTACCATAAATACTTTGAATTAAACCACTCTTTACTGGGTCGCAGAGGACAGGATTCAACGACCCCTTTTGAACCCCACAAATGTTATCACAGGAAACTTCTCCCCCACAGGTGGAACTAGTAATAGAACCCATCTGACACAGAAACGGGGGAAGTGGGTCACCAGGTGCTGAAAACGAAATGGTTGCCAAAGAAATCGAAACTAGCAAGAATAGAATGAAATAAACTGTTTTTAATTTCCCCATAAAACATCTACCCAGTTGATACTGCTTGATTCTGAAAGTAATCTTTTGAATGTTATAAAACTTTCGGAAACAAATTTCTGTCATCAAAATCAGGCAGGAATAGAAAGAAAAAAGGAAAAGCGCCACGGCCCGGATTTGAACCGGGAATCCCAAAGGGACGAGATATCTGCGCAGATGTGGTTATCATCTCAGGAATAATTCCATTCTAACCAACGCATATAGCAATCTCGCGCAGTACCGGATTGTGCCACCGTGGCGCGATGTTGTGCAGGTGGCGACCAGAGAACGTATTTCTCTGTGTATGCCACCGTGACATGAAGCACAAATCGTATTTAAGCGTTGGTTATTTAAACTTTACTTTTTTCAAAAACGAAAGAATCTCTTTCTTGAAATCAATGAAATCTTCACGATTCTCTATTGCATTCTTAAACACCAAAGAATTATTGATCTGCTTATAACGATGGATGAGAACATTCCGGAATTTCTTCATCTCCTTCAGTTTCTCAAACGTCTCTTCGGAGATCACTTCTTTTTCCATTAATTTCTCAAAAACGCTCTCTTCCTCATCGGGGAGACCCATCTTTAACTCTTTTACAAAAAGATGAGCAATATCAATACAAACCTCAATCAGCAACTGCAATGTCCTTTCACAAAATCGCTGTTTCTCGATATCTTTGTTGTACTCCGACAACGTCTGAGGAAGGCGCTCTTCCAAATCCTGAAGATATCCGTCCAGAAGATCAAGCAAGGCTAAAATTCGTTTCTTATCCATTTTCCACCGCTTTCAAATATCCCTCATAGATGTGCTCAAAATGATCAAAATCGCGGATGCAGGCGAAGTAAAGGTCATAAAGCTCATCTTCATTTTTGCAATAGAGAATCTGCGCTTCGCTGAGAATTCTTTTCTGGATGTACAGCGGCAATTGCTGGAAGATCTGCACGTCGTACCGTTCATCTTCAGGGATATATTCCACTCTCTTTTGAGATATGACCAGCTCAGAATATTCTCTCGGTTTGAGAAAAACACAGATGTCAATATCCCGATATTTTTCCTTGCGGGCATAACTGCCGAATACAGCGACTGCTAACACTGAACGATCTTTCTTTGCCCGATTAATAATCTGTTGAATCGTTTTATCCACCTTCTGAAGATAGAATAAAAGATATATAAAACTTCCTGGTCAAGAAAACAAAAAGAACAAAAAAATCATTCCACGTTCTTTGGCGTAGTGCGGTGGATCTTCGCAAAATAAGGGACGGCAACGACATAATCCTCGCCAAATCCGGCGATGTCACCGTCGATCGCTTCACAGGTTTTCCGCAGCTTGGAAACTGCCCGCTTCAATTCCACCAGATCTTTATCTTTAAGAGGTTTAATATTGATTAACGCAATCGTCGATCCTTCACGCAGGACATCCAGCACTTCTTTGATATCTTCAAACTCTTCCATCACAAACGGACGGACAGTAACCTTAGAACGTTCATCAGAGCCGCTCTGATCATGCGCCAACTCAACATAATCTTCGCCCGATTGCTCCGCAGCCTGCTCTTCTTCCGTAGGCTTCAAAAATTTCTCTCTCAACTGCAAAAAAAAGTCCTTCATAGTCGCACCCTCTCCACCATTTAACCTTACCTAAGCATCAATTGTAGTTTCAGAAGAGAGTGAGCTCATATATAAATGTTTTTATTGTCAAGTCGCTACGATTTCAGACCGCAGAGAACCTGACAGAATCTGCTCTGGGCAGGTTTATTCAACATCAACACGAAAGATATTGGAGTAGGCCTTGCCTTTTCCCCGCTTACCTTTCCCATATTCTACCCCTGCCCGGGGCAGACTGAATGTACCAAGGATGTTCAATTTCGCCCGTACTTTGTAGGTGATGATGCGATGCTCATGGGCATCGAGCTCAACTAAAGACCAGGTCACTTTCGTACCGTGCTTGCCGTGATTAATCTCTTTCGGCCGCAGTGTTCCCAGATCAAGGCTGCGTTCAACATTGACGATTGCCGGAACAACATCAGTAACGGTAACATCCTTAAGTGGGGTAGATGTCCGGTTGGCTAATTCCAGCGTGATCTTGAGTTCAGACAATGTGCCCGCTTCACCCCGATGGGAGGTGACCGCTTTTTTTGTTAACAGAACGGGCGAGCGGACTTTCCAGTAGAACAGCCCGAGAGCCGCAACGAGAAGAAAGAGATAAAATAAAAGACGATAATTGACGACAAAACGAAGAGAAGTCGTTTCGGCCGGGGCTAAGGTCAAATGCCAGGCCAGATAACGTTTTCCTTCTTCCCGGATCGTCCGTCCTTCCCCTTGCGTGAACAGGGAAGACCAGAACGTCGTGGGATATTTCACTTCCTGGGTGTTCAGAACATTTCCTTTGTTGGTAAAATTTAACTCAAAGAAATGCTTGAGGAAGACTGTCCGCTGCTGCACGGAGACGGCAAAATCAGAGATGATCGGGATTACCTCTACTTTTTTATTGAGGCCTTTCACCACCTGCCCATCTTTTTCCAGGACGAAGACCAGAGTATATTCTTTTGGCTGCTGGACCTCGCTGGGCTCGACGGAAAATTCCACCGTTTTTTTCTGCAGCGGCGGCAGATCAATGGTCAGTTCTTTGTTAAATTCGGCCATCTCGCTTTGCAGCCGGACGGTAAGGCCAGCTAAATTAAGGGGATTCTTATTTTCTAAAAAGAGTTTGATGGAAACAGGATTGTGGGGAACGATCTTGTCGTTCATGTCGATAGAAACTTTGACCGTGGGGAGATAATCGCGCGGCGATTCCGGCCATAACGTCAAGGGAAGAGGAACTTTCTCTTCACCGCTCTCGCTGTCGACAACAAGAGACGGCGCGTAGCTGTTGGGAGTTAAAATTGCCGTTGGAGAGACGGAAACGCGCACGATGATGGTATGGCTCTGGCCGGGAACAAGGCTGACCTGGCGATCACTCAAAGGAATAAAATCGACGTTCCAATCTTGGTCGTAGGAAATCAGCTTGTACGTCTGCGCAGAGCTGGCGGTGTTCTTGATCGTCACGTGAAAAACTGCTGTTTCAGACGGCGTGATGTGGTCTTTTTCAGCAGCGACCGAAATTGCCGATCCATTAGCTGCTGAAAGCAGCGGAAGAACTAGCAACAGAAAGATTCCTACGACCGATAAAAGACGATGTTTCCCCACAACCTCACCTCTACGACACTCCTCACGAAATAATACTACTATTTAAAAGCTTCGTTTCGGGGGCACAATCCATTTTGTGAGTGATAGTTGTAGAGGGTGCTGCTGGGCCAAGATGTTGCGTGAGAACTGGAATTTCCCAAAGTTATTGGTGCTGCTCAGCGGTAGAGATTGTGCCGGCATGTAGAAACATTTAAATAGTCTGTTCGTTTAATTTATTTTACAAAAAGAAGTGATAAATGTATGGCAGAGGAAAGCGTATTCCGCACCGCAATCGGGTTCTTGGACAAGCTGGGCGTCTACGATATCATCCTTCCTTTTCTGCTCGTCTTCACCCTCGTGTTTGCGATCTTGGAAAAAACCAAGATTTTGGGTGTAGAGAAAGTAAAAGATCAGGAATACACCAAAAAAAATATCAACGCCATGGTCGCGTTTGTCACCGCTTTCTTGGTTATTGCCTCTACGCAGCTGGTTGCCGTGATCAACAGCGTGATGGCCAACGTCGTGTTATTGCTTGTTCTTTCGATCTGCTTTCTCATGCTCGTCGGTTCATTTTACTCCGACAAAGAGTTCAGTCTGGAGAATTCACCAAAATGGGTCAAGTTTTTGATGGTATTCATGTTCATCGGCATCATCCTCATCTTCCTCAACGCTTTGGACTGGCTGGAAACAGTCTTTGGAGCTGTTTTTCTCTTGTTTACCAGTCTTGATGCAGAATGGGCAGCAACGACTTTATTCCTGCTCATTATCATTGGATTTATCTGGTACGTCACGCATGAGCCAAAACGGGCCAGCAAGCCGGAAGAAGGAAAGAAATAAAAAGGACAAAAAAATAAGAGATGAACACAATCAAAAATAAAGCGAAATGAATATACGCTGAATATTTCAGAAGGTTTAATCTTTGACAGTGAAAAAAGGAGGGATTGATCGATGGTAAACACGGCAAGCACACTGGTGCAATACATTCAAACGTATGGAATCTTAGATTTCTTTCTTCCGTTCATCTTAGTCTTCACAATTGTCTATGCCACATTGGCCAAACTGAAGATCGTCGGGGAAGGGAAAAAGCAGTTTAACATCATCATCGCTTTGGTTCTGGCCCTTCTTTTTGTCGTGCCGCACATGGTCGGCACCTATCCACTGGGCTACGATCCGGTCGTCGTGCTCAATACTGCCCTGCCCAGCATTTCTCTCGTCAGCGTTGCGGCGATCATGGTCTTGCTCCTGATGGGAGTCTTTGGAACAAAATTTGCCCAGGGCGCAGTTCCGTTTATTGCTCTGGTCTCGCTTGGTTTTGTGGTCTACATCTTCGGCGCCGCTCTCAATCTTTGGACTGGACCGTATGATGCGTTCTCCTGGTGGTCGCCGCAATTGACCGAACTGCTCGTGGTTATCCTCGTCTTTGGCTTAATCATCTGGCTGATCGTCAAAGAGCCGGCGGGAGAAGGAAGGGGAATGATGGGAGCGCTCAAGAAAGGCGGCAACCTGATCAAGAATATGTTCGAAAAAGTCTGATGAATTCCGGTTCAAACGCATAAAAACAACCATGGCAACTGTCCTTGATGTCGGCCTCCTGCAGGCTTTCGATTTTGTCTTTCCATTCATTTTTATCTGGGCAATTGTCTATGCTGTCCTGCAAAAGACGAAAGCGACTGGCGGATCTGTGGGGATTGATAGTATCATTGCGACAGTTACCGCGTTTATGAGCATCCTTTCTCCAGCAATCACTCAGATCATCAATTTCATGATTCCCTGGTTCGCCGTCGTGATCATCTTTTTTCTTCTTCTTCTCCTCGTCTTCCGCACCTTCGGCGCGAAAGATGAACATATTTTGAGCGCACTGACGACAGACAAATCTGTCCTCTGGGTCATTCTCGGCATTGGCCTGGTCATCATCTTCGCTGCATTTAGCAATGTCTTTGGCCAGTCCTACACCGAGCAAGCGTTTCAGGGAGAAGGAGCGATGGTAAACGCAACGACCGGCGTGGCCACGACGAGCTTTGAAACAAATGTCGCAGGGATCCTATCCAACCCTAAAGTTCTCGGCGTGATCATCCTTTTTGCCATCGCCGTCTTTGCGATTGCGTTGTTAAGCGGGAGCAATGCGAAATAATAGATTAGAAATTATCCCCAATCTTTATTAAAATCTTTTTCAAAAGCACGGTAATCATCGGTCAATTCTTCACCTTTTCTGATATTTTTCACTGCTGTTGTTACAACCTCTTCTTCATCTTCCAGATAAGTACTGAAACAATTTGGCTTTTGAGAATGGTTAAAATATCTGGCATCATCGGAGCAAAAACAATATTTCCCACTTTTCTTGCTGAGCCAGCAATAAGTTTCCAAATATTCTTGAACTTGTTTCGAAAATTTTCTTATTTGCTCTTTTGTAAATTTTAAATCAAATTCGGAAGTAAATTTCCAGAGGATTGTATCTTTGGGGATATCTTCATCAGCAAAAAGACCAAGTCCATGAATCCGGCTGGGAAGCACTCTCGTTTTTACGAAGAGCATGACCAAGACTCCAGTTTACTTCTTCCTCATCTTCCCCGTCAGATGCGATAATTCTTTGACGTTTTCCACGAATTCGGGGATGACATCTTTAAACACTTTTCCAACTGCCCCTAATTCCGTCCCCACATCACGCATCCGTGCATCATAATCATCTAATTTGCCGAGCACACCTTGATGCAGGACTTTAAAATCTTCTTTGAGCTTCTGCACGTCATTTGTCAGCTGGCGCTGTTTCTCTTCAACTTTTTCTTTCCATTCGATGATTTTTTTCACTTCCGAGATCAATTGCTCCCATTTTTCATCAATGATATTCTCGGCAATTTCCGCAATCCGGTCATATGATGCGAGATTTTCCTGAGGAGCAGACGACGAGGCTTCCATCTGCGGTGATGGATAGCCGCCAACATCGGGATATGATGAGGAAGGCATGCCTTCGGGTATCGGCGGTCCCTGATCTGACTGCGCAAGGGCCGCACTGACCTGATCAGGACGATAACCTCTTCGTGTCATTTCCGCCATCACTTCCGAATCTTCCATCCCCGAATCACGCAGCTGCATAATATCTGAACCGATATTCACGTTCTGTTGAGCAAATAAAGCCATTGTCAATCACCTTCTTTTTTTCGTTTATATCTTTTGTTGTATTTGTTTAGCTTTTCTGGCTGTTTTTTCTTAGCCTCGCCGCCAGCTAACTAAATGCTTTCTTTTTTCTTTGAACAAGATTATGTTTGATGATTAGTGTGATGCCGTTCGGCTAATTTTGTTTCCACCAGCCGTTCCACATCACGCTGTGTGGCAAAGTTCAAAGGATTCCACAAATCCACATAGCGCTTAAGCGTGGATACTTCCTCAATCCCTGCCGTCTGACGCAGTTCTTTGACGACGAGATCCATTTTCTGGATCAAGGCATCGTGGTTGCGCTTGAGATCCAGCAGTTCGTCACCCAGCAATTTTACCTCTTTCTTCAGGTCAACATTCTTCTTGACATAATCATTCTTGAAAATATCCACCTGCCGCAGGAGATTATTGACCTTGCTTTCCAGTCCTTTTACCACAACATATAATGTATTTGGATCAAACGCCGCTGTTGGCGGAGAGGGAGGATTAATCATAGTAATCTAATCCCTATGAAGAAAGTCAATATAATAAAGTTATGTGAGTATTATAAAGTAGTGGCTTTAGTAGTGGCTTGTCCGAAACGAATTTAGATCATAGCGCCGAGATTTCAGAAAGAATAATAAACCTTCATTCTCTTACTATTGAAAGCATGGTAGATGAACAAAAAGCGTGTTTCGCGTACGAGACGTATCACGAGGGAGAGAATAAAATTCTCAAAGTCTCTTTGGAAACGTGCACTTTCCTCCCTTCCATAGAATACAGCGAACTGTGTATGTCCAGGATCATTGACCTGCTCTCGGAGAATAGCGGTGTCACGATTATCACTCTAACTCAGCAGCGTGAATATGAGTATGATTATTCTCAAACAAAATTGCTCACGGAACTTGCCGTAGTATATCAGCGTCTTAACCGCGAAAATCGCCGCAGCTATTCCCATCTGATCACTAACCCCCTCACTGAGCGCTATGTTCGGGGAAGCTATGCACTTTTCCAGCAGATCATCTCCAAACGGCTTAAAGAAGATCCTTTCGCCGCCTATGTTGAACTCAAGCGCCTGGAACGTCAGGAAAAACTGAAACGAGAGCAGGCCCTCGATCCGCGCCAGATCGCCAGCCAGGATCGTTTTATCCAGATTATCCAGCAAGTTGTCCAATTACTCGAACAGCTTCGCCTGATTGCTTTGTTGCTGCCCTTCAGCAAGGAGTATCATCTTCGGGAACGAGTCATCTATGGCAATGTTTTTTTCCCGACTACCCGCCCAGATTTCATGTACACGAAACTGATTACGGCTTTTCCGGAAGGAGAACTAGTTGAAACCTACAAATTCAACAGCGGCCCGGATGTCTGCGAAGTCAATGTCTTCCAGCAGGAAGACGACATCAAGACGATGTATCATCTGACCCCGCCGGAATTTGCTTTTACGGAAGATGAATACCGCCTGTTAGATGATGCCAAACGGATCATGTCTGAGCATAAGCCCGGCCGGGAAGAATTTGTTGACCCTCAGCGCATGCGCGAAGTCTTCTATTCCATCGGCAAAGATCTGCTCAATGATCTCTTGGTAGAACGCCGGTTCAATCTGGACAATGAGCGCGTTGAGCAGCTGGCTCAGGCGCTTCTCCGCTACACGGTCGGCTTCGGCTTGATCGAACTGCTTCTTGCTGATCCAAAAGTGCAGGATGTCAATCTCAATGCGCCGAATGGCGAACTACCAATTTTTATCGTCCACCAAGATTACGGCGACTGCGTCACCAACATTTACCCCACCCGCCTAGAGGTAGAAAGCTGGGCGACGAAACTGCGCCTGATCTCCGGCAGGCCTTTGGATGAAGCCAACCCGATTTTGGACACAGAACTGAAAGTGACCGGTTTCAGCTCCAGAGTTGCGGCAATCAGCGCTCCTCTGAGTCCCAATGGCTTGGCTTTCTCTTTCCGCCGCCACCGTGATTATCCCTGGACTTTTCCATTATACCTCCAGCCAAAGATCCGCTTTATCAATCCTCTGGCGGCAGGCCTGTTGAGCTTCCTCATCGACAATAATGCTACCATCTTAGTTGCCGGAACACGCAGCAGCGGGAAAACTTCATTTTTAGGTTCCATGCTTGTGGAAATCATGCGCCGCATCCGCGTCCTGACCATCGAGGACACCTTCGAACTTCCCCAGGAATCACTGCGTGCTTTAGGCTATAACCTGGAATCGTTGAAAGTGGCATCGGCGCTTTCTGCTCCCGGTTCGGAAGTTGATCCCTCGATTGGCATCCGTTCTACGCTGCGTCTGGGGGATTCCGCAATCTTCGTCGGTGAAGTGCGTTCTAAAGAAGCAATTGCTTTATTTGAAGCGATGCGCGTCGGGGCAGCAGCCAACGTTGTCGCCGGGACAATCCATGCTGATTCGCCGTATGGTGTTTATGATCGAGTCGTTAATGACATCGGCGTCCCTAAAACATCATTCAAGGCGATTGACATCATCGTCACAGTCAACCCGGTAATCTCCGGTCTCAAGAAATTTAAACGCGTTCTGCGGATTACTGAAGTACGCAAGGAATGGGACGAGGATCCCTTAAAAGAAAACGCGTTCGTTGATTTGATGGTCTATAATTCGATCACGGACCAGCTAGAGATCAGTGATGCCCTGCGCAATGGAAATTCGGATATCCTCAAGCGTATGGCCGGCCGGATTAAGGAATTCGCCGGCGATTGGGATGCCGTCTGGAATAATATTGAGCTGCGAGCGCAGGCAAAACAGGAAATCGTGGCGCAAGCGCTGGAAACGCAAAATCCAACCTTGTTAGAAGCCGAATTTGTGATTAAAGCCAACGACCAATTTCATCTTATTGCCGATGCCGTCAAAGAAGAGAAAGGAAAATCAGACAATACGGAGATCCTCCTACGCTATAAAGACTGGCTGAAACGGGAAGCACGGAAGAGAAAGATGGTGTGACCGCACCAGTTAACACCATCGGAGCAGGCAGGCACAAAGATTTAAATAATCTCTCACGTTCTTTATCTTCATGAAAAAAGAGGTCATCATCCTATCTTTAATCACGTTATTTTTTATTTTTGGATGTGCCCCAACTGAGGATGCTGCCGACTCGCAACAAAATCTGCCCTCAAACTCCAAAACAGAACCGGAAGCTGTTTCTGAAACATCTCCAGATTCAATTCCTGATATTAACAATATGCCGGCAGAATCGGTGGCAGGAACATTGTCTTTTTCCTGGGAGAAAGATGGCGGCTCAAGGGTTACAGACGGGTCTGTTCCTTTCGTCCACAGCTTGCATGATGGAAGAGTCCGCTTGTATTACTGCAATAGCGAAGGGGTATCGTCGGCGATTTCTAAAGACGGCCTCACTTTTACAAAAGAGCAAGGCGTGAGGATTTCCCATGGAACAGGATTTGAAACTCAGGTTTGTGACCCGACGATCATTAATCTACTGGATGGAAAAATGAGGATGTACTATAAAGGGGCAAGTAGTCTAAACCCGGGGCCGGGGCAGTCTATACATAAAATCTTCTCTGCAATTTCCTCTGACGGTTTGACTTTCCAGAAAGAAGGACTAAGGATAGATTCAGAGACGAACGGTGACAATGGCTGGGCTTCTGTTCCTGATGCCATCATGCTTCCTGACGGCCGTGTACGAATCTATTATGTTACTGCCGCTAATGGGGAGCACGGGATAGGATCAGCCATCTCTTCAGATGGACTGAATTTTGTTAAAGAATCAGGTCTTCGTGTACCAAACTTGGTGGATCCCGCTTTAGTAAAATTTGGTGAGAGATATGTTCTTTTTGCCGCGTCTATCGACGAAAGATTTGCCGCTCTTCCTAAAGGGATTTATTATCTGGAATCATCCGATGGGCTAGAATTTGGTAAAGCAACGGCAGTTTTTCAAGAAAATAATGTCTACGACCCCTCTGTCTTAAAGATAGATGAAAAGACCGTGCGTGTATTTTATGGAAAAGTCATGCCTCCGCAACTACCTGCGGTTGAAAGTCACACGGGAAGGATAATAGGATAAACGAGAGCAGTACGAAGATTTAAATAATTCCACATCATCTTCAATCTCATGAAAAAAGAGGCCATGGTTTTATCTTTAACTTTATTACTTCTCATTCTTAGCTGTACTCCCACCGAGGATATCCCCGCCCAGAAAGAAGCAGTTCCCCTAGAAGGACAGAAAGAATCGTCCACAAGCAATCCACAGCCTAAAAGCAACGATATCCCTGCCGAAAGTAAAGAAGGAGCCACAGCACCGCAAGAAATCGTTGAAACGACAAAAACACCCGTCGGTAAACAAGAAGAATTTGATTTAATCTTTCCAACATTGACCTACGACGGAGCATATAACGGCCCGCTATATGGTACATCGGAACAGGTTGGTACAACGTCAATGAGTTCGTATTTCCAAAATCTTGATAGAAATGGGATCAGCTTCTTTATTGGCATGTTTCCAATCTTTGGCGAACCAAAAATAGACTCGTTGGTCAGCCACCAGGGATTAGGTTATGTGATTGATGCCGTGCAAAAAAAACCCCTCCGAATAATTCCTTTTTTCAATCCCGGAATCGGAGGCGAAGAGGTTGAAAAGTATCTCGGCGGGACATTGGTTGAATGGTATACCAAAACACTGGCCGCATCGCGAACAATTACAGGCAGTAGTTTCATCCGGGGCTTAGGAGAAGTGGAAACCCATGAATGGACAGTCCGCCATAACGACCAAAAAGTGCTTCAGTTAGTTGATCTCGCTCAGGCGAATCAAATTAACTTCATGTTTCATCCCGTCGCCGAAAAGATCGGCGATGTTAAAAAAATGATTGAAGCATACCCCCAGACTATTTTTCTGATCCACATGTATCGGGAAGACTTGGCCAAAAGCCAGAATGAACTGATCGCTCTCCTGAAAGAACACGATAACTTTTATTTCAGCATCGATGCGGCACATATTCTTCATATCGACGGCGATGTAATCTACGAATTCGACAGCGCCGACAAGAACGCCGCGATCAAGAAGTTCGTTTCGTATTATGATTCCAATGAAAAGATCATGATCAACAATGCAATTAATGCATACAAGCCCCTCGTTGATGCCGTCCCGGAAAAAGTGACGTGGGGAACGGAAATCGGGCCGGAATATGCGTTTGATCCAGAAGTCTTTGATCGAGCAGTTAAAGCATCACGCCTGGTCATCGCCGGGTTCGCTGCCGATAGCCAAGAAGCTGTTGCTTACAGAAATGCGTTACGAGTGTTTGGGACGGGAGTTCAAGCAGACACAAACATTAAAGTGATTGATACCTCTGCCTGGCCAGAATGTACGGCTGACAAGATCAGTAACTGCGACGAGAACTGTGGAAACGCAGGAGATGAAAATCTTCCCGATGCCGATGACTGCCTCGTCAAATGCACCATTGAATTAGAATGTCGAGAAGTACCAGAGATGGATGTAGGATAATCAGACGTTTAACATAATGCTAACCACCCGTGAACACACTAGGGGAAAGCTCATTTTCTAGACAAATTCTTTTAAAGAAGCCTCGATTTAAGGGTCTCATGACCTCACTGGAAGAATTGATGGATCGGACTGAAAACCGTCAAAAACTGATTGTGGCGCTTAACGGCATCGAACTTTATCCCAGTATTGTGCGCAAGTGCGGCTATCGGCGCATCGGAATCCAGGTATTGGACAATGGAGAGGGGGTATTTGCTTATACTTCTTTTAATGACGCGAGCGGGAAAATTGTAGATGTGAAAAAAGGATTGCACCAGCCGCAAGTTACGGGTTATGTGAAAGAAAGAGTACTCTTAGAAATTCTCGAAAAAGCAGAAGAAGTACAGCAGCATCCATTAAAAGCAGCATTGCAGTACGCTCCTGCGTTTGCCCTCCGACCGAGAAGTGCGTATTGGAGAATCATGAAAGCATTAGTATAAAGAAATATAACCGAAGCCAATAGCAATCTTTAAAAGAATAAGACATTTCCCCCTCCCATGAAACTCCGCATCATCGCCCACGCCGGCTGTACGGACGGCTACAGCAGCGCGTTTATCGTCAAAAAATACTGGCAATATTTGATTAAAAATACCGGCATCACCGAAAATGATCTGGAACAAGCGGAGATTCTTCCTCTTTATCCCGGTGATCTTCAAGCCGAGGAGTTTGTCTCAACACCGGGTGATATTATCGTTGATCTCCCCCGCCCGAAAGGGACGATCTTGTTTTGGTGCGACCATCATGCAACGGCCAAGCCGACAGAAGAAAAACTGCCGAAAAACCAGTTTTGGAAGATCACTCCCAGCTGTACCGGCTATCTGATCGATCTCGCCCGACAAGACGGACTCAAAGACACTCCCGAACTGCTCGCCTTCAAAGAAGCCATCGATAAGATTGATGCCGCGGAATACACACCTCAGGAGATCATTGATTGCTATTATGACCCCAATCTGAATAGTCTTGCCCCTTTGCAGAAAGTCCATGCCATCGGCGCGATGTTCAACACCCGCGACCGAAATCTCAACCAGGAAATCTTCCGGACAATCCTCTCCCAGAAATTAGGAGAAACGCCGTTGTCCAGCGAAGCATTGTGGCAGCTTAATCCTCTCCTGTTTTATCGTGCGCAATTGACCAGCTATCGGGAATGGCGGGAGAATGTTGATACCTATATTGAATACAACGAAGAAATGAAATGTGTCCTGCAGGATGACCGTAAAGCGACGCTGTCTCGCGGCATCCCTGATCGCTTCTATGCCTGCATCAAATTCCCCCAGGCAAGTTATACTCTTTCCCTAAAGCCGATGGACCCGGAAAAGATGCGTGTCGGCCTTGGTTCCAATATTTTTCATAAAGACCGCTGTAAAGTTGATCTTGGTAAATTATGCCGGGATATCGGCAAGAAGTTTGGCAAAAGTTCCGGCGGCGGGCATCATGATGTTGGAGGAGCGATGATCAAGCCGGCGAATGCTGATGCGATGATTAAATATGTATCAGAAGTCTTGAAGAAAGGAGAGAAATAGGGATTGTTGTAGAATATTTATTCTTTCATAAAACAAATATCACAGCCTTCCAATCCCGCTTCCATCCCCATATGGATCTGACAGATCGTCTTGGTCGTCTTCACATGTTCGATAATCCGCTGCAGTTCCTGATAGGCTGTCGTCTTATCTTTGATCCGCCCAGCAGCATCTTTGATATATTTTTTCACGTCAGCGTTAAAGATGATTTCCCTCGCCCGTTTTAATTTCAGATATTGTGAGACGGCTGCTTCTGAAAGATTCAACAAATCGGCAATTTTCTTCTGCGAATTCCCTTTCTCTTTGAGTGCTACAACTAATTCCTTGCGTATGGCGGGAATGATATGCCATACTTCAATCTCCTGCGGGTGTCTTTCGGGGATTTCCATATCCAGAAGAGATGTGAAGGTTGTTTAAAAAACTATGCCGTCTTCCTGATGATCTCGATATTTTTCTGTAACGCGGCTAAAACAGTGTCCAATTCTTTCTTTGTCGTCTTCTTTCCCAATGAAAAACGAATTGTTCCAAATGCAAATTCCTGCGGAACGCCAATTGCTTTGAGGACGCGGCTGACAACTACGGAGTTTGCCGTACAGGCGCTACCCGCAGAAACGTATATTCCTTCCGCGGAAAGCGTCTTGACCAAAACTTCTGCATCAACGCCGGCAAATGAAATGTTCACATTATTGGGAAGCCGCTGGACAGGATGGCCATTTGATCTGCTCTGGGGAACCTCCTTCAATATTCGCTCGATGAAATGATCCCGCAAAGAGCGCAGCCGTTTCGCCTCTTTGAACCGCTCTTTCTCTGCCCATTCCAAAGCCGCAGCAAAACCTACAATTCCCGGAACATTTTCCGTGCCGCTGCGCAGACCAAATTCCTGCCCACCGCCATGGAACAAAGGCACAAGACGAACTCCGGTACGGACATACAATAAGCCCACACCTTTCGGCCCGTAAATCTTGCTGCCGTTTAAAGTCAATAGATCAACGCCCAGGCGCTGCACATTGAGATCTAACGCCCCCGCCGCCTGGCAGGCATCAGTGTGAAATAAGACTTTGTGTTTTCGGGCAAGCGCCGCGATTTCAGCAATTGGCTGAATTGTTCCAATTTCATTATTCGCCGACATTACCGTAATCAGAACTGTCTTTTTGCTGGTTGCTTTTTCCACATCCCGCGGATTAACTTTTCCTTCTCTATCAACATTGAGATATGTTACTCTACACCCGCCATGTTTCTGCAGGTATCTGCAGGTTTCCAAGACTGCTTTATGCTCAATTTTAGTCGTGATAATATGGTTGCCTTTTTTGTGATACGCGCGCATGATCCCTTTGATCGCCAAATTAATGCTTTCCGTGCCGCTGCCGGTGAAGATAATTTCTGAGGGCTTTTCTGCACGGATGATTTTGCGGACACTTTCCCGGGCAGATTCAACAGCATCGCGCGCTTTCCGGCCGGCAGCGTGAATACTGTTCGGATTGGCAAATTCCTGAGAAAAAAAAGGCTTCATGACAGCAAGCACTTCTTCTCTAACCGGAGTCGCCGCGGCATGATCAAGATAAATCTGTTTCATGGAAAGCAAAAAATGAATTTTCTTTATAAAAGTTTAGAGGAGATTGGCTCTGTAGAAAAAGTCGTCTGCCTGGCCTGAAGATTGGCCGTGGGAAGCGAATGGGGGAGTCAGCTGAATGGGAGAATGTCTTTCAAGAGATATTCTTCACTGACCGCAGCCGCTTCTGTGTCGATGATCAAATCCGAGAATTCGTCTTTGACCGTACGGATAAATTCATTGAATTTCTGGAATGATTCAACGATCACGCCGATCTCTGCATCCCAGGAAGCGGCAACCCGTGCGAAAGAAATGACTTCTTTTTTTTCTTGGCAATATTGAATAAATTTGCTCTCTTGCGCAGAAGTTGGGTTATCAAAATTAATGAACACTTTAAAGTATTGCAAGCCCAAGGCCATGTGATCAATATCAACGGAATATTTGAGGATGATCTTTTTTTCTTCCATCTTCCTCATCCGTCCACGAATGATGTCTATTGATAAGCCAGTAATCTGAGATAATTCCACCAAGCTGCTGCGCGCATTGTGCAGTAATCCTTTGAGCACTTTCCGATCTGTTTGATCGATGTTTTCAGAATGGAGATGGTCAAATAATCGTACTGGATCTTCCGTGGAAGGCAGAAGATATTTCTTGGGATAAAGGCGCAGATCAGCTAAAACACTAATCTCTTTATTGATGATGAGGTGGCGATATTTAGCGAGTAGGCTGATTTTCTGCTGCAAAAATTCTTCATTGCTGCGGGCAAGAATATACATTCCCACATCCCAAGCGCCTTCGCTTACCGCAAACCAGAAAATATTGTGTTGCTTTTTGAGATGGTTATAGAACTTATCCCGCTCTTCTGTCTTGCCGCGTACTGTTGCGTAGAGAGAATAGGCTTGATAACCCAGTTGGCTGAGGTCAACGATCGTCACAAAATTACGGATAATCCCCTTATCTTGAAGCTGCTTTATTCTGTAACGTACTGCTTCTCGCGATCTGCCGATCCGTTTAGCCAGCCAGGTGTCCGCTGAACGAGAATTTTTGTCCAACTCCAGCAGTAGTTTTCGATCGATTGCATCTAATTTGTGCATATTATAGGTAAATCCTGTGTTTTATTTAAATATTTCCATTTTTTAGTCAAAAATTAAAAGAAAGTTTTATTTATCTGGGCTGCAGTTTAGTATCTACAAAATAGTGATAAAACATTAAGGAGATAAATACAAAAATGAAAATAACAGAAATATGGAAAAGAATCTTCGGCGGTTCTGCCGGAACAGAGAGTAAACCCGCAAAACGAGTTGGGTACATCAGTGACGCTTCACTAGAAGAAGCAATCGGGGGAATTTGTGAAACTGGCTGCGGCTGTTCACGCCACCCAGCAAGGGAAATTTATCGGAAAGCTGCTGTCGGCCGGGAAGGAGAGGAGCTGCTAGTATTGTACGGAAAACTAGAACCTCATCTTCATAGCTATTGCCCCACCACGGGGTCAAGAAGTACCTCTAGCAGCAGGGATATCGTTGAGAGGATATTTGATATTGCTCTTGGCAGGTTTACCGCTGCGGAACCAGAAAGAGTTTCTGAAGCAATAAAATGGTGTGATGCTGTTGCAACTACTGGCGGAGGAGACACATATCGAAAGTTAAAAGATGAATTAGATGAAGCAATAAAAAGCAAAATCCCTGAGCTCACCTCGTTAGGACGATATCGGACGGCGATGGCCCTGCTTGAATATACCCGTGGCCGCGACGAAGAAGCGAGAATTATGGCCGCCCTTTATTTCCCCAAAGCGGTTAAAGAATTAAAAGCGGCCAAAGAAGGAAAGAAGCTGGAAGAATTTCGTGATTTGGCAAGAGTTGCCGGAAGAAGTGATCTCGAATCGAGAGCAAGAAAAGCAATTGCCTCTTTGACAAAGCGCAAACCAGCAGACGAGATACTGGAAAGAATTCGGTCTTTCAAAAGTGATGATCTAAGGGCATATGGATCTGAGCGAAAAGAAGCTGAAAGAACAGAAAAGAGAGAATATGAA
>JAGVZN010000029.1 GCA_018302605.1 Candidatus Woesearchaeota archaeon | reverse complement strand
CCCTTTCTTGAATTCTACGAGAAAATCGATGTCGCTCGTCTTTTTTGCTTCACCCCGAGCATAAGAACCAAAAAGAGTTAACTTTGTGACCCCTAAAGAGCGTATTTTCTCTTTATGTTGTTCTACTTCTTTGATTATTTCTTCTTTTGTGAGCATAGAACTCTTATCTTCTCTACTTATATAAACATTTCTCCGGCGGGTGGGTGATTTTAGGATTTCTGTATTTATTCCAGCAGCAAAATTCCCCACATCAGGGCAATTCCTACGACAAAAGCAAGTACATGTAAGATTGATTCTTTCCAGCCACATTCTTTATGTAATTCTGGGATCAGATTTGAGCCGGCGATATACAAAAATCCGCCTGCTGCAAAAGGAAGGACAAACAAGACAAACGCCTCACTTCGTGCGCCGACGATCAATCCAATTATTGCCCCGACAATGGCGGTTGCCGCAGAGAGAAAGTTGTAAAACAAGGCTCTCCACTTAGAAAATCCTGAGTATAATAATACGCCAAAATCAGCTATCTCTTGTGGAACTTCATGCAAAATGACGGCGATAGTAGTAGCAACTCCTGCCGGCACACTTACTAAGTAAGCTCCAGCGATAACTAACCCGTCTAATAGATTATGCAGTCCATCGCCCAAAAGAGTCATGGTGCCGACATGGTGTGGTTTGTCCAGATGAATGTGCGGCTGATGATGAAGATGCGAATGCTTATGCGGCATACTATTATTATGATGGGCATGGATCAATTTTTCCACTAAAAAAAAGACTAAGACTCCTGCTAAAGCAGAAAAAGACACCCCAAGAGTAAAACCGCGTTCTTCCACTACTTCCGGAAGCAGATGCAAAAATGCCCCGCCTAGCAAAGTTCCGGCTGAAAGACCTACTAAGAGTAAAAGAAATTTATGCAATTTTTTCTCACCAAAACTGAGAGCAAAGACACCCACCAGGGAGACCAATGACACGATCACCACGCTGACAATAGTATATATTGAGGTAATCATGGGTTAAAATAAAAACAACATCTTTATAAAGATTATTGATTCTCATTATCAATAAAGACAATATCTACACAACCATGAAACGCGCAACCCAACAGAAACAATTAATCATGGGCGAGATAACTACTTTCAGCTCTTTCTTCAACGCCGAAGAGTTATATCATAAAGTATCCAAAAAGAACCTGAAAATAGGCATTGCCACCATCTATCGCTTTCTTAATGATCTCACCAAAAATGGAGAGATCCACTCATTCCAATGTAACCGCAGAACATTATATTCAAACAGCAAGAAAAATCACTGCCATTTCACCTGTGAGAAATGCGGTGAAACAAAACATATTGATATCAAAAAAGTTGATTTTCTGTATCAGCAGGTCAAAGGGGAGATCTGTCATGTTCAGATTGATGTGACTGGAATCTGTCAAAAGTGTTCGTGAGATCAAAGTTGCATTAAGATCTTCGCCATTTACATCAAGATCAATACTCCCCCAGCGTCTTCTGTTTCTTCCGCTCTTCCACATTCTTATACGACTGCCATTTCCTGCGGAACAATTCCGGATACTTATCGTGATATTTCTCCAAAAAATCTTTCGTCTTTTGATCGGTCATGTAACCGGAGCCAAAATCAATCCCAATTTCGCGTTTCGTATTCTCGATTGCCCGATCACGCAATACTTTGGCAATCACCGAAGCTGCGGCAACGACAATATAATTAACATCCGCTTTATGTTCGACAATCACTTCCGCTTTTTCCACCACGTTCTTTGGTAATTTCTTCAATAGATAATTCCGATACGCGGGGATATTGGGGCTGGGACAATCGATGATGATCTGGTCAGCATCCATCTCTCCGACTAAACGTGCCGTTGTATCAGCTTCTAACCAATTCAAGTTGGTGGACGCATCTTCCAGCGAAAGATCAATTGCATCTGGTTCAATCACTTCGATCCGGAAATCATGGACAATCTCCCGGATACGCTCAAATAAGTTTTCGCGTACTTCGGAGCTGAGCATCTTGCTATCTTTCACGCCCAGCCATTCCAGTCTTTGGATGTCGCTTTCTTTAAATGCGAGCGCGGCCATGACCAGCGGCCCGAGTACAGGCCCGCGGCCGGCTTCATCCGTTCCAATGATGATTTTATCGGGACGATAATCTAAGCGGACATGATCTTTTTCTGTCGGTTCATTTTCGGTCTGTTTCTTTTTTGCGGCTTTGGGCATGGTTTTATTCCGATTAAAGAGAGAGTTTAAATATATTCTTCTTAAAACCAAAATCTTTTTATATAACTATATAATTATACATTTATAGGGTAACGACCGTTCAAGTGCAAGACGAGACCTTAGAGTTATTAAAGAAAATAAAAGAAGAGACCAACTCGGGGTCGTACGACGAAGCGATTAAAAAAATGGTTCTCTCACGGGTACAAGAGTCCTTTGCCGGCTATCTCTCTACCGGTTCGTTAAAAGACCCGTACAAAAGGGTGAGAGAAAAACGTGACCGCTTCTAGATTAATTGACACGTCAATATGGTTAGATTACTTCTATCGATCTAAATTTAAAGAGATAATTGACACTTCAGAGATATTATTTGTGAGTATATTATCCGTATTCGAGATCCGAAGAAAATTATATAAAGATAAAATTGATCCAGATAAAGCCGCAACTATTATGGAATTTCTTCAGAAAAAGAGCTTAATCCAGCCCATCTCTAGAGAGATCGCGGAAGCTGCCACAAAAATATCGTTCTATCACGGAATCCCGGCGACCGACTCTTTAATCTATGCCACTGCGCAGCATCACCAAGCGGAATTAATCACTCGGGATAATGATTTTCGTGGATTAGAAAATGCAACTATTCTTCGCTAGAAATACTTTCCATCTTCGCTTTAATCTTCTCGCCAATCGAATCCTGAAACGGTCTTAATTCTAAGTGGTCCTTTGCTTCAACTAAAAACGGGAGAAAGTCTACGACCATTGCCGCATAGCCAATCATCGGATCATCTCCTTTCTCTTGTACTTCTTTGGCTAACTCTTCTTCAGAGATTTTTTCGTACTTTTGTGCAAACACAACTTGGTCCATCCGACGATGATAAAGAGATTCGTTTCTCCAGTGAAGAATCAATAAGTTTCGTAAATCAGCGACGATTTTGCCATTTCTCTTGCCCAATCTCCTTCCTCTCCCTTTGAGACGTTCTGATCTGGTCTTTTCCAGCTTTTCTAATCTCCAGCTTTGTTTCCACAATTCTTGTTCTACCTCGTCGATCCTTTGAGAAAAGTCGATTTCTTTCGCGCGCAAGCATTCTATTTCTTTAAACCGCTCTTCCCGTGTCGTCAGATATTCTTCTTGCGGCTCTGCGTGCTCATATAGCGTCCGGACAAGCAGCCGTTTGCTCAATCCTGCTTTCTCCTCGACCGTCAGTCGATCATATAGCTGTGTTGTTAATGCACACAGATCAGCCGCTCTTTCCGGTCTCTCGGAGAGCATATTCCCCCAGCGTCGATGCTGTCCCTTGTTTTTTTCTGGACGGCTTTTTATCGTATGTACTACTTTTCTGATCGCATCAAATTCCTCGACTGACCCCCGTGCAATCTCTACCTTGCCGATAACTTCTGTCCAGGAAGTATCCCTTGCGAGGCATAATTCCAGCGACATCTTCTTTACTTTTCCATTTCTATCATAATGCAATCCTCCAAAGATAACTTTGTCGGTGATTGCGGTTTGTGGAATTTCTAACCGCGTGATGACCATTTCCGGCGCATCGTAGTAGGCCATCAACGTAGCAGGAACTTCTTTGTTCAAGAAGATATTTTTCTTTACTTTTTGTCCACAAACTAACATTTCCAGTGAGCGTATCGGATCATGAAGATCATCGATCATCGCCGCAAACTCTTCGGGAGAGTATTCTAATAATCGGCCATACTCTCTCACCATACGTCCCCGTCTTTTGTTCTGTCCCAGCACCATCCGCCGCGGGGTTCGTTCTACAATCGGATTACATATTCCCCAGAAAGGGTCAAGAAGATAGGGCTGTTTTCTCTGGATATCAACAATGAGCGCAAAATGAGAATTATTCGTCGGCTTATCTTTATCTTTTTTTGATCTTAACTGCCGAAAATCTTTGAATTGTACAATCTGTGGTTCGTATCCTAACGCTTCTGCCCAGAGATAGATCGTGGGAATGATCGTTGTGCAATTATAGCGCATAATATGTTGAGCATCTCTCTCGTGGGGCCAGGGGGCATATAATCCTGTCCGCAGGTTGTCTTGAAAACCATATATCCTATCTTCTTCAAATGTTTCTACCAGTGCCTCTGCTTTTTGCAGCGGTCTTAATTGATCGTTCTCCTTTTTGAAAATGTCAATGATTTCGTATTCTTTTTGTACACTTTCTTCAGGGAAGGGATGGCTCATCGTTTGCAGAAACAACTATCATCTCCAGAATAGAAATTGAAGAAAATAAAAAAGAAATCCGTTCGCCTAAAGCAACCCGGTGATATCTGCTGTTCTTCTGCTGCTTGGTGCTGCACCGGAAGGTGCTGGTGCTTGTTGCGGAGCTTCGTATATTGCCGTCACTACAACTTCTCGTCTGTACTGGGCATCATCGCCGCTAACCATTTTTCTCACACCATCTAAAGCCGCTTCGTATGTTTTTTGTGGTCCTGAAGAATATCTTATATTATCAAGAGCTATTAAATCAACACAGTAGCGTGCTTCTTCCCCCATTTTTGAGGCTTTATCTCCGAAAACAGTTTGATATAATCTTTGTAACGCACCTGCTAAATCCTCTCCTTTTCCTTCATACATTTGTTTTGGCATAATTTTACCCTCCTACTTTTTGAATCAAAATCAGGAATGAATAAACACTATTTTAATCTTCCGTTTTCGGAGACGTACTTATTCCCATAATCAGATCCCAGAATTTTCTGTCCTCGTCTCCAACCTCACCATTACAGCCCAAAAGCATCCGTAAACTCACGCATCCTGCGAAATTCTGCAAGAAAACTCAGTCCTTTTTCAGTAATCACTACTGTCTTAGTACTCTTCAGCTTCTTTTTGCTGGTTTCCTCATCAACCCGGACTAATTCCCGTTCCAGCAATTCCTCGAGATAGGCATTCAAGAGCTTATGAGAAAGATTTGACTTGTACATCAGATGCGTCGGCTTAATCCGGCCGCCTTTGTTCTGGATGGCTAAGAGAATATCAAAGATCAGTTCCAGACGTGAACGTCGGGTTGACATTAATTTGCCACCATTTTTCGTGGTTTTGGGAAAGGAACCTTATGTTTTACCGGCTTTCTATTTACGGAATCTACTCGATCTCTTACTGAATCTCTTACTGGATCTCTCTTTTTTGGGTTCTGGGAAGCAAACAGCTTCATCTTCCCCTGCTGGATCTGGGCATAGGTCTTAAGCAGGACCAAAAAGCCGGCGACCATGAAAATCTCCCCCAGCACATACAATCCTGGAAAAATAAAGACAAAGATGAACGCGAAATTGGCAAAAAGGAACAGCAGGAAGGCGAGCATGACGCGCCAAGCATTCCGATTGCGATCAGTATTGAGGAAATTCTTGTAATAGTTCAGGACGGTCATCCCCAGAATAACTGAACTGGTTAAATAGAAAACCTGATACTTGAAATTACTGACAATGGAAATGAGCAGGAGCAGATAGACAAAAAGGGCAATCTGGCTTACTTCGTAATATCTTTTTAAGCGCCCCTCTTTTTTCTGAGAGACAAAAAAGAGCAAAAGCCAGGCGCCAAGCATCGTTACCATCGAAACAAAAAAACCGGTGCGGAAAAAGAGCTGTGAATAATTGATTCCCGTTGCGGCTTTTCCCACAACAGGGATGAGCACTGCTGTCGCCGCGTTGCGCAGCGGCGCATAATACAATAGACCGGCCATGACCATTTTTGCCGCGAAGGCCAGGCCGATCAAGATAAACGCGAAGGAAAAGTAGCCATATTTATTCTCCTGATGGATGCGATAGAGCCGCCAGCTGTATGCAGCGATGAGCAAAGCGATGAACAAGCTTACTGTATCAAACACAAGATCAAGACCGTTGAACCAATCAGGGGTATAAAACAACCTAAACATGAATAAACCGCCTCCTATATCTATTTTAGAGTAAGAACAAGGGCAAGGGTTTAAAAAGATTGTGGTACTCATTTCTCCAATCGGCTTCTGGACAGGGGTAGCATAAGTGCTTTATTAAGAATGGATATCCTCAGCTAGACAACCCTGAAACATCTACGAAAAGTGTGCATCGTATCCCCGATGCCGCTTTTTACGCCTCTTTTTCCAACAACGCTTGGAAAAGAGGTTCAAAGGACAAGGTCCTTTGTACACCTCCTTTTTCCAGGCCCGCAAGGGCTTGGTTTTTTTCAGGTAGGGTTTCTAAAAGTGAATTGCGGTGAGAATTTTGGGAAGAATTAGTGCCTGAATTGATTGGTACTTGAATTATGCTTTTTCAAGCAAATATTTAACAATACCCCCCATTTTTAACCATCAATGGTCACGAAAATAAACGTCGAAGAAGCTTTGAAAGAGCCAGGAATCGTTTTCCTCGACACCAGGACACCTCAAGAATTCGCCGAAGATCACGTTCTGAGCGCGGTCAATCTCCCTCTTCTCTCCAATGAAGAACGCGCCGTCGTCGGCACGATCTATAAACAGGTCTCGCAGGAAAAAGCCATCGAACAGGGTATCGAATTCTTCTCTAAGAAGATGCCGCTGTTTATAAAAGAAGCGAGTAGATATAAAGACAAAAAGATTATCGTCTATTGCTGGCGCGGCGGGATGCGCTCACGAACCGTAACTTCTTTACTCGAATCTTTCGACTATAATGTCCGGCAGCTGGAAGGCGGCTATAAGAAATACCGGGAATATGTCCGCGAACGGCTGTATAACTATCCCTTGACCGCAAAGTTCATTGTTCTCTGCGGATTGACCTGTACGGGAAAGACCGATCTATTACAAAAATTGTCGCCCTCTTTAGATCTGGAAGGCTTGGCCCAGCATCGGGGCAGTTTATATGGGGCTGTCGGGTTACAGCCCAGGACGCAAAAGATGTTTGAGAATCTGCTGCTGCGCCGGCTGGATGAATTAAAAGATGCCGATTATATCTTCGTTGAAGGCGAAGGCAGAAAGATTGGCGACCTGATGATCCCTGCCGTTCTTTGGAAGGCGATGAACAGTGGGACAAAAATCCTGATCAGCAGAGATTTTGACTTGCGCGCCAAGGCCGCAGTTGAGGAATATCTCAAAGAAGAGAACATCCCTAAGATCAAAGAAGTGACTCAATCTCTCTGGAAAGTGATCGGCAAAAAAAACAAAGAAGAAGTGCTCCACGCTTTGGAAGAAAAAGATTATGTCCGTGCGGTTAAGATTCTCTTGCGAGATTATTATGACCTGCTCTATGGGCATACGCTCCGCGGCATTCAGTTCTCGGCAGAGATCAACAGCGATTCTATCGAGAAAGCCGTCGCGGAGATCCACCGGTTTGTTCAATCTTTGAACAGATCATAAAACGATTTCATCGTCTCTCTAATCGCATCTCGGTCTTTCGCATTCAATAATCTTCCACGCAATTCTTTGCTTCCGGGAAGGCTTTTAGAGAAGTTCATCGCCTGCATCCTTAGATTCGCCGGCTTGATCGTCGGATACTTTGCCGTATATTCCAGATAACGGAAAAAAAGATCCAATCTTTTACGCGGAGAGATTTCAAAATAATGACCTTTCTCCAGATAATGGTTAATCTTGGCAAAAAGATAAGGATCCTGCGCCGCCGCCCGTCCGATCATCACATAATCACAGCCCGTCTCGTCGAGCATCTTCTTGGCCTCTTCGGGAGTTCTGATATCGCCATTACCGCAGACGGGAAGAGCCACTTCCTGTTTTAGTTTCTTGATGAGGGACCAATCCGCTTTTCCGGCATAGCCTTGTTTTACCGTTCGCGGATGGAGAGTGATCATCGCCAAGCCTTCTTCTTCCGCGATCCTGCCTATTTCCAGATACTTATCTGGCTTGTCCACGCCGGCTCTGATCTTGACCGTTACTGGTTTATCTGTCGCGGCGACCATCGTCCGGAAAATGGCCCGGGTCAGATCAGGATGTTGTAGTAAGGCAGAACAGGCCATCTGCTGGGTAATGTGCGGGGCAGGACAGCCCATATTATAATCGATAATATCAAAATAGGGTTCGACGATCTTGATTGCTTTCTGTAAAGCAGCCAGATCAGAGCCGAAGAGCTGGACGGAGAGAGGGCGTTCCTGATCGGAAAATTCAATGAATTCTTGAATATCACCGGCTTTGTCTTTGGCTATGATGGCATGAATGTTCGTAAATTCGGTAACGACTAATCCTGCCCCCAGCTCTTTACAGATCAATCTCAGTGCGGGATCGCTCACGCCGGCCATCGGCGCGAAGAAAGCCTTGCTGCTGAAAGAAGGAAGTGTTCTCATCTTCTCCTATTTTCGGACGTACTTTAAAATGGTTCTGGAGGAAATACTCTCAGCTCATTTTTGTTAACATTTCCTGCAGCAACTCTAATCTAAATTTCTCCAACGGCACAACTCTAAAATATTCCTGGTTCTTTGGACTATATAATCTTCTTGATTTTGCTAATTCTGTCAATAATTCTTCTTTTGAGATCATCCCGAAGAAAAAAGTAACATTTCCCTGCCGCTGGCAGACAACATGGAAATCGGCAATTTTTTCTTTCTCATATTGGAAGCGGTCATCAGGATAAGGCACCGTTTTCCATTTATTCAATGAATCTTCCGCGATACTGCGCAGGCCGATACTCACTTCTTTCCCGCCGATTTTCACGATGAAATCAACTCCTGCACCGGCTGCGTCCCCAAAATATAACCCTCGGTTGCGGAACCATTTGTTTTCTTTGATCAGGATCTGCTTGAACGCTTCTTCGGTAATCCAGCAATGGACAAAATTATCTTTCTTGACCTGGACATTTCTGCCTTGCTTTGCCCAGCCTTCAATGTTGATCTTTTGTGCTGCTTGTTGTTCGAAGATAGGAAGCAGTGAGGAAAGAATTTCTTGATGGAGTGCTAGCCGCTTCTCCTCTTTAGCTTCCAACATATTATTCCTGCTCCTTTCTCTTCTTAAAAATCAAACAATAATGATGGTGAACATTAGGGACAAAACTATAACGATACCCGTAAGGATACAAAGTCTTGTTGTCCTGACACCAGATTTTCTCTCCGCGCAGCTGGTATTCTTTAGCCATCTCCCGCGCAAAATCCCAGGCCAGCATCTTATACTCTCCTTTGTCCATGTAATTTTGGAGGATAACGACGAGATATCCTTCTTCTTTAATTAACGGCTTCATTTGCGCGAAAATGTGCATCAACTTCTGCAAGAAATCATCGTAGCCGCTCGCATTTCCTAAATCGTTTTGATCCTCACTATACTTTACATCTAAGCCCTCTTCCTCGCGTGCTTTAGAAACCAACCCTTTCTTATTAAGCATCGGCCCATAGGGTGGTGACGTAATTACCAGATCAACCAGCGGTAAACTGTATTCTTTCCAATACCGATCTAATTCCGCAGAATTCCCCTGCAGGACAACTTGTTTCGCTTTCAGTTTGCTTCCTTGCTCATCCAACTTTAATTGTGATTCTAATAGTTGTATCCTCTCTCGCGCAATCTTGGCATATTTCTCCTGCAGTTCAATACCGATGCCATTTCTATTGCTCTTATGACAGGCAACAAGCGTACTGCCCGTTCCCAGAAATGGATCAAAGACAATTCCGCCCTCTTTGCTGAAGAAGCGGACAAACTCCTCGATCATCTTCTCGGGATATTTGGCCGGGTGGAGCAGTTCTGCTTTCTTCCGCGGCGGGGGATTATGGACAAACCAGGTCTTCGTAAAGCGTAGCCATTCCTGAGCGGAAAGGTCGTTTAATCTGTTGAGAGGAGAAACTGCGGACATGAATTTGTGTTCTCAGACCCCTTCTTTAATATTATTGTAATGAAATACAATCGGACAATTGCTTCCAAATAGTAACAACATTTAAAAAAAGTTCATTTTGAGTATTCTATGACCTCTGGAGTGACTCCATTAAAAAGGACACATAGTTAAGATACTCCAATTCTTTATTATCTAAGATTCTAATTCTTTTAATAATTTAATTCCATCTTCGGCTCTGCCGATATCTGCTAATGCAACTGCAAAATAAGGATATTGATATAATACTTCTGGAGCATTTTTAATTCCCTCTCCGAAGTGTAATATGGCTTTCGTGAAATTTGCAAGAAGACCATAACAAGATCCAGCACTAAAATGAAGAGAATATGTGTAATCATTAGTAGGACATAAACGGATTGCGGTTTCGTACATTTTTATTGCTTCTTCATAGTTGCCGAATCTAGTATCGAGGATAGCTCCAAGCATCTGAAACTCTGCGGCTACATCTTCTGAAGCTGTCTTAATTCTCAGATCATCTCTCATAAAATAGTCTGGGTCAAACATTTTTGAAAACGGAATCTCAATCCTGACTTCAATAGATTTCTGGAAATATTCTACTGCGTCTAACCATTTATCTGCTCTTGCATATGCACTTCCGATTGTATTAAATTTCAGAGAAGAGTTATCTTTGTAAAGAGGATTTAAATCAATTGACTTTATAATCGCGCTTATTCCTTCATCAGATCTTCCTAATCTAATTAATAGATCTCCCGATTTACTTAATAAATCCGCATATTTAACTGGATTATCATGAGGATTACTCAACCCCTTAATATTTTTCTGGATTTTGGATAATGCTTCTTCCAATTGTTCTCTGCCGCTGATATCTCTGTCCCAAGAGGAGAATTCATCAACAGCCTCCATTTCCCGATTCCAGGGAATACGTTTACGTTCTAATCTAGAACGATCTGTACGCACAAAGTATTCGAATTTAGAAGCATAGTTTCCTTTTTCTATTCTGTCATGGAGTAAATCTAAAGCCAGTGAAAGTGATTCATCTACATCTTCTACATCTGTTTCTTCTGATCTATTATTAACACTCTTGATCGCTTTTGTAACATCTGCTATAATCATCTCTAGGGGAAATTGACTTTGGTCTTCCATAAAACAATGAAAAATTTGCTTATTTAAATAACCTACTACTGAATAATAATCATTTAAAATAAAATAAAATAAAAGTATTTGTTTAGCTTTTCCGACAGGCCGTGTATCCGCGCGGAAATCGGCAAAAGTATTTGTTTAGCTTTTCCGACAGGCCGTGTATCCGCGCGGAAATCGGCAAAGATATTTTCTGCCTCTCGCGGTGAACCAGAAGATTTCCGCACCTAGCTAAGAACAAAGTCTCTGCGGATACACCGCTTGGCCTTGCCGCCAGCTAAACAAATACAAATAAAAAAGAAACCTACATCCGCTTCTTCTTGTGTGCAGCTTTTCGATGATGCGCTTTTTTCTTAGGGGCTGCTCTTTTCTTATGCGCGGCTTTCTTCTTGCCGCCCTTGCGCCCGCGCGCCATCATTGCCCGGCTGACATTTCCTTTCTTGTCAACGAAATAGAGGTAGCCGGAAACTTTCTTGACGCCACACTTCGCCACAACTTCTTTTTTTGTTTTTCCTTTTGTTCTTCCGGCGCGGCTCATCTCGGCGCGGCAGACATGTCCACTCTTATCCAAGAAATAGAGATATCCCTTTGCTTTTTTAATATTCGTTTTTGCAACAACTTCTGCCATTTTTCATTACACCTCTTTTTATATTGATTTTATGGAGAAGAGAAACAGTTTTTAGTATTTAAACCTTTTGTTTTATCGACGGTGCTTACAGCTCAAACCGGTAGAGCCTCGCCATGAACGCTGCCGGATCAGTCCATTCAGAAAGCCCAGGAAGAAAAGGGGAGATCGATTATGGGCCCAGTTATAGATTAGAATTGAGGAAGAAGGCTTCCCCTTTCGGGAGAACCATCCGGCAATTTCTTCTCCTCCCCACCATCATTGAAGAGGTAGACTATCCCGTTTCCTTTGGGGGTCACCTCCCAAATTTTATCATTGGCCGCGCCAACGATCTCAATTGAAGTTAAATATTCGCTTAATCCTAATTTTGTAAACGCAGTGGCATAGGTCGTTTCTTGGACTAAACCGATGCGCTCTGCTTTTTCTATCCCCACAGAATCAATGTTCAAGAAAGTGTGCCAATCCAGAAGATCGTATGTTCCAGTTGGGGTCAGATCGCTCTGATCTCTGGTTTCATCCAGAGTATACTCATCCAAGATTGCCTCCAATCTTCCAGTACATTCTTTTACACTTGTTCGCAGTTTTACCAAGCGTGAAGGGTCATAGCCACACCATCTTCCCGGAGGAGCAGCCATCTTTTCTACAATACCATTTTCTTGGGGAATCCATAAAGAAGACCCGAGAACAGCCCCTTCTAGCAAGCCAATCCGATGTCTTTTGGAAGAGAGAGCTCTCCAAATCTGAACTGCGTCTTCTTTTCCGCTGCAGAGATACAAAAAAGCATAGACAAATACCCCTACACGAATAGCCGCATTATAGATTTTCCCCCACAACGGAGACATGGATTTTAATCGATTGTATATTTCTCTTTTATGTTCTCTTTCTTTTTCTTCTTCTTCTTTAAGCGGATCGTTGCTCATGCTCTCTCTTCCCCCAAAATCTTTTCCGCTTCCAGCGCATCATTGAGATTAATAACTCCTTTCACAAACTTCTCCTGATCGTCAAATCCTACTCTTGGGCAAGTGGTATTGACCCAGACCTCAATGAACGGAAAATTCTCCAGTTGGTCGAAAGAGACGACGTTATCGATAAAATGATAGAATCGCTTGTCGGGATATTTTGTCTCCAAAGCTAAACTGGGGCGGAACTGCTCTTGTCCGGGCTTGATCGTCGTGATCACGCCGAGGGTTTTTGCAGTGAGAAATTTCATCAGAGAGCTGCGGTACTTGGCCAAGATCACTTTAACATCGTCCGCGCTGACTAAAAACAGGCTCTTGCTGATGGGGTCATTGCCGACGATCTCTTTCTTTTTCGGAGCATCTTTCTGGCTGTAGACTAACGCCAACGGATGAAATCGGCCATCGCCGACATAGAGGTAGCAGTCGATCTCTTTCTCTTCTGCTGCGGAGAGATTCAGTGAATGATGATAATTGTCGCAGCCCAATAATTGACCAATAACCTGTGTTCGGTCTGCTTTGGATGTAATCACGCTCATCTTTTCTTTCTCTAATTGCTCTCGTACTCGATCCAATTGATTGACAAATTGAACAGAGGCATAAAGGCCGACGGTCTGATACTTTTTCTTCTTCAGATAGTCTAATGTTTCGGGAGAGAGTTCCACTTTTCCAGTATAGGGTGCGTCTAAGAAGAGAGTTTGCATGGATGGTTAATTTACTCCTCGTTGTACTTCTAAACATAATTCGATAGCTTCTTGTATATTTTTGATTAATTCATTTAGAGTATCACCTTGACTAAGACAGCCTTGTAGCTCTGCGACTTTCCCAATAAAACCGTCGCCTTCATTTTGTTCAATAATCACGTGGTATGTTTGTGTTTTCATTCTTTTTAGGTTTTTTTGAGATATTAAATAGTATCATTAACTCTCACCACTTAAACTCTCCATGTAATATTTGTCTGTCTACCATCCTTCCACCTTCTTGTTGAACTTATTATGCCCCCAGCTAATTAACAGATCAACATTCATTCGCTGTAATCCTAAAGGGATATCACAGGCGCCAAAATTACTGCCCAGCCAGATCAGGATCCTTGCTCCCGTTTCCGCGCCCAGCCGATCGGCAATGGTCTGCGCTTCCGGCTTCATCCCGTCGGGGAGCTGGATACAGACTGTTTTCGCTCCGATCTCCTGAATCTTGGCAACTGCTCTTTCCAGTTCTGGATTGTATAATGTCATCAGAACCTTTTTATAGTGGTTTCTTTATATATTTTCTCATGGCTACATTCATGGAGCAGTGGGTCGAGAAATTCCGGGTTTATCGTTCCCAAAAGTTACCTTGGCTGGGCACTTTTTTTCTTCGCTGCCGGATCAGCGCTAATGTCATGACAATCTTTTCTTTCCTTGCCGGGCTGGGGACAGTGTATTTCCTCCTGCAAAATCACTTTTATTTCATTTTGTTCAGCCTGCTTCATCTGATCTTGGACGGGATTGACGGGGTCATCGCCCGAGCCAGCACCGCCAGCACGTTTGGCAAATATCTCGACCACGCTTCTGACCAGCTGATCGGCGTCCTGCTCATCCTCAAGATTGCCGTCGTTACCCAAGATTATTTTGCTTACATCATCGCCGGACTGATCTTTCTGGGACAATTGTTCTATGCTTTTTCCCGTTTTACGGCGCCAGCCCATTTCCCCGCCGGCGTGATTGGTGTCTATACTTTGGCACTGCAGTTGGTCTGGGTAATGCAAAAAAAGAATCTTAAAGTTTAGACTGGTATTTTTACTTGAGCTTTTTCATTAGCTCGGCAAGGGTGTTTGTTCGATAATATTTTCTCTTACTTTGTTATTCTCAAGCTGAGAAAGTGCTTCTTCACGAATAGACTCAATCAAATCTGCCATTTCTGTTTCTGGGGAGATCAGAATTGTTTTCCCGTTCCGATTGATCCAATAGGATGTACTCCCGCAGTCAAAACAATCCATGTTTAGTCTTGTGCCCAATAACGATTCTGTTTCTAAAGAATACGCTTTTGAATTGATGAGCTTTTTTAGCTCTTGTAATTTTTGATCTGATATCTTTGTCTTAACTACCCTTTCTTTTAGCGTTAGGGAGTCAATAATCTCAATCGAGCCATCATTGAGGATCTTGATATCAATAAAGTTTCCCCAATTGGCATCTTCCTTGTACTTCAGTAAAACTGAATCCTCCAATTCCAGTAATGTGGACTTTGGTACTGGAAAAAGAGTTACTGTTATGAACAAGATCAAAATTACAAAGACTAACAACAACACTTTGAATACTCTTCTCATTAGTAATTGTCAAATTTTATTCTATTTAAATGTTGGCATGACTTTAAACAGAATTATATTCATCTAAAACTTTACTTTTCTCATCCCTAACCAATAACCCAGATGATTTGTCGCAATGTGCAGGAAGGGCGTTGCTAAGAACAAGACCACGGCTACTTCTATCGGTGGCACATACAGCAAAAAAGAAAAGATGAGCCCTCCAACCACAAAATCTAGCTGATCAAATCCCAGCCAGCGCTCTCCCGGCTTAATGCCGGCTTTGCGTTTGTAATAACTCTTCACGGCATCGCCGATAATCGCACCAAAACCCAGCAAGAATCCGAGCAAGACCGAAAAATCAGCATAATCAATAATTGCCAGTGACGTAAAGCCAGCGGTGTAGGCCCTTTTTTGCAGCCAAAAGACGACTATCCCGCAGAGGACAGCAGCGACTACCCCCCGCCAGGTCTTATTCTTTCCTAACTTCTTCTCCCAGATCGGCGTAGCGAGGAAAGGCACTTTTTGGAACAAGACTGGCGCCATGTTGGCGATATACGCGGGGAGAAAATAGTAGAGAGCTTGAAGGATGATTGATGTGACGGACATGGAGGGAAGAATAGTCTTAATTGTATTTTAAGGTTGCGGTTCCGAGCTGTCCTAGGTCATCTCCCGAAACATTCGAGAATATAATCTTAATCCAAATCAGTAAAAGAATATTCTTTTTTATATTGAGAAGTTTGAATAATTCAATTATTGATTTACAAACTTCTCAAGAGAATTTGAAATAGTCGTAATTTTAGCCTGAAATAAACAATCTATCTGCCAAAATTACTATTTTTCAAACTTCTCTATTGATTATTAGTTTATAGTTTACAACTTTTTTTCAGTACAATTAATGATATATATCTCAAACTACACATCCCAACAGTAAAAACTATTTAAATATCCCGACTTCCATTTTCCATCAACGAACGGTACAGGGGGCTGGACACGTTTCGTCAAAAATGAGGATAGACCAAAAAGAGGATAGATGATGCTATCCTATTTTTAGAACAAAGAGGTGTGTGAATATGGATCAAGAAAATAGTTACGAAACGACAGGGAATACTTCTACTATCAGTCCGCGCGGCTTAACCATCAAGCGTTACTTCACTAAAGAAAAGGTAAGTCCTTTTGACCAGTTTACCTATGATAAACGGAGTTCAGTGATCAAGAACTCCGATGGATCTACCGTTTTTGAAATGCACGATGTAGAAGTCCCGGTTTTCTGGAGCCAAGTGGCAACCGATATCCTCTCCCAAAAATATTTTCGGAAAGCTGGTGTTCCACTGCGTAATGAGGGAGGAGAGATTCTTAAAGACGAAAGCGGGAAAGTGATTACCGGGAGCGAGACGAGCATCAAACAAGTTGCCCACCGTATCGCTGGCTGCTGGCGCCATTGGGGAGAACAATATGGTTATTTTGCTTCAGCACAGGACGCACAGATTTTTTATGAAGAGATGGCTTATATGATCATCGGCCAGGTTGCTGCTCCAAATAGCCCGCAGTGGTTTACAACGGGATTGCATTGGGCATACGGACTGACTGGTCCAGCGCAAGGCCATAGTTATGTCGATCCCGTTACGAAAAAATTGGAATTTTCTAAAGATGCCTACACCCGAAGTCAGCCTCATGCTTGCGCAGAGTATTTTACTCAAGTTTATACGGAAGAGGGCACTAAATTTATTGGTGAAATTGTCGAACATAAACTCGCTGGGCTCAAGATCTTTGATGGGGAGAAGTTTGTGAAAATTCTCGCAACTCAAGATAACGGTGAAAAAGAGGTCTATCGGATTACCACTAAAAATGGGAATTATATTGACCTTACGGAAGACCACCTTGTTCTCTCAAGCGAAAAGTGGGGAGGAGAATATCAATGGAGTGAAGTAAAATCACTCAGTATTGGTCATAAAGTGCAGCAACCGTTACTTCTCGATGTCAAAGAAAAGAATGTATTTTCCCGAGATCTTGCCAAAGCACGCTTAGCAGGATGGGTTGTCGGGGATGGATCGGTTGGTATTTATCAGAAAGTCATGCGTATGGAAATAATAACCATTAATGAAGACGAGTATAATTCAATTCTGGGTGATTTAGAAGAAGTTTTCGGGGATGAATTGACTTACTGGGTAACCTCATTTAAAACTAAAAGTAGTGCCATAGATGGCAAGAGAATTCATCTCTCAGGTAAGAAAATTCATGCTTTTATAGGGGAGTATGAACTCCTCCACAAGAGAAGTGCTACCGCATGTGTCCCTCGAAGGATAATACTTGGTGCCCCGCAAGAAAAAAGAGAATTCTTGAAAGCACTCTTTCAGGCAGATGGTTGTGTAAGAATCAGGGTTGATGAAGAGCGAAATTCTGGAGATATTTGTTTAACCACTTCGTCTCCACAGCTTTCATTTGAAGTACTTCAACTTTTAAATTCTCTCGGAATTTATGCCAGAATTTCCAAAAATAGTGATTTGCGAGAGAATAGGGTCGGAACTAGTCAGGTGATTATTGCCTACGGCAGTGCTCGAGAATTATATCAGGAACAAATTGGTTTCATCAGTGAAGAAAAACAGCAGAAATTGATGTTACTTAATCAGCTTGTTCTTAGGGGAAAATCATTGCCTCTTATCCGGGAAGAAACTATTCTCTCCATTGAGAAGATGGGAATAAAGAAAGTGTATGATCTTCAGACGGAGAGCGGAAAATTCCTGGGAAATGGGATTGTCGTTCATAACTGCTTTATCCAATCGGTCAATGACGATCTTGTCCGCGATGGCGGCATCTTCAGCTTGCTCACGCGGGAAGCACGTATCTTCAAATATGGCAGCGGCACAGGAAGTAATTTCTCCAAGATTAGGGGAAGGGGAGAAAGACTGACCGGGGGAGGAAGCAGTTCCGGCTTGATGAGCTTCCTGAAAATCTTTGATGTTGCGGCGGGGAGTGTCAAGTCCGGCGGTACAACGCGTCGGGCTGCAAAGATGCTCTCGCTCGATCTAGACCACCCGGAAATTGAAGATTTTATCTGGTGGAAAGTCCGTGAGGAAGAAAAAGTTGCGGACTTAGTAGCCGGCAGTAAGACTCTCCGGCAGAAATTATCTCACCTTATTGAAGTTTCTAAAGGGAAAGAAAACCCGTTTCAAGATCAACAAGTACAAGCGGCACTCAAAGATGCAGCTCAACATCATATCCCTGTTAATTACCTTGTCCGTGCTGTCGCTCTCGCCGGTCAGGGATATACTCTTCCATTAAAAGAATTCGATACCCATTACGAATCCGAGGCGTATCTTACTGTCTCTGGACAGAACAGCAACAATTCTGTACGTATCCCTAATGAATTCTTTGAAGCGCTGGAAAATGGCCGTGAATGGGAACTCAAAGCTCGGACGGACGGCGAAACGATCAAAACGGTTTCTTCGGCTAAACTGTGGAATGATATTGGCTATTGTGCCTGGGCTTCTGCTGATCCGGGAATCCAATACGACACGACGCTCAATGAATGGCATACTTGTCCGGAAGACGGCAGGATTAATGGAAGTAACCCATGCGCTGAGTATAATTTTTTAGATGACACCGCCTGTAATCTCGCTTCGATCAATCTGGTCAAGTTCTATAATGAAGACAATAACGACTTTGACATCGAGGGGTATCGCCACACGATCCGTCTTTGGACGATCGCTTTAGAGATCTCCGTCTTGATGGCGCATTTCCCTTCGGAACAGATCGCACTGAAAAGTTTTGTCTTTCGAACATTAGGGTTGGGCTACGCGAACATCGGTACGCTTCTGATGCTCTGGGGGATTCCTTATGATAGCGATCAAGGAAGAGCGATTGCCGGCGCCATTACGGCAATCATGACGGGAGATGCCTATGCTGCCTCTGCGGAGATGGCAAAAGTCCTCGGTCCTTTCGAAGGCTATGAACGCAACCGTGAACATATGCTGCGGGTCATCCGCAACCATCGCGCCGCCGCCTACGATAACGCGGAGTATCAGGGATTAAGCATCAAGCCGCAGGCCATTCGTCAGAATCTCTGTCCTCGTCCCCTCTTAGATGCTGCGCATGATGCCTGGGATAATGCTGTCGATTGGGGGGATCGCTATGGTTTCCGTAACGCTCAAGCCACGGTATTGGCTCCGACGGGAACGATCGGCCTCGTCATGGACTGTGACACGACCGGTGTTGAACCAGATTATGCCCTAGTCAAATATAAAAAATTAGCCGGCGGCGGCTTCTTTAAGATCGTCAACCAATCTGTGCCAAAAGCATTAGCCCGGCTGGGTTATACGGAAGATCAATGCGATGACATCGTTACCTATTGTCTTGGCCGCGGCACGTTTGATGGTAGTCCGCAGATCAATCGGGATACCCTTCGCCAGAAAGGCCTATCGGATCAGCAGATCAACGCCGTAGAGAAAGAACTGCGTAATACCATGGATATCCGTTTCTGTTTCAATGCGTGGACGCTGGGCAAAGAGATGTATAACACTATGCTGGAGAAAAGCAAAGCACAAGGTGTTGTTGATATTCTCAATGCTTTTGGCTTCAGCAATGAACAGATTGCCTCCGCAAATGAATATATCTGCGGGACGATGACTCTGGAAAGCGCGCCACACCTTAAAGAAGAGCATTATGCCGTCTTTGACTGCGCTAATAAATGCGGCAGCAAAGGTACACGCTACATTCATCCCTACGGCCATCTGAAGATGCTTGCCGCCACCCAGCCGTTCATCTCTGGCGCTATTTCCAAGACAATCAATATGCCTAATGATTGGACGATCGAACAGATTAAACAGGCTTATTACGATTCCTGGACGTTGATGATCAAAGCGGTGGCGTTATATCGCGATGGATGCAAGCTATCCCAGCCGCTGAACACGACGTTGGATGAATTCCCTGAATTGAAAGCACTCTTGGAAAGTCCCGCAGAGCCTCAACCCGTAGCCGCTTCTTCCGTAGAGATCAGAAAGAAAGTAAGCATCGGGCCACGTACCCTGCAGTTTTCTGCTCGTCTTCGCGATCAGAAGCTGGAAAATGTCGCCGTGCGTATGGCCGGAATGACTCCGGTGCAGGAAGTGATGCTGAGTACGATCTTGAAAATGGTCAACTTCAATCTTAAGCAGGGAACACCGGTGTCGACGATCTGTGCCGAAGGTCTTACTCTTCGTGGTCATCCGGTCTTAGAAGAGTTAGCCCAATTTCTGGAGGAGTGTGTTGAGGAAGGGGGGGAAAATGAAGTTCTTTCTTCTTCTCTGTCTTCTCTCCCATCTTCAGTGTCCGCTTCTTCTCCGTCGGCCAGACCTTCTCCCGTCTCTGCGCAGGATGGGCGGGAGAAATGTTCCGGTTGTGGGGCGACGCAGCTGCGGCAAAATGGGACGTGTATGCTTTGCGAGATTTGCGGCCAGACGACAGGATGTAGTTAGGATGAATAGAGGGGTTAAGAACATGGAAGAGAAAATTGATTGTGTTCCTCCATCGGCTCTGGAGAAAAAGTCCTCCTGGCCATTGACCGTGGCGAAAACCAGTTGTGTTTAAGGTTACAGAACCAGCCATTCAATCTTATCGTTTTCGCGCCTGTTCCTAAAAATCGCTTCCCACGGTCAATCTTCAGGCCAAGCGGACGACTTTTTCTATTAAGCATTTTCCATCGTTAAACTTAAAAACTCTCCTCTCTTTTAGATAAGATAATGACCGCCACCGAAAATCCAAAATTGATTTCTTTGTTTAGCAAAGTCACCAAACGTGATGGACGACTCGTTGACTTTAATTTTGAAAAATTAGTCGATTCTATCTTTAAAGCCGCAGAAACTGTTGGTGGAAAAGATCGGGAGCGGGCTGCCGAATTGGCCAAAGAGATCATTGCCAAGCTGGAGCAGGAGTGTAAAAGTTCCATTCCGACGGTCGAGGAGATTCAAAATACGACCGAAAAAATTCTGATCGAACGCGGACATGCCAAGACAGCCAAAGCGTACATCCTCCATTATCACCGAAAAAATGAGGAGCACAACCGCAAGACACTGATCATGGGCGCACGCAGTGAGGAAGGCAATCTTTCATTCTCACCGCAAGCACTCAAGATCCTGGAGCGAAGATATCTTCTCAAAGACGAGCAAGGCCTGCTTCTGGAAACACCCCAGCAGATGCTGCTGCGAGTAGCCAGAAATATCGCCAGAGCAGATGCATTGTACAAAGCAACAGAAAAGCAGGTGCAGGAAACAGAACAGGAATTTTATGCCGCACTTGCAGACTTACGTTTTCTTCCCAATTCACCGACATTGATGAATGCCGGCACGAAAACACAACAACTTAGCTCCTGTTTTGTCCTTCCCGTCGATGATTCCATGGAGGGCATCTTCGGCACGCTGCGCGATGCGGCTCTGATCCATCAGCGCGGTTCGGGAACGGGATTTAGCTTCTCCGGCCTGCGGCCGCGTGGAGATAAAGTGAAAACACATCTTCACGTCGCGTCCGGACCGGTGGCTTTTCTAGGAGTGTACGATTCTGCCCTCGAGGTGATCAAACAGGGGGGCATCCGTCCCGGCGCAAACATGGCCGTCTTGCGTGTTGATCATCCGGACATCATCCGCTTCATCGAATCCAAACGCGACAAAAAGTCGTTGAAAAATTTTAATATCTCTGTTGCGGTCACCGACCGGTTCATGCGGGCGGTTGATGAAGACCGTGATTATTTCATCCGCAACCCGCGCACCGACAAATATGTCGGCAAATTACGTGCGCGCGATGTCTTTGCCATGATCACCCAAAATGCCTGGAAAACCGGCGATCCCGGATTGCTGTTCATCGACGAGATCAATCGCAAGCATCCGGCCAAGCATCTTGGTGATATTGAAACGACAAACCAATGTGGTGAAGCGCCGCTGCTGTCTTATGAAGGCTGCGCTCTTGGTTCAATCAACCTGCTTAAATTCATCGACGAGAAGAACCGAGACCTGCTCTGGGATGAACTGCGGGAAACGGTCCGGACAGCCGTCCATTTCCTCGACAATGTTATCGATATGAATAGCTATCCCAAGAAGAAAATAGAAGATCAGACAAAGAAGACCAGAAAGTTTGGCTTGGGGATCATGGGCTTTGCTGATACTCTCTGCAACTTGCAGATCAAATATGATTCTGAAGAAGGTTTGGTTTTTGCTGATAAACTGCTCTCTTTCATCCGTGAGGAGACGTATGGAAAGTCGTCTGAACTTGCTCAAGCGCGCGGTGCGTGTCCTGCCTGGGTTGGATCAGAACATCAGAAGGCAAATCGACCCATGCGCAATATCACCTGTCTCTCCATCGCTCCAACGGGAACGATCAGCCTCCTCGCTGATGCCTCTGCCGGTTGCGAACCATTGTTTGCCATCTCGTATTTGAGAACCGTCCTGGGAGATACTGACCTTATCTATCTCAATAAAACGTTTGAACGTGTGGCTAGAGAAAGAGGATTTTATTCTCCCGAATTGATCCATAAGATTACCAAAGCGGGGAGCATCCAGGGCTTTAAGGAAATTCCCAAAGAAGTCCGCGACGTTTTTGTCACGGCGCAGGATATTTCTCCGGAATGGCACATTAAGATGCAATCAACTCTCCAGAAATATGTTGATAATTCTATCTCCAAAACAATCAATTTTCCGTGGACGGCGTCCATCCGCGATGTGGAAGAAGCCTACCTTCTTGCCTGGAAGGCAAAATGTAAGGGCATCACGACCTATCGTGATGGCAGCTATGAAGATCAGGTTATTAATATCGGCGAAGGCTATTGACGTTCTCGGGCAGAGGGGTTTCATGAAGAAAGGCTTGATTCATGTTTATACTGGTGATGGAAAAGGAAAGACGACAGCTTCTCTCGGCTTGGCCCTGCGCGCCGTCGGCCAAGGCTTCAAAGTCTGCATGATCCAATTTATGAAAGGCGGGGCATACACGGGAGAATACGTTGCTGCTCGTAATTATCTCCCCCATTTTGAGATCTTTCAATTTGGCCGTCCTTGCATCAAGCAGCTAAGACAGATGAAGATCAAAGGCTATGTTTTGGGCAAGACACGGCCGGAGCAAATGTATGATGTCATCCGTGAAGATATTGAATGTGGAACCTGCCGTTATTGCTTTCTCAACGACGATGTTCAGCGCGATTACATCGAAGAAGGGTTCAAGAAAGCGCTGGAAGTTGTGATGGACGGACACCATGACCTGGTCATTCTTGACGAGATCAATGTTGCCGTCTCATTGGGCTTTCTCAATGTGGAATTGGTCTTGAATATGCTCGCCAACAAGCCAGAATCCGTCGAATTGGTTTTAACGGGTAGAAATGTCCCTGACGAGATTGTGGAGATGGCTGATTTGGTCACGGAGATGAAACTACATAAGCATTATTATGAAAAAGGTGTTTCTGCCCGGAGAGGAATTGAATATTGAAAGTTCTGGAGTCCGAAAGAAGAAATGTTTATTAATCAAGAGAAATTCTCTATGCCTAGAGGTGACCCAGAATGGATGAACTTAATAAATTGACTAAAGCATCAAAGGATGCAATCATTTCTCTTGCCGCTGAATTCAAGTTTGCCCGGGAATTAGCGGATTTGCTGAAAAAGTTAGAAAAAGATCAGGGACACGTGAAGCAAGCCATACGGGATGCCAACAAGATGCTTCACGTCTATAAATGGCTGGCGCGGACGGAGAGAAAAACAGCGCGGAGAGAAGGGCGGATACGTCAGCTGACGAGCGAAGTATTGGAGAAATTGCCTCCCGGCGGCGGCGAGTACCCTCTTCTGGAAAAGATGACAAAAAAGCTTTCCATTGCCGACAAGCACCTCCAAAAATTAGCCTCTTATTACACCGGCGCACTGGGAAAAGACATCAGGGAGATTGAAAAAGAGGAAGAACTTCTCCGGTCACTGCTAACAAAAGGAAAGCACAGCAAGGAAGCGGAGGCCCTTCGCACGCGTCTTACTGCAGAAATGCGGCGGCTGGATGCCGATTTAAACGAGCTGTTGAAGTGGATCAATTCCAATATCATCACGGTAGAGGGTATTGAGCGCTCCAATATTGTCACGGTAGATGTCATTGAGAGCTGGGCACGTGGCTTGGGGAAGAAACGAGCGTTAGAGCGTAAAGCAAGTCAAAGACCAACAGAAGAACAAAAAGGACCTTATCATTGGTGGACGAGCATGATCGAGAGATGGAAGAAGTAATCAACCCCCGTTTATCTCTTTTTTCCCACCAACGCTTCTGCAATTGATGGTGCGACATCAATCTGATTTGTCGGATGCTCGATACAATTTGTCGTGATGACACGGTCAAAACCTGCTTTTTTCATCTTCTCCAATCCTTTTTCTACAAATAACCCGTGAACGCCGATTGCCGTAATGCTTTTTGCTCCCGCTTTTTTTGCTTTTTTCAGTGCTTCGATCATCGTCTTTCCGGTAGAGATAATATCATCAACGATAATCACATTTTTTCCTTTTAAGGTAATGTCTTTTACCATCCGGCTGGCCACGCGGCGGGACGAGAACCGCGTCTTCTTCAAGACGGTGTGTTCACAGCCGATTTCTCTGGCAATCGCTTCTGCCCATTGATACGATTCCCAATCCGGGCCGATGATTACCGGATCTTTTACTCTCCGTTTTACGTATTGGCCGATCAGTTGATTCGCCGTCAATTTTACGGTGGGAACGGTAAAAATATCTTTCAATGATTTGTAGCGGTGCAGATGAGGATCGATCGTGATGATCTTGTCAATACAAGAATTGAGGTGTTTTGCCATGATCCGCGAAGAGACCGCTTCACCGGGATGGAAACGTTTGTCTTGCCGCAGATACGCCAAATAAGGAGCAACGAGAATGACTTTCTTTGCTCCGAGATCTTTAGCTGTTTCCGCCGCCCAAATAACCGAGAGCAGGCTTTTTTCTGGGTCGGGCTGGAAACTTTGGACAAGAACAACATCTTTTCCCCGGACGGCCGTGTTAAATTTCAGGTATGTATCGCCATCGGGAAAAGCGGAGATGGTCAATGGGGAGTATTTAACATTCAGTTTTCTGGCGAGCCTTTGGGCCAATTGCTTAGAATTACCGCAGCTGGTGATGAACATGATAAACCTCTTTTTGATAGGATAGAGAATATCCGGATGGTATATAAAAGTAACGAGGAAATGTTTATATAATGAACTAAGGTTAATCCCCCCGATGGTCAGAACGAACGGAAAAGAGACGGACACAAGACAAAAATCTGCTTCTCCCCAATCGGAAGAGCAGTTCTATCATTGGTCGGATGTTGCCGCAGAAAAAATCATCCGTGAGAAAGGAGATAAAAAAACATATACCGTCGCTGCCGGAATTACCCCCAGCGGCACCGTGCACATCGGCAATTTTCGAGAAATAATTACTGTTGATCTCGTCAAGCGTGCTTTAGAAAAACGCGGAAAGAAAGTACGTTTCATCTATTCCTGGGATGATTATGACGTCTTTCGTAAAGTCCCCAAAAATATGCCTCAGCAGGACCTTCTTCAGCGGCATCTGCGCTTTCCAATTGTCGATACACCAGATCCGTTCGGCTGCCATGAGAGTTATGCCGTACACCACGAAAAAGAAGTAGAGATGGTCGTTCCTCGTGTTGGAATTCAGCCGGAGTTTTTGTATCAAGCAAAAAAATACCGTTCCGGAGAATATGCAGATGAAATCAAGAAAGCACTGGAAAATAATCAGCAGATCAAAGGATGCTTAAATGAATATCGTGAAGAAGAAGTTGATGAGCATTGGCTGCCGATCACGATGTTTTGTGAGAAATGTCATAAAGATACATTAACAGAATTACGATGGCTTGGCGGATACACCGTTTCGTATGCCTGTGAATGTGGACACCAAGAGACTTTTGACTTCAAGAAAAAACCATTGGTCAAATTGAAATGGCGTATCGACTGGCCGATGCGCTGGAATTATGAAGAAGTCGATTTCGAGCCAGGAGGAAAAGATCATTCTACGGTCGGCGGAAGTTACGATACCGGCAAAAAAATTGTCAAAGCTGTCTGGGGCCGCGATGCACCGACGTATGTGATGTACGATTTTATCACGATCAAAGGCGCCGGCGGAAAGATGTCCAGTTCTAAAGGAGATGTGATCACTTTGAAAGATGTTCTGGAAATCTATGAGCCGGAAATTGCGAGATACATTTTTGCCGGTACGCGGCCAAACAAGGAGTTTGCGATCAGCTTTGATGCTGATGTCCTCAAAATCTATGAGGATTTTGATAAGTGCGAACGGATTTACTTTGGCGTGGAAACAGCTAATGAAAAAGAGACGGTCAAGCACAAAGTAGCTTACGAATTAAGTTATATTGGAACGATACCGAAAACGATTCCCTATCAGCCAGGCTTCCGCCATTTAACGACACTGCTTCAGATCCAGAGTTTAGATGTAAATAAAACAGTTGCCTACTTCGAGAAAGAATTAAAGAATGAACATGACCGCAAAAGACTGCGGGCGAGAGCAGAATGTGCGAAAAATTGGCTTTTAAAACACGCGCCGGAAGAATTTACGTTCAGCGTGCAAGAAAAATCTACGGCAACAGTTTCACCTGCTGAAAAAAAGCTTCTTCATCAAATCGCTGAAAAGTTAGTTGAACGAGCATGGATAGACACAGAACTACACGAGGAGATGTATATTCTCTGCAAGAATAATGATGTACAGCCCAAAGATTTTTTTGCAGCTGCCTACCGTGTCTTGATCAACAAAGAGAAAGGGCCGAGACTCGCTTCGTTTATTCTGGCGATTGGAGTGAAGAAAGTGGCTGTGTTGTTTAAGAATGTTTGAAATTAAAAAGAAAAAAAAGAGACCAGAAAAAATGGTGTGGGCGTCAGGATTTGAACCTGAGTAAGCACCCCGCATAAGGGCAGTCTGCCCTTATCAACCCCCAATCAAAAAGAAAAAAAAGAGATCACAAAGAAATGGTGTGGGCGTCAGGATTTGAACCTGAGTAAGCACTAAGCTAATAGGTGTCTTCTTTTCATCGCATTGCTGCTCATTACACCTGCGAGATTAACCTAAGCCTATCCCGTATGGTCATATTATCCGCCTTTGCTGATAACACGTTGACCGCTCCGGCACGCCCACATCAATAGAAAGCGTAATTTTGATCCTTTTTTATATCTTTCTGTTCTTCTCAACCGATATATTACACTTCCATAAGATTTAAAAGAGATACCCCTCCCGAAAGTTCTTCATGAAGACGTGGCTTATTGGAGGGATGCTTGTCCTGCTCTTTGTCGTTGCCGGCTGCAGCAGCATTGACGATGATTCGTTGACGGGGAGCGCTGTCGCCGATACTGCTTGTGCTTCTCTGGAGGGCATGCCCAAAGACAATTGTTATGCTGACCATCTCCGTTGCAGCAAAATTAGTGATCAGATCGTGAGGGATTCCTGTGTATCTCAGCTTGCTTTTCAAAAAAATGATCTCTCTGTTTGCAACTTGGTTTCATCAGAAAAAGCAAAAGGTTATTGTCAGTGGAGATTTGCCGAGGAACAGAACGATCCCAGCCTTTGTCTGAAGATCAAAGACCAATATTGGAAAGATAATTGTTTCTTCCATTTATCCATCAATAACCAGAAAGGAGATGATTGTTCGTTGGTTTCTGATGCGGAGCAGAAAGCTACTTGTTTTAACACTATTGCTGTCAGTACAAACAATACCACCCTCTGTGAACCGATTATGCCCAAGCCAAAACAGCAGGCCTGCTTGTATTCTATCGCTGTTGCGACCGTTGATATTGAAGTATGCCAACTATTGGATGATGGCATCACGCGCGACAGCTGCCGAAAGAAATTAGCTGAGGTATCTGGCAATGATGGGTTCTGTGATAGTATCGGTAATGAGTTCATAAAAGAGCGTTGTTTTGAGACTATCGAAGATAAGCCTCACGGAAAATCCGGATTCATCAGGCAGTAAAATAAGGGGGTTAATCTTCTCAGTTGATCCTTCTCTCTCCTATAATTTTTCAGGAATCTCTGTATGCCTGTTAATTCTTTTTCCTCTGCGTGGTGGAAAGAAATTGCACAGAAAAATAAAATTCTTGTTCAAAGAAAATCTCAATAATTCTACACGACGATTGAGATTAACAAATCTGATGCAAAAGAAGATGGAACGAGAACTACAAAAGATGAAAATCAGAATTATCTCTATTTTTTATTCTTTTTGTTCCAGGTGTATTTACGCAGGCGGGCAGTTTTTCCATAACCGCAGGAAGCGCATCGTTTCTTCTGGACATGATAAGTATGCTCACCGCAGCGCCGACAACGGATGTGCGTCTTCTTTCCGCTTTTTTTCCCATGACTTGCTGTTCCTTTGGACATAGTGCATCACTGTTTTATCAAGATGAAATTAAAATCCCCCTTACGACGGAGAGATGATTGTTATTGTATCTCCGCGGATAAAGACGGTCCCCAGCTTTCGGCGGACTTCTCCGTTGTGGTGTTCCTCTGCTTCGTGCAGGACAATATTGATGTGAATATCAAATGCTTTTAATTTACCGATATAACTAAAGCCGTTTTTCAATTCGATCATAACGGTCTTGTTTCGCGCAGCATTAAGCGCATCTAAAGGACGTGAACCGGTTTCTTCCATCATTTTTTACCCTCGCAATAATTCAGTAATTTCTCTGAGTCGTGAATGAGTTTTCTATATAAATCTATCGGAAATCGGTGAGGGGGAAATTTGGCGTTATCACTCAGAAAATGGATTGTGCTTTTGCAGTGGTTCTGTAGAAAAAGTCCTCCGGGCCATTGACCGCGGCGAAAACTGGTTGTATTCCTGGACACAGAACAGACCATTTGATCTGATCGTTTTCGCACCTGTTCCTGTCGATCGTTTCTCACGGTCAATCTTCAGGCTGGGCGGACGACTTTTTCTACTAAGCCCTTCGCAGGCAAAGTATTATAAAGAAACAACCGCTTTTCTGTTTCATGATCAATTTCACAAAATTGCAGAAACATATTCAGGACTACGATTCAGAACGGGAGAATCTGATCAAGAAAAGCCGTGATGTTCTCAAGTTGACCAAGCAGGTCATCTACGCTGTCCATCGGGATGAAATGAAAGAAGCCGCAGTTCTTCTGAAACGGATGGAAACAGAAAAGAAAGAATTAGATGTTATTGCCGGAAAGAATCCCCGTCTGGAATGTGAAGGCAGCTACAAAGTTGCTGTGCAGGAATTTGTCGAAGCGGCCCTCTATTTTTCTTTTGTCAAAGAAGGGAAACTGATCGATCTTGACGTTGCTCCGGAACATTTTGTTCTGGGATTAGCCGATCTGCCCGGTGAACTCACCCGCAAGGCGGTCTTTTTGGCCGGCAAAGGAAAAGTAGCTGAAGTCAGCAAGATCAAAGATGAGGTTGATCAGATGTACGGCGAATTGTTAAAATTTGATTTTCGGGATAACGAAACACGCCGAAAAGTTGATGCCGTCAAGTATGAATTGCGGAAATTGGAGGATTTAGTTCTCGACTTGAAATTACGGCGGGCTCCTGTTTCGAGTGAAACGAACCCGGACTAAATCTGCAGCTATCTTCTCTTCTGCTGGAGAATAAAACCCAAATTCTGTGGCGAGATGAATTTTTTCGACGACTAGGGAATATGCTCTCTGGTCAATTCTGGCAAGATGCTGATCAAAATTGGGATGTTCTTCTCTTTTGGAAAAATTGAGAAGATAGACCAGCTCTACTATCGTTGCAACATCTTCTTTAAAATTCCGCGCACCATAACAGCTTACCGTTGCCGCTTCATGGATGTATTGTTGGCATGGTTGAGTTTGATCCACGGCTTTTTCGATCGGTCAATAGTGATAGGCATTGTTGGAGAGGGCGAACCAGCGTGCTTTAAGATCATCCTGTTCGCTCCAGGAAAGGGAGTTTTGCCAGGCATGGGTAAGTTCGTGAACAAAGAAATGGTAATCCCTGCTTGTTAAAGTTGATTTTAGTTGTAATAAACCAGACTGTTCCATTTTCATGACTATATTTTCGGTCATCAGTTCATCAAGAACTTCCAAAGAAGAGACATTTTCCCATTGCCGGTCAAAATAGTCCCAGTGCCGGCGGGCTTCATCATAGAGTGTCTCAACAAGGCGCGCTTTCTCGTCGCGTTCTGCGTCTTCATCATCCCAACTCAGGAAAATCTGCCGGCCAATTTTCCGTTCGACCGCCTGCTCGATAGGCGTGGCCAGGAGGTATTCATCGCCATATTCTTTAGCGAACAAACCGCCGCCTAGCCCGACGGCTGCGATGAGGGCAACGAGCGTGAGTTTCTTTTTTTTGTTCATTTTGGTTTCAGTTCTTCCGGATGCGTCCAGAAATAAGCAGTTCCTAAAGCAGAAGTAGAGGGCGATCTCTTCGCGCCGTTCAGCCACTCTTTCACTTCATCCAGATCTCGAGCAACATCCGCCAGCGGGAAGAAAAGATAGTTTGGATTGTTTTCCGCTTCGGCAAGATCTTGGGTGACCAAGTAGGCAACCCGGCGCGCAAATCCCACGCTGTAAGAAGAATACACCGCTTGATTTACATCATCCATGACGAGGAGATGACCTGCATAAGCCTGGGCGATCTCCGCGGCCAGCGTTGTTTTTTTCCGCTTAGCAACAGTGATCTTTCTCGTCTTGGGATCGTAGATGGGTGTTTCAGCCGTTGCTTCATCTAATTTTTGTTGGATCTTTGAGAAGCCATAAACAGCTGCACACCCCGCGGCAACAGTAAGGATTCCGGAAATAAGTGGATCGGGGATTAAAACAGCTGTTGCGGCTAAGCCGCAGGTCGCATGGCTTGTTCGATTGAGTAATGGCCTGACTTGGGGTGAATACCATTCTAAATAATCAATAGTACAACTGCCTCTTCCGTCGGCATCCAACAGGTAATCCACCCTCTCTGCAACTTCACGAAAAAGCCGGGTTAGTCCTCGCGTGCTGAGCGAATCGTGACCTGCGGCAGGAGTGTTACAGAAATGAGGCAGAACTCGTTCAAATTCTCGACCGACATTGGTGAGAGCTTGCTCTAATGAAAAATTGCCTTTTTCCCGGATTCTTTCCCGCATTGTGCTCTCTGATTGGGGAGTATAGTCGATCATAGTTTGACAAATAAAACAGTTTTTATAAATCTTTTGGGGTCACCACCCTCGCGTGATTAAACCACAAGATTTATAAAAACCAGACTATTTTAACCATTGATGAAAATTCTGGCTCTCAGCGACGTACATGGCGATCGGACGTTCATCCGGCAAATGGCGGAAAAAGGCGCTCAGGAAAAAGTAGATCTCGTTATCCTTGCTGGGGACATCGTTGACCACAACGGTGATGTACACGGGCTGATTGGCCCGTTCAAAGAGAAAGGTCTGGAAGTCGCGGTATTGCCGGGGAACCACGAAGGCTTGGCCGAGATTGGCTTCTTCGTTGAGAAATACAAAGTCAAGAATCTTCACGGATATACGATCAAAAAAGGCGATGTGGGTATCTTTGGCTGTGGTTATGCGGATATTGGCATCCATCAGCTTGATGAGGATGAGTTCTTTGCGACGCTGAAGCAGGCCCATGATTCATTGAAAGACGTGAAGAAGAAATTGATGGTCACGCACGTCCAGCCCAGTGACAGCATCATCGGATTAAAGATGCCCGGCTGGGGAAGCACCGGCGTGCGCCGCGCCATCGAGGAATTCAAGCCAGACATCCATATCTGCGGGCATATCCATGAGACGCACGGGATAGAAGAAGTTATTGGTGGTACGCGCGTGATTAATGTAGGCAAAACGGGGAGGATTATTGAGATTTGAACTCGAAAGTTTTATTAGTTTAGGTTTATTCTCTTTTTTTTGAGATGGTAAGTGCCGTAAATCAGTTAATAGCACAATTAATCGGAGAGAAGTACGATCTTTCGGTCGATCTTCATTGGTTCACACCTGACCGGATCACTAAACTCGAACTCCTGATTCAAAATCTAGAACGGATTAAATCAAGACCTGACTTAAAAAATCTAAAATTGGATTCTCTTTTAGCTTATCTTTCACCCTTGTTGTCTTATTATAAACGAAAAATAACCTACAAGCAGTTTTTAAAGATAGCAACTTATGCTTCAGCAGAAACAATAAATAAGCAAATAGGTCTGGTGGTTGCCAATCTAAGAGGTCTTCTTCGATATCTCTATGTAGAACAGATATTAGAAGAACTGCAAACCAAAAAAGTTCGTAAAGAATTGATTGAGGAGGCAATGATGATTCCAGATTTGGGGGGTGGAATAGATAACATAAAACATCATATCCTCCGGTCGATTCACGCTTTTGGGACAATCCCCGTAGACCAAGAAGTAATCTTTAAGCTATCTGTGCTACGAATTGCGACTCATCTTCATGCAGAAAAATTAAAACTTCCAGATGTCAAAGTCTTACGGAAATTCTATGAAGAGAAAAAAGGGCCTTCTAATTATCAAGAAAACCGCGAAGTAGCAATCATTGTAAAATCGGCAATAGTTCGTCTTAATGAATTCTATCCTAGCCATAAAAAGCTGTTTCTCGCACGCGATGGTTTAATTCTCTACGAAGCTCAATATACTCTTTTCAGGGATAATTGCGATGTTATCTACATCAGCCGAGATACGTTGGGGGGATTTTTTAAAGTATTAGAAAAAGAATTGGGGAAAGCAATCGAAGATGAAGGGATGAATGATGTTGAAAAGATTATCAGAAATCTTCGGAATAGATATTATCAACTACAGACTAATCCGAGAATAAAAGAAATAATCAGGTCTCTGATCCGTTATCTCACTCCTTATCTCTCATCTAAAACGGTCTTTGTTGATTCTTCGTCACGCTCTCTGCCGGTTATCCTTTCAGCACTTTGTTTGTTATACTTTCCCGAAAAGGAATATAAAGTCTTTTTTTGTACAACAATATATACTGATCCGCGGGCGGGCTACATTCTTGGTGAAGAGAAGAATTATGTAGTTGATATGATCCCAGATTATGTTCAGTTTCATGCAGAAAAGAGCTCCCTTATCCCTTATGTCGCGAAACTATTGCCTCTCGGGGGCAAGATGATGAAGCAACCACAGGCATATACCGCTCATTTAATCTTGCAATCAATACTTCATTCTTGAAAGAGAATTGTCTAGAGATAATACTTTATGCCCACCCATTTCTACGTTCTAATTCCTCATTAATCAAATCGGTGAGAAAACTTGCATGACTAAACGAGGAGGATGAATCTGTCACGTCAGCGTTACAATCTACATCAAAACAATAGATTTGTGTCCCTTCCTCTGCTGAACCATATATTTTTTCCCTGAATACGGGAAACACGAGATGTTCAAACATCCAGCGATAGGCAGGCTTGTAAAGTACCTCCCTCGCCATCACTAGATCAATATTTTTTCCGCCATGAAGGAAACGTGTTGAGGGATAGTCCAACACTCTCCTTTTGCGCACTTTTTTGGCATTAAATAAAGAAAAGTCAATTTGACCATCAATAATTTTGAGCCCTTGCCAGATTCCTTCTACTGAACGTGAAAATGTTCCATGCATTCCGGGAACAGGAATTATTCTGTCCCAGGCGAAATAAGGGGAAAATTGACCTTTACTGGCGTCGAGAAAAAGTGCAGGAGATGATCCTTCCAGTTGTCTTACCATTTCGGATGTTGTGAACAGCGGATAAGTGACCATTTTGAACTAGAAATGAATGCTCTTTTTAAATGTTCTGGGAAAATAACTACCCTTGGGAGACACAAAAAGAACTTAAAGCAAATCTCTCTTTTCCGGACCATGCTCAGCAATTGCCCAGAATGTAAAAAGCCACTGCACGATGGCCAGCACAAGTTTCCCGATGGCTTGTACACGGTCAAATACTGCAAGAACTGCGGCTTTCGCCAGGAAATGCCATTTACTGAGAAATGATCTCTTCCGGGGAGAGGTTGCCAGAGCTTTTTTCTGCATCTTTCGTATTTGTTTCGCTTTTCCGTGTTTACTCTTTCATCAGCGCTTTTCGTAAAGTTCTTAATACTGGTCCTCTCTGCCGCTTCACGGCACGCGCCTCTTTAACGACATCATTTAAACGATCCTGTAATCCGGCAATAAAATCCTGATTTAGATTAATGTTTGCTTCATCTGTTGCCGAATGACCGCGCTGAACTGTTAAAAATCTGTCAATCGTTTTTAGATCTTTTTTTGCTTTAAACACCGCATTTTCCAATACATCTAATTTAACTGACAGCAATTGCACTGAGAAGTTTGCAAAATTATTAGTTCCATAAAACCTTTAAACTGATTCTCTTTTCTTTTTCTTTGAGGTGATAATAATGCATACATTAACTGATTT
>JAGVZN010000032.1 GCA_018302605.1 Candidatus Woesearchaeota archaeon | reverse complement strand
ACAGCATTCTGAAAGAAAAATGTTGCTTGTTTAGGTTCATAATTCAGCAATTTTCATTTCACAGAAAAATCATCATCAGTCAAATGTGGACACTACCAATATTTCTTGTCCAGAACAACGTACGTATTAAGTCTGTGCTGGGGCAGGTCGGCCTGCCTCGTCTCGCCCAGAAGCAGAGATCAGTTGAACTGAAGAGTTATTCTCAAAGATCAGCGAGACCATTCATTTTCTGCCCAATCGCAACGCTCGGCAGGCCATCTTGACCCTGCCCGCACAGACTTAACTTAATACGTCCAGAACAACAATCGTTATAAAGAAGAGCACGGCAAAAAGCAGATGAAATATGCCCATCTCGGAGATCTGCACCTGGGTGCCTGGCGTGACCAGAAGATGCGTGATCTGTCCACAAAAGCTTTCTTGAAAGCGATAGATCTGTGCATCGCCCAGAATGTTGATTTTATCCTGTTTGCCGGAGACCTGTTCAACACCTCTCTTCCCTCCCTGGACACGCTGAAAATCGTGGCCAAGAAGCTGAAAGAATTGCTGGATAGGAATATTCCGGTGTACACGATTGCCGGATCGCATGACTTCTCGCCAAGTGGGAAGACGATGATCGACGTGCTGGAAAATGCCGGTCTGCTGATCAACGTCTGTAAAGGTAAAATAGATTCAGAGACTAAAGAATTGCATCTGAGATTCACCATCGATAGCAAGACGGGTGCAAAGATCACCGGAGTATTAGGAAGAAGGGGATTATTAGACAAAACATACTATGAAAACCTGCAGAGGGAGATCTTGGAGAGAGAGCCCGGCTATAAGATTTTCCTGTTTCACACGGCCGTAACCGAACTGATGCCGGATCATCTTGCGTTGATGGAGTCACAGCCCATTTCTGTCTTCCCGCGCCAATTTAATTATTACGCCGGCGGGCATATTCATCATCCCACCAAGAAAGAAATCGAAGGCTATGGCCTGGCAACGTATAGTGGAGCGTTATTCCCCAATAATTTTCAGGAAGTAGAAAAGTATGGACATGGTGGATTCTATCTGATTACGGTCGACAATGGGACACCGGGCATGGCGATGCAGACTGTCCAATGGATTCCCCTCGAAGTGATCCGGCATATTCCTTTTGTCCTTGATTGTACTGGAAAAGCACCAGAGGTGATCGGCCTGGAGATTGTCTCCGCACTGGAGAATCGGGATCTGGCTGATTGCCTATTGACGCTGCGCTTGAAAGGGATGATCAACAGCGGAAAAATCGGCGATATTAACTTTAAAGAGATCTTTGAACGGCTCTACGCCCGCGGAGCGTATCATATTTTGCGGAACACGGCAAAATTGCAGTCAGAAGAATTTGAGGAAATTGCCGTTAATGAGAATGCGGAAAATATGGAAGAGGCATTGATTGCCGAACATCTCCAGCAGGTTTCGCTGTTTGATCTGGAAACAGAAAAAGAACTGACGCGTACGTTGTTGGTCGTGTTAAACACGACCAAACAGGAAGGAGAAAACGCAACTGATTTTCAGGCACGGGTGGAAGGAGAGATGAGTAAATTATTTGGAATCTGAAGACGGTACGTATTAAGTCTGTGCATGGGCAGGTCGGCCTGCCTCGTCTCGCCCGGAAGCAGAGATCAGTTGAACTGAAGAGTTATTCTCGAAGATGAGCGAGAGTCTGAATTTCTTGCTCAAAGCCAACGCTCGGCAGGCCATCTTGACCCTGCCCACATAGACTTAACTTAATACGTACTAAAAGACGTCCACATTTATATATCCCCGGCCCTTTCTTTCTGGGATGAAGCGATTCGCGCTGAACTCATTTCCCCTGGACGGAAAGAACGTATTTCTTCGTGTTGATTTTAATGTTCCTCTTCACGCCGGAGATGTCACCAGTGACCGCAAGATCCGGGCGGTTCTGCCGACGATCGAGTATCTCCTTCAGAAAAGGTGCACGATTATCCTGGCGACGCATCTCGACCGACCGGAGGGAAAAGTGGTGGAAAGCCTGCGCGTCGCGCCGTTGGTGAAAGTGTTGCGACAGCTGCTGCCTAGTGTGCCAATTATTGCGCTTCCTGACTGCATCGGAAAAGAAGTGCGCCAGGCGATCGCTGCCGGCAAACCAGGAACGATCTATTTCCTGGAGAATCTGCGGTTCTATCGAGAGGAAGAAGAAAATGATGTGGCCTTCGCCCACGCGCTGGCTGAATTTGCGGACTTCTTCGTGAATGAGGCGTTTGGTGTGCACAGCCGAAATGCATCAGTTGATGCAATCACCCGTTTCCTGCCCGCCGCCGGAGGGTTCCTGCTGGAACGCGAGATTTTTGAGTTGAGCAAAGCATTGCATCCGCAGCGTCCGGCAGTATGGCTGATTGGCGGAGCTAAATTGGATAAGATTGAATTGATCAAGCAAGTGCTGAAAAACGCAGATCGCCTGCTCATCGGGGGGGCGCTGGCCTTTTCATTTCTCCGAGCAAAGGGATTTGCCGTTGGACATTCTAAATCAGATTACGATTCGATCATGACCGCACGGAAGATCCTCAAGACGAGACAAGCAAGTAAAATTGTCCTGCCCGTAGATTTTATTGCCGCCGATTCATTTTCTTCCCGCGCAAAGACAAGCATCGTCTCGGCTGCAGACATTCCTGCCAATGAAATCTGTCTTGACCTTGGTCCGCAAACGATCGAATTGTTTAAACGACATCTGCGCCAGGCACGGACAATTGTCTGGAATGGACCATTAGGTTATTTTGAATGGGCACACTTTGCCGTCGCTACCCGCACGATCGCCAGATTTATCGGAACACTTACCGCAACAAGCATCTGCGGCGGCGGAGAGACGGCAGAGGCAATTGAACGCTATCATCTACTGGATAAAATCACGCATGTGTCTACGGGCGGCGGGGCAGCATTGTCATTCTTAGCGGGAGAGAAGATCCCGGCGCTGACGGCGCTGGAGAAGAATTATGTTCGGTTTAGGAAGAAGATCAAATGGTAATTACAATGTTTCTCTGCAGCGCTTCACTGGCTAGAGATTCCAGTTGACGTACCAATTCCTGGCGCCGTTCATGCACGCGCTGGATCTCTTCTTCCAGAGCCTGGATGTCCTGTTCTAATTTCAGGACCTGCTGCTGATGATGCTTCAGCCAATAATCAAGATCATCTAATGTTTGGAGAAGATCCTTGCGGCTAACCTGCTGTGAGATGAAAAAAAGATCCTGCTGCAAGTCAAGGCATTCCTGCTGAATCGCTGTGATGATAACGGGTTCTAATGCCTGAAGAGCAGCATAGGCTGCCTCCAGATCACGAAGTGGAACAACTAATTGGTGGGCATCTAATGCTGCCTGAATCGCTTTGAGCTGCAGGACAATACGCAATTCACGATCGGCAAGAAGAGTCTTGACCGAATCGAAGAAATAATGAGAGAACAAAGCATGGTGAAAGACAGCATTTTCCGGCCGGCGGAGGAGTTGGTGCAGAACCGTGAACGCGGAATCGAGCGTATTTCGATGCTTGGTTATCTTCTCTTGCGCCTGGTCGCGGCGCTGCTTGAGTTCGACCAGATACTGCCGGTGCGGATCAAGCAGTAATTGGGCCCATTCCTGTTCTTTGGACTGGACAAGTTCTTTTGCTTTCTCCCGGCGCTGCTGATGGTCAGCAATGCGTTCTTGGAAAGAATGAAGACGCTTGCTAGCGTGAAGTACTTTTTGATAGACAATGGTTATTTCGGAAGCAGCAGCGGAGGATAGTTGTTCCTGTTCGCACCAGGTCTGAAAAGAAGAAAACGGCAGACGAAGAGTATCTTTCTCGGGAAATGATTGTTGTGCCGGCATTTCTGGCCGGAGCATTGCTTTGAGCCACCTCATTCTAAGGGGGCGGGAGAAAGAGGTATTTAATGATTTTGGTGATGGGGAGTTGATCCTCTGCGCAATATTACTCGGAAAATGGAGGTTTGGAGTTACTCTTCCTGCGTTACACTGCGCAGAGAAGGTGTTCTATTCAATAATTTCAGGGGCTAACGAGGGGGGCAATTTTCTAAAAACGAAACGACGAGGGGGGGAATTCCGTAACGACGACGAAAGAATAATACTCTGAGTTTAGCTATTTTGGGCTAGTGCTTTAAGAATAGTATCATCTCCCCTAAAAAAACCATCTGATCTTTGAAGAATATTAGCCTCGGTCAAATCAGTGAGGTAAGCAAAGAATTTAGTTTTATGAACTTTTGATTTATCATAAATACTTCTAAATTCTTCGTAAAAAGTGTCTGCTGTTAATTTAACAGATTTATTTACTCGTGATGCCAAATAATAATAAGCAGAAATGATTTCAATATAAACTTCTACCATGGGCACATGAAGTTCCTCTTTAAGATATTTTCTTCCCTCTTTTATAGAATACCCAAATAATCGTTTTAATACTTCTATGTCATTTCCATTTTTCAAAGCCTGTTTTAATTCAGTAGGTATATTCCCCATAACATAATCATTATTCTTATCCTGTCTAATCATCTCCAAATTCTCTAAAAATTGAAAATATTTTACCAATTTATTTTTATCTTTGTATGATACCAAATCTCCACAACTAAACTTACCAGAGATCCAAATGTGGTTAAGTATATTATAAATAGGTCTAAATTTATTTTGCAATAGGGGGACATCAAATAATTTTGGGTAAACAACATCAAGTATTATTTGCTCAATTTTTCTTTGTAATCTATACTTTCTTTTATTGATTGTTTCATAAATTTCTTTTAAATCATATTCAGTATAAACCTCTCCAGAAGTGTTTATAGTGAAAGTAAGTTGAACGATATCATCAAACTTTATAAATTTAATAAATTGCTTTTTTAATTCATCATCATAAATTACTCTAGGAATAGAGTATCCTAAAGAAATTGTAATCTTATTTGTACCAGACTTTCTATTAAATGAATTAATATACATACTTGTACCTATTTTATGACAAATATAGTTCAATATTTTATTTTTAATCTGGTTTTCATCCATTTTCAAGTAACCTTTTTTGAGCTTTTTTACCCAGTCTCGGCAATTCAGTAAACCAAAAAACAGGATAAACTAAATCTTCCTTTGTCCATAGGGAATACAGTTTTTGGTATATAATAGTATCGTATTTTTCAGAGTTTTTATAATTTTTGTACCTATCTAGAATAGTATCAAAAACTTGGCAGTGTAATCATTTGACTGATAATAACCACAAATTTCTTTCCTGTATGAATAATCCAATACATTTATTGTGATTTTTCAAAGACTTGGAAAAAGAG
>JAGVZN010000015.1 GCA_018302605.1 Candidatus Woesearchaeota archaeon | reverse complement strand
CTTTGCCTATCTTGAGAATCAAGATTTAACCATCTGTGGGATGTATGGCAGTTCTGTCGCCTCCCAGATCGTTGGACAGATTGCGGCAAGCCTGCCTCTCAATCAGAAGTAACCTTTAAATAATCCTGCTCATTTATCCAAGAGATGGGTTTTAAAGAGCATAAGCGGAAATGGGTATTTTTCTTTGTTTTCGTTCTCCTGCTATTGCTCGCTTTTTTCATGTTCCGCCCGTATCTCAACGCTATCATTGTCGGTGCTCTTCTGGCCTATTTTGTCAAGCCTTTCTATTCGAAGCTTCTCCAAGTCATAAAATCAAAGATAGCTTCCCAGATAATCATCGGTCTCAGCGCCTGCCTGATTCTTTTCCTACTCATCGCCATTCTCGCTTTTCCCCTAGCAACACAGGCCCAATCCCTTTATGTTAAATCCGGGCAGATGGTCTCCAGTTTTGTTACTGACCTGCAGAATTGTTCCGATGTTACTACGGATCGTCCTGCCTGTAAACTTGCCAGCACGTTCTCACCCCTCGTTAATTCACTTCAATTCAAAGAACGCAGCAACGAGTTCCTGCAGTGGACATCGCTCTATATCTACGACAAAATCACCGGGTTTATCGCGGGTGTTGTCTCTTTCATTATTTTTCTTCTGGTCATGCTCTTTTCGATGTTCTACTTTCTTGGGCAGGGTGATGAGATCAAAGCTACGATCCTTTCTATTCTCCCCCTGTCACGGTCAGATAAACGCCGGATCGTCCAGCGCTTGGAAGAAACTATCCGTGCAGTTATCGGGGGAAATGTGACCACTGCTTTTCTTCAGGGCATTGCCGCTTCTCTTATTTTCTATCTGTTAAATATCCCTTCTCCCCTCTTCTGGGGGCTGATCATTGCCATCCTCGCATTTATTCCCGGAATCGGGCCGTCTCTGGTTTGGATCCCGATGGCGGTCATCCTTACCATCCAGGAAGAGCCGATCAAAGCTATTGTTCTGGTCGTCGCGTCCGTTCTCCTGCTGACATCTATCGAAACGCTGATCAAGCCGAAAATCATCGGCACAAAGATCCAGATGTCAACCTATGCTGTCTTTATGAGCGTCTTGGGGGGGTTGCACTTTTTTGGCCTGTTAGGATTCTTTTTTGGCCCGATAATTCTGGCGTTATTGATTACCTGCATCCAAATCTATCGGGAGATGGACGGTATTGGAGAGAGTGATGATTAGGTTTCTGTCTTTAGTCTTTGGAATGATTACATTTTTAAATCACGCTTCGTTCGATAACCAATGACGATCATCACCGAACATTCTATCGCTCTTCCCATTGATCTCCCCTCAAAAGATGTTCATGCCAAGATGGATATTTTTTATAATCCAGTGATGATCTCAAATCGAAATATCTCTATTCTTCTGCTGAACACGATCAACACTAAAGAACTCCAGATCGCTGATCCGCTTGCCGGTTCCGGCATCCGCTCATTACGTTTCATCAAAGAGTTAGCAGCGGGAAAGATCGGACGACTATGCGTTAACGATCTCAAACCAAATTTCCCGTCTTATTTTACGAAACGGTTAAAAGACAGCAAGATCAAGAAAACGGACAAGATCATTATTGAAAACAAAGAAGCAAGCCGCTTCCTGCTGGATCAGGCCGGTTTTGACTACATTGACCTTGATCCTTTTGGCAGCCCCAATCCTTTTCTTGGCGCAGCCATCGCCCGCCTTTCCCGCGAGGGTTTTTTGGCTATTACCGCGACGGATACGGCAGCATTAACGGGGACCTATCCTCAAGTCACCCGGCGAAAGTATTGGGCCGAACCAATGCATAACTATCTGATGCATGAGATCGGCTTGCGCATACTTATCCGCAAAATCCAGCTTCAGGGAATTCAGTTTGACAAAGCGCTCACGCCGCTTCTCTCTTACCATAAAGAACATTATTTCCGGATCTATTTCCAAGCTTCGAAAGGAAAAGAGAAATGCGACGCGCTGGTCAAACAACATCAATACTTCTTACATTGTTCTTCTTGTTTACAATTCAAAAATTCTGGTTATAATTCTGAGAAGTGCAGCTGTGGCAAGCAATTTAGTGTTGCCGGACCATTATCAATCGGCGCTCTTACTGATCAGAAACTCATCCGGAAAATGGCAAAAAATAATCTTTTCCCAGAAGAGACAGCTTTTCTCGATCTCCTCGCCACAGAAGCAACAATACCCCAGATTGGTTATTATGATCTTCACGAGATTGCGCGGAAACTGAAGAAAGATCCACCGCGGATGGAGAATATTTTGAAAAAGATTAAAGCAGTGAGAACACACTTTTCGGGGACGGGGATTAAGACGATGGCTTCGTTGGAAGAGATTAAGAAAGAATTTTTCCCAATTCACCGATGAATGTCGCTGATCTTGTTCTACAGCAAGTGCGGCGCCTAGTGTAACCGAGCAAGGCGGTTTTTTTTGGATTAGCCTACCTTTACTAAAAATTTTTCAATTATTTTATTAATCTCACTTGCATTTTGGATATTAGTGTCAGGGGTGGCATCTTTAATAAAAGATAATTCTGAGTTCTTTATTTTGTTATGCATACTTACTGCTACAGCCTTTGGCGTTTTAAAATCTTTTTCTCCTTCAATGATTAAACAAGGAATATTAATTTTTGTAAGGATTCTGTGTTCATCAAAATCAAGCATATCTTTAAGAGATGACAATAGGCTATTGAGGGGAGTGTTTTCTGCGCCTTTGATCCAATTAAACAAATCGGAGTGGCCTTTCCATTTCGAAAAATTAATCTCCCGGAAGTGCTTTTGTTGTAGGAGTTTATTGTTCAATATATGTTGCAGTAAATTTTTAGTTAGTGGAGTCAGTTTAAAAAATTTTAATATTGGCAAATCTTTTAATGGATTTTCATAAGTGGCATCAATGAGGATTAAACATTTAGCTAATCATGGAAATAATTCTTCAAATTTTAACAAGACCATTCCCCCAAATGAGTGGCCAACCAAGATGGGATTTTTAACTTTATTTTTCACTATTAGCTCTTTTATGTCTCTTGCAAAATTCTCCATTTTATATGCAGATTTTGTTGCGGGCTTACCAGACATCCCATGGCCCCTCAAATCCAAAGCAATTATGCCCCAACCTTTCCCAGAGAAATGTTTAATCTCTCTGTTCCAAACGGTATGGTTATGTGGCCATCCATGTACAAAAATGATTGTATCTTTGATGCTTTTATGGCTTACATAATGTATTTTTGTATTATCAAATGAATTTATCGATGCCACCTATCCCCTCCAAATAAGAAAGTATATAAAATCTTTCATCTAGCTAAGAACATTAAAAATCTACCATGATTGGAAAAATACATCAAATCAACATCGGAAGCGGCGGCGTTCCTAAGCTTCCTGTACCAGAAGCGTATGTTTCTCTTGAGCGCGTTATTGGTGATGATTGGAGTTGGGGTATAGATAAAATTCAAAGCAGCGGAAAACCAGGAAAACATGGTGGACACCAGAAAGCAGTCTGCTTTTACTCCCTAGAATGCTTAGAAGAATTGAAGAAGCGTAGTTTTCCTGTTTTTCCCGGCGCTCTTGGAGAAAATCTCACCACCGAAGGCTTAGATTATCATGCCGTCCGTATCGGTGATGTATATCAAGTTGGTGCTGACGTGAGACTTAGAATTAGTACAATCAGAACACCTTGCACCACTATTGCTGACGCGTATGGCGCAGGAATTATCAAAGCAATGTTTGATCAGCGAGTAGCGAAGTGTGATTATACCTCCACCAAATGGGGTCTGACAGGGTTCTATGCAGAAGTCTTTAGGCAAGGTTTCGTTCGTCAGGGTGATTCCATCGAAAGAATATTGGAAGGTGATGCTGACCTCCCTTTGGGAAAATGGTGTCATTATAAAGGAAAAGAATATGATGTCCTTGACGTTGGATTAAGCGCGGAAACAGATTCTCCGGAACCAGTTGTTATCTATCGTGCGCGTGATGATGCAGAGTTTGGCCCACATCGCGTCTGGACGCGTTCGAAAAAAGATTTTCTGGCGACAATCAATACTGGACGTGGAACTGTTGCTCGCTTTACGTTTGTAGGTTAATGATCAGATAAAAAATCATGAAAGAAAAAAAGACAAAACAAGAAAGAACCAACGGGGAACAGGAACTGACTCCTGAACAATATCATATCCTCCGTGAGAAAGGCACCGAAGCGCCATTCTCCGGCAAGTTATTGTACAACACGGAAAAAGGAATGTATGTCTGCGCTGCTTGTGGTAATGAACTTTTCTCTTCTGATACAAAATTTGATGCTGGATGCGGCTGGCCCAGTTTTTCTAATGTTCTCAAAGATAAAATAATTTTACAAGAAGACCATCGTTCAGGGATGACGCGGAGAGAAGTTCTCTGCAAGAAATGCGGCGGGCATCTCGGCCATCTTTTTGACGATGGGCCTAAGCCAACAGGCCTGCGTTATTGTATTAATTCTGTTTCGTTAGGATTTAAGAAAAAAATAGTTAAGAAAAAAAGATTAAAAGTATCATTTCTTCCTCTCGTATCTTCCTACTAATTCTGCTTTTGCCACAATATGCCCCTCCATTGCTTTTTCCACTTCTTTCTTCGTCGCCGTAGAATCTAAATCAAGCATCACATCAAGCGCATATAGCTTGAAGAAATAGCGGTGCTCCCGATCCGGCGGACAAGGCCCACCGTAGGCATTACTTCCCCGCGTATTCTTCCCAACAATTCCTGGCGGCGTTTTTCCCTCCGTAAATCCAGCAATATCAGGCGGAATGTTAAAGACAATCCAATGATCCCAAACCTCAATCTTAAAATTCTTCTTCGCCACTTTGGGAATATCCGGATCGTCCATGATCAGAACAAGACTCTTTATCTCTGGAGGTACGTTTTCAAAAGTCAGCGGTATGCTGATATTGTTCCCATCACATGTGTATTTACTAGGGATCTCACCATTTGCTTCAAAAGCAGGACTGATTAGTTTCATCAAAATTCACTTTTTCGAAATTTTCCCCAAAACTGTTAGTAATCTAACCCAACGCCAGATCCATTTTCGCTACTTCAGCGCTCTGCACGTCTTCTATCTCACTCATCTTTGTGGCGATACCGTCAAAATCAGCATTGCCGACTTCATACATCGCCAGAATCAGAACTGCTTTCAGACCGAAAGCGATTGGGTCTTCTCTTGCCTGCATCTGGCCGATGGCGCCTGCTTCTTTGGCAATCACTAGAGCTTTCTCACGGATCTTTACTAGATCAACATCAACCGACTCTGGCATCAGTTTAAACGTGATAATTGCTTTCGCCATCGTAATCTAATTAGGCCCGATAAAATTGCATTGCGGACAGACATATTTTACGGCATTCGTCCGGCAGCCGCGGCATCTCACAAATTCATGATTGCTGCATTGGGGACATTTAAAAGTCACGCTGCCCCGGTCATTGACCATTCTTTTCTTACAGGAACTGCAATATTTTCCTTCCATAGCCACGTGAGAAGATAGGTTATTTATAAATGTTTGTGAGCTCTGTTGAATTCTTTTGCGGAGATGTCTTGAGGGAATCTTTCTTCCATTTTCAACAGAATTCTCTTTCTGAGGTTATACGTATTTGCTTGTTTTGCATACGCCATCCATCCTTCAAGAAAATCATATACTCGATCGTAATTGCACTTCTCTGTTACATACTCATTATAAAGTGAGTTGTATCTCTTCTGAAAATGTCTTACATTCTTTGCTTTAAGAAGTTTATGATGTGGGAAAAGAGTAAAACCTAAGAAACCAATTCCTTTTTGATGTTCAATAATCTTTGTTTTATCTGGATGTAATTGCAGGCCAAGATTATCTTTTAGAAAGAGATCAATCTTTGCTTCATAATCTTCCAATTTCTTCGCTGACCGTTCAAAAATCACAAAATCATCAACATATCGAAGATAATACTTTACATGCAATTGCTGTTTCACAAATTGATCTAGTTCGTTAAGGTACACATTGGCAAAAAACTGTGACGTGAGATTTCCTAAGGGCATACCTTTTCCGATTTCCGAAGTAGTATAATTTTGGAGAATAATTCTGACAAGCCAGAGAACGCGTTGATCGGTTATTTCTCGTGAAAGAAGATGAATTAAAATAGTATGATCAACAGTTTCGAAATAGTGATAGATGTCGGCTTTCAGGACATGGCATCTTTGAGTATTATTCTTCGTGACTTTTCTTTGGAAAAAATGGAATCGCTCTATTGCATTCAATGTTCCTTTACCAACTCTATTGGCATAAGAATCGTAAATAAATTTCTTCTCCAATAGAGGGCCAATAACATTACAGAGAGCATGATGTACTATTCTATCTCTAAAGTTAGACTTGCTGATCTTCCGTGTCTTTGGGTCGCGAAGAATGAACGATTGCAATGGGCGTGGACAGTAAGAATGGAAAAGAAGTTCCGTTTGCAACAGCTGCAGATTTCCCATTAAGTCTTTCTCAAAATCAATCACGTATTGTTTCCGACTTCTTCTTTTTCGCGCTCTTCGAAAAGCAAGTTCTAAATTTTCTCGAGAACAGATTTGTCCATAGAGGTGAGGATATGTTTTCATGAGAAAGATGGCCGCCGGAGTCATTGAGCGGGAACGGCCCCTGTTCGATAGGTTGTTGTTGCAATTGAGATTAAGCCTATCTGTATTGGCATTGAGCCAGACCGCCCCATAGTAGCCAGTTCACGTTATATAAGTCTGCACCGCCGCTTCAGCCGTTCCGGACGTACTAGGTGTTGCGGCTGAATTTCATGACCAATCTTTAGACGAATGGCCGTCGTGAACTGACGTGTGGCTCCGGCAAACCGTTTGACCGGCATCGCCGGAAGTTTAGAGAGTAGAAACCAGTTCTTAATCTTATCTATGACCGAGAATATAATTTCTGGTGGAAACCATTTTTTCGCGCGCCGGCGCTCCGCGCCTACTGGAGAGCCACCGAGCGGGAACGGCCCCTGTACGATAGGTAGTAGTAGCAAAGGAGATAAAGCCTACCAGTATCGGCACCGAGCCAGACCGCCCGTTGCGGATGTGTTTTTCGTGTTTTTTGAGATGCAGTCCAAATGTAGGGTGGTACGCCCACTGCTTCCCGAAGTACGGAAACTGCTTTATCTACATCTTTACAGAGAAGTAACGATTGGATCGCGGTGCGCCATTGATTCTGTGTGAGAATATCTTTCAGCCAATGATTCCCTTCCGGAATACTACAACCTGAAATTGTCTGCAGTTCCGGAAATCCAGAATCATGTTTCACCGTCGATTGTCCATAGTCCACTTGCGTGCTTGTTGCCAGCCAACTTTCTTTTAGATCTTTGACGATGCCATCGAGGCCAGGATGCTGCTCATCGTGTAATCGTTCGAGCATCGCGTACCATAGTGGAAGAGAGGGCAGAACTCTGCCGCGTTGATTCCAATAATCAATCCATTCCTGTTGATTGAGAGTCTGATACTTCCCTGCTTCGTTCTTCACCGCGTTACGATCTAGAAACACTCGTCCATACGTTCGCCAAGGAGTGCCGTGAGCGTCGTAAAATGTAATATTTGGGATCACAATCTGATCGGCTTCCAGAGCATCAGGGAATACTTTTATGTTTCTCTGAGGAACGATAGATGCAACAGGAATACCCTTCTGCTGCAATGCTTGCGAAGCGGTTTCATAATCTCGAATTAATAATCCAAGATCAGCAGGAACCTCATCCAGCGTTCTATATTCTGCAAACTGTGGGTGGGCAGTCAGAGTATCTCGCGCAGCAGCGTACTGCCCCGTCAGCTGTTCCAAACGCGTGTCTAAATCTAATGTTCTCATTTTTTTTCATCCTCTGGCGCTAGCAATAAAGGCAGTTCCGTCAAGACCGGTTCGTACGGAAGGTCAGAAGTACCTAAGAATGTATCTGCTTGAGCAGTCCATCGTTGATGGATTTCCCGCGTACTATCCTCCATGTCACCAACTGTTGTTCTCATTTCAGCAAGAAAATGCGTTGCCTGATAAGCTTCAATCTCCGGTGCAGTAAGACCATGATAACGGCGCAGTGCCGTTTCCAAACGTAGGCGAAGAGGAACTGTCTCTGTTATTACTCTTTTAATAAGCCCTAATGATTGTTTTGATGCAGCGACATCGCCGGAGAATTCGCTTACGAGAGCAGAAACGTAAGCTCTCACCCCCCCAATTTGAGCCATTTCAGCTTCGCAGGCATCACGCTCAGTACGATATTGTTCAATCATGGCAGAAACTCCTTCTGCACCAACGCGCACTTCTTCCTCACGTCTATAATCTGAAGAATCCATTTTCTGTTCCAGACGTTGAATATATTCTCTTGTCTCGCTGATCTGCGCTTCCGCGCGTTCTAATGCTTTTTGTAAATGATCAATACCATTTTCTGTCTGTCCAATATAAGCACCAATATGTTCGTGCGCCGTCTTCAACTGTTCTAAAGCAGTAGCAACTCCCTCTTTGTTTTTGGCTGTCCATTGATACACCGCCTGAGCGTATGCAATTTGGCGTCGTTGTTCTTGTTGTCGTACCCGCTTAACTTTTTGACTCCGCGGGAGAAAAAAAGTAGCAACTGCGTCCCACCCCTTTCTGATCCTGCTGCGTGGATCTTCATCTTTTGGCGGTTCCTGAAAAGTATACAGAGAATAAGATGCGGGTGATGGTCTACTTTCTTGAACAATAACAAGCGCCTCTACTGATTGTTTGATCTCGTGGTGATGAATGTCTTCCAGCCCTGTGACTGGTGCAACAAGTTCGGCTTCAACGATATCTGTCAGGTCATCGGTCATGGAAACCATAAAAGTGGCGGTATTTATAAATTTTACTACTAGAAAGTGACTTTTCAAAGTTCATTGTTCACTTCACTTTCCCCAAATCCCCATAGATCACGACCGGCCCAAATCCATTGATCTCATCCGTCAGGATCGATTCCGGAATCGGATGATACAAAAATATTTTTCTTCCTAATTCAAACGCTTTGAACATTTCTAAGAACGTCGCTCCGCCCACATAATTGGCCACCCCTTTCTTCTCAAAATTAAGGACCAAGATCGCATCGTTCGCTCTGATCTTCGGTTCCTGCCGCCGCATCATCGCCGCTTTCCATTCTCGGTGTTCTTCACTGCCTACTTCTTTGATCTCCTCCTCTTTGAACGGCTCGTCGTAACTATTTGGGGGAGTGATGGTGTGTCCGGCTCGTTCAAGTGCTTCTTTGATCGGCGGAATTTTATCGTAGAAATGCTTACTACAGCAAAGGAAAATATTCATTAGCCTATTTGTGACTCTGTTTTGCTTTTATAATTTTCTAAAATTCACCGCAAAGATTTATATACCCCTCATCTATCTTGCATATAGGTGAAATATATGGTCCAAGCAATGATTCAAATATCCGACGAAGCAAATCAAATACTTAATATTGTTAAAGCGAGATACGGTCTTAAAGATAAATCTGATGCTATTGAAAGAGTCGTTTTAGAATTTGGTGAAGAATTCTTAGAACCACAACTACGTCCTGAATTTATTCGGAAAATGGGGGAAAGGGAGAAAGAGAAAACCATCCAGATAAAGAATTTTAAGCACCACTTTGGTCTAAAATAAAATGTACCAATACGAACTTCGGGAGAGTGTGGAGAAAATCTTTAGAAAACTAGCCAAGAAGAATCCAAAACAATTACAGATCGTTGAAAAGAAAATAGAAGAGATCTGTGAAAACCCCCGACATTATAAAAATTTAAGAGCTCCCCTCCAACACTTGAAACGGGTGCATATTGACCGGAGTTTTGTCTTAGTCTTCAGCGTCAATGAAATGACGAAAACAATTATCTTTGAAGATTATGATCATCATGATAATATCTATTCTCAATAATTATCAGTCTTTCTTTTGAACAGTAATCATTCCATTTTTAACTTCGAAACATACAGGCAGGAATTTCTCCACCACGTCCATATTCGTCCGTGTATGTGAACTCACTTCCCGCACTTTCATCACTGATCCGGGCAGCAGCGCCATAAATGTGATCAATTGATCTGCCAGATGATGATCTACAGCCGCTCCACTTTCTATCTCTTCTTTCAATTCTGCCGCTGCTTCTTTTGCCACATCTTCGGAACGTTTTCCTTTCTCCAGCAAGGCATCTCCGCCTAGGATCACCGGGTTAATTCTTTCCGGGTCATTTTTTGAGCTATACAATGCCCAGAGAACGACTTCGCCGCCAATACTTTTACTAGAAGTATATTCCACTCGAAGATCAATCGGCACATGATATCGCCGTAATTCCATCTCTGCCGCCTGGCGGATACGTTGTCCCACTCGTTGTTCTTCTAACTCTGAAGAAAGATTAATGATCCCTTTGATCTGTTCTAATATCCCCTGCTCCATCAACCTTATCGTGGGAACATTTTTCTCAATTTCTTCATTGTCAACTTTTGGGACGATCTCCAGAACGATCTCACCGCCGCCTTCCGGGTAATATCCCCGCTTCAAGATCTTTAATTCGATCTTTTCTACAAATCTCTTCAGCTGGGGCAGAAGCACAGATTGCAGATAATCCACCGACGCCTGCCATTTTCCCGACGTCCCGCCTTTGACGATCAAAGTCATCTTCTTCGGTGCAAACAGGCAAGGCAGAATGATTGCCTGCAAGAAAAGAGTGATGCTCCCCGCCGTGCCGATGTCAAACTCATATTTCCCAGCTTTGATCTTTCCTGGCTTGTACCACAATTCCCGTGAACCAAGCTGTACTTCATTTGTTTCTGCATTGCAGATCTTCTTTAATGCTTTGATTGCGGCGAGATGCTGTGCTTTGAGTCCAGGTTGCGGCCGTCCGGCGCGGATTTCTGTAACTTTGAATTCTTGTCCGGTAAACGTGGAAAGAGCCAGCGCGACGCGGACAATTGCCCCGCCGCCTTCTCCTTGGGATCCGTTGATGGTAATCATTCAGGTTGGAGAAATAGTTTCCTCTTAAAAAGATATGCCCTTTCCATACATATTCAGTTTCGCCTCAAGGTGAGTGAACGGCAAACTAAATACGTACTCTCTCCGAAACAAAAACCTTAATAAAACAAGCCTGTTTTTAAACTGTTAGTGGGGACGTAGTATAACTTGGCTAGAATAGGGGCCTCCAGCACTGGAGAGTTGAGCGTCAAGCGATGACATGACTTTCCCTGAAGTCAGCCTCGGATCCGCGTTCAAATATTGGCGTTGAGCGGCAATGCTTTGAACGTCAGTGAGAAAGTCGCGGCGTCCCCACTTTTTTTTAATCGGAAGTTTTTTAATTTCTAACTAATTTAGACGTCCTATGAACGTCCTCTTCATCTGCAACCAGAATAAAAATAGAAGTAAATTGGCTGAACACCTCTTTCAGGATAAATTTAATGCTAGATCTGCTGGTTTATACAATGGTAAACCTCTCAGTAAGAAGCAACTCTCTTGGGCAGATGTTGTGGTGGTAATGGATGAAGAGCAGCGTAATGAAGTAGAGAAACGTTTTCCTCAGTTAAGTGTCCAGAAAAGAATACTTTCTTTTGACATTCCTGATGTTTATAATTATGATAATCCCCAATTAAAAGCGTGTTTAGAATTAAAAGCAAAGAAATTTGCGTGCTATTTATCCTAACCATTGTTCAAATTGCTGTTTAGCTTCTTCTTTTGATATAAAGACTTTTGTTTCAGCTAAATGTAATTCTGGTACTCTTCGTGTCACTTTGTATTTAGTTCCGGTTTTATCTTGGAATCTCAAGAGGGTCACTTCCCATTTATTGATACTATTTGCCATTATTTTTCGAATAGAACAGTTGTTTATATTCTTCACCCGCACTTGACTAGTGGGAAGTGGCTTTACTTTGATAGAACCCGCGGTTTAAATCAGATATGGCAAAATCTCCTACTCAAAGCCAGCGCTCGGCAGACGATCTCGACCCTGCCCGCACAGACTTAACTTAATACGTACGGCCAAACCATAACCATAATTATATAAATCACAGATCCCTCATTTTTCCCATGTCCAAAAAAGAGGTTCCCTCATTCTTTACCAGAAATCGCTTTCCGATATCTGTTGCTACATTGATGGGGATCATTGTCGGCGCAGGTATTTTAGGCATCCCTTACGTCATCGCCAAAGCCGGATATCTCTATGGATTTTTAATCCTCCTGATCATCGGCCTTGCCTATATCTTTCTTAATCTTACCTATGGAGAAATCGTCCTGCGCACGAAGAGACTGCATCAGCTCCCCGGCTATGCAGAAAGATACCTTGGAAAAGTCGGAAAGACCATCGCCACGATCGCGATGCCTCTGGCTGTCTACGGCGCACTGACTGCCTATCTTATCGGTGTCGGAGAAGCAGCGTTCGCCATCTTTCGATGGGGAGCGCCGTTGCTCTATACGATTATTTTCTTCCTGATCAGCGCCGTCATCGTCATCTGTGGGATCAAAGCGATGGGTAAGGCCGAACTCATTCTCATTCCTTTTCTTGTTATTGTCGTTCTGATTATTGGGATATTCTCGCTTAACCGTCTGGATTATAGTTCTCTCTCCGCTTGGGATCTTCGCTATTCATTTCTCCCCTATGGTATTCTTGTCTTTGCATATATGGGCTTTGCCGGAATCCCCGAAGTACGAGAAGTTCTCGGTTTGGAAACAAGAAAGATGAAAAAAGTGATTATTGTCAGCTCGATCATTCCCATCGTCCTCTACGCCATCTTTGCGTTTATTGTTATCGGCATCGTTGGTTTAGACAACTTTGAAATTCTCCAGCCAAACGAGCGCATCGCTACTGTGGCGTTAAGTCTCTATGCGCATCCCTTGCTGGGCATCCTCGCTAACGTATTGGCCATCCTCGCCATGTTCACCTCTTTTCTGACTAATGCCATCGCGTTGAAAGGGGTGTATCATTATGACTATCGGCTTTCCCCGGTGTCCAGCCTCTTCCTGACGTTGATTATTCCTTTTTTGATTGCAGTCTTTGGCCTCACCACTTTTTTAGCTGTTCTCGGCTTTACTGGCGCTGTTTCCGGAGGATTAGAAGGCCTCCTGGTTATTCTGATGTATTGGAGAGCCCGCCGCCTTGGCGATCGCAAGCCGGAGTATACTTTGGGAAAGATGCACGTGCTCGGCAGTATTTTTATGGCGATGTTCTTGTTAGGAATCGTCTATGCTTTCTGGTCATTGTAGATTGGAAGTTATGAAACGGTAGCAGATTTCCGCTCAGATGCACGGCTTGCCAGAAGAACTAAATAATTACGTTTTTTTTTGCTTTCTGTTTCTACTCCAAAATAATAAATTTAAAGAAAGGTTTAAATAGAAACGTCTATTTTAGGGAATAAGTAACTACTTTAGAGTAGAACCCTTGGAGTGGGACACTAAAGTAGGACACTACGCCCATGGTCTCTCACCAAAAAATGATTGGATTTGCCAGCGCAGCCGTTATCGCCGCTAGTGCTGCTGCATATTATGCTTTCTCCAGAGATATTCCCTCATTTGAGCAGATTGATCCAGAGATAAAAGTAACCTACAGCACCACTTTCACCTGTGACCGTGGAGGAGAAACACAATGAACAAAAACCATTTGACATCGGCAATCGCCTCAACAGCAGCCGCATTTGCTTTCTTTGCTCTCCCTTATTCCGCCCGCGCCGAACCACCTCGTACTTCGTCTCGTACGTCGCAGACGACGGAAATCTGTGTGGATGTCACTCAGTTGGAAGACGTTTGTAATGACCAATATCCTTGTGATCCAGCACCGGAATGTCCTAGCGGCAAAGCGCGCCCGCGCATCTCGCGAAGTAAATGTGCAGATCATTACGCTACCAATCCTGCCGTCGTCGGCCTCTGCTTGCATCGTGATGATGCTGCCCGTCTGGGTAAATTAGAAGGCCTGATCGTCGAAGAAGGTCCGGACAATCTCTGCCCTTGGGGAGAATCATATCATTGTCAGGCGGTCAGTGTCGAGAAAGTGGCAGAAGTGGTAGAAGAAAAAAGGAAAAATCTTCAACGTCTGGAGAGGGATCGCCTGTGGAGAGAAAATCATCAGGATGGTCCAGTTAAGCCGTCGCCGCGTGAAACAGATGATGACGAAGAAATTATCGGGGCCCTTGAGGATGCTTTGAAGAGAGCACGGCGTCAAATCGAGGAACTTAAAAAAAGAAAATCCCCCTCTTCCGGTTCTGGTAGTGGTTCTTCCGGTGCACCACCTGATTTAACGATCTACATCCCTCGACCACGCCGGGTTGAACATGAACTGTTTGTCTCCCTCGGCGGGCTCGCTCCATTAACTTCTACTTCGGAAGCCTTCACTGTGGATGCAGGCTATCGACATACACTTTGGGAGTATCTCCTTCTGGGAGTCGAGGCCTCATTCTCCACCGGTCGTCGCACGGCATCGCGTTCTGTTTCTCCGGGAAAAGAATTGCTTCCCGATGGTAATTATAAACAATGGGAAGATGTTACCACTCAAACCCACGGAACAGTCGTTGGTGGAATCGGCAGCACGTTGGGCGTGCGTCTTCCTGTAGTCACGTTCGGAAAAAGGACTCAGCTCTACCTCGAAATTCAGGGTGGTCTTCATGCTTTGTGGGGAACAGAAGAAAGCAATAAAGAACGGACAACGCATCTGACTTTGCCCGACGGCACCCTCTTCATGGGACCGAAAACAATCTCTGAACCACAAGATGAAGAAACGATCACCCTGTTTGGCGCTTCCGCAGGTGCGGGAGTGGGAATCAGAATACCGTTTGATTCTTCTTATTTAGCTATTGGTGCAAATGCTGTCTATCTCTCCATTCCAGCTTGGTCATCTCATCATCTTGGTGGTAAAGTGCATGTAGGTGTGCAATTTTAGGAGGACACAATGACAATGATCACACAACATCAAAAAATATTCGGAATTGTACTCGCTTTATTGCTCTTAACCCTGACTCCCGTGGTGTCTGCGGGAAATGTCTCGCTCTTTGCCTATTGGGTCGGCGTAAATCAGCAATCAATAACGGTCACGCAAGGCGATCTGCCTCAGATCATGCTTGTTGCGGATAGTCTCGCTCCTACCGCAGACATCCGTGTCAACCTCTACAAAGGAGCGCAGAAGATCAACACGCTTTTGGATATTCAAAACTATACACAAGACTCTCTGACGAAGATGTTAACGCTGGGAACAAAAAACCTTCTCGGTGATTATACAGTTGTCGCTTCTGTTCACAGCGGCAGTTCCCATGATTTTCAATTCCTGAAATTACATATTAATCCTCAGTCACCTTCAGAACCAACCGGGCCACAGCCTGACGTGCCTCCTCCAAATCAGAATCATGCCCCCATCTTAAAATCAGTCGGAGATAAAACAATAGAAATAGATCATCCCCTCAAATTCACCCTTACCGCAACGGATGCTGATGGCGACCTGCTTTCATTCAGCGCTTTGCCGCTTCAGCCAGGTATGACTTTGGATTCCACTACTGGGAAATTTTTCTGGAGTCCCTTGCAGGCTGGTGATTATTCAATCACTTTTTCCGTCTCCGATGGGAAAGCAAAAGATAGCGAGAGCATCGTCATTCATGTCGTCGCGGGGGAAAAGCCAGCGCCGAACACTCTACCCGTTCCCGATGAATCACTCAATGCCGCTCCCGTACTCAATCATCTCCCTCCGCTTCACGTTAACGAAGGTGATACGTTAACGTATCAAGTCAGCGCCACCGATGCGGAAAAAGATACGCTGACCTATTCTGTCTATCTCCTCCCAGCCGGCGCTCATTTTGATAAACATACTGGCGTTTTGACCTTTAGCCCTAATTACGATGTTGTCAAACATCCACAAACCCAGAAGACAATCACGATCGGTTTTGCCGTACATGACGGAACAGTATCTTCAACCTGGAAATTCACTAAAATCACCGTTAATGACCTCAATCGCCCACCCGTCTTCGTCGAAGTTCCGGACATGGATGTGTACACTGGAGAAACCATCGGCTTTACTTTGCTTGCAACGGACGCCGATGCGGAAGATACACTCTTCTTTAGCATCGTGCAAGGGCCAGCCCAGGCATCGATCATCGTTGATCAATCTGGCAACCATTTCTTCACGTGGAAGACTTCTCCGAAAGATGTGGGGGATCATGAAATAATCTTTAAGGTTACCGACGGTTTCTCTCCTGTTTTTCAGAGAGTTATTGTTCACGTCAAAAATGTGGCAACACTTCCGCAATGTTCTGACAATCGGGACAACGATCGGGATGGTTTAGTCGATCTTAGCGACCCTGGCTGCCGGTCCATAGATGATAATGATGAATGGAACAAACCTTCATCCCCACCAGTTGACCCAAACAGCCCTCCCGTGATCAGCAGCATACGCACTCAGCTTGGAAAAGAAGGACACCTGATGGAATTTACCATCAGCGTCTTTGATAAAAATGGCGATATAGTCACGCTGACTCCTTATTCAGCCAATCAGATCCTTCCTGACCTTGCTCCTCTTGGCAGGAACGCCGTCCGCGTCGTGGATAATCAAGATGGAACTTATACTATCCAGTTGAAACCATTGTACTCCTTTGTCAAGCATCCGGATAAAAGCCGGGCGTTCACGCTAGCTCTTCAAGCTGACGACGGGAAAGCAAGATCACTTCAACAGGTTAAGATCATTATTGCCGATGTTAACCAACTGCCTCAACTTGACTCTTTAAGCGACAGTAGGGTATATGTTGGCGAAACCCTCTCTTTCCCGGTCAAAGCAAGCGATGCCGATACAGAAGATACACTTCACTTTAAGGTCCAGGATCTTCCGGTAGGAGCAAGGTTCACGCGAGCCGGTTTCAGTTGGACACCAACTGCCCAACAAGTTGGGTTGCATCAAGTTACATTCACGGTCAGTGACGGCCTGACGACTGTTTCCGCTCCGGTTACAATTAAAGTTGTGCTTCGCACCACTATTCCACCACCTATCGAGCCACCCGTAGAGCCACCTCTAAAGACAGCTCAATGTTCAGATGGTAAAGATAATGATGGCGACGGCTTTGTTGATCTGGCCGATCCGGGATGTACTTCTCCCGCAGATGATGATGAGAAGAATAATGACCCATTACCACCAATTACTCCCCCACAGCCACCGCAGCCGGAACTACCGCCTGCTGCTAAACCGGGAGACGCTGATTTTGTGATTACATCGGTTGTGCTCGCCCCAGAAGACCTCATCGGTGAAAACAATTACACCAACATCTTTGTCACCATCCGGAACGAGAGCTCGATCAAAGCAAAAGATCTCCGCGCCGTGGTGATGATCCCGGAGTTAGGGGTGGTCCAGTCCACAAAAACAGTTGATCTCGCTAAGCAGAAAGAGAAGACAGTCAGCCTGACGCTCTCCTTGCCGGACAAAACACCTGCCGGAACATATCTTGTCCAGGTCTTGGTCAAGAACGATACCCTGCACACCACGGCGTACCGTCAATTAACCATTAAAGAATAAAAACATGGTGTAGTTACTTTAAGATACTCAAAATGGCGAAACATTTATATATAACCAGCCTTTTGGGAGATGAAGATGGGGGCTTTAGCACCCATGTCCGAATCGTGTCCCGCTAAGGGCAAGAAGAGGAAATTTGGAGGAAGATACAAAATGAGAAAACTACTAAACGTAATGGCTTTTTTCGTCATCAGCGTACTGTTAGTTTCTTTGGTAAGCGCTGCTCCAGTGAGCGAAAGCACACTTGGTAGCTTGGTCGCAGACCATGTGACTGTAATGGTAAATGATGAAGAAGTTGACGAGAACACCCTTCTTGTTGTTGAAGAAGGCGAAAAGTTAGAAATTGAAGTTGAATTGAAATTACCTGCAACCGTGAAAGATGCAAATAATCAAGATGTTGCAGCCAAAGATGCAAAGCAAATTGAAGTGCTTGCCCGCCTAAGTGGGTATGAATACTCCGATTATGTGTCTTTACAGGACGCATCTGATGTCTTTGACCTCAAAGCGGGTACAAAGAGAACAGTTGATTTAGAAGTAACCGTCCCTAGCGACCTAAGCAATGGCAAAAACACCCTGCGTGTTTTGGTTTTTGATCGGAATTCAGAAGAGATTGTAAAAACATTTGTATTCCATGTAGAATCTCCACGCCATGCAGTCGGCATCAATGATGTCTACTTCTCCCCTGGAGAAACTGTCAAAGCTGGTCGAGCTCTCTTGGTTACGCCTGTCTTGGAAAACTATGGTGATCGAACGGAAGAAGACGTTGTTGTTACTGTAGAAATCCCAGCTCTCGGCGTTAAAGCTACGGAAGTAGTCAAAGAGCTTGAAGCTGACGAACGCAAGGATGTTCCTGAAATGTTCTTGCCGATCCCTGCTACTGCAGCTGCTGGCACGTATGACGTAAAAGTTACGGCTAAATACGACCGGTATGAAACAGTCACTAAAACCGCAACCGTTACTATTGTTGCTGGTGAAATGACCAAAGCTGACAAAGTCTTGCTTGCTGTCGGACCTGGTGCACAAACAGTCGCACCTGGCAAAACAGCTACTTTCGGTGTTGCTTTGAGCAACGAAGGAACAACGACCAAAGCATTTACCTTTGATGTTGTTACCGGCGGTGATTGGGCAACGGCTTCCGTCAGCGAAATGCTTGTTGTTCTCTCCTCTGGTCAGAACAAAGTCGTCTATGTGGACGTAACCCCTGCTGTTGATGCTCCAGTCGGCCAACATGCCGTCTCTGTTGCTGTCAAAGCTGGCAGTGAAACCGTCCAAACGCTTCCTCTGCAGGTAAATGTAGCTGGTGCTGCTCCTGCTCAGGCAAACGATTTCAACCTGCGCAACGGCCTTGAAATAGCTTTGATTGTACTAGTAGTCTTACTGGTCATCATCGGCTTGATCGTCGGCTTTAGTCGGTTGAAAAAAGACGACGAAGAAGAACAAACGTACTATTAGGGGTACGCGCTATCTTCTTCCATTTTTCTTCTTTTTTATTTTTTTCTTATTTGTTCTTATTTAGTAAATGTTCTTCATTAACAAAATTTTTAAAAAAACTATTTTATAAATACTCTCATGAACATTACAATCATCGGCGCTGGACCGATCGGCTGTTACGCCGGCTATCTCTTAGCTAAAGAAGGTCATGCCGTCACCATCTATGAGAATCATCCCCAGATCGGCTCGCCGATCCAGTGCACAGGCATCTTAACTTCTGACTTTGATCAATTCGGCTTTCCGCTCGATTCATTTTTGGTGAACACGATCAATTCCATCGAGGTATATTCGCCCTCCCAGAAGAAGATCGCAATCAAGCAGAAAGATTACATCGTCTGCCGCATCAGATTTGACAATTTCTTCGCCGACAGGGCACGAGAAGCGGGAGCAAAGATTTTTGTCAATCACAGTTTCCTTAGAAAGGAAAGGGAAAAATTAGTGATTAAAGATATCATCGCCGATCGCGAATTGATTATTTCTCCAGAGATTGTCATCGCTGCTGATGGCCCTTTATCGCCGACGGCAAAAGCCTATGGTTTCTATCACCCGCAGAGGGAAAATTACTACGGGGTTCAGGCTGTCGTGGAAGGCGTGTTCGAGCCGCAGACAATTAAGACCTATTTTGGTAATGACATCTGTCCCGGCTTATTTGCCTGGATTGCGCCTGAATCAACCACCACTGCCCGCGTCGGCGTCGCGACACTCAAGAATAGCAAATATTATTTTGACAGGTTCATGAAAGAACATCATTTTACTGCAAAAGAGATGCAGGCCGGTACGATCCCTGTCTATCATCCCAAACAAAGGTTGCACAAAGATAACTGCTATCTTGTCGGCGATGCTGCCGGCTACGTCAAAGCCACCACGCTGGGTGGCTTGGTTCCCGGACTGCAGCAAGCGGAGATTCTTGCCCGCTGTATTCTGGAAAAAAGAGAATACCAGCCTGAACTAAAGCCCTTACGCAAAAAGCTGTGGCTGCATCGGCAAGTTCATCGAATTATGGCAAAATTCTCAGACCAGGATTGGGATCGATTGATCACCTACGTCGGCCAGCCTCATGTTCGGAAAGTGTTTGAGAGCTATACTCGAGATAACCCGATCCCGCTATTAAGTCATGTTCTCTGGAACGAACCGCGATTTTTAAGATTTATCAAATATCTTTGGTGATGAGCTCAATCATTCAATCATCCTCCAAAAATGAACCCCCTAGTCAATCCGCAAACCTCGCCAACACTCGCGTATATTCTTTGGTCAATCCACCCAATCTAAAGATAATTACCTCTTTGATCTTCTGTTCCCGGGCGATCGTTAGATCACGTTTCAATTGTTCCAGTGCCAAAAGTGGTTCGTCTCCCTGAATTCCAGGGGCGATAGTGCCTAAACCCAGAATGTATTTCTTTCCTAATTCTTGGCGTCCTTTTTCCCAGCTTTCACGCAGGAAATCTTCTGTAAAAGGATGTAGAGAATGATAAAACATCTTCACTACGTTCACTTTTGGATTCTGATAATGCAACCCGACCAATTCTAGTCTCTTCTTTCTTTTTTCATCAAGTGGAAAATACTCCGCCAAGTACGTCTCACCATAGTACGAATTGATGAACTCTGAAATCATTTTCTTATTTGCGCTAAAGTGCAGAAATTCTGTGCAGAACAACGAAGGGTGTTGTGTTGTCGGTAATTCTAGGTCTAACATCACGGGTACTACTTGTTTTTTTAACTCAGAAAAGACCCGTTGCAATGCTTTGCGCTGGGAGAATGGTGAGATCCAATATCCCTCTTTTTTCTTCAATACCGGCCAATAGATCGTCTCGAGGACATTCTCACGCTTCAGCAATTTTTGCTGAAGCTGTTTAAACAAAGCCAATCCCGGCGCCGCAAGATACAGCTTTGTTTTCCATTTGATCAGATCCAGCTTCGCTAAATCTTTCTCTGTGGGGAATTCTTCAAAGAAACTGATTAACATCAGATTTAACTGGTCATTGTGGTTAATATAAGTTACGATTTCTACATTCCCACTACTATTATTCCACTACCCAAATCTATTTATAACCATTTTTTTAACGATAGACGCATGAACAATTTTCCGCTCGCTGTCGCCATCGCTGCTTTGATTCACGAGAATAAGATTCTGCTGATCAAACGGGTAAAAGGGAGCTATGTTGGTTTCTGGGGTCTTCCCGGAGGCAAGATCGAAAAGAACGAGCATGTTTCCGACGCCGCGATCCGGGAGATTGGGGAAGAGACGGGCATCCCTTGCCGGTTTGAGGAGCATCTTGGTTTTGTGTCAGAACATCTTCGCGAGAATAACGAAGTCGTCCAGCACTTTCTGCTCCACCTCTGCCGTCTTCAGCCGCTGTCTTCCCAGCTTGTTGAAGGGCGGGAAGGCGCTCTTGCCTGGTTTAATCTTCGAGATTTGTCCACACGTCGGGCGGAGATTATCCCCAGTGATTATGCAATGATTGAAAAGATGGTTCTTGCGCATGGAAAGAATTATTATAATTGCGTTGTGGAGAAACGGGGAGAAGGCTAGGTGCGGAAATCTTCTGGTTCACCGCGAGAGGCAGAAAATATCTTTGCCGATTTCCGCGCGGATACACGGCCTGCCGGAAAAGCTAAACAAATACGAATAATTTTTAAAACCTCTCTTTCTTCTGAGCAGTATGCCCACACTTCTAGCCTGCTTGTCTACGGGGAAAGGGACTTGGTCAGAAGTCTCCAGAATCATCCAAGCCCAGCCCTGGACAAAGATCTTCTTGATTACCAATCGGTTTGGAGAAGAAAACTTTACAATAAAACCAGAGAGTGTTCAACTGCTTGTTCTTAATTTAGATGCCGACTGCTCTTCACTCATTCAAGAGATCAAAAAACAGCTGAAAGACAAGATCGTAGACTTTGAAGTCGCTTTAAATCTTGCTTCTGGTTCCGGGAAAGAGCATATCGCTTTATTAGAAGCAGTATTGGAGCTGGGGTTAAATTTTCGGTTAGTTACCGTCATCAACAATCAGTTTGAAGTGTTGGGAATGAGAAGGGAATGATTCCTCCAATGAGGGAGTATCATCCCTTTTCCAGTAGGAAGTATAACCCCGAAATTGTTATAAACTAAATATTTCTTCTTTCTCCCCATGGCTTGGAAAACAGTGGAAAGACCGGGTTATCTTGGAAAGAAACGGAACGAGGTTCATGCTTCTTGGACCAAACAATATGGTGAACACCAATGGAGGTTAGCCTATCAATGGGGTGATTTGGTCATCCCCCGGGATTTTGGAATTCAGATTTATGAAGACGGGTATTATGAATTCTTTAAAGAGAATCCTGAAACGTTAGAATGGCTGGTTTCAACAGCATCAGATGTTTATGATACTGCTCCAACAAACGTTCAAGCAGGTTTTGACTATACCCAACAAGAGACCCCTAATAGCCATATCCACGATGTGGCAATCAGAAGAGCAGTAGCAAGATCTGGTACGTGGTTTACCGGTGATCATCTGATGCATGTGCGTTGGAAAGAAAGTGAGGGTTTCAGAATAAATCCCGGGGTCGTTCCTTTTCACCAACCAGAACTAATTTATTCTGGAGAAATTAAAGATTACGGAGGGAGAGGCACTTGGTGGAATGAAAAAACAATAGAAGATTTCTATCAGCGCAACAAGCTTCTTCAAGTTCAAGAATAGGATGTTATAGTAAATCGCAATAATTTTTGAACTTTTTTTGTTGCGATTTACTATTCTAGCAAATCTCCCCAATGTTCTATCATTAAGGAGATTTGCTATTATGCTAAGAACATCACGTTCTCTTTTCTTCCAGATACACTAATCTTCCATCCGGATCACGTAAGAGTAGCCCTCGCCCGTCAACAGTATCAAACGGCCCACGTCGTACATATTCGGGAGCAACACAGTCTAAAATCTGTTCTAAAGAATCAACGACAAATCCCAGCTGATCAGTTCCTCTCTCGTTAGTTCGTTGTGGATAGATCTCTAAAATGAATTCTCCCAATAAACACGAATAATGTTTTGGGCCGTTCCCGTGCTGTTCCTCTTTGAGCTCTTCGCCCAATAGGTGCTGGTAAAATAATCGTGTATCTTCTATATTTTGACTTTGTAAAACAACCAAAGAAAGAACTATCCCACTCATTTCATAATCCCATACCATTGATATAATAACCGATCGACAGATTTTGTGAGATTATACCCTTGGCCGGTAATCTTGATACACGAACCAGCAAGCTGGACGGAAGGGATTTCACTATATTCAAATTCGATCACTGGTTTCCCTCTCGTCTTCTCACAATTGATGATTTCCCGTTCGAAGCAGACATTTTCGTTCTCTTGAGTACAAGAGCCGATCGGCGCGCGATTCATGATTTTTGCCAGATTGAGGCTTAACTCCGAGATGGCGAGAGTATAATATTTATCGGAAACTTCTGGGTCGATGGCAACATAAATGTCCGGCTCATCATTAAAAGAGCTGTTTAATTGTCCAGAGATAGCAATTTCCTCTACATCTCGCGGGCCGAAGTGAAGCGGCACTTTAAACATTGTCCCCGCAAAAAAAACATCCGACCACCACAACCCTTCAGTCATCACGATACTATTGCCTTCGTACATGTATCCCCGTTCCGAAGAAAGTTTTCCCTGCCTATTGAGATCATGCAGTTCGTCAACAGGCAAGGCCTGCGGCGCTTTAGAGAAATGAAAGAGAGAAAATGTTCCCGATCCCAGCGCCAGCAGGACGGCAATGACAATGATGATCGTGACTAGCTGTTTCCGTTCTTTCTTTTTCTGGTGCAGGAGCGGATCTGGTTGCAGTTCAGGCTTGGTCTCCACAGCTTCCAGTTTTTCTACTTTTAATTCGGTGGTGGCCATCATCAGAGGGGTTTCTGAGAAGTTGGTTTATATAATTTATGGTGGATTAGTGGCTGCCACCATTCATTATCCGTACAAATTCTTCTACCGGCTTTATGCACTGCTCCCGGAATGAATCCTCTCCCTGGGCTGCGCAATGGTCCGTGATCAGCACATTTCCTTTGTTCATTTTCTCTTTCAATTGGGGAGAACAGACATCTAGAGCAATTCCCCTAAATCGGCCATCCCGGTACTCCTGGAGCAAATCCTCTTCGTGGACGACTTCCGCCCGGGACGTATTAATCAAAAAGCAATTCCACTTCATCCGCTCAAAGCTTGTGGAAGTAATCATCTTCTCCGTGTGTCTATTTAATGGCACATGAATTGTCAGTAAATCTGCTTCCCGCAAAACAGTGTCATAATCTTTCATCTCCACTCCCAACTCCGTCAGAACTTTTGGATCTTGCTCGATCACATCAAAAGCGATAAGACGTGCCTGGAATCCCTGCAATTTCTTGGCGACGAGCTTGCCGATCGCGCCAAATCCGATGAGACCGACCGTCTTGTTTTTCAATTCGGCATACGGTTTTTGGGCATCTTCACGCAATAACGAAAGCATCAGATAAAGAGTATGTTCGGCGACGCTATTTGCATTCGTTCCCGGACAATGGACGAGCTGGATATTTCTCTGTTTTAATGCTCCCAGGTCGAGATTATCTGTTCCCACACTGCACGCAACGACGTATCTCAGCTCCGGGAATTTTTGCAGCTCTGCTGTCTTCAGCGGGGTAAATGTCCTGAGAACGACGGCTTGGACATCAGGAAAAGACTTTGTTTGCAGAAATTGTTCATTGGTTATTTTTAGAAGTTGGGTGTTCTTCCCTAATAGTTCTTCAGCAGAGAGGTGGATTTCTCCAACCAGGAGAGTATTCATTGGCAGAATTTCCTGTTCCTCCTATATAAAGATTGGGATAATACTGGAACTGGGCCAATTTTCTTCTGTATCTCTGAAATTTCTTAAAATTGGCTTCAGCGACGGCTCACCATCACTCACAAAATGGATTGTGCCGAAAAAGAGAACTTTGTGGAAAATCTCGAAAAAGAGAGCCCCTGACGCGACTTGAACGCGTGACCTGCAGTTCTTCCGATCCGGCGAGGGATTTTCCCAGCACCAGTTTTGATCTACGAAACTGCCGCTCTACCGCTGAGCTACAGGGGCATGCTTTTTTGATATCATAAATATCCTATTATTTATTCGGAGTCTAGGGATATTTATTATACTCAAAGCTTCATTCCGCTAGAAAAGAGAGCCCTTTTTAAAATTATTCTTATTCTCCCACCTATTTCACTTTCGCCAGCAATTCCTCTTTTGTCGGCCATTTCTTCTGGCAGGCAAAACAGATCGGATACTGTTTTTTGGAGCCCGGCTGACGCAGAACTGTTCCTTTGATCTTTTCTAAGAATAATTCCGGAACCACGCTTCCGCAGATACTGCATTTGACCATTTTTGGTTAAGGGGTGGCTTTTTTATTTAAAACTTACCGTGCGTATTAAGTCTGTGCTTGGGCAGGTCGACCTGCCTCGTCTCGCTTAGTTTGTTTCCAGCTTCATGACAAAACCCTATTTAGAGATGAGCGAGACTTTTATCTTTCTGTCCAATCGCAACGCTCGGCAGGCCATCTTGACCAAGCCCGCACAGACTTAACTATACGTACAACTTACCAAAAGGAATATAAAACAATGAGCACAATAACTCCCGATGCGTAAACGTCTGGCAATCATTGACCGGGAAAAATGCCACCCGATGGAATGTGGAAATTATCTCTGTGCTAAATTGTGCCCGGTCAACCGCGCCGGGGCAGATTGTATTTTCCCGGGTGATGACCCTGGGAAAAAAGCGCGCATTGATGAATTTCTCTGCACTGGCTGCGGCATCTGTCCAAATCGCTGTCCCTTTGGTGCTATCCAGATCATCAATCTTCCAGATACGCTGAATAAAGATCCTGTCCATCGTTATGGGGAGAACCTGTTTGAATTATATTCCCTGCCTTCTCCGGTCTTTGGCCAGGTAACGGGCATTTTAGGAAGAAATGGTATCGGGAAATCAACTGCGCTCAAAATAATGGGCAATATCCTCAAACCGAATTTGGGCCGGTGGGATAATCCTCCCGACTTCAAAGAGGTCATCGCTTATTTCAAAGGCACAGAAACTCAGCGCTTTATGGAAAAACTTCACCAGAACGAGATCTCTCTTTCCTACAAGCCCCAACAGGTGGATCTGATCCCAAAACAATTCTCCGGCACAGTGCGTGAATTACTGGCAAAAACTGACGTGCGAAATCAACTTTCGGCGATTGCCGAGCAATTACATCTTACTCCTGTCCTGGACAACGATATCTCGACGATTTCCGGCGGCGAACTGCAGCGTACGGCCATTGCCGCTGCGGTGTTGAAAGACGCTAATCTGTTCCTGTTTGATGAGCCGTCATCGTATCTCGACATCCGGCAGCGGATCAGTGTTTCCCTCTTCATCCGTTCTTTAGCTTCTCCGGAGAAAGCTATCCTGGCCATTGAGCACGATTTGATCATCCTTGATTACATGACCGATCTCATCAATATCATGTATGGGCAAGAAGGGGCGTTTGGTGTCGTCTCCGGCGTCAAATCTGCACGCGAAGGAATCAATGCGTTTTTAGATGGTTATCTCAAAGAAGAAAACGTCCGTTTCCGTGATCGTCCGCTTAAATTCGACAAGACGCAGGATGCGCGCAAGATTCTTCCCCGCAGTCTTATCTCTTGGGACAATCTGCAGAAACAATTGGGCCAATTTCATCTTCGGACAGAACGCGGCACTTTATACAAGAATGAAATTGTCGGGATTCTGGGAGAAAACGGCATTGGGAAAACATCGTTCATCAAAATTCTTGCCGGCCTCATCCTGCCGGATTCTGGCAGTGTCGATACGCAGGTTAAAGTTGCCTACAAGCCGCAATACATGGAGACAAACTCTAATCTGCTCGTCAGTGAATTCCTGCAGACGGCCGTGGACCGTTATCCGCATCAGCTGATCAAGCCGCTGGACATCGAAAGACTCTTCAGTCAAAAATTGGGCGAACTCTCTGGCGGCCAGCTGCAGCGCGTGGCCATCGCCCACTGCTTGTCTCAGGATGCCCAGCTTTTCCTGTTAGACGAGCCTTCGGCATATCTTGATGTTGAACAGCGTCTGATCGTTTCCAAAGTGATCAAAACAATCGCTCAGGAACGCGATGCCACCATCCTTGTTGTTGATCACGATCTCCTGTTCATGGATTACATTTCTGATCGGTTGATCGTCTTCTCTGGAACTCCGGCGCAGAACGGTCTCCTGCGCGGGCCGTTTCCATTAGAAGAAGGAATGAATGCGTTTTTGCAGTATTTAGGAATTACCCTGCGCCGTGATCCAGCTTCGCACCGTCCGCGGATCAATAATCCGGGCAGTGTCAAAGATCGTGAACAACGGGAAACGGGGAAATGGTACGGCCAATAGGACCAGAAAGCCTCTTCTTTTAAGATGAGGATGAATGGGCTTTCTAGCCTATTTATGTCACAAAGTGCGGGGATTAGAAAGCGTCTCTGTTCAAGCCTCTCGCTCTTAAGAGCGAGGTGAGACGCTTTCCCGCACTTTTATGACTTTTTGATCAATTTCTTCCAATCTTCTTGATGTCTCTTCCAGAAGAACCACAAAGCAACAATGACCATGGCCAGGCTGAACCATTGTCCGAGACTGAAACCAAAATACAGTGGGTCCTCCCGGAAAAAATCGACGATAATCCGGCCCAGTCCCTCAAAAAAGACAAAATTCCAGAAGATGAATCCGGGAGTAAACTCTTTCCGATTACTTAACCACACCAGCCAGCCCAAAACCAGGAAACGTTTCACGGCAGCATAGATCTGGCTGGGATGGCGACAAGCGTCACCATATTCTGGAAAGACAACACACCATCTTCCATTCCACACTCTCCCAACTAATTCTCCGTTCACAAAGTTGGCAATCCTCCCGAGGGCGAGCGCAAACATCGCCGGAACAGAAATGACATCCGCAAGTTTCCAGAAATCGAGCTTCTTTGCGCGGCAGAGCCACCAGCCGGCGATGACCATGCCGACGAATGCCCCATGAAAACTCATTCCTCCTTCCCAAATCTTCAAGAGATTGAGCGGATTGTACAGATAAATCTGCGGCTCCCAGAAGACCATGAACAAACGGGCGCCGGCCAACATGCTGACCATCAGATAGAAGAAGAAATCCCAAACATCATTTTGGGAAAGTGCTATCTTTCCCTGCTTGCGCGCCCGCTCCAGCCACCAGGCAGCGAGGAGGAAGCCGAGAACATAAACTAATCCGTACCATCTGATCTCCAGCGGGCCTAATTGGAGCAGAATCGGATTGAGGTCATAAACATACATGCTTCCTGCTTTTCATTCAGATTATTAATAGTTTTCTATTGTCATCAATTGATTACCGTAAACTTTATATACTCACTTTTGTACTCTTACGAGAAGAGTGATGTATCTGATTGAAAATCGAGGGTGACACAGCATGGTTGACAAAGATAAATTATATTCACGAGAATTGGTGGGGAAGACCGTCGTTTCTAAGTCCGGCAAAAAATTTGGTGAAGTTGCTGACTTGATTTTTGAGATCGGCTCCGGCGAGCTGATCCATATTCTCTTGAAGAATCCCACGTCGTATACTGATAAAATGGAATTGGAAAAGACGAAAGATGGGCAGATCCTCATCCCTTTCTCCGCAGTCATTGCTTCCGGTGATTTTATCGTCGTGGCTGAAGAAGATATTATTTAGGATGTTTATGGAGGACCAGTTTGTCTATCTGTAAAAAACATTTTTAAGTGATTATGCTCTTCCTCTTCTCAAAGAGGTGTTACGATGACGCAGCAAATGGATTATATCGCCGTGGCGGTACATGGAGTAGATGGTTATTGGTCATTCTTTCCGGGTATCCCCGGGGCCGTTGTTGAGTTTGGGGAAGACTTGAGTATTCTTAAACGAAAAACCCAAGCGACTCTCGAAAGATATGCCTCTCTCATCAATAATGAGCAGGGTTCTCTGCCGGTTCAAAACTATCGGGCAGGTGACCCGGTGAGGAGAACTGATGGTTCTGGTGAACTTATCCAAAAAGTAGCAGAATTATATTTTCGTGTTACTGTTTGATACCCTGATTCAATCATTTTTATTATCGTTGATCTTTTTTGTTCTTCTTTCCGAAAACCAGCACGTATTTGTAGGGGATGCGAAGCGGTTCATCGTAACTCTTGATCACATTCCAAAGTTGTTCTCTATATCAAATCATAAGGATTTTTCCGGACAATCATCTCCTCCCTTCCTGGGCCGGTGCCGATGAGTATGCATTCCCGTTCCAGCAATTCTTCAATGCGCCGAACATAGCACGCTGCTTGCGGTGTTAAGCTTCTTCCATCTTGTTCCGTAAAATTTCTCCACGGTTCAAATTCTTCAAAGACCGGCGTTACGTGATGGAGAAATCCTCGTTTGTGGAATGAGTGATTCCATTCTCTGAATCCGATGCCGCCAACATCATAGCTGACGACGATTTTCGGTTTCACGCCGAGTTGAGATAACAACTCCATCTTATCTCCACACGTGAACACGGCGACATCGATCTGTGCCGCTTCCACAGCATACTTTGCGGCTACGGCATCAAACCAGCCAATGTCTCGAGGCTTATGTGTCGTCGTGCCAAACTCACCCCAGGGCTTCCTCACTGTACGTTGCAATTTTTGCGGCATCTGTGAAACAAATGGTCTTTTTCCCGTTCCGGCGCTGCTCTTGTATAACTTGAACACGCCGAGCCGGAGGTCGGTCTTTCCCGGGATGAACGCCGGATTTGAAGAAGTAACATCGGGGTATAATCCCACGTCCACATCGATCAAAACTCCTTGCGCCCCTTCCCAGATTTCATAGTCTCTGCCGTGGCGTTTGTTGGCAACATGGCTTTGGGTGACAAATCCCTGCAGGAAATCCCGTTCTGCAGCATAACTATCGATAAAAGATTCCAACGAGTCGTATTGTTCAGGAAAGCCATTCGGGAAGCGTTCTTTCAGAGCATTCCTAAACGCTTTCTGATCGAGAAATTCCACAAAGCGGATGCCGACCCGATTCTGCTTGTCAACAGCGGTCTGGCGGATTCCGTTGCCTGTAGAAGAACGCTGTTTTTTGGTATAATCAACCTGATCGTCAGCAACATGATAATCCAGCGTGACCTGGGCGTTAGCGGCAATGCCGAGATTGTCGGGAGAGACAGCCACACCAACTGTTTGTAGCCTCTGAATCTCTTCTACAAGAAAGCGCGGATTGACAAAAACTTGCTGGTCGATCAGATTGTAGGCTTGTGGTTCGAGAATCCCACTGGGAACAAGATGGAGAGCGTGTCTTTGGCCATTGACGGTGAGCGTATGGCCGGCGTTGGCGCCGCCCTGATACCGGCGGACAAGAATCGGCCGGTGGTAAGCATCTGTCGTGTGAACTTTTTGCGCAGCCTGCTGGACTACATAATCAACGATCTTGCCTTTTCCTTCGTCTCCTAATTGTCCCCCGATGACGGCGATGGATTTGCGCATGGAAAGAATACGATAATCAGAATTTTTATAGCTTTAGGAAATCGAAAATAGAGATTGAAGAAATGGTATTTGTTTAGCTTTTTCGGCAGGCCGTGTATCCGAGCGGAAATCTGCTGATGTTTTATCTGCATCTTGCTAGAGGTAAGATTATTTCCGCACCAAGCGAGGATTAAAGCATCTTCGGATACACTTTTTGGCCTTGCCACAAGCTAAACAAATACCAGAAATGATTGTTATCTTCCCGCCGCTTTATACGTTCGTGATACTTTACCGTTTTCATCAAGAACTTCGATTCTTAATGCCTGTTCTTTCTCCTCAAAATCACGTTCGTGATAGACAGAACCAGCATGTTGCATCTCGTAAGGCGATGCATTGAACGGATTTACGCTCAACTCCACAGTTTTCCCTTTGAAAACATACGCGCGGACGTTCTCGCCAACGATTTCCGGCCAGCCGCCAGCAAAAGATAACTCCCGGACAACGTCATGCCCTGAAACCTGATATGTCGCACCTTGAACTTGCCCCGTACGATATTCCCGATGTCCCACACCAATAAACTGATCAGAAACCGTGACGTCGGCTGATCTAAATTCTGCCGATTCCACCAGTACTTCTAACGGCACGATCAATTCTTCCTGAGGTTTACTTTGGTCAATCTTTCTTTGGTTTTCTGCTTGGATATTGGCTACTATCTCGGAAAAATCTACGGGACGGCCTCTTCTTCTTTTGGTGGAGAAAAGGGGATCTGTTTTTTCTTTTGTCATGATTTTAGAGAAAGAGAAGAGGTATATTAAATTATGGGTGCATTGTTCTTCTCTTCAATGAAAAGAGACAACCGTTCTACCTTTCTTCACTATCTTCCTTATGGATAAACTCCTCATCCAGCCGCTGTACGTACTCGCGCACCCGGCTCATCACTGAATTCAATAAAAACTTCTCCACTTTCTCTTCAAAGATCTCTGAAACATTCGCCCATTCGGCAATCCGATAAAGGTTGGCATTTGTTTCGATTAGATGCAGGTCTTTAATCCGCTTCAATTGACGGCGGATATTTGATGATGCGATCCCCAGCATCGGCAATCCGCCCTGTTTCCGTTCGGTCATCACCAAATTCTTGATTTCTTCTGAATGCAATTCCTCTCTCCGGGTTTTTGCTTTGAGCAGGACGTGCAAGACATCGACGACAACATCCCGTGAATCTCCCGGCTGTAATAATCCGACGGAAAGGCAGAACTTGCGCACTAACTCGCGCTCACGCATTGTCGGCTTTTCATAGCGCCGCAAAGTTATCTCCGCTAACGGCGTATCTCTGGATATTGTTGGCATGTTTATCACTCCTTTTTAGATTTCATTTATTTTTCTATTTTTGATAATACTTAGTAACATGAATTTCAAATAATGCCTCCGCTTTTTCTTCGACTGTTCCTTTCTGGTCACAGCTGACTGCGGCAAAATGAAGACTCAGTGGCTGCCCTCTCGTTGCTTCGGTTGTTCTCTCAAAAATATGTTCAATATTTTTGGGATCAAGCAGACTTTTCATAAATTTGTCTTGGGGCTGTTGCTCTGCCGGTAATTCTTGAAATCTTTTGATTCTCAATGCGACTTCAACTCCCTCCCTGACGAGCACACCTAACGGAACATACCCCCTTTCAGGATCAGTAAGATCATTACACCAGTAGCAGAGTAAAGTCGTTGTCATTTTTTCACCGATGTAAATACCATAATGTCACTCTATCCTCTTCTACTGCGTCCACCCGGACAAAAAACATCCGTTCCAATTGGATGATCTGTCCTGTTTTCAGCGAGGTCATTCCTTCTTCACCGATCCCCTGAGTCGTCGTTCCATTTTCCATGACCACCTCGACTCTGGCCGGCTGGCGCTGCATCGGCAGCCAATGGATGATCATCCCGCGCTGTTCTGCGTTTTTGTAATCATCATAACTTTCTGACAGGAAAGACCATTTTCCGTCTTTGATCTGAAAATTGCAATAATCCATCAGGCGATGGGTAAAGCCTGCGCTCAGTTTATGATAATCAGATTCCGCAATATATACCTCCCCGGCGGAATGAAATTCTCGTTTTCCCCGCTCGGGGAAATCCGGATGGAGATCAAATAATACATTCTTCTTCGGCGCGCCGGCAATCGTCACGGCCATCGGTTTCTCCACGCAGAAATAGCGGTTTGCCTGCGGTTCGATGATCTCCTTGTTAAACGCGTTGATGTTCTTCCAAAACTCTTCCAGCGAAACGGTCTTGTCATTCTGGCTCAATCCCATTTCCACGGCGTAGCGCCTAAATGCGGCCGCTTGATACCCGCGTCTGCGCAGCGCCGGCAGGAACGGCAGTCGGATGTCATCCCAGCCGGTATATTCTTTCTGTTCAATTGCCCGCCGGGTTTTAGAAGTGCTGAGATCAAAACCAATAAAACTGATCATTCCCCAATGTTTATACTCCGGATATGTCCAGCCGAAGCAATCCATAATCATCCGCTCTTTGGCGGCATTGTCCATGTGATCTTTGCCGTTTAAGACGTGGGTGATCCCCAGCTCATGGTCATCGATCGCGACGGAAAAGACCATCAGCGGCCAGACTCTTTGTTCTTTTCCCGTTTTAGGGTGGACGTGCTCGACAATGCGCATAATTGCAAAATCTCTCAGCGCCGGATTCTTGTCGGTAATGTCCGTCTTTAATCTGGCTACTGCCTCGCCTTCGGCGTAGCTGCTAAACAGCCGGGCAAAGCGTTCCTGGTTTTCTTCTGCAGAAAGTGAGCGGCAGGGACAGGCTTTTCCTTTACTCTTCATCTCTCGCCAGGCATCAGCATCACAGGTACAGAGATAGACCTTTCCTTGTCGTACCAACTGTTCCGCATGATCATAATAGATGCCTAACCGGGATGATTGCACGATGACTTCTTTGACGTTATTGCCCGTAAGCCATTGCACATCTTCAGGGATGAGTTTGTATGCCGGCGAGTAAATATTCTCTGGGTTGGTATCTTCGATGCGAAGGATCAGCTTGCCATCGTACATCCGCGCATATTCCGAATTCAGTGAAACACCGTAAGCATGACCAATATGCAGCGGCCCGCTGGGCGACGGTGCCATCCTGACCACTACTTTCCCTTGTTCCGCACGTGGCAGTGGTTTTAATGGCCCTTTCTGTTCTTCTTTCTGCTCTTTCAGTAATTCCGGGGCGAGCTTCTTCAACTCTTTCTTTAGCTGTTGTTGAGAAAGTGTTTCTACCTCTTTACTGACTGTTTGAATCTCTCTTAATACTGCCGGAACATCTCTCTTCAGTTCTGGCTTTTCTTTAAGAACGAGGCCGAGGACAACTTTGTCATTGACCTTGCCATTAAAATCGTGGGCATTCTTCAGGACGTACTTTCTCACACTATCTTTCATCAAAGTTTAGAAGTCAATGGATGTTATTAAAGGTTTTGATTGGACTATTAGTTTTCTGTGCATAGAAAAGTCATTTCCCCTTCCCTTTTTTGCGGGAATCGTCCTTTACCGCCATCCCGATCCAGCTCATTCCTGCCCCCACCAGCCCCCAGAAAATGTCTTTCTGCGCGTCCCAGGCATCTCCTTGCATTCCCAGATAAGCCATGCCGATCAATTCATTCTTGGTCACCAACAGCCAGCCGTATTCCAGGACCTCATACATCCCTTTCAGAGCGGCAATCGTCATAAACGCAAACAGTAAACTCCAGCCTTGGGACAGACGCAATTTCTTCCTGCAGAATTCCTGCAGAGGCAGAAAAAAGACAATCCCAAATAAGAAATGGACCAGTCGTTCATAATGGTTGCGGCTGAGCCCAAATAGTTCTTTGAAATAGGAAAACAGCGGCATTTCTGAATAAGAATAATAACTTCCCAGGACGTGCAGGAGCATAAATCCAAACAGGAGGCTGTAACTCAGGTTTGAAAAGCGAAACACCCGGTAGGTCAAGATCAGGAGCAGGACAAACGCCACCGTCAACAGGTTCTCCGCAAGCCACACCTCCCGATAGCGCGGAGCGATTGCCGAGACTATCCAGAATAGGATAAAAATAACCAAAAGCGAAAAGGGGAGAACGTCTGGTTTACGTATCTTCACGAGATCACATCTTTACTTTCTCAATCAATCTCTTCATCATTTTCACAAAGTCATCAGCCTGATGGAAATATCTTTCATATTCCATCCCTTTCACTTCTTTTAATTCCCGGTGGGTGATCGTCTTGCTGAGCTTATAGAAATCCCGCATTACTTCGACATATTTTCTGTCCATCAGCCGCGGCTTGACAAAGATCCGCTCGAGCATCTCCGGAACATGCTCCGGCGTCGGCGGCACTTCATTCCTGCTCATCAATGCCGCGTGCGCCGCATCAATCACCGCCCAGTATAAGTCCAGCGTCGCCTGAAGCACATGCCAGCGTGAATTGATTAATGTTCGCGGGGCTTGACCATAATATCTCCAAACACTCTCTTCGGATGGTCGTATCCGGCCTTGCTTAAGCAGATGTTGGAGTGGCGTGAAGAAGCCGACATCTAACAACGGCACGCCGTCGCGTAATATATTTACCGTTACCGGATCCGCGCCGCGCGCATGTTCCCAGAACGCGGTAAAGGTCATCGACGTGATGTGCAGTTGTAATGAAACTTTGGGCACGATCTTCTCAATCGTCAGGCGGTAGGCTTCGATCAATGGCTCAGAGATCACAAATGTGGTGTCATCAGTCACCACCAAAACGTCAATGTCGCTGGTCGGCTTGGCTTCATGGCGCGCTGCGCTCCCAAAGAGGATCACAGCCAGGATAAACGTATCAAATTCTTTTTTCAGCTGATTGGCAAAATCCTGTGCTTTCTTCAGATTATCAGTGGGATATTTGTGATAGTTCTCGTTTCCTTTTCGTTCTATTCTAAACTCCATACCTCTTGATGAGGGGAAAGAACATTCTTAAGCTTTTGTGACTACTTTTGGATAGTTTCTAGGTATTCTAGACGTGGCTAAGCTAGCGTTGTAAGTTGCGTTTGATTATTTGTGTAAAGAGTCCGTTTTTAAAAGCTACAACGTAGTAATCGCTCTTGACTGTAAAATAAAAATTTTTCCACTCTGATCTATTGCCCATTCAATATCCTGAGGATATTTGTAATGTTTCTCTATGAGCTGACCAATTCTACTTAAATCAGCTAAAAAGCTAACCTCAAATCTGAAATTTTCACGCTTTTTTATCACTTCAAACTTTTTCTTCTCGATGTGATATGTATTAGGAGTTACTTCACCAGAAACTAACAGTTCTCCTAACCCTTTTACAACTTCAATCAAAATATACTTCTTTTCAACCGGATCTTTTGTAAACATAACCCCCGCATAATTAACATTAACCATCTCCTGCACAACAACAGAAATTAATACTTTAGTGTGTTCAAAACCATTTTTCTCTCGATAATAGACTGCCCGAGATGTAAATAGCGAAGCCCAGCATTTTTGAACACTCTCTAAAACTTCTTTTTCTGTAGAAACATTAAGAAAAGTATCGGCTTGGCCAGCAAATGAAGCGGTTGGGATGTCTTCTGCCGTGGCGGAACTTCTTACCGCAACTTTTTTATTCTGCAATTTTCTGTAATTCTCTAAAATTTTATTTTTTATAACTGAAGACAATTCTCTACTTAAAATTAATTCTCTAACTTGGTGAGCTTTCTCTTCTAATTCTTCAGCATTATTTATAGAAACACTGCCTAATATCTGGTCTATTTTTGTATCTAAATCGTTTTCCTTCAAAAATTGATGATACGCATTTACAGACACACAAAATCCATTTGGGACGTTAACAATTTTGTATAACTCCCCCAAACTCGCCCCCTTACCTCCCACGGTAGGAATATCTTTAATTTCTACCTGGTTAAACCAAAAAATATTACCTTTTTTGATCTTATTCAACTTAATATCCATCTTTATTGCTCTGTCTTCTGCTTTAAGGCCCCTATCATGCTTCTTTGCAGAATATTCTTTAAAAGTTATTTTTCTTACTTTTCCATCGTTGGCATCAACCTCAACGTAATCACCATCTTTAAAGCAAGAAGTGGCTTCTTTTGTTCCAATAACACAGGGCACCCCCAATTCTCTGCTTACAATAGCCGCATGGCAAAGTATTCCACCTTCATCAGTAACAATTGCCCCTGCTCTTTCACAGGCTAAAATAATATTAGGGCGAGTCATTTCAGTCACGATAATATCTCCTTCCTGCATTCTTTTTATTTTTGCCGAGTGCTCTTTGGAATGTCTGTACGAAAGAATCATTACTTTACCAACAGCGTGCCCTTTTGATGCCACCATACCGGTTAATTCTTTTGTTTTTTCTTTCTTTGAGACCAATGTTTTGAGTATTTTCTGTGCTTGTGCTCCTTCATGGGTATATATAGTTCCATTCTTAAGATGCTTAAGAAGTCCTTTCTTTCGAACCGAAATTACTTTTGGAGATAATTTCTTACCAAATCTGATTAAATTTTCCAGTTCTGGAGTATCATACGCTCTTAATTTTGATTTATTTACATTATATCTTCTCTTAAATTCAATGAGGAATAATTCACCATAATAAAGGGCTGGCATCCAGACAAAACGCATTTTAAATCGTTCATGCCCTAAAATGCTTAAAATATCTATCAACCTCTTTATTTTTTGAGATGGTTTTAATTCTGCCAGCATCGTTTGTTTTTCTAGATTTCTAACTTTCTCTTCGTGATACATCTCTTTATTGATTAACGTTTTGTCAATTACACTTCTTTCTTTACCCACCAGTTCAGCAAAAGAGCCGGTAAAAAGTTTATTACCCACCGGAGAAAAAATTATCTTTGTTGGGGGAGTAGTTAGCACAGAGAAGTAGTGGGCAGTATCTTTTATTCCTTTCTCTTGAAGAAATTGTAATACTTTTCTTTCTAACTTAGTAATTCGATGGGGCTGTGACACAATATAGCAATTAAACAACTGGCCTAACTTCATCCCATAAAAATCGTACAATTCCCAAAGCTGTTCGGCATTTAACTTAAGGAGATCCGTGCCGATAAGTTTCTTGATCTCGGAAAGAACTCCATCGCCAGATATTTTAATAGATTGAAGATAAAAATTCCATTTTTTCTTATTTGTTAAAAATGTGTACCAATTTTCTGCTTCTCTAGTTAATTCCTCATCAGGTAGATAAAATTCCGCATGGAAATCTTTCCCAAATGTAATCCCATTATTTATTCCATTCCCCCATCTTTTCTGCGAGCGGATTCCATAATTTAAAAGAATTGAGCTTAATTCGTAGTAGTTATAATTCTCTTCTGCCCACAAAAAAGTATATTTTGGCATTATGGCCTCTTTTCTGCATTCAATAGGTAAATGATTTCTACGACTTTTCTCACATAAAGCTCAATTTCTGCAAAGATTTTGGCGTAATTTTGGAGGTATCTATAATATTTAACTTTCCCTTCTACTGTTGCATCTTTTTTTCTAATAGCGGGGGGAATAAACGGGTTACCAATATCTAAATTAGAAGAAGAATCATCCGTTTTATCCACAAAGCCTTTTAGGGTAAATATTTTAGGGGCTGCATCTGGATAAGCTGCTCTTAATTCATCTCGAATTAATTTTTCCATAGTTAAAACTAAGTTCGCTTTAAGGACATCTTTCGCAGAAATTTGGGTGGCTACATGCCCACCAAGAAATTTTGATTCACGGTCACCAATAACTTTCTTTGATTCAGGTTCAATCATCAATTTTTTAATGTATATCCCTCGTGCTTGTAATGTTTGTAATATCTTATTAACCTCCGTTCCACGAGAAAAAGAGGAAACTCCACTCCACCAATGAGTAAATTTGTTAAAATAATATACGGCTGCTGGGCTTCGACAACTATTTCCTGAACAAACAAAGAGAACTCTCTTTACTTTTTTTGTTTTGAGGAACCATTCTAATGATCTATACCACTTCAAGTCCATAGAACTTAACTAAACAATGATGCTTAATAAATCTTACTTTTAAAAACGGGCCTTAGTACAACTATTAACCATCATCTTAGATAATTTTGCAAGTTCCCAAAGGTGATTTATCTAAATGATCCATATCTCCCCTCAACATATCCTTTGAATCCTCTAAATCACATCATCTAAATATTTATAAATTATTTCCCTTAGAACAATACATTCGTATCAACTAAGCTAATAATGAGGGTGAGATGATGGTTACATTTTTATCTCTCCTGGCTAGGGTTTTCCCTGCTTGGGGTGAATGGTGATGGAACAGAAACAATTAGACGAGATGGATGAATCATTTTTTGCAGAAGAATATATGGAGGAAGATGTGCTTAGCGAAGATTTCTTGGATGAACTTGATGCAAAGGAAAAAACAATGAACCCCAAGAAAGAGAACCCCTTTGCCTCAGCGTTGGATTCTCCCAAAGAAGAAAAGTCCAGGAAAGTTCCCTCTCGAAAATTACGAGAATCAAAGATTCTCAAAACAGCCACGGCAAAAGCAGAACCAAAAGTATCCGTGAACGCTGAGGTGAAGAAGCCGCAGGATGAAGTTATCATCACATCGGTAAAAGCTATTGCGCCAGTAAGAGTTGTTCCATTGAAAGAAGAGAGGAAGCATCTGGAAAAATCATCTTTCGAACAAAAAGAAAAAGCTGAAGCAAAAACAGAAACAAAGCCGGAAAAGACAACCAAATATGTTGAGCCGACTCCTCGGGTCGACCCTTGGGCAGACAATAAAAGAGATAGCAAAAAAGAAGTTAAAACTGAAGTCAAAAACAGTCCTGAACTGAAAACTTCTGACGACAGCGGATTGTTCAAAGATGTTTCTACATGGAAAGCATTGACTGGGATAACTATCATCTTACTCCTCTTTTCGGTCTTTACGCAAGGTTTCCAGTTCACGGAGAAAACAGCACTCCTCGGCCAAGAGCTATCTTTAGCCGAAGCAGAGACGCGTGTGACCAGCTACGTCAACGAGAATCTGCTGCGACCGCCGTTTGTCGCGGAAGTCGTTGCGGCCGCCGAAGTTGCCGGTCTTTACCAAATAACCATTTCAGTTGCCGGTCAGACGGTTGATTCCTATTTGACCAAAGATGGCAAGATGTTCTTTCCTCAAGGCTTGGACACATCAGTACAGCTTGGTTCAGTTGTAGACAGTCCCGAACAGAATGTTCCTACGAGTGTCTCTCCACCAGTTCAGGAAAATTCTCCGATCGAATCTCCCCCTGAACCATCTGTAGTTGCTTCTCCTCCAGCCGAAACGGGAGCGAGTCAGGCTGTGGAAGTGACGCTGGCTGCCAAACGCTGGCTCTTTGATCCACCTCTCGTCACTGTCCAGAAAGGTTCGACGGTCGTCTTCAATCTTGTTCCTGAAAATCTGGACTTCACCTTTGCCGTTCTTGGCTTGGGCGTGGCGCAGAAAGTCAGTGGTCCGACAAAAGTAACTGTTGTCGCTGATCAGGTTGGTTCATTTGAATATGCCTGCAGCAGCTGTGATGAATGGCGCGGGATGAAAGGAACATTAGTTGTGAAATAGAATTTTTTTCTCTTTTTGTTACAGAGTCCTGCAATTCGCAACACTTATATAGATGTATCTTACCATTTTCAGATGGAAGACGCATTACATTACCACAAATATCCTTTTCCCGGGAAAATAAAGACCGTTCCCACCAAACCATGTAAAACTGCTGCCGATCTTTCTCTGGCCTATACTCCCGGCGTGGCTAAGCCTTGCTTGGAAATTCAACAGAATCCCGACGCTGCCTATCACTATACCTCTAAAGGGAACTTAGTTGCGGTGATCAGCAATGGCACGGCCGTCCTCGGCTTGGGAAATATCGGTGCGTTGGCCGGGAAACCGGTAATGGAAGGCAAGGGTATCTTATTCAAGCGCTTTGCGGGAATCGATGTTTTTGATTTGGAGATCAATGAACCGGATCCCGAACAGCTGATCAAGATCATCACTTCATTAGAGCCAACTTTTGGCGGCATCAATCTGGAGGACATCAAAGCGCCGGAATGTTTTGAAATTGAGCGAAAATTGAAAGAGAAGATGGATATCCCCGTCTTTCATGATGATCAGCATGGTACGGCGGTCATCGCTTCTGCTGCCGTACTGAATGCGTTAGAGTTGACCCAGAGAAAAATAACGGATAGTCAATTTGTTTTTTCTGGTGCGGGTGCGGCGGCTATCGCCATTGCCAATATGCTGTTAGAACTCGGCGCCAGGCATGAGCAGATTATCCTGGTTGACAGTCAGGGCATTATCACGACGGCACGAAATGAGCAGAATCAGTATAAAGCGGCCTTTGCTCAGGAGACGGATAAGAAAACGCTTGCTGAAGCTTTAGTCGCTGCTGATGTCTTTATCGGCGTCTCACAAGGAAATCTTCTCACCGGCCAGATGCTCAAGACAATGAGCTCCCGTCCAATTATTATCGCCATGGCTAATCCTACCCCGGAAATTTCTTATCAGGAAGCAAAAAAAGCAGTCCCGGATTGTGTCATGGCCACGGGAAGGAGTGACTATCCCAATCAGGTAAATAATGTTTTGTGTTTTCCGTTCTTGTTTCGCGGCGCGTTGGATGTTCGGGCGACAACGATCAATCTGGAGATGAAAAAAGCCGCGGTCAAGGCATTGGCCAAACTTGCTCATCTGAAGATGCCCAAACAAGCCATTAAAGCATATGATCAGGAATTTACGTTCGGTCCGGAGTACATCATTCCCAAGCCATTTGACCCCCGGCTCTTACCCCGCATCGCTTCAGCAGTGGCCAAAGCAGCGATGGATTCGGGGGTGGCGCGGAAGAAGATTGTTGACCTTAAAGAATATAGTCGTGGATTGGGGAAGTTAGCACGCAGATTAGCGAAGAGTAAATTCTAATCCACAAATCTTAAATACTCCTTTCTCGTCGAAGAATTAAATCCTGCGGTGAGGTTTACCATCCATGACTTTTAACCACGTTGTTCAGTTTTTGCAGACACTTGCCCCCCTGGCTAATCTCTCTCCTGCCGAAGTTACCCTCTTAGAAACACCTAATCATGTACACAAAGCCGAGCTTCATCTTAACGGCAAAAAATACCCTGCTTTCCGCATCCAGTTCAACAATGCCCGAGGACCGTATAAAGGCGGCATTCGTTTCCATCCGGAGGTGAACGAAGACGAAGTCAAATCCCTGGCCTTTTGGATGACGCTGAAAACGGCCGTCGCTGACATCCCATTCGGTGGAGGAAAAGGCGGCGTAACCATCGATCCAAAATCTCTTTCTGGAAAAGAACTGGAGGAGCTCAGCCGCGCCTATGTCCGTGCTTTCCGCCCTTATCTTGGTTCCAGCATCGATATTCCCGCTCCCGATGTTTACACGACAGGCCAAATCATGGCGTGGATGCTGGACGAATACGAACAACAGGCTGGCCATCATGATCCAGGGATGATTACTGGTAAGCCGTTAGAATTGGGCGGCTCGCTCGTGCGTGATATCGCCACGGCACTAGGCGGGGTCTTTGTCTTGGAAGAAGCAGTACAGAAATTAAAGTTTAAAGGAAAGCGTATAGCCATCCAAGGCTTTGGTAACGCTGGGATGAACGCGGCAAAATTATTTGCCGATCGCGGATTCACGATCGTCGCCGTTTCCGATTCCAAAGGGGGAATCTATGCTCAGCAAGGTCTTCCTGTTGATGAAGTTGTAACTATTAAAGAAAAAACAGGTTCCGTACAAAATTATCCTCCTGGTCAAAAAATCAGTAACGAAGAGCTTCTTACGCTTAACTGTGACATCCTTATCCCCTCGGCGTTAAGCGGGGTCATTACAGAAAAGAATGCTCATCAAGTAAAAGCAAAAATTATTTTGGAATTAGCGAATGGGCCAACGACACCAGAAGCAGATAAAATATTGCATCAGAACAAAACTTTGGTCTTACCTGACATTCTGGCAAATGCCGGCGGCGTTACAGTCTCTTATTTTGAATGGGTGCAGAACCAGTCTGGCTATTATTGGAAAGAAGAGGAAGTACGTGCGCGTCTGCGGGAAAAGATGAAAGCAGCATTTAATCAACTTTGGTCTACCTGGGCAGGGAAAAAATATGACTTCCGCACGGCGACGTACATTCATGCCATTCAGAAAGTTTTGGCAGCGGAGAAGTTAAGGGGAAGAGTTTAACTCTTCTGGGGTTATGGCAATACACCGGCTCTGTAGAAAAAGTCAGAACCGGCCATTTGATCTGATCGTTTTCGCACCTGTTCCAGCATATCGCTTCTCACGGTCAATCTTTAGGCCAGGCGGACGACTTTTTCTACAGAGCCCAATACACCAAAAGTAATAAAAACAACCGCCTATTTTAAGCGTCAGCATGGATCGAACACTCCTCTCAGACCTGAAGAACCATCTCAATCAGGAAGTTCTCTTGCAGGGCTGGATCCAGGAAATCCGTAATTTAAGCAAGATCAAATTCATCATTCTCCGTGACCGGACCGGTGATATGCAGACCGTCGCATTCAAAAGTGAAACAGATGAGTCTTCATTCAATCTTGTTAACAATTTGACCAAAGAATCGGTCGTTGAAATTGTTGGTATTCCAAAAGAAAATAAAGAATCACGCTGGGGAATCGAAGTCGGAATCAAAGCAATCAAACTCCTCTCTCTTGCCGGAACACCCCTTCCGATAGATAACACGGACAAAAGTCAAACAAATATTGACAAGCGTTTGGATCATCGTCTTTTAGACACGCGAAATCTCAAACATCAGGCCATCTTCAAGATTCGCAGCAAGATCGTCAAGATCGCCACCAATTTCTTTGACCAAAATGGTTTCACGAACATCAACAGCCCCAAATTAACCAAGATCGGCGTTGAATCAGGAGCAGAATTATTTGAAGTAGATTATTTCGGCCGGCCGATGTATCTGGCGCAGTCGCCGCAGGTGTACAAACAGATGTTTGTCGGCGGCGGTTTTGAACGTGTTTATGAGATCGGTCCCGTTTTCCGCGCCGAGAAATCAAATACAATGCGCCACTTGACCGAGTTTACCGGTGTTGATTTTGAGATGGGTTTTATCAAAGATTTTACAGATGTCATGGATTTTATTGAGAAGATGTTCATCGACTTGATCAGCAATCTGAAAACAGAAGCGGCAGCAGAATTGCAATTGCTTAACGTCGAACATCACCTTCCCACAAAAATACCTCGTTTAACCTTAGATGAAGCAAAGAAGATGCTTGCTCCCAAGGGCAAGAAGTATAACGCGGATGAGGATCTTGATGCGGAAGGAGAGAAGTTAATCTGCGAGATGATCAAAGAGAAATACGATTCAGAGTTTGTCTTCATTACTTTTTTCCCCTGGAAAGTCAAGCCGTTCTACCAGATGAAAGCGGAGAAGAATCCTCAAGTCACAAAATCATTCGACTTATTATTTAACGGCGTGGAAATCTGTTCTGGCTCACAGCGCGAACATCGTCTCGATGTCTGGAAGAAACAGGCAGTCGAAAAAGGTCTTGATCCAGAAACAATGCCGGAATATGCCGAGATCTTTCAGTACGGCTGTCCGCCGCATGGCGGCGCCGGCTTTGGCTTGGATCGAATCACCCAGCGGTTGTTGCTGTTGGATAATGTCCGCGAAGCCGTGTTGCTGCCTAGGGATCCGGTAAGAGAAAAACCATAATCTGTTACTGATAGTTCTTTTCTTTCAATACTCTTTCTATCTCTAATCTCAGATTGAGATAACGCCCTAGGACAATCCCTCCCAGGAGACTAAAGCCAAACGCCGTCAACGCTGCTCCATACAGCCAATGCCCGAAGAAACGATCCCTAAAGTAAACAAAGAGCAGATATCCCGCGAGGATAAATGCCCCCCCCGTGTCCATCGTGGTTATCACTTTGTTCTTTTCTTCATGCCAACGGATCTGCATTATTCTGCCCGTAAGGAAACCGATGCCCAAGCCGATGAGGATTCCCGAGACGGCGAGGAGAAGCCCGATCGCTCGTACCAGGATGTCATAGCCAATGACGATGAGCATGAGTACGAAGATGGCAAAGAGAAGATGCAGGCGGAAGATCAGCTTTCGGTCGAGATGTTGTTTATTCTGCTTGATCACGATAATCTGATCCGTTCTTTCTTTTTATGTTTTTTGGTCGAAGAAAAAAAGAAAATAAAAAATCTAATCAACTTCAAAATCAACATTCACCTGGATCGAAACCTTCACCTGTTCCGGGGCAATGTCTGGTGCAGAAGTTGCTTCCATCGCCATTATTTTGGCCATACCCCCAGAGTACCATGGCCCGTTGTTAAAACTGCTCTCCGTTGCGTAGAGCACATCTCCTAACGAAACTTTCAAACTCTTCGCCAAAGTTTCTGCTTTTTCTCGTGCTTTCGTTGATGCTAATGCTACTAATTCTTCACGTACTTCCTGTTCTCGATCCGTAGAAAGTCTGAATGAGATCCCGTTGACCGTGTTCACACCGCTTTTCACCGCAATATCCACTAATTCTCCTGCTTTTGTTGTCTCTTTTGTTGTTACCGTAATTGTTTGCTGTACGCGATACCCTTTTTCTACGCTCTTTTGCAAAGAAGGATTCCATTCATGCCAAGGGTAAAGATTATATCCCGTCGTTTCGATCTCTTTATTATCCACACCTGCTTCTTTCAGCGCAGCGATAACTGTATTCATCTGTTGCGTATTTCTATCTTGGACATCTTTCGCATCGCTGCCTTCCGTCAAAACCGTCAGCGAGAGGACAGCCTGATTGGGCATGATTTCCATCTCTGCCATTCCTGAGACACTAATCTTGGGAATGTTTTCTCCGGCACTTCCTTTTTCACTCACTTGGAAGAGTGCGAACAATAACAATAACGCCAATCCTCCCATAATCAATCCATGTGTTGTCTTTTCATTCATGTGAAATCACTCCTGTTTTCTTAATTTAGTGGGTAAAGTTTTCTTTGACAGCAGACTAGTGATTGATTTTTACAAACGGAATTATCTGCTATCTCTTCAATTGCATCATCGCACTTCATTTTACAAGTTGTTTCTTTATTTTCTTCGCATTCCATTGGAAGGTCCAATACTCTTTGTGAACTCAAATAATAAAATAATAATCCCATCACTAAAACCAGAGCAACACCCATAACAGCAATCCATTTCTTCATTCTATCACCGTCTCATCTTTTCTTGCATCACAATAATCAGCACGTAAATCAATAACGTAAACAAGCCGCCTGCTAAGAACCATAACACACTATATTGGTCAGAATATACCGGCGGCTGGATCATCACAATGTTTTGCCCCAGAGTTGGCATCATCGCTACGCTATCCAAAGCTCCCCCCCCCATTTTGGTCGCAGCAGTAGTTGTCTTTGTCAAGAATCCCCACAACCCACTGATTCCCAAAATAATCAAACCAACGGGCAGAATTCCTCTTAATTTTTGTTTCAAGCCAGACACTTTCTTCGGTGCGATAATGATATATTTGTTAGCCAGCTTATAATGATTGACTTCCCGCCCTTTGGTGCTGTAATGGTATTCTTCGACAATGACCAAGCCAGCTTCTCGCAGCTTCTGTAGATGATAATGCACGGTGGGGAGGGGCAGATTCAATTCTTGGGCAATGGTGCTTTCAGTACCTTCTTTCTCCGCGAGATGATTCAGAATCTTGCGGCTAGTGTCGGAGGTGATCGTCTCTGCTAATTTCTTGGTCTTTGCTTCGTTTAGGTCAACGAGGAGGAAATTGTTTTTGGACATGTTCTCTTGGATGTTCCTCTTATTTAAATAGGTTCTGAAGACTTTAAGTTGGTTTGAAGCAATTGGTGGTTCTATATAAACTCATTTAATCCTCAAAAAAATCATGTGGTTCCCAGAAGATTTAAATTGTGGTGGTCTCTTGACCAAGAAGATGATCACAAGATTAAAAACGGCGAAGCAACCAGAACTAAATGAAGCTGTAGATGCCATCTCTTTCGCTAAATCCTGTTTTAAACCGCTGAGCGCCGCAGTACTCGCTCACATTGAAGAGTGAAACCCATGAACATCACCATCGGCACAGAGAATCCCGTAAAGATCCAAGCTCTGAAAGAGATAGTCCAAGAGTATGATCAATTATCATCTGCCCAGGTCTTATTCTCTAAAGTGGATTCGGGAATCAATGAACAGCCGCTGACTTTGCATCACACTATGCTCGGCGCGCAGAACCGGGCCAAAGCGGCCGAACTGATACAGAATAAAGTTGTTTATTTTCAATAATACTTATTAACTAGTTCATATTCTTCGTCAATAAAGAGGTGTTTACTATGTCACGCAAAGCAAGAAAATTAGATGTTATATGCTTAAACAAGAGTTGTTCTGATTACGAAAAGAAAGGTTTGCGAAACATTATTCGCTTTGGAAAACAAGCCAACGGAACCCAACGATATCGATGTACGACCTGTTGGAAAACTTTTCCCCGCACTTCCGGAACACCGTTTTTCTGGAAACATCTTCCTAAAAAGGAAATAACGAACATCTGCAAAATGTTTGCCGAAAAAACTCCATTTCGTGGCATTGCCAGGCAAACGAATCATCATCTCGATACTATACGTTCAATCGCAGATGCAGTTGCAAAATATTGCAAAAAATTCAATGAATATTTTATTGTAGAACTGAAACTGACTCCTATCGAAGTTGATGAG
>JAGVZN010000014.1 GCA_018302605.1 Candidatus Woesearchaeota archaeon | reverse complement strand
TTTTGTAAGCAATCTCTTGGCGGACAGGAAGTCGTACTCGCCACCGGTTATAAAGACGACTTCAAAGACCGGCAATGGGCCCGTAGATTTCACCGATCCCCAATCCATCGTCCGCTATCTCGACGATTATGTCATCGGCCAGGAGGAAGCTAAGAAGGATGTTGCCGTTGCTGTCTCCAGTTTAATGATCCGAAGAGCAGCTGGCGATGAAACGCTTCCGAAGATGAATGTTATGCTGATCGGCTCGACGGGAACAGGAAAAACATATATGATGCAAAAATTGGCAGGGAAAGCGAAAATTCCTTTTGCTTTCACCAAGCTCGTCGGCAGAAGTACTGAGGGTTATTACGGGCAAAATGTCTCCAAAGTCTTTGACCAGATCCATCTGCAAGTGCAGGATAAGGAAGAGGGTGGGGAAGCACCGTACGGCATCGTCTTTCTCGATGAAATTGATAAAATAGTCTACGGTAGTGGTGTTGGCGGCAAATTTAGTTTTGGCGATCAGATGCAAAACGAACTGATCGGCTGGGTTGAAGAAGATCATCTTTCCAGAGCACTGGGTGAAGGGAATTCCCGAGTTGCATATCAATTAAACACCAAAAATCTGTTATTTGTCGTTGCCGGCGCTTTTCAGGGACAGGGAGGACAGCACGATGGTCTCGCTGAGATCATCGCCCGTCGTCTTGCCGGAGGCCGACAGATCGGTTTTGGAGCGGCGCATCCGCAACCAGTAGAGAGAGATTCGTTATTGCATCAAGTACGGCCGGAGGATCTGATTTCCTGGGGATTTTTACCGGAATTGGTCGGCCGGTTTCCCGTCGTCTCCACTTTTCATCAACTCTCGGAAGAACAGCGTGTTCGTATCTTGACGGAAGCAAAAGATTCTACGCTGGCTGGCCACATCCGTCTTTTGGCCGCACAGGGTTATACTCTCAAAGACGATGTCTCTTTGGCGCAGCTGATTGTCAGCCGCTGTCCGGCAGAGACGGGAGCAAGAGGCCTGGCCTCCGCCTGCAGCCAGCTCTTTCGGGAAGTGCTGTTCAACCCTTCTGCTTTTGCCGATGGTCGCAAAAATATTTCTCTTGATCGATTAACCGGTATCTTGCCAGCAAGTGAAGTTGTGGCCGTTGGCGGGATGTGATCGAGTGGCGGATTAACTATCAACTACCACTATTACTATCTCCGTTAAATGCAATCATTCAGCATTCCCCTACTCCGTTAAAATCATCCGTTCCACCTGTTTTTTCCCGCTCTTTCTTCCTCTTCATTTCAGCATAATCTTTATATACTCTCTGACCATTGCAAAAGACAATGGAACAAAAGAGGAAGAGGTGTGCTATTTGTCGTTCTATCCCTCAGCTTTCTTCGCAAAAACGCGGGCAGGTGACGATCTTCATTATCATTGGCATCCTCCTCGTCCTCGCGCTGATCGTCGTTGTGTTTGTGCGCAAAGAAGTGCTGACCACCGCGCCGGAAGAATTGATTACCACCGGCAAAGGGCCGGTAGCTGATTTTATCGCCATGTGCATCAAGCAGTTAGGAGAGGAGGCGCTGCTTAAAGCCGGAGAACAGGGTGGGTATGTTGCACTGCCGGCGGAAATTGCTCAGAATGGCTATGTTCATCTGAAAACGTCGCCGTTTACCGCTGTTCCCTATTGGGCTTATGGCACAACGCGGGCAGTACCATCGCTTCCGACAATCAAATCTCAGATTGATGCCCACATTCGGCAGCATCTTCGCTCCTGTCTTTTTGATCGGGGGGCATTTTCTGCGGCGAACAACATCATCGAAAAGAGCGAGATCACGGTGGACACAAACCTTGCTGAAAATAAAGTTATCTTTAGTGTACGCTGGGATCTGGAAGTGCAGAATAAAGCGGGTGAGAAAATTATCGATCTCTTGGATCACGCCGCCGAATCGCCGGTGAAGTTCAAGCGCCTGTATGATGCCGCCGTGCAGGTTGTCGATGTCGAACTGCGCGAGCTTAAATTGGAAGACATCACCCAAGACTTGATCGCGTTGGAACATCCCGACGTGCCCGTCGTCGGCTTTGAATTATCCTGCTCCCCAAAACATTGGAACGTGGAAAAAGTAAAACAGACCGTCCAAGATCTTTTGCGGGTGAATATCGGGCAGTTGAAAGTGAAAGGAACAGAGATCATCGAATTTCCCGACGAACTACCTTACTATCAGAATCATTATATCTGGGATCTGGGCGACGATTTTGCTCCCAAGAATGTGGTTATCGATTTTCATTATGATAATAGTTATCCCTTCACTTTTGATGTCCGGCCGCGGAGCGGAAGTACATTGAAGAGCGCCCCGCTGGCCACCGGATCAAATCCACTTATTGCTGCGTTCTGCGCCCACAGCTGGAAATTCACCTACGATGTAAGTTATCCAGTTTTGGTTACGCTGCGCGACGCGACGACGGGCTACACTTTTAAGACTGCTTTGACCGTGCATCTGCAGCGGAACATCCCCAATCGGGAAGAGAGCATTCCCGCAGTGCCGCCGTCTTTTGTCACTGAAACATATTCTGACCAGCAGTTTTGCGCTGCGCGGAATGTGCCGCTGCTGATTACAACCAGCGAGGCAGTTGATAATGGAGAAGATGTTTCGTTCAGCGAGCCGTTGGCGGGCGTGGATATCACTTATAATTGTCTCCACTATCAATGCTCGCTCGGCCAGACTGAATACGATTATGCTGGGATGGGCGATGTCGCCGCGTATCAATTTACCGTTCCCTATTGCGCCAACGCAGTCATCCGCGCCCAGAAAGAAAATTATGCAGATGGCTGGTCAAATCTGGTCGCCAAGCCCGGCGCGCGCGCTGATCTCCGGCTGATCCCTACTCTTGCTTTTCCGGCGACGAATATTTCGCTGGTGAAACATTATCTCAGCGGTGATGCTCAGTTTAGCGCGGGCACCCCGCTGGCAAAAGACGAGACGACGATTATCAAGCTCAGTTCTGTCCAAAAAGACGTGCGGACAAACCTGCCTTTGGTGGAAAGCACGGTCGTTCTTTCTTCCGATCTTTCTGAAGATGTTTTGAGAAACCAGCCACTGAAACTGCTGGCCAAAGCCGATTTCACGTATAATGTTGATATTGCCGTCTTGAACGGCGAACGGTTCAGCGCCGGCTACAAAGCCAACTGGACTGCTTCCTGGCAGGAATTAGAACATGCCCAGCGTCTGACGTTTCATGTTGTCGGACAGCAAAGCACATCTGATGCCGACATCTTTGCGTTGTACGCTGAATTGGCTGAAAGAAGCGCGGCGCTGCCCCTGCCCGAGCTGAGCGAAAAGTAAATGAGGAACAATAGATAAGGAAAAGATGGTGTGAAAAAATAAGATCATTCAGGCAAATAATAATTCCGGTAAATGATTATTCATGGCAATAATTATTCCGATAAAAAAAGATCAACTGAAAACGCCCATTAAAAAGATTAAATGAAATATCAACTGAAAAATTCCCGGAAAGAGATCTGAGATGTTTCCCGCAAACAGAAAACAGAAACTGAACCGTCTGCGTGTCCAGGCACTATGTGTAATCATGCTCTTCGTTCTTCTTCCAGTGGCTGCCGCCTTGGAAATTTCCGGTGTTGCGGCGCAGCCTGTGACCTCAACGGGAGCGACGATCAGCTGGACGACTGACCAGCCGGCAGACTCTTTTGTCCATTATGGCACTAATCCGGCTTCATTGAAGATGGTCGGTGATGCTAAAGCGACGACGAGCCACTCCCTGCAGATCAGCGGCCTGATTGCAGAAACAAAATATCTCTATTCCGTAGAAAGCCAGGGGGTTGTTGCTGACAACGCCGGAACATTATATTCATTTGAAACGCCGGCGCCGGATACGACCGTGCCGGAATTAAAAGTTGAATTCCCCGCAAAGGTCGCCGGGGCGCGCTGGACATTTTCCGGAGAGGCGGAAATCGGCGCGCAGGTGACGCTGACCATCAACGGCAAAAAGAGTGGAACGGCGACGGCAGAGCCCAGCGTCGATGATGCGAAGAAAAGTGTGTTCACTTTTACAGACGTGCTTCTGACGGAAAATGTTCAGAACACCGTCCTGTTGGAAGCCGTTGATGCCGCCGGCAACAAAGCGGCGGCTTCCGGAAGTGTCTTTGCCGACGCGAAAAAACCGACGGTAGACGTGAAAGGCATCCCGGCTTTTGTCACGGAAAATTCTTACAAATTAGTGCTGACCGTCTCCGAAGCGGTAAAATATGAAATTTTTGTCAATAACAAATCCGTTTCCAAAGGGGATGGAACAAAGATCGATGCCTCCGTGCCGCTGCAGGAAGGGCAAAATAAGATTTTGCTGAAATTAACGGATGATGCCGGCTGGGTGACCGAAGAAGAGATTACCGTCGAAGCCAGCGCCAAGCCGCCGCAGATCAAAGCAGAGATCGAACGCGGAAAGGAATTTTATGAGGGACGTGCGTCTTCGCCGATCAGCGGGACGACCAGTCCCGGGGCTAAAGTCTATCTCTATGTTTACAAACCACAGCTGAACGAATACACGCCGCCATTTGACCGGCCGCGTCAGACCGTGACTGCTGATGAGAAGGGAGAATTTCGCTTCGATGATATTTCGTTCACCTCTTCCATCGCTGATATCTCACTAGAAAAAGTCGTGCCGAAGCAAATCCCTTCCGACTTGGTGAAGATCAAGATTTATCCGCTTGGTGAAAGCGTGCAGCAACAGACGTATTATGTCTATCTCATCGCCGAGGATAAAGCCGGGAGAAGTGTTTCCTGGCAGCAGCAGGTCTTGATCCAAAGCTGTTTCTCCGGAAATCTTGACTTTGCGATCGGTTCTGTTCCCGAATTTCAGGCGCCGCTGCGTCTTGTTCCCCAACTCGTCGATCAAGGAAGACAGGATGTGCAGGCAGTTTTCAAGCTGAATTACAACGGCTTAGGTGTGCCCGTCCGGACGTCTGACGGAAAAATGATCGAGCAAGGCGTGCGCGTGACTAATGTCCAGATCGAAGAGGCCTGTACGACGGGGATGGCGAAAGATGAGAAATTCAGCCTTGGCTGCAGCCTGCTGCCGAGCCGGCCGACGCGTCAGCTGCCAAATGCCGATCAGTCAGCAGTCTATGCCAGCTGGACGCTGCATGCGGGAGAAGAACTGAGCGATGCCAAAGAGAGTTTCTGGAACGAATTCAAGAATCGGCAGGTTGTTTTCCCCTTAAAGATCCAAATCAGTTATCAGGAAGTAGAAAGCCGTGACGCGGCAGGAAATGCACTGTATGGAAATCAAAAAATTCAGAACAGCTGTACGGACTTAAGTTATTTTGTGGACATTCCGCTGGACAGCAAAGACATGATTCCTGATTTTCTTGCCGACGAAGGCGTTGAAGCGTTGAATTGGACAATTACCCAGATCAATGTTGTTACGCCGTACATTGAGAAAGCATACTTAATCACGGGAATTACGGGCATGGCCGCGTTCCTGTTGCGGACAGTGGCCAGATGGGTGAGAATTTTTTCGTCGACATTAGAAAATTACTTTACTATCTTAAACAAGAAAGAGGCGGGCTGTGTCGATCCCAACCAGTATTATCTTGAAGACACGTTAACCAACTGGAAAGAAGCAGGCGTCAAGAATGGCCCAAAACCATTGTTGACGGCTCTGGAGGGCGGGTCGGGAAGCGACGCTTGGAATGCGGTTTCTTTAGACAAGCGCTGTCCTTCGACGGCAAGCGCCTGGAAATTTGAAGCGATCATGGATCAAGCCTATAAGTGGAGTTGGGATCGTGCGTTTTGCCGCGCCGTGCCGGCGCGCTGGACGGAGGACAAGAAGCAAAGTGAAATTGCCCTGCGTGTAGCGGAACAGCAGCAATGCGCCGTGACGGGAAGCGGGGTGCCTCTGGAGCCAATCGAAAACTGCAAAGAATTCATCTCCAAGAACAAGATCCTGCTCAACACGGGGATTGATCAGGATACGCTTAGTCTCTGCTGGCGGACAAAAGATTCTGACTTGTACGTGCAAACGCCGCCGGCTGATGAAAAAGAACAAGTTGATCAGTCCAACGGATTCTATTATCTGACGCACATCGGCAATACTTATACAGTTGCCTCTTCGGCATTGATCACCTACGGACCGCGGCTGAAAGTATACAAACCGCAGGGCGCGCAGACATTTTTCGTCGCGAAAGACCAGACCTGCACGGCCACCTGCAACCAACCGCAGAAGCCGGGCTATCGGGCAGACAACGAGCTCGGCAATGCAAATGGCTGTTACGATCAGAAAGGGGGGCTGTTTTATGATGTGAAAGAGGGAAAGCCTCTGCTTCAAGGCCGTTATGCTGCCGGCTACACTAAAGATTGTTTCATCAAAGAAGATACGGTGAAAAATATCCTGCGTGATGTTGCTGGCAATCCGCAGCTGCAGCAATGCGTGTGCATGCCGGATACGACACCGAAGAAAATTGCTGATGGAGGTGGTATGCGCGTCGCTTTGGAAAAGAACAAAGAGACAAGCATCGTGGAATCATGGTCGTACCAGCAGGATCGGACTTATCAGGAAACGGGCGGCGCGCAGGGAACATTCTACCCGTCGGAACGCTATTCTGGCGGACGTGATTTTTCTGGCGCGTTTGGCGCAAATTATCTGTTGGATTATGCGCGCGCAGAAGAGAAAGAGCCGAAGATCAATCCGAATACTCAGATCATCGGCACGTTTCAGACAGTCTGTCTTTCAGGGATCTTAAAAAATCTGAAGTTACTGCAAAGCATGCTGGCGGGCGTGCAGGCTTGTTTGATCGAAGCGAAATATACTGGTTTGCACGATGCGGGGATGTGCAAAACGCTGTTTACCCAGCAAGTCTGCGGCTTGTTGTATCAAGGGATTGCTTTCCTGGCGAGCAGCAACAGCTGTATGCCGCTGGGATTCGATTCCGTCGGCAAGGATGGTCCGATTGCTGACGCAGGAACGATCATCTCTGGTGGATTTGGGGCGATGACGCAAGCGATCGACTCCTCGTTTGAAGATGCGCGCAATGAATACGGCAACGCCGCGCTCAATCAATACTTTAAAGGCGGAACGCAAGGCTTTGCTCAATCGATCTGCCTGGCAGCTTTTGGCTATGACTTCCCGCTGTTCAGCGAAGATTTTTTGCTTGATGCGGCGTATGCTTTTCCGACGAAAACCTTTCCGGTCATCGCGCCGGCCAGCCGTGAATTAAGCAGCTATGACCCGACAAAACAAATGGCCATCTTCAACTATAATATTGGCGGAGCAATCTTTCCCGGATGCAAAGTCAAAACGGCGACGGTAAAATTAAAATGCATCGGTCCGGGCGATCGGGGTAATCCTAATGTCGATGAGTCCTGCGGTGGGAAAGGCTGTGATTGTCTGAATGTTCCGGGAACGGGAGCCGCATTTGAAGCGCAGAAAGAACAGCAGCTGGGAACCTGGTTTAATCTGCCGCCGGCGCAGATGTTTTCCATTCCTTTGGAATCGCCGCAGCACATTACCGCGCCGTATCGTTATGATCACGTCGTCGTGGAATTATTTTTGGATCCAAGCGAGAAAGATAATTATGATAAATGCGTCGAAAGCGAATTTTTGCAAGGCAATAAAGCGGTCTTTTATTATCCGCTGAGCGACGTTTCGCCGCCAAGTGCGTTGGCGTGTAATGTCGAGTTGACGACAGGACGCTACCAGTGTCCGGAATTGTACTCCCTCTTCGGCTATGGCGGCGCGTTTTTAGAAGACCCCTACGTCTCTTGTTGGAACAAGAAAACAGAGACGTGGATGCCCTGCGATACACCAAATTTATTTGTCATCGACGATGAGATCAAAGTGCGGGCGCACGTGAATACGGACGGCAAGGGGCAATGTTTGAAGAGAACGGTGAATGCTTTAATTCCAGGCATTCTCGCTGAAGCGCCGCCGCGCCAGATCGTGCAGAATGTGCAGGGCGCGCAATATGTGAGTGATACTTTGGGTATTGTGCAGGCAGGAATGTTTGGCGGCAGTACGCCGATCATCACGCTTGTTCCTGGAGAAAGCGGCCTGAACTGCGGTCCGATCGCGCAGGATTCGGCGCCAACGGCCTTAACCTCCGGGCAGAAAGTAACCTTTGGCTTTGATGTTGGCAGCCTGCCGAACACGGTGAAACTGATTGTGCCGGCAACAGTAAATATTGGCACGCCCGGCTACAGCCGCAGCGGGAATTATCTGGCGAAAGATGGTGTCGTGGATTTGGCTGTCCCAGAAATCAATAAAGTGCAATTCAGCGCGCTCGGCTTTACGTTCCACAATGTCTTGGGCGGCGTCAATCCGACTGACCTGCGCCGGCAATGTGTTTATCAGATCATTGAACAGAACAACTATGCGCAGAGCGTGAACAGCCGCGACTTTACGGTTACCTATCAATTATTGGAGAAAGATGAAGCCGGCGGCTGTTATCTGGCCAATCAGCCGGTGAAGACGTCGCTGGGCAAGCCGACACACGGACAGAAAATTACGATCCAGAAAGAAGAAACGGCAGTGAGCGGCTTGCAGCAGAGTTTCGCCACGGGCAGTTACCAGCAGACGTTGGAGTATGCTGTGATAGTATTAAATCAACGGCGGGGAGATATGGAAAATGCGCTGGCCTATTACTATTATATTGCCAGTTTTGTGATGCTGGGCAAGAATAATCCGGCTCAGTTTGAGGGACAGATCAAAGCGGCATTGATTGGATTTTTCAATCGGATGTGGGCAGAGCAGGCGGCACAGCCATATCCGGCGGATGTTGTGGCGATTACGGAATATCAGAAAATTAAGAAATATCTTTGCGAAGTGGATGGGAAGTATGGTGCGGTGAATGCGGGGATTTGTGGTGGTAATACTTTTAAAACAGAAAGTGATAAAAGTTGTTTCGAGAAAGGGTATAATGTCGATATTGGTGAACTGTTGATCTATAAGTGTCTTGGTGATGGTAAAGCGAGTAGTTGTCGCAGAAGTGATGGACAGATTGAGAAAGAATCTTTCGTTATTCCTGGAGGCAGTACGCTTGAAAAGAGGTGTAGACTTTTTGCGGATGAGGTAGTAGGTCTTTCTGATATTTCCAAACAGGATATAACCTCTGGTTCTGGAAAACAGACCAGAATTCTTTATCGTAAGGATCTTGATAAAGCCAATGATGTTTCTCTCTATATTTACTTTGGCGGCTCTGGCAGTACTATTGAATCGATTAGTGCTCAACTTGATAAAAATATCTTAAAATTATTTGGGACAGAGAAGAATGCTGTGCTTGTTATTTTGCAAAAACCGTCTTCAGCTGAAGAAAAATGGATGGATGGTGCGATGGATTATCCTCAACTTCTTGATTCTATAAAAAAGAACGGTGGTTTATCATCCATAAGCAAAATTACCCTTGTTGCTCATAGTTTTGGTGGAGCAGCTGTCCGTAATATCGTTAAAAATAGCAATACTCCTGATCAAATATTTTTACTTGATGCCTGCTCCGCGAAATGGTGTACTGAAATTCAAGATAAAAAAATAAAGATGCTTGTTGTCGCTGGGACAGGCTTTGGTATACATGGTAAATCCGCGGAGAAACTTAAAACAGAGTTAGATCTATCTATCGCAACCATACATTCGGTAACTACCAGTCACGATCAGATTCCCAATAACCATTTCCTGTGCATTATTGATGATGAATACTGTAAGGACTAACAATCTAAAAAATTAACGGATGCGTGCAAAAGCCCATGAACACAAAAGGAACAGGGGTCATTGAACTGATCATCTTTTTGATCATCGTCGTCGTAACCAGTGCCACGGTCTTATTATTGATCAAATTCAATGTCGTAGAAGTAAAAACAGCTGGCGCGCAGGAGTCCGTCTTAAATGCCGAATTTATTCCTTATGTGCGGGAAGGAACACTTGTCGTGAAAGAATTTTCGTTCTGCCGTTCGGTTGATGAGACATATAATTGTCTTGGTCCGGAATCGGTGTTTACCTTTGGCCAGCCGGTCTATTACCGCTTTGGCGTGGAGAGCAGTACCTATCAGGGACAGATTAAAGTAGTGAAAAATTATCGGATCAAAGGGCCGTCGGGAGAAGTTTTATTAGATGTGGGAACAGACCAGCAGTATCAAGTTGATGTTGTGAGTAATAATGATCGAGAAGTGGTGCTGTTCACCGATTATTTCGTCGTTCCGGCAGGATTTCCGGTAGGAGAATATACATTTGAATTGGTCGTCGAGAATCCATTGCTGACCAAACAGGCGACATTGGTGCAGAGATTTGTAGTGGGAGAAGGGGTGGAAGGATGAGAAAAGGTTGGTTGTTGTTTTTTGTAAGTATTATTTTGATTTCTGCTCTCGCTTCTCGAGTTCTTGCCGATTGTTCTTCAGATCAATACATCCCCCTGGCATATCCCGATGAATTGCAGGTAATGAATAAATGGGGAATTGCGGAGGGATTTAAACCTTTTGCGGATGGAAAAATCCATCCCAACTACAAACGTCCGCAAGACGCCCCTCCCAATAAAGGGTATATTTGGATTCCCAAAGAAGCTTGCGGCAAGAGTGTCGATCTCTTGATTGCGCTTCATGGTTGGAGAAGTCTCTCCAAACCCACAGATAGTATTTATCTTCAAGGAATCCCCGGCCAACTGACTCAGGAGAAAGGATTTGACGTCATTATTCGTCAGGCAATAGATTCCGGCCAATCAGCCCCAATTGTCGTTGCCGCGCCGATGGATGATATCGGTCCGGATGAGAGTGTTTTTCAAGTGACAGGATTTGACATTAATGTATATCTTTCAAAATTATCATCGCTTCTAAATGGACAAGGAGTAACCATTAACAGGGTTAGCATATTGGGACACAGCAACGCTAACTGTGGAGGAGGATTAGCGAGAGCAGCCAAAAATCTTAAAGGATATCCCGTTTATATGATTGCGTCGGCTGATGGTACTTGTATTTCTGATTTTATCACGAACCATGATCTCTTGTCGATTGCGTCAGTGAAAAATAGTTTTCTGTTTCATATGCGGCAATCTTCCAAAGATATTTCAGCGGCGGAAACAATCAAAAAAATGGAAGGGGGACCTGATCCCAGTGTAGTCAATAATCAGCAATATAGTGAAAATTGGAAAAGTAATGATGGTAAAGTATTTACATATGCCCTTACTCCGGGTGGTGATCATTCGCACACAACCGTTCCTCAATATCTTCTACGAGAAATCCTCCCGCGCTTCTTTTCTCCGACCGGGGTGGCAACGGTCGTCACGGCTAAGCAACCAGTGGGCACAGGCAGCAGTGCAGGCGGGACAGGAAGCAGCAGTAGCGGCATCCAAGTCGGCACAACCTCAGCGACGCAGCAGATCCAGCAGAACTGCCAGATTGAACAACGCTGTAAAGACATCGATTCTGCTTGGGTAACCTTCAGTAGCGTGTTGGGTTTGCGTTCCGGAGAAGTCTGGGTGCCGCCACTGAAAGCATGGAGAACATTTGCGGATGTGTATAATCCGAAAACAGTGGCTGCTCCTCAAATCCCGGCTCCAAGCGCTCCTGTTAAGATACCACCGCTAATCGGTGAAGTCATAGTTAAAGGCGTGGTGGAAGCTGAAGAGACCAAATGTTTAACAGAGAAATATGGGGCTTGGACAATTGGACAAGGTGGAAAAGGTACAGGTACAACATTAAAACGTGTCAAAAATTTTCCTGGCGTGCAAGAAATTAAATCTGATTGGTTTAAATATGGCATAGCTGTAACACCATTAGCTGCAGATGCATTGGAGTTGGTAAAATCTGAATTAACAGGATATTATACAGGGAAAGGAATTAAGCCTTACTTGATTTACAGTGGAAATACGATCAGACCCGGAGAACCCCATTGTGGAAACTTGCACCCGGCAGGACTTGCTCTTGATATAAACCCTGGGGAAAATCCACACTGTAAAAATATCGCGAAATGGAAGTCTTGGTTTGGCAGAAACCCAAGCCCTGATGAGCGTGAAAAATGTTCTCGAGGTGAAATAACAACAACATTCCCAAAAGAAATCATTGAAATATTTGAAAAGTATGGTTGGCGTTGGGGGGGGAGATTTAACAATCCAGACAGTATGCATTTTGAGTTCGTTCCTGGTTATTATTCTCATTATGTTTTAAAGCAGTCATTAGAAGAAGCAGAAAAAATAAATTGTTGTAAAGAAACCTTCGGCTTACCAATCCCCGATTATCAACCAACTTCGGCAGAGAACATAAAACAATATCTGCATGATTCTGGTTTTAGTAGCATTGGAGAAATTACCGTCTCGGAAGAATTTGCTACTAGTGTATCAGAAGCCGATATTGAGGGGTATGTGGAAGATATTGATGCTAAATGTGGTCTCTGGTGTGGAATTAAAAAAATATTCTCTTAATGTTAACTTCTTGAAGAGAGAAACAAAATTCCCCAGAATCATTCCATCCTTACTCTGCTGCTCTTATTATGCTCAATTAACCTCTCAATCGTATCTAAAACCTGCTGTGGATTGTTGATATCCCTGATCTCAAAGGTATGCTCACCGCCGCTTTTCAAATAAACAGAACCGTAATTCAACAGGCGCTGCAATCTACTTTGTTTGATATTTAAGTCGGGAATAAATGCCAAAGCCTGAAAATAGACATTTTTTTTATTCTGTTTCAACAGCCCGTAGATGATCATCAACTTATCCTCCGCAATCTGATAGCGGACAATCATTCGGGAGAATTCCGCCGAACCGATGGAAACAAATGAGACTCCCAGAACAAAATAGGCTAGCTGCTGATTCAGCGCGATCCCTTTAACGGCGAGTGTACCGAGCAAGCCAAGCAGGATGAGACCACAGGTGTATTCTACAATAAACGCTTTTCTGGTCTTGCGCAGCGTTCTCAGCACCGGTTCTTTTTCATTCTTCTTGAGGAGGTCACGCACATCAGCCATGAACTTACCATTCCCTAAAACTTTATATATTTTGTGTGGTTTCATTGACCATGCCCGAACTTCCGGAGGTGGAAACAGTTGTGCGCCAGCTGCGCCAAGCGGTTTGTTTCAGGACGATTGAAGCAGTTACGATTAAAGATCCGAAAGTCATTTCACCGGCCGTAGCGCAGGGCCTGCCTGCCCGAGTGATTGATATCGCGCGGAGAGGGAAATCGATCATTTTTACATTAGACAGCAATGCCTATCTCCTGGCCCATCTGCGGATGACCGGCCATTTCCATGTTGTTCCTTCCCGGAGCGCTTCTCTCGAGTACCAGAAATATTTGTCCGGTATTTTCCATCTTGATGGTGGTTCTTTCTTTACGTTCAATGAGATCCGGCGTTTTGGCGGGATCACGAAAGTTTCAGCAAAAGAATTGGAAAAAGCCTTTTCACGTTTGGGGCCGGAGCCGTTAGCTGATTCTTTCACATTCACGGCCTTTGATTCATTATTACACCGTTTCCCTTCCGCGGTGATTAAGACCAAATTAATGGACCAATCATTTTTAGCAGGCTTAGGCAACATCTATGCGCAGGAAGCGTTATATCGGGCGGGGATCCATCCGCAAACAAAAATTGAAGAGATCGGCGTTTCAAAAAGAAAACGATTATATCATGGATTGCGGGAGATTTTACGATTGGCGATTAAATGCAACGGCACGACTATCCAGAATTTCAGCCATCTTGATGGGAAGGGTAGTTTTCAGGATTTACTCTCCGTGTATCAGCGGGAAAAATGTCCTCGCCGCCATCGCGTCGAGAGAATCAATCAAGGCGGACGCAGTACCTATTATTGTCCGAGGTGTCAGAAATAATGGTCTGGAAAGAATTTTTGGCAAGATTAAAAGGGAAAGAAGAAACAACAGAAGAATATAACAATCGTTTCCTCAAATTTTATCATCGCAATCAAAAGCGCCTCCTGAAAGAGCGTAAGAAATCATACTATGATCGGCGTAAAGAAGGGATCTGCGTGCGCTGTTCCGAAAAGGTAGTTCCCGGAATCATCTTCTGTCCGCATCATCAGCAAAAGCAGGTAGAATATAATCAAAAGGCAAGAAAATCATGAGTGAGATTGAGCCGAAAAAGAAACTGAAAAAGAAGAAAGCAGACGAATTGGAATCTGAGCCGGATTCCGATCATCCCGTGCATGAGAGATATACCAAAGAAGAGCCGTGGAAGAATTAAAGAGAACTTTGCATAATTCGTATTTGTTTAGCTTTCCCGGCAGACCGTGCATTTGAGCGGAAATCCTGCTTTTCTTTTGTCTGCATCTCGCTAGAGATCAGATAATTTCCGCACCAAGCGAGGAATAAAGTTTCTTCGGATACACGCACACAAAGTGATAACGATCACTCAAGAAATCAAACAACGATTTGATTTCTGAGCCAAAATGAAGTCGCAGGCTTCATTTTGTGCTTTGGTGTGCCAATGCAAAAAATATGAGAACCATCATATTTTTGCACAAGAATGCAATCGTTGTTGCATTCTTTGTGAAGTATTCTCTTCATTGTGCATCTTGGTCTCGCCGACAGCTAAACAAATACGAAAATTTGATTTGCCGGGTATTTAATGATTGTAGATATTATCATGGTGATCAAGATCTTCGAGAGTAATCGTTTTCGTTTCTTTATTTACCGAGAACGTTAACACAAAATGTTTGTCAATGTGTACTCTTTTCCAATGTTGAAGTGGCGCTCGAAGATTTTTATAATGGTCTGGATTTTGAATAATTTCCTCAGCCTTTTTCATAATGATATCAAATTGCTTTCTATTTTTCTGATGGAACTTTGCTAACTTCTTATCGAGTTCTGGCCTGATCGATAATGAATACATATTTATCGATACCTGTTACGAAGATTATCAACAGTGCCAACTTTGATTGGAATTCGATTTTGAATCTCCAAAGCTTTTTCAATATAATCTGGTCGAAGTTCAGGCTCTAAAATTTCTTCTCCATATTCTTCAGCAAGAACATTAATAGCTTCGGATTTGTCATTAAGTCCGTACTTTGCTTTAACAATGTTTAAGATTCGGTTTGTCCGATCGGAGATATTGATTAATGCTTGCACCATTTTTGATCACCTTGCCGGGTTAATGTGGTATTAATATGGTGTTAATATATAAATTTTTCTATTGACAGGGCTCTGTAGGGCTTTGTAGAAAAAGTCAGCCGCCGGCTAAACAATTACTATTGACAAGTACCGCGGAGATATGATCCCAGTTTTACCCATTTTTCTTCCTGATCTCTTTCACTTTTCCAAAATCAAATACTTCTCCTTGATTGATGATAAATACTTTAAATGAGTTCAGATTTTTTAGAAATGGGCTCAAGGTCTGCTCTTTAAGAATGTCCGTCCCCTCGAGCAGCGGATTGAAACTGGGAACAGCAATCAGTTCTTTTCCTTCCCATTTGCCTTTGAGAAAACATTTGTATTTCTCCCATTTGCTGCCTTCACGGATGGTGATCGCCGGATGTTCGTGTCCGATGATAATTCTTTCCGCATCGGTTTGGACAAGCTCATCGCCGTGAATGATCAAAGTATTGTCAGTTCGATATTCAGTGACAACTGTTGTTCTTCGCTTTTGAGTAATTGGTGTGATGGCTGGATCATGATTCCCTTTGATGATAATCACTTCCTGGCAATGCTGGAGAAGGAAATCGATCAGCCGGAGAACTTCATCCCATTCCTGGCGGAGGATCCGGCCGAATTCGTGTTTTAAGTCACCGTTGATAATGATTTTTTTTGGCTTTACCTTTTGAAAAATCTGCTCCAGCTGGGCGATGATTTCTCGCAGTTGAAATTTTGGAACGAGGACGCCTTTCTGCTGGAGGGCCTCTTCATAGCCGAGATGGAGATCGTTGATGATCAGAATCTTTTCTTCTGCCAGCCACAGCGCTGTTCCAAAGATTTCCACGTGAGGAGCAATCTGCATCTGCTGTTTAAATCCAAAATGTTTATAAATGAATTGCCTGTAAAGTCATCTTGTGCCCTCGTAGTCTAGCCTGGATATCTCAAAGATAAGGCACATAGGACACGAGCTTGCGGTCAGTAATGGCAGAGAGCTTGGAACCGGAGTTCAAACAGATGTCACGCAGTTGTTTAGAATATGACGGTGACAATCCGGAAAGTCTCCGCGGGGGCACTTTTTAAACAAAAACTAAAAAATTACACCAGAACTCTCAGAAAAATCCAGGATTGCGTAACCGCGGCACTTCGGCGTTGCAATAAGGGCAATTGAAAGGGATTTTCCGTACCGGATCATACTTGAACGAATATTTGCATTGGAAACAAAGGCATTTGAACTGGTCCGTCCCCGGAACCCGTGAAAATTGAACTTGCTGCTCTTCCTGCCGCTGCTTGGAAGCACGCGTGAGATATTCATCGACATCATCCCAGCCGGGAGGCCTGATCACTTCTTCTTTTTTCTTCTTCAGCTCTTCTTTCTGTTTCTCCTGTTCTGTACGGCCACTGTAACATTTCGCACAGACCGCTTGTTTATACTTGTAGTGGAGCTTGAACTCGTCAGCCGGAGCGAGCATCCCGCAGACTCGGCATTGCGCTTTCACACCCAGATTGACCATAGCCAAATCGAGAGAGAACGAGTATTTATACTTTTGGATATTCAACTGGAGATGTTTCTACCGCAGAGTGATTCTTCGGGGAGATTTTATTTTCTCCAGGATGTACGGTTTTTGGAGGATTGTTTTCAGATTTTCTTCTAACGAAGTTTGGGCAACTCTTATCGTAGCGACGACCCGGTCATGTTTTACATACGTCTTTTTGTTCTTCTTCTGGAAATCGGCAACGAATTCGGTCAGATGCAGCGGCGGGCCGATCCGGATCTCCTCCGCCGGCCGGCGGTCAGTCTTGACTTCCACGTATAATGATGCCTTCGAGCTTTTATCCCAAATCCAGTTGCTGGAAAGGACCGTGAAAGGAGCCAGTTCTTTCTGGATAACATCCAATACTTTGACTATCTTCATGCCGAGAACATCTTCCTTGCCTGCGGGGAGTGTAAAATCCATCCAGGCGCCATGATGTCCACGCGCACTCACTTCTGTTTTCCAGATTTCGGTGGTGATCTGCTTCTTTTCAAAAAAAGCAGCAGCTGGCTTTTTCAAATATTCTTGGGCTTTCTTCTGAAAGCGGCTCCATTTTTCCTCGGTCAGCGCCGCGGCGGCGTTGCGATTCTTGTCTACCGGGTCGATGACGATCAATGGAGAACGGATTTTTGATTGATTAAGATGGAAGAGGGCATTTTTCTGGGGATATTTTTTTTCGATGTCAATGACTTCGTTTTTCTTCCATTTCAGCGCCGCCCACAGCAACTTCTCAAAAGAACCATAATAACTAACCAGGATCTCCAGAACATAACCGCTAAAGCCGCCGATATATGACTCCGCGCCGTAGAAATCATGCGCCCGGCAAAATTGTTTGGCGAGGAGAATCTCATCTTTGATCTCTGCCGGTTGTTTTCGCACCCAGCGCGTATGCAGGGGGGAGACATCGGTAATATTCACTGCCTGCTCGGCTTTTTGGATGCGCAGGATGGGTACGACTTCCAGATTGAATCCTTCAAAAACAAGCTGGAAATAATCGCGGCTGCCATGAACACGCTGCAATTTCTGCTTGGGAAACGCTTTTGTTAAAGATTTTTCCAAGAGTTCAGACAATTGAGAAGTCTGAGGAGCGTAGGTGCGTCGGGGATAGAGCACAAATATATCCAGATCGTGGTTCCCGGAAAGCCATGTTCCTTTGGCGCCGCTGCCACCCAAAACCGCGTGGGCGTCTTTTAATACGGCATTGAGTTTGGTTATGAATTTCTTCGTTGCTGCCGAAACACGCTTCTGTTCGTCCGGGGTGGGCTTGATAAAAGGAATGACTGTTTGGGAAATGGCTGTTTTCATAGGGCTGTTAAAGGGGTGAATATATATTAAAGTTGTGGCCGAGTGGCACAATCCGAGGTTATCACTCAGAAAGTGAACTGTGCCATTGTGCCGAAAAATTTATGAAGTGTAAACATTTTATAGATGTATGATTAAAAAAATAGTATTACTCGTCTGTGTGTTATCATTTCTATTGGTTGTATCATGTACAAAGCAGAATGTGACGTTAGGTGATATTCAAAAGCAAACACAGGAAGTCTCAGAAGAGGGCTATATTCTTACTTCAAAAGTATTTGTACCAGAAGGTACATACCTAGGTAAAGTAGGTGGTGAGTATGGTGATCATATTGAGACTATGTATGTGAAAAAAAATAAAGTAAGAGTTGATGTTATCTATAATACCTATGAAATAAGGATGTATACTTACGTAAAAAATAATAATGTTGTTACAAGCGCTTGTAATAATAAAGAAGGATATTGGATTTGCAACGAAATTTTATCTATCCCTAAAGTTAAAGATACAAAAGCTCTTGAAAAATTAGATGAACAACTCTTCAATCAGTTAAAATCTTTGCCCGACAAGCAAGTCATCGGACTATCAGCAAAATGTTTTGAAATCGTTGCTGGCTCCGTACTCTGCTATCATCCTGAGTATTTGATACCACTCTACGAACAGCGAAGCAAAGGTTTTACGTCACAAGCAACATCACTGCAATTTACAACACCGAATGATGCTCTGTTCATATTGCCTGCATAAATGGTTATTTCTAATTTATCTACTGTAGGGATACGTGGTATTCTTCGTCGCGCCATGCCATCTATGACTTCGTCACATCTGTCATTGATGGCAGCGACGGACACAAAATCACTCAGAAAATGGATTGTGCCAGCCGAGTATCGACATTTTTTTATAGGGGAGATGTTGTCTACCTGATATGGTCATCCTCCGGGCACGCATCAATTGTTTTCGCTGCGATAAAGCAGTGGACAAAGCGGAAACACGTTTCTTTGACACCGTTGCCGGTGTGCGTAGATATGAGTGTTTTTCCTGCTACCAGAAGTCTAGAAATGGCTATCTGCCCCATGTGGAAAGCCGGGAAAAGCGGGAGTTGTTCTGCGAACGCTGCCGTTACAAGTTCCTCAGCCGGGTGCCGGTGTGTCCTTACTGCAGCAAAGATGATTCCGTCGTCGCAGCACGGGTGACGGCGTATGATCTGGTGTGAGTTATCGTAATTGTGAAATTCTGCCGTTTCTCACTTACTTCTCCACACAGGCGCCTTTGAGACATTCCGTTCCCGGCGGACAGGTATGATGAACCGCCCGGCGCAAGTCATCGGGGTAATCATAAGAATTTTGGATCCCTCCCGGCCAGCCAACATTTGTCTTTTGGCAAATAAATTCCACCAGTGTTGTCGAAGATTCACAATAATCATCGGCGGTGAGAACCTTGCTGCCGGAAGCAGAAGTATAGCGTACAGTAGAATTTCTGGCTGGGTCAAAATCGTCTTCGTCTTCGCAAAGCAAAAGGACACATGCTCCTTGCGCACAGCGAGAATCTGTCGGGCAATCGACTGTTGATGAGAGGACAACATTATTTTTGACATCGCAATAATATTCTCTCAGCAGGGAAGGTGAGATACAATTATCTTTCATCGTGACTGGTGTTTTCCACAGCGAGTGATAGCCGCGCGCCGTTCCGGGAAGGTTATAATTGAGAGTAGAATAGACACTTCGGGGAAATATATTTCCATTAAGGGGATCATTCTCTTCTTTCAGATCACTGTCATCACAGGCCATCGCTACGGCATTTCCCACCAAGAGCGGTTTTCCGAAAAACAGCTGCCCAGATAAGACCAAGAGGGAAACAATCATCACGAACATTGCTGTTTTGCGGATCATTCTCGAGTGGAAGAGAAGAGGATATTTAAAATAATGTAACCACTATTCAGAAAAAAATCAATCAAACCGATATTCTGTATGATAACTTTCGCTATTCCCTTTATACAAGCCGCGTAGTTTCGCGCCGATCTGGCGGGTAATCCCGGCAACGGCAGCCGCTTCTTCGGTCAGGTCATAGCGATGTTCTTCCGCATCCTGCACTTTCTTCTCTACCGCAGAGACGAGATTCTGCACACGGCGCTGTTCTTCCTGGTTGAGATACCCCTTTTCTCCCGCAGTTTGATATAACGAGTTCATTTCCTGGTAGATCTTGCCTATCGGCTGCTGAGAGAGCTGGACGGCGTATTCCGGACTTTTTCCGGCATTAAGAGTGGAGAAATGCTCTCGCCGCAGCTGCTCTTCCAGCTCTGAGTGCTGATCGCGCGTGGACCTTGTCGGCTTCTCTTCCACCTGTTCCTCTTTTACTTTCTGCTTGAGGTTTTTTCCTGCTTTCAGGATATCTTTTCCTTCTTCACTCAGGCCTTCCAGATCATCTTTGGCCATCTCCGGGAGGGGCAAGGCAGAGTTGTTCTTGATAGAATCGTTCTCTGGGGAATTGTTCTTTCTAGAATTGCTCTCTGTCGGGGTGTTTTTCTGTTGAGAAGATGTTGCCGGCGTCTTTTTCTGTTCTGTTTCTTTGACCGATTTCTCTACTTTCTCTTTCTTCGCTTTGTGCTCTTCGTTCAGCTTTTTCTTTGAATTATCGGCCATAGTTACTCAAAAACAACCACCTTTAAAAACGTTGTTACCAATAAAGCGCTGTAGAAAGTCCGTAATTGTTTAGCGGGCAGCGTGGCCAAGCAGTGCATCCGAATAAGATACAATTCACCACTGGAACATTCGATGCGCTTTCTTGAAGTTCTTATAGGTATTCCAGGCCATGAACCGGGCAAAACCAGCATTGTCTTTGGCGGCGGCCTCTGCTTTTTCCACATAGGCTTTTATTTCTTTTGCAGTATATCCTTTCCGGGCTGCCGTTTCCTTTTTTTTGGGCGTATAAAAGTCACCAAAAAAACGTTCCATCAACGGCTTCTTCGGCATCTTCTCCGCTCTTTTCGTGGTTAGTTCTGCTTTTTGATGAGGATTCTTCCGCGCTTCTTCCACATAATCCTTCAAAGCATCTCCCAGCGATTCCATCGCCGTGCGTACTGTTTCTGAAATATCACCCAACAGATTGAGCAACTCTTCATCTTTTACCTTTTTGTACTGCTCTACCTGTTCATCCGTCCAACTATAGACACGTAAGGCGAATTCCACCCTGCCGATATGCACTGGTCCGCGTTGGTAGCCTTCCTGAACAACCTTCAATTCCGGCCGTGTTCGATAGGTAAATGTGGCGAGGATACAGCCATTTCCTCCGTACTTCCCTTCCGGATCTTTTACTGCCGTCCGTTTCCGGGCGAGAAATTCCACATCCAGCATACTCCCTTCAAACGCCGAGACCATCTCTGGGGAATCCATCCTTCCTTCATTCAATGATAACTTGCGCACGTTGCGCAGGTAGGGTTTTACCCAGGTGATATACATCCGGATGATTTCATAATGCTGGAGCAAATACTGAAGCATAAACGTCTTGCGGTTGCGATGCTCCGCACTGGTCTGCTGCCGCCAGCTGAAATATTGGGTCAGATGCCGTTTTAAGACGCGTAGGACATTTTCGTTAAAATCCCTGGCCAGAGCATTTACGTGTTTTTCTAATTCGGCCTGCGCAGCAAACGGCGGTGCGTCAAAAAATAGGTCGGGGAGAGTGATAAACTCCAATTCTCGCGCCATCCCATAGACCGACGCAGCGCTTTTGCCTCCTCCCTGCACGAGATCCACGAACATTCCTTTTAACGTAATCTCCGGGCCTTTTGCCCGCTGTTCAATCGGCTTTGTCGTTTCCTCTTCGATCTGCGCATAATAATTCAGCCGCTCATCGATGATCCGCAGTTCACGCACCATCTGGAATAGTTCTTTGACCATCTTGCCCATCGTCGCCAAAAACTGTGATACACGATCTTGCTGTGCGCCTAGCCGCTGCTGCGTCACTCCGAAAAAAGCCGAGTTTTCTGCCGCGGCAAAAGAGTCTTCAAGCTTTTCCACGATCGGCATCGATCCTTTGATATTATCCAGAATCCAGAAATAGGGCTCTTCCAGGCTGAGGTCATATACCTCCCACATCATCCGCCAGGTATGCAGCGGTTCCGGGAAGCCTGTCGGCCCGAACTGGCCTTTGATGATCTCCGCGACCTCTTCTTTAAACCCAAATTTCTCGAGAAGCTTTGATTGATTCATCATTCCACCTTTTTTAGTATCTAAATATCTAAAATCTTAATAAATGTTGCTCTTGAAGATAGTTCTCTCTCACTCTTCATTTCTTTCTAGGGGATGATCTTTCGTAGCTGGCGGTGGTTGAGATTTTTATTCAATGAAAATGGGTCTAATACCAGAAAGCCTAAGCTTTCTGTACAGAAATGAAATCGCGGTTTCATTTCTTGTACCCCGCAGTTCTACTGCGACCCATTTTCAAGAGTAAAAATCCCATTA
>JAGVZN010000026.1 GCA_018302605.1 Candidatus Woesearchaeota archaeon | reverse complement strand
TCAATATCCTCTTTGTTGTAATCAATCAATAATTCCAAGTACTCTTTATCCCCGGAAGCCTGAAACGCTTTCCATAAATCGACGGGATTCCCATAAAGATGGGCCGGCCGTTTCAGATTTAACATTTTTTCCACCTCTTTCAAGCCGCCTTTCAAACCGAGATTGACACATAAAGGCTTGAGATCAAGATGGGGGACAGCAAGTTCGATCATCAGCTCTTTCTTCAATTTAGGCAGGTCAAATGATCCGCCGTTAAATGTAACTACCAATTTGAATCTCTCCAATTCTTTCTGGATCGATCTTCTCTCTAGATTGAAGCCTTTGACAAATGTTTTTGTGTTATAATAATCAGAAAGTCCGACTACTGTTATTTTCCCCGAAGAGTCTGTTTCAATGTCCAGAAAACAACACTCTTCATCAAAATAAAGATAGAGCCGCCACATTTGCACCGGGGGCAGCTTCCCGATGAAATAGGCACTATCGTTTTCTACTAATGCCTGCTGTGCTTCGCGAATCTTGCGGTCATAATATTTTTTTCTTCGGGGAGAAATTCTGTTAATTCTCTCCCGTTGCAGAAAATCAGACCAATCTTTGATTCCCTGTTGCCAGATATTTTCTTCTCCTTTTCTTCCGATCTTCTTCAGGAAGATGAATGATTGTTTGATCATTGTACTGCATCATTTATAACCTAGTTTTCTAAGATATTTCTTTAAATCTTTATACTCTTTATCTCGATCAAGGATACAGAGAAGAAATACCTTTGGTTTGTCAACGAGGTAAATTAATCTTTTCTCTCTTTGCCTATCCTCAAAGCGAATCCTAAATATAAACAAATTGTATCCCTCTATCCGCTTAAAATGAAACGGGTTTTCTTTCAAGATCATTAATTTATTATCTAAGATTCTTTTTGCTTTATCACTTAACTCTTCAACTTGTTCCAAGAAGAAATAGGAAGGGTTTAAGATGTATTCCATCTCTATTTCACTTTCTTATTTTCTTAAAAAGTTCATCCTCAGTGCCAAATAAATTTCCCTCTTGGGTCAACTCTGCTAATTTCTTAACTAGAAGTAATTCTTTTTTTGTAATTAGTGTTTTTTCAACTACTTTTTCTCTCAATACCTCTTTGATTAACTCTTGTACAGTTCCAAAACCATGTTTCTTGGCATATTCTTCTGATTGTTCTAGAAGACCATCTGAGAGACGAACATTTACTTGTGTATTCATGGTATCTATAGATACCCAATTGTTTATAAATATTTCCCCAACATTTTGTTCTTGTACCATAGATCTCTTTAGAAAAATTATTCTTTAAATACTTTTGTCCCGTAGGTTCTCTACAACTCCATCACAATCTTCTTATTCTTCAGATCAACAGACTTAATCTTTTTCTCCCTCTTCAACTCCGTTGCGACCTCACCCCATTCTTTCGTCTTCCGCATCTCTTTGACGATGGCCAATAATCTCTGCAATGCTGTATAATGTTCATATATTTTATTCCCTTTTGCCGTATTCACTTCAATCTTCTGCTGTAACTCTTTGATCGCTTCTTCTTGGCTTTCAGTCATTCTGTGGAGCGCTTGGATCTTTTGTTCATAAGGCGATTTCTTCTGGTAAGGGTTCAACGCACTGATCGCTTCATTATATGTGCTAGTGATGTTATTTTCTTTCTTTCCGCTGAGAGGAAGAGGTGTGCTGTCGTCATCATAGATATACCCCTTTGGTTTTTCGATCAATTCCAGACAGGAATGGATTGTCTTGGTGATCTTCTTGATCTCCTCAGTGGTCATCTCTCCTGGTAAACCATTCTTATCAATTCCTGCCCGGCTGCAGACTTCTTCTGCATATACTCCCCCCAAGCCGATTTCTGTTGCCAGTGCTGTTGCCACGTTTTTCTTCTCACTTTTCCCTAAGATCTGCTTCATTTCTCGTTCCGTGATCGTCTTCCAATTCACCCCTCCCGCAGGGAAGAGATACTTCTCATACGGCTTGACCACCCGGTCTTTCCAAATCTGCCGTTCTAATGCCGTAATAATCACCCAGTCTTTATCGGTAAGCACCACATTTCCTTTTGAAAATAATTCGATAATCAGAAAGTAAGTTTCTTCTTTCTCCAACTCAAAGACAACAACTCTTTCCGCATCTTTTTGTGAGAAATCTTTGATGAAAGCATTACTGATATATTTCCGTAATTGCATACAGAAACTGCTTGGCCGGGTTGGTGTCTCTTCCTTCTCCGATGTCAAACACAGCCACTTTCCCGGCACGATTTTGAGCAGCTGCTTTCCCTTTCCCGGCACATGCAATTGTAATAGAATCTCTTCATTTTCTTGGTGATAAATCTGCGAGATCTTGCCTCTGACCAGAAATTTCAATTCCTGCATCAAAGCAGCCAGTTCCCAGGAGGAGATATTTTTTTTAGGCATAATCCGAGATAGTCATCGCATTTTAAATATCTTTTTATACCCAGAGCGATATCTCACTAAAATGCCCTATTCTGTCACGCGTTGCCCGCATTGCCATGCTTTCCAGATGTTTCAGCATAAAACCATCCAAACCGCCGTGTTCCGCTGTGTCACCTGTAGTAAGCAGACAAAAGTCCATAAGAAAGATGGATCTCTCTTACGCTTATTCGGTACTTTTGAACATCCCGCGCTGGCTTCGGGGAGATGCCAGGAATTGAAAGCCCGGCCGGTGGAAGAGTTTAAATTCGCTAGTCTTTCCCAAGAGTAGTTTGTAACATCTTTTCTCAAAAAGAAATAAGCGCCCGGAGGGACTTTCGGAATAAATCCACTCGAACCCTCGAATGATCGCTGTCTCCTGTTCATCGCTCTGGTGAGCTCATCCTAGCTGATCTGCAGGCGATTGCTTTAGCCGCTTAGCCACGGGCGCTTTAAAGCTCTTCCGTAATAGATGATTTATATAGTTTTCTAAGAAGAAACCACTATTTCTTTTTCTTCAGATATTCAGTAACTAACAGATCAAACAACACTTCATTCACATATTTCCCATTGATCCGATTATAATCTCTTCTGACACCAATCTTTCTAAAACCTGCTTTCTTTAGGATGGCGATCGATGCTTTGTTTTCCAATACTGCCGAAGCCGAAACACTGTGTAATTTCAACTTCCCAAACGCCTGCTCCAACAGCAGAGAAACAATCTCTTTCCCATATCCTTTGCCCTGCTCATCTTTTTCACCAATCAGAAAAAAGATTTCCCCCCTTTTGTCCAAGCGAAAGAGATCATCAATTCCGGCATGCCCGATTGGTTTCTGCGTCTTTCTTCTGCAGACAATAAATAATTGTTCATATTCCGGATCGATAGATCTGATCTCTGTTTTCATGCTGGGGAGAGTATGTCTTTTCCCACGGATGATCGGGCTCATGTACCGAACATTATTATGGTCATTGAACCATCTCACCAACAAAGGTGCATCGGCTAATCTTACCTCACGCAGAAATAATCTTTTCTCCACATTCCATTTCATTATTTTTATCTTTATATACGTTTCTTTTCGGCTCTCACTTACGGCCAGTCAGAAAAACTAAACAATTCAGAAAAAAAATGGAAGAAAGTTCTCATCCCAGACAGAATGATGCTTTGTGAACCCCTCCCGCATAATTTTGGGATATTAATTCAGTGAGGGCCATCCCTTTCCCATCGTTCAATCCTTGTGCTTCTCCTTCGAGCAAAGTTACAACTTTTCCATTCACATTAAACGTCGCCGAATGTACGCCTCCTGCGTAATTCTGGTTAATAATTTCTGTTAGAGCGATTTTATATTGAGAACTGCCGATACTATACGCTTGGCTTTCTCCTTCCAGAAGAGTACCACAATATTTCTCCCAATTGCTGTTGCATGCTCTTGTTTTCACCGCTTGTCCCGCAAGTGTTTCTCCCGGCGCACAGGCCACCACAAACAATGCCAAAACCATTAATCCTAAAACCATAACCATCTTCTTCATGTGTATCACCTGATTAATTGATGGAATAAAGTAAACGATTGATCTATTTAAAGATGCGTTACCCCCCCCCCCCGTCGTAAAATGTTCTTTGGGAATAGGCTCTGTCAAAAATCCAGAAAAAGTCCTCCTGGCCATTGACCGTGGCGAAAACCGGTGGTGTGGATGGTTGCGTACGAGCTATTCTCCTCGCTGGTTTTCGCACCTGTTCCTGGAGATCGCTTCCCACGGTCAATCTTTAGGCCAGGCGGACGACTTTTTCTACTAAGCGTTTCTTTTCGCAACCTTTATTAGCCGATAAATAATCATCAAAAACGATGAGAAAACCATATCTCCGGAAATGGGATGTCGTTTCCGGATTCACCGTGTGGATCGTTGACGGCAATTATATCCGCACGAACCTTGATGAGGAATTCACCAATTTTGGCCAGCACTACCTCTTTCATTTCATCCCCAAGCAGGAATTTTGGATCGATCATGAATCCAGCAAACATCAAGAGACACGCTATTATGTGGACCATCTTCTTGAAGAAAATAAGCTTTTGCGCCGGAAGAAAAAATATGATTATGCCCTGCTCAAAGCCGATCAGCTGGAGAAAGCAGAACGCCGTGCTTCTGCGGCCTACAAGCAGCGGGGAGAAGAAGTTCTGAAGAAAATCCGTTCTCGGCTCATCAAAAAATATAGTAAAAACATCGCGGTCTGGATCGTTGATGGTGAACTCGTCCGAGACATCTTCTTTTTAGACTTCACGGAAGGCGGGCATCACTATCGTTATCACTTCATTCCCCAAAATGAAGTTTGGATTGATGATGATATCTCCCCGAGAGAACGAAAATATATTCTCCTTCATGAATTGGCAGAACGTAATCTAATGATTGAACGGCTACACCGAAAGACACATCTAACCCATTATCAAGTATATTCTTGGGCGCATCGCCAAGCCAGCCAACTCGAAGCGTATTGCCGGCATCATCCCAAAGAATTGGACAAATTATTAAAGCAGGAATTAAAGAAGAGCGTGTAGAAAGAATCTTTCTCTCATTTCCCGCTTAACCATTTCACAGAGGCATACAGAACTACGGCTAGGTTGATAATCCCCATATTCGCTTTGTAAGCAGTATCAATTGCTTCTTTAATGCATCTGATATTCTTTTCAATTTCTCCCACAAGACTTAATTCTTCTGTGGGGATCCTGCGTTTGATTATGCCGTACTCTAACTTTTTGGTCTCTTCTTCCAGCGTTACGTGAAAGAAAAAGCCTTTCTCCAAACCTTCCGAGAGGCCATTGATTGTAGAGACCTGCCCTTCATTGACGACATCCTGATATTGAAAGAAAAATTCCGGATTTCGCAGTAAAAAGCCAAAGACTTTCTTAATCTCTTCATTTGCTTTCATTTTCTCTTCCATTGATCTTAATTGTGGAACGCGATTGAAGAGTAAAGCTACATCATTTGGGGCCGTATTTTGCCAAACCTGAAATTCTTGGAGGAAAGTCAGGTTATTCTGCAGATGTAAAGGAAGTGATTTAAGCATCTGTACTGCCCGTTGTAGATTGATTGTTTCGTAAAGGGATGATTGCTTTTGAAGCAGGGATTTAACTTGTTCGATTGTCGGTTCGATCAAGTTGAGAGATTCTTCGATCATGACCAGTTCTTCGCCGGATATAAAAAAAGGTAAGAATAACTCTTTCAGCTGGTTCTCCTGAAGAGGATAGGCAGTTTTCTGTTTCAATTCCCGCACTAAATACACACTTTCCAAATCCGCCATCTTTGGTGTAAGATGATTTAGCTGGTGAATGTAAAGCATAATTTACCTCATCTTTTCCAGTTTATCATTCTTACCGCAGTACGGGCAATTTAAATTATAAGTTACCCCTGCTTTTGCCCGATCTGCTTTGAAGCGGTAACTACAGCGTGTACATAAATAATTGATCAATTCCGAAGGCGCCAACGGCTTAATCTTCGAAGTCATCAGGTTGCCTGCGTTCTGCTCTTTCACTTCCGAGCAGCACGGTTCGCACAACAACAGATTTCTAGTCTCATCTTTGGGGTACAAGCGAACTTGGTCTAAAGGAACAACATTTTTACAGCGTTCACACGTCCTCGTTTTACGGATATCCGTCCTCTCATCATTTCCCATTTAGTTAATTCACCGCCTCATTTCAGGAAAGAGTGGTATTTAAAGATATCGACGGTAGAGAATAAGAATAAAAAAGAAAAAAGATTATTTCAAATTACAACAGCTATATATTGTGATCACATCCTCAATCTCAAAATTAGGATAGGAAGAGAATTTCTGAGAGGTTATATCACCATTTTCTGCTTTCCAATCCTCTTCGTCAATGACTTGTCCGCAAGAGAATGGAGTATACACATTTGGTCCAACTTTATTTTCGACAGTAAAGAAGCCATGGCTGCAGAACTGGTACTTTTGCTGTTTACAATAGCTATCTCCATTAATCCCAGGCCAGTTTTCATTTGCTACCATCTCACAACTGAATTGTAAGTTCGTTTTACTTACAAAACCACAACGATTTTCCATGGTTAAACAGGACTTATCCTGTTTCACTGCTTGTCCGGCGAGTGTTTCTCCCGGCGTACAGGCCACTACAAACAACATTAACACAGCCAATCCTAAAACGACAAACATTTTCTTCATTAATATCACCTCTAAGATATATTAAAAGATTAAAACCAACTACTCTATTTAAAGATGCGTTACCCCCCCCCCGTTAGTAAAATAAACCTGAAATTCTCCCGAATGGAGAAAAGTTTAAATAAAACCACCATTATTTAACTAGGATGGGCATAGCTAAAGTTACGAGGAATTATCAAGTGACCATTCCGAGAGATGTACGAGTAGTTCAAGATATTAACATTGGGGATACTGTTTTCTTTAGTATTGAGGGTGGACGCATCGATTTCTTTAAGATGAAACGAGAGAGTCTTCTCAAAGAGACGGCGGGAATTTGGAACGGTTTAATCAAAGAAGATAGTGTCCAATATGTGACCAAAACAAGACAGAGCTGGAAAAAACGTGCGCAGAGAGTAAAATTATGAAGCTTGTTGACACGGATATCTTCATTGATCTTTTAAGGGGGTTTGGACCATCCCTCTCTTTTTTTGGTGAAGAGGAAGAGATCATTTTCTCAGCAGTAACTGAAGCAGAACTATTATCTGGACAACAATGTAAAGACGCGGTTATTCGAGAAAGAGTTCTTCACTTTCTCTCTCAATTTGAGAAAATCACCGTAGGGAATCCCCTTGTTCAAATTGCCGCAGATTTCCGTAGAAAATATGGGATAGCACTTCCCGATGCCCTTATCGCGGCATCTGCTTTTGTAAATAATGCTACTCTCATCACCAGAAATGTTAAAGATTTTCAGAAAATCCGTGAAATTAAAGTAGAAAAGCCCTACTAAATAAAAAAAGCGGACCCGGTGAGACTTTCTCCCACTGTCACTCCTTTATTTTTCTTTTTGAAGCGGTGTGACATCTGGATTTGAACTCACGATCTACAGCTCTCCTTGCTTTAGGCTTAGAAGGCTGTCGCGCTATCTGCCCTCACAACTTATCCAGCTGTATCCAGGCTACGCTACGGGTCCTTAAGTTCTTAAAACTCAAAATCCCTTTTAAACATTTCGTCGTCAATCATCCAAATTCTTCATTCTTCCCTTGTTCTAGACCAACCATGATCAAGAAAGACTGATCGTCACTGTTGTAATCACCACATCCTGCAAAGGTTGATCTTGGGTATTTCGTGGAGAATCGGCCATCTGATCAACGACAGCTATCCCCTCGATCACTTTCCCAAAGACGGGATGCCGGCTGGTCAACGGCGGCTGATCAAAATCCAGAAATGTATTATCATTGACATTGATGAAGAATTGGCTCCCGCCACTATTTGGCTGGCCGGAATTGGCCATAGCTATTGTGCCTCGAAGGTTGGACAATCCAGGCACAAATTCATCTTTGATCAGATATCCTGGTCCGCCCGTTCCCCAGCGCTGTTTCTGATTGGTTTCTTTGCTCAAAGGATCGCCGCCCTGAATCATAAATTGAGAAATGACTCGGTGAATGCGTGTTCCATCGTAAAAACCTTGCTGGGCCAGATTGATAAAATTCTGAGTTGTTATTGGCATCTTGTCCTCGAATAACTCGATCTTTATTGTTCCCGTTGTTGTCTCCAGGATTGCAGTTCTATTTTTTGGGGTCATTGTATCAAATCCTCTCAGATAAACAATAGTGAGTATTACTCCTAGTACTAATCCTATTAAAATCAAATTCTTCCTCATGGCAGCCAAGTCTTCCTATTCTTCAATTTTTCCGGGAGGTATTTATCAATCACAAAGTTTAACCCGTGCTTGGCTAACGCCTGCTGCTCTGCCCTTGCTTTCATCTTGATCTGCTGCTCTGCCGCTTTCTGCCAGGCCGTATAGTGCTGTACAAAAGGATCGTTCTTCAGCGCGTCCTTCGCTCGTTTGATATCGACATCTTTGAGTGGATGTGTGGGCAGCTGATAGTCGATGATGTCTTGTGGGGTGATGCCAATATATTGCGCCTGCGGAACACAAAAGAATTCATTGATATGCGCCGCATTTCCCGAACCAACTTTCAGCGTGCGATGGATGTTAAAGTAACCGTAAAAATCACCGTCACAGAAAACATATACCGGCAATTTCTGTTCGTCTGCCAGTTTTCGGATAAAACGCCGGCAGGCTCTTGTCGGAACGCCACCCATGGCGATCAAGATACAGTTTGCTTTCTTCCAATAATTATGCTTATTCAACCGTTCAAACATCCCGCTCGTTTCGATCGCTAGGATGAATTTCGCTTTCGTCTTGAAACGCAGATGTTCTACCGAGCTGGGGATAGAATATGCTCCCGATCCGAATTTTGTACAATCAATCTCTAAATCTTTTCCGCTATCCGCATCTTGGTCAATAACCACCAATTCTCCGGCAACTGCTCCGCCTTTCTCTTCCGGAATGAAACCGATCTGTTCGCGGTTGACACCCATCATCGCTTCGATATCGTCCATGACTGTATCTGATTCCGGCTGCTCCCGAAAGCGGGCGTCGCCCCAGTTCTTGCTCACATAATAGGCTTCCCTTTTGGTGGCGATATCATCGGTTTCAACCAATTGTTTGGATAATTCCATCATGCGCAGCGTCTGGGCAAAAGTCTTGATCGTCGAAGCAGTCAGCGTCCGGGATTTTACACTCTTCAGTAATTTGAAATACCCTTCTTTATCATCGTAAGAGACATTGCTTAACGCTCTAATCGGCATCTCAATTTCCGGCTTTTTCTGCAGTCGGATGGTGTCATACATTCTTTTAGCAATGTCTTTGATCTTCCCCAATACATACTTATTTGCCGTTTCTTCTTTCTTCGTTGCCATGATTTTGTTATGACAGTTTCAGCTGTCGATCTCCCGGGTTATCATTTTCATCATCATCGGAAAAAGAGTCTTCATTTTCATCTCCTTCTTTCTCTTCATCCAGTTCTTCTTTTCTCTTCTTTCCTTTTTTGTGTGGGGAACTATCGTCTCCCATTGGTTCTTCCGTCTCATCTTCCGCACCAATCTGGGCTAGTTCTGGGTCGTAGTCGGGATTATCCATCTCGATTTCTTCTAATTCACCTCGCGTGTGCTCTAAAATGGCATAAAGATCATCCTCCACTTGTTTCTTCTGAATCTCGCTCAGGCCGACGATGCTTTTCAGGGAGTCGGCCACATGAGGGATATATTTCTCGATATAGCCACGCTTCTTGGACTCTTCACTGATCCGTCTCTTTTTGTTGACAAATGAAGCCAGCTTCCGGCCGCATTCCTGCAGCGCCAATTTCACTTCTTTCACAATCTCTGGGTAATGAGCCAATGCTTCTTTTGATTCCGAGGTAAACGGCACCCACACCGAGGACATGTGCACTACAATCGTACACGGTCCGACGGGCAACGAATTTTTGCTCTGCTGCAGGCCGTATAATCTCCAGGATGTTGCTTGGATAGAATTAGTGATTGCGCATGCTCCCTGCTGATATAACAAAGGCACTCTGTTGGCAAAACGCAGGATCCGCACTGCTGAATCTCCTTCCTGCTCCCCCCCATAGGCCAGCGCCGCCTCGATGATAAACGGGTTCCCGCGGTAGACAGCGGGAGGCCGTGTGGTCGAACAATAAAATTCCGCATTGATTTCTTTGCGCAGACCTTTTTCCAGCAAATCAGCAGTGATCGGTGAGATGCAATCTGTTGGCGGCGCGATGATTTTTGTATTCTGAATGCCCTTGTGGAGATTCTCCATTAGGTCACGGTTCAGATTCTTTGTCTTTGTTGAAGGAAGCAGGCTGGCGTTCGCGCAGATTTCTTTTGCCGTCCCTGCGCCTACCCGCACAAATTCGTCAGTCAGGAATTGCTGCAGTGTTGAAGCTTTCGTCGTCTCCAGCATCTTGATCAGCATTCCCAATTCCACACCGTAAGGATGCGGCTTAATTTCCCGAGCCTCCGGTGGAAGCTGCTCTGCCGCTCGCGGGAAGATCATTTGGTTTGCTTCCGGATTCGTATAGATGATCGTGCAGTGGGGATTAACTACCGACGTTTCTTTCAGATACTCATCAACCGACTGCCTTCCTTTCAGATAGGCCCCTTCCATATCAATCTCAATACGCGTCCCGTGATCTTTTTCTTCCCATTCCACTTCTTCCTCTTCGATGACATCGGGGTTGTTTGTTTGGGTATTGATCTTCAATTTCATACGAATTGCTTTTTTGCCTTCTCCCGTCTTGGACATGATTGTTGCCGGCTTTCCCGTGGTCAGCTGTCCGTATAATACTGCTGCAGAAATTCCGATTCCCTGCTGCCCACGGGTTTGGGCAAGTTTGTGAAACTTAGAACCGTACAACAGTTTGGCAAAAATCTTGGGAAGCTGCGCTTTGATAATCCCCGGACCATTATCTTCGATGACTATCCTAAACCGGGTTTCTCCCAGTTGGATCAATTCCACATTGATTTCTGGAAGGATTCTTGCTTCTTCGCAAGCATCGAGAGCATTATCTACCGCTTCTTTTACTGCCGTCATCAATGCCCGCCGGGGGTTGTCAAAACCCAGCAAGTGGCGGTTCTTTTCAAAGAATTCAGCAATGGAAATCTCGCGTTGCTTCTGGGCCAATTCTTCCGCTGTCTTCTGCGCCATCACTCTCCGAAAAAAGGAAAGTGTTTATAAAAGTTGCTCTTCGGGGAGGGGTTATAATGGCCCCAACGTCAATTCCAATTTGCGAAATCTATCCTGCCGTGCAAGGCGAAGGCCTGCATAAAACACCGGCAATCTTTGTCCGCGTCTGGGGCTGCAACCTGCGCTGCGGCTGGAATCAGAGGGACGATGGTAAGACGCAATGCGACACGCCGTATGCGGTGTTTGAAGGGACAAAAACACTGCTGGATATTGAAGAGATTATTTGGCAGATTCAAAAATCTGGAATCACCCATGTCGTTTTCACCGGCGGTGAACCAACGCTGTTTCAATACGCTTTGCTAAAGATGATGGAGAAATTATCTGGCTATTTCATCGAAATTGAAACGAATGGCACAATAATTATTAACCCTGATCTTGCCCGTCGTGTTGATCAATTCAACATCAGCCCAAAATTAAAGAGCAGCAGTCAATGGTCTGGCTACGATTCTAAGAGGATTAATCGGGAAGCATTGAACACCTTTCCCCCCAGAAAAAGCTTGTTTAAATTTGTAATTTCTTCGGAAGCGGACATTCTGGAAATCAACGAAATAACTCAAAACTCTTCCATCCCAATTTATCTCATGCCGCAAGGGGAAACGCGGGCGCAGATTATCAAGAACATGCCGTTGGTTTTGGATCTCTGTCTGAAATATGGGTATGGTTTTACCAATCGTGACCAGATTATGGCCTATGGGAAGAAGAGGGGGGTTTGATCAAAGCATCGAAATTTATGTCATGTGCCCCGAACGGAACGAAGTGAAGTGAGAGTGCAACGTGGTCGACCGAAGGGAGAAGTTCGGTGCTCGCCGAAAATTCGTTGTTATCGTAGTTGTTGAAAAAGAGGTCATTAACTTTCAAGTAGTAAAATAAACAAAAGATTTATAAAGTATTGATTTATTCTATTTATTATGGAAATGAAACAATACGTATTAGGATTGGCTCTTGGAATTGGTGTTGTATTGGGGGCAAATGCTCTAACTGGATATAGTCCATTTGTAAAGCACAGAATTCCACAAACTAAACAAGTTCAGCAAGGATACATTGCACCTAGTAAGCTGGAAGTAGAATGTAGGGATTTAGATGGAAATGGCGAACCAGAAACCATCATGAGAATTGACGATAAGCCATATCTGTTAAGAGAAGTCGATGGGAAGCCAGTATTATCCGCTTATGAGGTTAGACCCGCTGAGGTTGTTCCAAAGTCAGAATAAATCTTTTGTTCTATGGTTTTTATTTTTCAACACTTTCGTTAAAATTTTGTTAGGCAAAATTATGAGATCATTTTGTAAGTTTTTCTTTTTATGATTTTAACGAAGATAACAACGAATTTTCGGTTTTAACCATTGTGAAGGCGAGCCTCGAATTGTGTTTAACTCTTTCTTAACAATCTCTTGCATCTTCGCCGTTCCCGCAAAAACATACGCCGTAATCCCCAATTCCCTGGCCACAGTTACATTTTTCTCAGAATCATCAAAATATAAGCATTCTTTTGGATCAAGCTTATTCTCTTTCAGGACATTCAGCCATGCTTTCCGATCCGGTTTGACAAATCCTGTTTTCCAAGAGAAATATGCATTGTCCACTGATTCAAACAATTCCGGAAAATGTTTTTGATAATATTCTGTTCGTTCCTTAAAATTGTTCGAAAGGAGAAACACTTTCACTCCTCTTTTGCGAAGTTCTAAAGTAAAACGAAGCGCTCTTGTGTTTATCTTTTCTCCGGAGAACCAAAAAGTGAAGAATTCCTTCTTGGAGAGATTCATCCCCCATTTTTGGAAATAGGGTTTCCACAACGAAAACACGGGGGGAGCAGCAGGCTTGCGTACGATTTCCATAATCTCCAGAAGAGCAGGCAGGAATTGCTCTTTGGCAATTCCCCATTTTGCCTCCACTCGCCGATTTAATAATTCACTAGAAAGAAAAATTCCATTCAAATCAAAGATGACTGCTTTCCTCATCCAAACAAGATCTCCTTCTTCTTCCGTTCGAGAAATTGATAAACTGTCTTATGCATTGATCCTTGCAGGAGCATGGCCACTGCCTGGCGGGCGATGGCAACATTATCCGTCTCTCCCACAATCCCGATCGTCTTCCCATATACCGAGATAGCACAGCCAGTCAACCGCTCGATCTCTTCCCGGCTCTTTCCCCCTGTGCCAATCACTCTCCCTTTCAGACGCTCCATCGTATTTCTGCTTTTCCCGGCGATATCTTTCATTTCGATCATTTCCATTGCATAATCTGTTTTCTGGAGGAGCATGGCTGTCTTTGGGTTAAAACCACGGGCAATTGCCCGAATAATTTCTTTTGCGGTATAGAGTTCCACCCCATCTTTACCTTTAATCAGAACATCCCCTTCTGCTGAAATGTCCAGAGCACAGTTGGTCAGCTGTTCAATCTCTTTCTTGGTCACTCCATCCTTGCCGATCAGCACTGCTACCCGTTCCTGCGGGATCTTCAATTCGTAAGAAAATTCTTCGGGGTCCATTATTCTGTTTCTGGTGAATTCTTTTTTAAATGTTTGCCCATAATTCTGATCATTATTTTTTCTGCATCCGCTTTAACACCCAACTTCTGGAAATATCGCACAATGTTCCCCACGTCCCTCACTAATAATTCATGCGAGTTCGGCGCTTTTGTCAATGTCGCTTGTGAAAAATCGATGAAATAAGGTTTTTCCCGATAATTTAAAATATTAAATGAAGAAAGATCTCCGTGAATCAATCTTTTTTGGTATAATTTTGTCATCCCGCTCACTACCTCATCATAGAACTTCTTCGGGTTTTGCGGCGGCGCGTCTTTCAGCGGCGGCGCCGGCTCTTCATCCCCAATAAATTCTTCGATGATGATGTGGTTCAGCCATTGCAGCGGTTTTGGGGAATGGATACCCGCTTCCACCGCCCGATGCAGGTTCTTAAACTCACGCTGCGCCCAAGCTAAAATAATTTGTCTGCGGTGTTGTTGCAGATATTGATAACGCGGATCTTTACGGATGTAATCAAACATCTTCATGAAATTTGCCGGTTGGATAAAATAAATCTTAACAATCACTTTTTTCTCATCTTTTTTTGCTATAAAGACGCTGCTTTCCTTGCCTACTGTTAATGGGCTGACCAATTCATCAAACGCCCCTTTGCTTTCTAACTCGAAAAGTGTTCTATTTGTAAATTCATCAAAGACGCCTTTGATGGTCTTAAAGCGTTCTTGATAAGTGAATTGAGTCATCAGGGTTGGATTAAAAGCATGCTGCTTATAAAAACTATCCTCCAATGGACGTATTAAGTTAAGTCTGTGCGGGCTTGGTCAAGATGGCCTGCCGAGCGTTGCTATTGGACAGAAAAATAATGGTCTCGCTCATCTCTCAGAATAGTTCTGGAGAACAGTTGTTTGCACTCTCTGAGCGAGACGAGGCAGGTCGACCTGCCCAAGCACGGACTTAATACGTACCCCCCAATTCTCATCGTTCTTCTTTTATTCTGGTCATGCTCTATCTCCGGCTGGCTAAAAGATCTTCGAGGAGGGAGATGATCGGATCATCATCTTTGGAAGAATGGTCAATACTATCCAATAATCCAAAACGATACAACGCAAAAAGTCCGCCAATATGGCAGATATCTTCTTCATCTGTGTATTTTTGATAGGGATTTAGATTAAAACCTTCTACTCTTAATTCCTCCACCAATCTTTGCCCCTGGTTTAGGTAGGTTATGGCATGAGTTGATTCATGGCCAATGGTAAAGAGCGTTGGTATCAGTTCACCTAGGTCTTCCACAGCAACGACGATTAACTCTTCTTTTCTGCTTTCAGTTTCGAGATCAAAATGGTGACAGATCCCCGTTTCATCCCCTGGCTCTAGAGTCAAATCTAAAGACTTCCCCAGCATTTGATAATAAGCTCCAAGATTATCAACAATTCCATCGAATCTGAACCATTGGTGCGGCTTTAAATCTACAATCGTTTGTATTCCCGGGAGGACTATTCTCCCCGTCCTAAATCCGTATTCCTGCCACATAACCTCTCAGAAGGCTTGTACTTTATAAAAAATCTCCACAGGCCTCAAACCACTACAAAGTAACAATTTAACCAAAACATTTAAATATAAACACCCTTTTAAAGTGGTAAACACACCTCAAACCACCTCTTTTCCTCGGCGAATCTTTGGCTTCGGTCAGAGGTTTGCTGGGGTTTTTCCTCTTCCTATATTCACAATATGACAACTAAAAATGGCAACCCCTGAATACAGACAAAATTCCCCTGAAACTTGCCATACCAGTTTAGTGGAGAGAATTGGGGGGGGGGTAGAAACATTTTGGGGAAACGAAGTATTACGCCGTTTTCCACAATATCGCTTTTTCTTTGTTCCTTTGTATAAAGCGCTAGGTGGTAAGGAAAGACCAGTACTTGCGACAATGAGCACGTTTGCTGTTTCTACAATCATTCACAATCCATTTATTATCCCCCACATTAGCCGAGGAGAATTAAATGCGTTTGATTATCTCTCGCTACTTTTGTGGATGGGGTCTGGAACGCTTATTTCTTACGTCAAACATAAAAAAAGAAAGAAGATGGGACTTGAACAAACAATAGACTCTGAAACCAAAGAATAATCCACTCACATTTTCACGAATCCCACATCACGAATCCTGCACCAAAATATTTATATACTACAGCTTATAAAACGGAAATAAAGCCCGTCATGAGAGTACCTGGGGGAGTGAACGGCAACGTCCCGTAAGGGATGCCAAGAACCTTTGGTTTTTGTGCACCAAGCCATGAACCCGGGGGTTAGTGATGCGGGCTTCATAATCATCAGCGCAAGTCGTAGAGTAGGACTTTCATCTTTATCACTCATCCACGATCAACGTACCATCTGTATTGGTTTGACCGCGGTACGCAGGAGTGCGTAAGTTATTGAATGTTCTCACTTCTAGGGCCTTGTGAAAATGGAGGCATTACTATGGCAAAAATAAGCCCAGTAGCGGCAAAATATATCATTCATTCAACGATTACTATTGAAGGAATTGTCGATCGACCAGATGTTATCGGCGCAATTTTTGGGCAGACGGAAGGTCTGCTTGGAAATGATCTGGAACTGCGTGAACTGCAACGCAGCGGCCGCATTGGCCGCATTGAAGTCAATACCACCTCCAGTGGTGGTCGGACGAGCGGCGAGATCATCATCCCCAGTTCTTTGGACAAGACCGAAACAGCTATTGTGGGCGCGGCGATGGAGATTATCCAGCGCATCGGCCCGTGCAATGCGAAGATCCAGGTTGGGAAAATAGAGGATGTGCGTATCAGTAAACGTCAATTTGTGATCGAACGGGCAAAACAGCTTCTACGCCAATTAACTGAAGAGACTCTTCCAGATTCTCAGGAATTGGCTGATGAAGTTGCCCAATCCGTCCGGATGATGGAAGTCTGTGAATATGGCCCTGAACGTCTTGCTGCCGGGCCGGGAATCGACGAAAGCGAAGAAGTCGTCATTGTGGAAGGCCGCGCCGATGTGCTTAATTTGCTCAAACATGGGTTTAAGAATGCTCTGGCGATGAATGGCACATCCTGTCCGCAGACGGTCAAAGATATCAGCCACAAAAAGTCCATTACAGTCTTTGTCGATGGCGATCGTGGTGGCGATCTGATCATTCGGGAATTACTGAGTGTCGCTGACATTGATTTTGTCTGCAAGGCTCCAGATGGGAAAGAAGTTGAAGAAATAACCAAGAAAGAGATTCATAAAGCCTTGCGCGGAAGGATTACCGCAGAACAGGCGAAACTGGATATGGGCATTGATGAGCAAGGTGCTTTGCGGGAAGACCATCCTGATCAACATCAGAGCAGCTTCAGTCGTAACCAACGGTCTTCATCCCGGCGCTTTGAGAATAGTCGGCCGCCCCAGACTAGCAACGGGAGTTCTGCGCTTCGCCAAAAGGTATTGAGCAACACCAGAACGGAGAACACCGGGACGGAAAACAGCACTGTTGCGCCGTTCGTTCCCCGTGGAGCAAGCGCTCCTCAACGGAAGACACTTTCCTTCGAAGAGAAAAAAGCACTGAAGAAGACCATGGAAGACTTAGTCGGGACGCGCGGAGCCTGCATTTTTGATCCGCAGCTTAATATTCTGGGAAAAGTCCCTCTCAGCGAATTAAGTTCAACGATCAAAAGCCTAAACGGGGGAATCTATGGCGTTGCGTTAGACGGAGCTGTTGATCTCGATCTATTAAAGCTGGTCGAAAAAATTGGCGTCAATTTCGTTATCGGCACGTCAGCTAAGACGAAAGAGCCTTCTAAAGTAACGATTCTAACGGACGATCAGCTGTAAGGTCGATTATTTTTTCCTTTTTTTCTTGCATTCCACCTCCTCTTGACCGCACCAGCCCTAAACTGAATACCTACGGGATTTCGATAGTTTTTTATGCTTTTTACGCTTTAGTCACTAAATGGTGTTTGATGTCATTATCGGCCGTTCCCAGAGGGATGTTGAAAAACATGGCAAGCAAGGAACGATTCTTATTGGTAAACAATACGTCCAGATGGGCCAGACTGTCTCGCTCTCTAACCCCGTGTATCTTGACGTTGCCGGCGCGCATGTTCTTTTTATTGTTGGAAAGAGAGGATCGGGGAAGTCTTACTCGCTCGGCGCCATCGCCGAGGGCCTTGCTGACCTGCCTCAGGAGATCAAGCAAAACCTTTCCATTATCCTGCTGGATACCATGGGCATTTATTGGACGATGAAATATCCTAATTATCAGGATGCTGGCTTATTAAAAGATTGGGGGATGGATCCTCGATCATTGGACGTTAAAATTTATACCCCTACCGGCTTTTATGGCCAGTATAAAGAATCAGGCATCCCTACTGACTTCCCCTTCTCCCTGCGCCCCATCGATGTTGATCCTCTCGACTGGTGCACAGCTTTTTCGATCCAGCCCAATTCCGCGGAGGGCGTGCTGATCACCAAGATTGTCCAGCAGCTGAACAGCACAGGAGACTCCTATAATCTAGATCAGCTGATTCTGCTCATCAAAAAAGACACAGAAAGCGATCACGTCGTTAAAAATATCGTTGTCAATCAATTTGAAAAAGCGAAAGGCTGGGAAATTTTTTCCAAAGAAGGGACACCGCTAAAAGAACTGATTGCCGGCGGTCAAGTAACTGTTCTTGACGTTTCCCCTTATGCGACGATGTCTTCTGGTTGGGAAATTAAATCTCTCGTCGTCGGCCTAATCTGCCGCACCCTCTTTAATCAACGCATGCTCGCTCGTAAAACAGAAGAGTTCAAGACTGTTGATGCGGCCATGCATTATTTTACCAAAGAGGTTAAAGAGAAGCTTCAAGAGCCGTTAGTCTGGATCGGCCTTGACGAAGCTCATGAATTGCTGCCCCGAGAAGGAAAGACGGCCGCAACAGATTCATTGATCACCATTTTGCGGGAAGGACGCCAGCCCGGTATTTCTCTCATTCTTGCTTCGCAGCAGCCGGGCAAGATCCATACTGATGTCTTGACTCAAGCAGACACGGTCATCGCTCATCGTTTGACAGCACAGATTGACGTTGAGGCTTTGCAGCAATTGACCCAGAGCTACATGCGTCAAGGCTTGGAAGAGGAGATCAATCATCTGCCGCGGGTGACCGGAGCTGCCGTCATTTTCGACGATGCCAACGAGCGCATCTTCCCCGTGCAGATGCGTCCGCGATTCACCTGGCATGGCGGCGGTTCACCAACTGCGCTGAAAGAGAAGAAAAATTATGTAGAACAGAAATTAAGAGAATTGAATATTTGAGGGAAAATGACCCCAGCGGATAACTCCCCTGATCATGGTCATCACAAGGGCATGCTGCGCTGGGTTTACTCTTCACAATCAGATCTCTTTTAAAAAACTATCTATAGTTTCGGCTCTGCAGAAAAAGTCACAAGAAAACAGACAGCGATCTGTTTTCCACGGTCAATCTTCAGGCCAGACGGACGACTTTTTCTCCTAAGCCTACGGTTTCCATTCTTCTTTTAATTCGCAATATCTTAACCCCTGTTTTTTTGTCCAAACAAGATAAAAGTCATCCAAAGAGGGCACTCCCTCAACTTCCGTATCCACCAGTGATTTTTTTCCGGTAACCAGATTATACGTTTCCAGCTGATTCCCGGCGACGAGCGCGGCGAGTGTCCTTCCATTAAATGCTCCCTGAGTGGTGTGATCTTTGGAAGAAGAAAATAATTCGAACACATCATCCCACATAAAATCGTAGACCATCAGCTTGATCGTTCCATCGGTCTCGTATCGTGAAAAAAGCAGCGCATTGTCTTTGACCAAAGGGCTGTAATCATTTGTTCCTTCTGGTTGGGGAAGAAAGAAGAGCGACTCATCAATAAACCTCCAGAGATAGATTGCTGACCCTGCGTTCTTATTTTTTCCGGCAAAGGCAATCGTTTCATAATCAAAAACGACGCGAGCTGCGCCCGAATCGAGAAAAATAGATGCAACTTTCTCATCAAAAGAAGCGTTACCAACCACCATCTCTAGGCTATGATCTAGTGTAACATACAGGGTGTTGTCGATATCGGCGGGGCATAATCCGCCATAAACGACTTCTTCCGAGATCAAATTAACCATCTGGCAATTGCCCGGCAGCGTCGTCCCAGAAGAGACGCCAGACAGATAATGACCTTCCAGACGCAACTTCTCTCCCTTCAACGGGGCAAGAGAGACAATCTTTTCCCCGAGGATGTCCAGGAGGCTCACTTCTTTTTTCTGGTCCACAAAAGCGATCGTATAATCCGCCACCACAGGATTGAAGTATCCGCCATTCTTCCCGGAGAGGATCTTGGTCGAATCGCAGAGACAGGGCGAACTCTCGTCGCAAAGCATACTCTCTGCAACAAGATTTTCCGGAAGCGCTTCTTCTCCATAAACTCTCTCAGTTTCGGGAAGCATCTGTTCTGTCTCTGTTTTCGGAGAGATCGGGACTTCGGGAACCGTGAGAAAGCTGTCCTCATTTTCCGGGCTAACATCAACGTATCCCCAGTGAATCACACCCGCTGTTGCATCAGGATTGCCATCCACATATTTTGCTATTTCCTCTTTCTTTGTCTCGGCGGCACAGGCAGAAACGATTAAAGCAGTTATCCCTGCCGCAACAGCATTTCTGACTATCGAATGAATATATCGTTCCAGCATTTTTCGCATTGGCTGGAGGTTCATATATAACATTTTCTCTCTTCCAATTACACTCTCAAATACTATAAATTTAAAAATAAGCGTAATAGACAGCTTTCTATGGCAACGCGCAAAGTATTGGTCACCGTCGTCGGACATGTTGATCACGGGAAAACGTCTCTTTTGGATAAAGTCAGGCATAGTGCTGTAGCTGCTGCCGAAGCAGGTGCAATTACCCAAGCCATCGGCGTTTCGATCATCTCTCTGGACGCGATCAAGAAGATCTGCGGCAAGCTCCTCGATCTCTCCGGGAAGAAGCTCACTGTGCCTGGTCTTCTGACTATCGATACTCCCGGCCATGCCGCTTTCGTCTCCCTGCGCAAACGCGGTGGCAGCCTGGCGGACATTGCCATCCTCGTTGTTGATATTAACGAAGGCTTCCGGCCGCAGACTTTAGAATCTATCGAGATTCTGCGTGCGCATAAAGTTCCTTTTGTCATTGCCGCAAATAAAGTCGATCTGGTTCCCAATTGGAAATGGAATAAGCAGGATTTTCTTCTTGATGCAATCAATAATTTAGATTATTCCATTCAAGGTGAATTTGAAAAGAGAATGTACAATCTTGTCGGTCAATTCCAAGAAATAACTCTCCAAGCGGAACGCTTTGACCGCGTGCAGGATTATACAAAACAGCTGGCGATCGTGCCCGTCTCTGCCTTCACTGGTCAAGGCATTCCTGAACTGCTCATGGTATTGATGGGCCTCGCCCAGAAATATCTGGAAGCCCGGCTACAGATTGAAGTAAAAGGAAAAGCTAAGGGCACGATTTTGGAAGTGACCGAGGAGAAAGGCTTGGGAACGACGATGAACACGATCATCTACGATGGCCATCTTTCGGTGAACGATACAATCGTTATTGGCGGTCTTGATCAACCCATCGTCACGAAAGTTCGTGCTTTGCTTGAGCCGGCAGAACTCGCCGAAATGCGCGACAAGAAAAGCGCGTTCCGCAACGTGAAGGAAGTATTTGCCGCCACTGGCGTCAAGATCTCCGCACCCGGCATTGAAAAGGCGATCGCTGGCATGCCCTTGCGCGCTGTGGAAAATAAGCCGGAAGAAATTGATCGCCTAAAAGAAGAGATACAACGTGAAATCGGGGAAGTTTTGATCCAGGAAAGTGACGCGGTCGGCGTCGTTCTCAAAGCTGATACCATTGGCGGGTTGGAAGCACTGAAAGTCATCCTTAGTGAGAAACAGATCCCAATCTCTTCAGCATCGCTGGGTACAGTTACCAAACGTGATATCTCTCAGGTAGAATCGCTGAGAGACAAAGACGAATTTTATGGGGTCTTGTTGGGTTTCAATATCACCGTTCCTGCTGAGGTCATAGAATATTGTACAGCAAAAAACATCAAGCTCATTGTCCATAACGTTATTTACCAAGTTATTGAAGAATATGAACGTTATACTACCGAACTGAAGAAGACAATAGAACTGCGTGAATTATCTTCGTTGGTTCGGCCGTGCAAGTTTCTCCTGCTTAAAGGCTATGTCTTCCGGCAGAATAATCCGGCCATCGTCGGCGTGGAAATCGAGATTGGTCGTCTCCGTTCCGGCGATCCGCTGATGGATCGGCAAGGCCGGCGCCTGACTACGGTCAAGAGCATGAAAGAAGGGCCGGACACGATCACCATCGCCGAGCAAGGCAAGCAATTGGCTCTAGCTATGGATAACGTGACTATTGGGAGACAGGTGCAGGAAGGAGATTATCTTTATACTGATATTCCCGAAGAGCATTTCAAAAAGTTGAAAGTATTGAAGAAGCATCTCACCAAAATCGAAGTCGCGGTGTTGAAAGAGGTGGCTGAGATCAAGAGAAAAGAGAATGCTGTGTGGGGAGTGGGTTAGTTCTGTCCTTTAATTGCAGGGCTGAAGTGCTCATTGAGATATCCCTCTAAACCTGATTTTTCAGACACTTTCTCAATATGAGCTTCTGCTGGCAGTTTAATGTCATACTTTTCTTGGAGTTTGGTGTATACCAGCTGTGCTTCGCTGATTACTTCGGGATCCGTGATCTGGTTTCCTTCCCCTTTCGTAAACGGCCATAGTGGCTGGTATCTTTGATAACCTTCGTCTAAAATGCCGTCAGCAGGGGCTTCATCGATAAATGTCTCGCTTTCAATGATCCCTCCGCGCACGAGCTCTACCGCCCCATATTTTTTCATTATCAGTTTAGTTGTGCCATTCAATCCTTCTGATACGTTGATTATCCTCTCACCTTCTTGATTATGATAGATTCTTCCGTCTTCTAACTCTCCTGATGTGTACGAAGCCAATCCCCAAATACCTCCTAAAGTAACCGCGACAATAAAAGCAATCTGAGTAAGTCCGTGTTCCATTATTTTACGCTGACTGCCCAACTTCCTCCGAAGGTAATTTTTAAATCCACCTTCTTCTTGGATCCTTGTTTTGGTATTATAAACCGTCTTTCCAGCCACATAACCTCCCCCCGCCCCCATCAGGAGCAAAGAACCAAGAGACCCTAATCTCCAAAGTGATTCGGAACCTAATGAACTTGAGGAAAGGGGATCAGACATCACGGAATACCCCCAAGTAATAACCCCCGCCAGAGCGCCAAGTGCACAGCCAATAAGACCGTAATTCCCCTTCTCCCATTTATCGGTAATGGCTTCTTCAAGCAGAGTAGCCTTCTCTGCTACAGCTGAAATTGCTGATGTTTCAATGTTTTCTGTAATCATTTTTTCTAATCCAAATTCATAGCCTTTCTTTTCTACCAGCCTAAATTTCTCCATCCTTTCTGTCGGATCTGCTTGCAAGCCGGCGGAAATTAACTCTTGCAGGGCGGCATATTCTTTTGGAAAAGTAATTCTCTCAAATTTCTGTTGGATATCTACCGGTGTCGTAAATGGACCAAATTCCTCCCCCAAAACCATAGAGATAGCCGTGGCACATGCGCTATAAATATCGGCAGCAGCGGAGGGCCTTTTTCCTTCCTGAATTTCGGGAGCAGCATAAGCTGGCGTGCCGATGAAAGCGCCAGCGCTGAACATAGTAGTGGTCTGTCCTGCTTTTTTGGAAAGACCGAAATCAATAAGGCCAAAATCGCCATTTTCTAATTCTACAACATTACGCGGCTTGATATCACGGTGAAGAATGCCGTGGCTATGCAATTGCCCTAACGCGGCTAGCGAGTTTCCAAAGAAATGTTCAACTTCCGAAAAACCATACGTTCGCTCGGCGAAGCGTTCTGCCAAGTTTCCCATGCCCAGCCAATGGCTATAGAGGATGTATTCAGTATCCACTCCCTCCCCGAAACGTTTAGGTACTCCACGCATCTCGTAGGCAAAATATTTAACAACGCCATCAATCTCTAGCCCGCGGGTAATCGCTGCTTCTCTTTCCAGACGATCTACTTGAGACCAATCATCCATCTTTTGCAAAGAAACTACTTTAGCAGCAATATCAAATTTTACAACAGAATCATCGCTCTGAATTAATCGTGAAACTTCACCCTGACCACCAACGATCTCCTGTTTAACAGAATAATTGCCGGTGCGGATTTCTTGGAGAATCGCTTCCTCTAATGGAGTGAGAACTGCACAGAAAAGTGCTTGCGGACCGTTAGTGGGTATTCGTTGTGCTACCGGGATAATTGGGCCTGCATCAACATCTATGCCTGCTTGTTGAAGAGAAGCGATATCACCCCGGGGAACAATTATTGAGTCTTCCAAAGCTGCCGGTTCGTACAAACTCGTATCTTCTTTGCCCATCAAATAATCCTCCAAAAATATCTACCAAGACATAACGGCAAAAGTGGTGTATTCTTTTTAAAGTTTTGCTGAGAAATTGAACCTTCCCCCTACATTCTCTTAAAAATAATCTGGAATCGGCGGCACTTCCACAACGTAACCGTCGCATAATTCCGTCAGCCACGGTCGTTTATACTGAACAGGTTGTTGTTTTTCTTCGTACTGGTCTTCCTTTTTCTCCTGTTGTTCAGGACCTAGTTCTGTCCTATCTAGAATGGTCTCAATATTTTTTTCTGGATCCATGATGCGAGGGTAGTCAGTACTGATATATTAATCTTTTCAAAAAGATTTATTATAAACACAATTAACGACCTGCTGATGCAAAAACTAAGGATTCTCAACACCCGTGAGATCAAAGTAATCAGGGAATTACTCATCAAGCAGTTTGGTTCGGCCCTTCACGAGAACTACGCCTACCTCCAAACCGAAAAAGATCGCCTGTTCTTAGTCAACAGGGATATTGCGCAGATCGATCTGGATAAATTAAAGATCGATCGTCTTGGCCTCTACTTTGCTGAGCTCCGTCCCAGCCAGATCCGCTTGAGCAAAGAAGGTGCTCAATTGCTGGTCAACGAAGCGCGCCGGCAAAAAGCAGATCTGAAAAATGTCCTCTCTTTGACAAAGCTAGAAACCCGCGCCTACTTCGCCGGGGTAGACCTCAAGAGAGATCTGGGGGAAGAAAACCGCTTGGTCATCTTGACTTATGAAGAAGCTGTTGTCGGTTGTGCTGCCTACAAAGAAGGCAAACTGATCAATTTCCTGCCGAAAATCCATCGCGGGGAAGTGATCTTGTAATTTTGCTTTTTCTCTAATCCTCATTTTTCATAACTAACTGGGTACTACTTAAAAGTAGGACTTCTTTCGCAAAGTTTATATAATCCCCTTTGCCCAGATCAGTTCATAAAACCAATCGGGGTGCGTCAAATGACAAAACACTTTATCGCAATAGTATTAATCTGTTCGTTGCTACTCAGTTCTGTTGTATTGGCTGCAGGAAACGGTGACGAAGTTTGTCTCAGTTCCGAGAAAGCAGACTACAAAGACCTACGCGGCGACTTTTATGATTTGGAAGATAACTTCTACAAGTATAGAAGCAGCTACAAGACCAGCCTGATGGCAGCGTGTTCCAGCAAAGCTGACCTCTTAGACGATCTTCGTGATCTCAAGCATGATCTTGATGATTTGCGTGACGACATTGCAGGAGTCTTGGCGGAAGGGACAAGTGTGTCTCCCCAGTCCATCAATGAATATGGTTGGAAGAAAGCCGAGCCTGCTCCCTCTGCCGCTGCTCAACAGTCAGAAGTCGTTGTCAGCACATTGAATTCCGGTCCTACACAGCCAACAGCGGCCGTGACAGCAACCGTAACCGTTGAGAAAGCTCCTTCCTGGAACGATACACGATCAGTAGCCTGGCTTGTCGCGGGAGTGCTTGTCTTGTTCGCGGTGGTTGTGTTCCTGCTGGGAATGTTGATGCGGCGAAGATAATAAATAATTTTTTTTAGATATTTTTTCTTTTTAATTTTTTTTTAAATATTAAAATTGAAGATAGTTCCGACCACTTATTGTCGGTTAATACCAATACCGAAGAGAGCCAGGCGTTGGTAAATCCTGGATCTTTTTTTATCGGATAAAAGATGCGTAAACGAGAGACTTAATCAGAAAAAATCATCCCAACACGTCTTCAATCGGCTTTTTTCCTTTAAGATTTTTCACTTCTTTCGCTTTCGCGACAAGGTCAACACCGAGGTCTTTCAGCTCTTTCACGTGCATCTGCATCAATTGCTCGACGATCTGCAGGATGCGTAATAATTCTTCCCGTTCTTTAGTCAGCGTTGCCAGGGAGCCTTTATGAAAGCCGATTTTTTCTAAGGTATTCATAGTTTCGTTTGCCATGCTTTGAAAAGAACAAGCATACTTTATTAAAGTTTTGCTTGAATTTTCCAGAGAATGAACATTTCAGATCAGGTTTTGCAAAAAGATCGGGCTTTACAAAACGTACGTGATATCTTACTTAAAAACTATTGCCTCACTAAAGGTCAGTTTGTTCTCCTGCTTCACGATAACAACAGTAGGTTATCAAGAATACTTACGGAAGCATACGGCAGTGCTATTCTCCAGAATCCCCACCAGATCATCGATTTTGATGCCCATTCGGAAGAAGCCATCCTTTCTCAATTTCAGATCATTCCTCCACGTTCGGTGGTTATTCTCGTGCAAACTGTATCGTTCCGTCTCACTAAACATCGTCTCCGCGCCGATCTATTTCGCGCCGGTCATCTCGTCATCGAACACTCCCGTCTTGGTTACAATCAGGAAGACCAGATTCCTCACTATATCGCCTCATTACATTACGAGACACCGTATTATGTCCGCGCGACGAATACTATCGAACAGCTCCTCTCCCAGAACCATTCTCTTCGTATCACCTCTCCAGAAGGACAGGAATTAATTGTCAATTCTGCATTCGAGAAACCAATTAAGAACACCGGCGATTTTCACAAAGCAGAGATTATTTCTGCCGGTTTTCCCATCGGCGAGATTTTTACTGAAGCAAAAGAACTGGAAAAGATGAATGGCACATTGCTTGTCTTTGGGTTCCCCGGCAAGGATCATCTGGTTCATTTCACCGACCAGTTTACCGTGACAATCGAAAATGGCTGTCTTATCGGTCATACCGGGCCTGCTCAATTTGAAGAGATTGTGCGAATGATTCGTGATGAAGAAGTCACTCATACCGTTCAGGTACGTGAAATCGGTTTTGGTTTAAACAAGAATCTTGGTTTTGATCACCGTTTAAATGAGCCGACGGCATTTGAACGGTTTGCTGGCATGCATTTCTCGCTCGGTCTGAAACATGCCATGTATGCTAAAAAGCTCGGCCGGAAAGTCTTTCAGAAATATCATATTGACCTCTTTTGTCTGGTCAAAGATGTGTTTATTGGAGAGACGCAAGTGATGAAAGATGGCAAATATCTAGTTTGATAAAATTTATAAGTATTAACCTGATAAATTATACTATGAATCCATTAACTGTTGAAGCCAAGATTGATCCTGATTTCGATTGCGAAAGATTTCAAGTCAAAGTAGGTAATCATGGGATTTTTAATGCAGACCGCTACGACAAGTTAGAATTTTCCTCTGTCTTCTGGCCGGTCCAGCCCGACAGAAGCAAAGAAAGCTATTTTAATAGATTAGTTTCTTTCTATGAAGAGCTAAAAAACGGAGGTTTCAAAGATTACGGAGAACGTGGTTTTTCAGGTAAGATTACGATGCTTACAAACTACTTCCCTAGAATATCATTGCCTTTAGATTATCTCGAGGGAGCACAGCCTCAATTATTTCGACAGCCTTGTTGGAGAGATTTTCGATTATGCCGGGTTGATACTCCTTACGCCACTTTTAATATGGAAGATTACTCGGAAAGCGAATGGAAATCAGAAACGGGAATCATTGGCGTGCTCTCCCGCCAAGACATCTCTGCTCCTCTTGCCGGGCTTATTTCCGATACGGCACGATACAGCGCACCAAGAGAACAACTACAACCCATTCTCGCAGAGAAAATATACGTATTCAGAAACCTTTAAATCCCTTAGAATAATCCTCCTTCTATGGGCCTCTTTGACAAACTTTTCCACAAGAAAGACAGCGATCTTGATTTCGATGCAATTGCTCAAAAAGAATTGGGTACTAATTTTCCCGAACAACAGGATATTTTGAACACTCCCCCACCCGGATTTGAAGACGAAAAATCACCATTGGATATGCCCCAAAGCATTTCCCCCGCCCGCTTTCCTGGCGCCGCCCCTTCCCGTCCTTTTTCTTCGTCTTTTCCTGAGCAATCGCTTAATCTTTCCCGAGATCTGGAATTGCTCAACAGCAAGTTAGACACCGTCAAAGCCCTGCTCGCTTCCCTCGACCAGCGCCTGGCTAATCTGGAACGCGCAGCCGGAGTTCAGCCATCACGGCAGCAGCAGCAGCGCTTATGGTAGGCCGGCAGGAATCGGGATTATTTTTTTTTCTGATTACGGCTGCAACCGTGCTGGTCGATCAAGCAGCTAAACTAGCCATTGTCTATCTAAATCCGGTATGGAATCTCCTCGTTTTTGATATCCATCTGGTCACCAACACAGGTGCGGGTTTTGGTTTGTTTCAGGGAAAAACAATTATCCTGGGGTTCATCTCACTCGCTGTTGCTTTGGGCATCATCCTCTATTATCACAAAATCCCAAAGACATATTCTGCTCAACTTCTTACTGCCCTCTTCCTCGGCGGCGTCATCGGCAATTTTATCGACCGTTTTGCTCGCGGACACGTCATTGATTTCATCGATTTTCGCTTCTGGCCCGCCTTTAATGTTGCGGATGCGGCGATTTCCATTGCTGTTATCGGCTTGGTATGGAAGATGTGGAAAGAGAGAGAACCTGAACATACAGCAAAACGGTAATCTTTAAAATAAGATGTTCTCTAAATTGACAGTATGGACGATTATCTCTCTTTAAACAAACAAGCTTACGATACTGCAGCTGTAGAATTTGAAAAGAAAAATTCAACCCGTACAATTAACACTGAAAAGATTGTTGCTGAATTTTGTTCTTTTCTCCTCAGTGATCATCAAAAAACATCCATCCTAGAATTAGGCCCGGGGAATGGTCAGGTCGCAAAATCGCTCCTCGAACATGGTTTTGATGTTTCTGCGATAGAACTATCTCCGGCGATGGCTGCTGTCGCACTCAACACGGCGCCTCGATTAAAGATGATCGTCGATGAATTTCTGTCTCACGATTTTGGTTCCAAGCAGTATTCAGCGATTATTGGCATTGCTTTTATCCATCTCTTCCCGAGTGTAGAAATTCCTACTCTGCTGAAGAAAATATATTCACTTCTTATCCCTCAAGGGGTAATCTATCTCTCCACGACTATCCATCATCATCCGGAAGGGTATCTTGCTCTCAAAAATAATTTCAATGGAAAATATCTTCGCTTTCGCAAGCGTTTTACGGAGGATGAATTCAGGCAGTCCGTCATGCAGGCGGGATTCTCAATCCAGAAAATCTCTTTTGTAACAGACCATGAAGAAAAAGACAAGAACTGGATGTTCATCATCGCGATGAAAAATTAATGAGAATAAAATCAAAGATAATAATCAATTCACGCAGCCATGGGGCTTGTATTTCTTCTCTTCTGCTTCTTTCTTGGAGGAAAACCATAGCTGGTGGGTCTTGCTTACTTTCTTCGCCCAATCGCATCTTGCTTCATGAAAGACGTTGCTTTTGGAACTGGCGACATATTTTCCGGGACTAAACGTCGCCGTGTTCTTGGTTTCTGTCTTTACTTCCTGCTCCATTTTTCCTTTTTCACCCACCTTTTTCTCCTCTCCATTCTTTGCGGGATCAAAGACAACACTATGCGGTTCTTCTGTCTTTCTGTCATCGTCGTAGCAGCGAGGCGCGCATCTTCGGGGGAAGCCCAAAGCAACTCCAACCAGCGCAAAGAGCAGCATGACTACATACAAATCACCGGTAAACGCGCGCAAAAACAGCAGATTGGCGATGACCAGGACAAACACAGCAAAAAAAAGCTTTTCACCCTTGCCTTTATCGTAGGTGAGACCCCCCGCAAATACAAAGAGCGCGAGGACAAGAGCCCCCAACGCTTCCAAAGCAAAGACTTTCCCTCTCGCTTGCAGGGTAACCTGCAGCAGACCGAAAAAAAGCAAAACAAACAGGACGGCATAACTCGTTAATTTCCAAGCGTGATTGTGTGGTGTCATACTCTACGTAGGAAGAAAAATTCTATTTAAGCATTTCGCTGTGCTGGACGCTGTTCTTGAATATAGAGGATATATCATTGGCCAATGGCCAGCTCTAAAACTCCTCTTCTAAATTCTTCAAATATCCTCTCTTCCGCAAGAAGTCAACTTCAGCTTTTCCCCGATACTTATAGACAACATCGCCTTTTTCATCACCGCCCAATTCCCAAGGCTCGATGATAACTACATCATTCTCCCGCACCCATAAAGCCCGGCGCAGGCTTCCTGGGATGCGGCAGATTCGTTCTTTCCCATCCAGACAGAGAACACGCATCCGGCTTCCTCCCAGACGCTGCTGGACAATCCCCAGAACTTCTTTTCCTTGCGGGATGCGCACCCGGATCACTTGCTGTTCTTCTTCGTTTGGTCTAGACATTTATCTGATAAAAAAGGCTGCTTCTTTAAAAATGATTGCTTTCTCAGCTACGATATTTTTATATCTATTAATCCCTCTACGGATAAATGATGACTCGAAAATTGTTGGGAGATGGTTTTAATCTGGAACGAGCCCTTGCCGAAACTTGTGAAGTTGGTTATTTCTTCGCTTCTGGAGCAATCAGCCCTTACTTTTGCAGCCTCATGCAAACAGAAATCGGACAGATCAATCTTGAGGAAGGCGACCATGTCAATTATCCGATAAATGCAGGAACTCTTCGGGAAGTACAGCAATTACATCAACGGGCTTATTTCCCTGTTGGACACCCAGAAATTCCAATCGCAACTGAAGTAACACGATCACTGGCTCATGATGTTGGTAATTTAATCCCGTGCTATCCAGAACTTGAAAATTGGTGTCCTACCGAAGCTGGCTATCAAAGATATCGAGATAGTCATGATTGGATTTCTCCCCATCGTGATCGGAGAAATGATCAGCTTCTCTCTGCTACCATTACCATCAGTGGTTCTGCGCTCGTCCGTATCTATGACCCATTAGATAATCCTGATGATTATACGAAGCTTGGACAGACCGATCAATTTCTAACCCAGTCAGGCACTCTTCTCCTCCTCAGAGCGCCTGGCTTTGGAACTGGTGAACAAACTATCCATGAGGTTTTATCTCCTTTAATTGGCAGTAGAACAATCTTAAATTTACGGATGCGGCCAGACATCTTGAAGAATCCCAGAGCGTTTGAGGAGAAGAGAAAAGAGTGATAAAAGACCAAAATATCATTTTGACTTTCTGTGTCATGTTGACTTTCTGATTGCAAGTATATTCTATCGTAAAGAATCAAAACTCTTTCCACAATCTCTTCAGGATAGCTTTATTTTTCCAGCCCATATCAACTAATGATCCAAACGACCAGATGACGATGACGATGCCTATTTTCTCCACGATTGTTGCCGGAAAAGGTAATATTCTTCCTAGCGCGATGAACATCAAGAACATCCCCTGCGCAACTAACTTGATCTTTCCTGACCGGACACTGGCGATATTCGTCTGCTGGGAGAGGGCATACTGCCGGAATCCCAAGGCCAGATAATCCCGCAGGATGAGCAGTGCCACGACCCAGAAACCAAGCAGATTCTGCGAGAGATAGTATACAAGGAGGAGATGAACAAAGATTTTATCCACGAAATGATCGTAATAAATTCCAATCTCTGATCCTTTTTTGTATTTTCGAGCGACCAGCCCGTCGAGGTAATCGGTGCAAAAGCCAAAGAACAGAAAGGTCAGGGCAAGGTAGTAGAATCGGGTAGAATCTGCTGCAATTACCAAAAAGAGAGAGATGAAGCGGATCGTCGTCAGGAGGTTTGGTTTCATTATCTTGTCAAAAAAGTCCGCATTTTATTAAGATTATGCAGATTTACAAACATCCATCACAATAAAACATATAAACAAACCCCTAAACCTTTTTCTGAACCAAAGAGGCGATACATGGCAAAGAGAGTAGAATCACCATCATCCATCAATACATTCAAGCAGTGCAAACGTAAATATTATTATCAATACATTGAAAAACTGCCTACCCAATCAAATATTCATCAAGTGCGGGGAAACATTGCCCATTCCACGCTGGAAAACTTTTATAATCTGGATACCTCCGCATTGACGGAAGAGAATTTTGCGCGGAAATGTAAAGAAAGCATCCAGACATTTTTCCTCCATTACTGGAAAAAAGCACAGAATCAATTGAATCAGCTTTCCCTGAGCCCAGATCAGGAGCGATTTTATTTCGAAGAGACGATGCTCATGCTGATGAACTGGACAAATCACTTCGTAGAAGATCTCTCTTCTCTGACAAAGAAAAAAAATCTTTCCGTCCAGGAAGCATTTCTCGAGCTGACTCCTGTCCGTGAACAGGAATATACTTCCAAAGAGCATTCCGTGCGCGGCTTTATCGATGCGATCCATCATGTTGATGACGAAGTTCATATTATTGATTATAAGACAAATGCTACTTTTGAGATGAAAGAGAGCATCCGGCTGCAGCTGGCAATCTATTCTCTGCTCTATTTTGAAAAGCACGGAAAGATGCCTTCCAAAGTAGGCATCTTTTTTCTTCGTCATAAACTCAAGTTTTTACCGGTAGATGAACAGTTATTGAACCTTGCTAAAACAGAAATTGAAGGGATTCACCAGCACACTTGTCGCACGGAAGAAATGGGCGACTATCCCAAGACGATAACTCCCCTCTGCAAATGGTCGACGGGGAAATGTGATTTTTATGATACCTGTAAACCGCATCAAAAAGAATAGGTTGGAATATCTCTTCTGATCAAAACGAAAGGAGGCTCTGTCGGACAATCTCACTGTAAATATCAACGTTTTCCAAGACAAATGCCTCTACCCCCGCTCCCAAGAGCAAAAAGAGCAAAGCAATCACAATCAGATAAAGATTAAAGCCAAATACCCGGAAAAAACGATCGGAAGCAAATTTCTCCAGAATGACATCTTTGGAAATCACCGAGCCGGCGATCGCCGCCAGAAAATAAGAGATCCCCTCGATGATCATGTGCGGGAACACGATGAGCATGACAATTCCAAAGATGTAAACCACGTTTGCCCCAGAAAAAGAAGCGGCATTCTTTGCCGTAATTCCAAAGATCGTCCCCCACACCGACGCATTCCAGATAATCAGGAAGATTGCTCCGTCTCCCGTAAGCAGCGCCATGATGAAACAGGCGATCATCACCAGTAAATTATTACTCAACAGCTCAACAAAGAGGCCGCTTTCAAAAAGACCTCCCGAGATAGCATGTCCGGCAAACCCCTCTCCAAAGCGGATCTCCAGCTGCTCCCGAAACAACTCGTTCGTCTGGATGCTGGGAAGAAGGATTGTCCCCAGGGAATAAACCAGAATGACTCCTAAGAACAGAAAAACATAAATCCGCACGATCTCAATATCATTCTTCCAGAGCGAGAGAAATGTCGTCTTCTGTTCCAAACTTTGCTTTCGTTCCTGATACGAGAAAATCTTGTACATCTCCGGAAGGATGAGCATAGAAGTCAAAGCTACTCCCACTAAAGCGGGATCTTTTGGAAAAAGGACGGAGGCAACTAATACCCCCACCACGGCGTAGATTGCACCAAGGATGAAAGCATACACTCCTCGTTTTTCCAGCCAGTCTTCCGGGAAAAGATGTTCTAATACCAATCTATCAGCCTCGCTTTAGAGATATTTTGAATGTTTATATAAGTTACGGTATGCTGTACGTATTAAGTCTGTGCTTGGGCAGGTCAGTCTGCCTCGTCTCGCTCAGAAAAGGGGTTCAATTTCTCTCTAAAAATATTCTCGAGGATGAGCGAGACTCTGCATCTCCTGCTCAAAGCCAACGCTCGGCAGACCATCTTGACCCTGCCCGCACAGACTTAACTTAATACATACGGTATGCTAGATATCACAGCCCAAATCCTCCGGCTTAGTAGAAAAAGTCGTCCGCCTGGCCTGAAGATTGACCGTGGGAAGAAATATACAGGAACAGGTGCGAAAACAATAAGATTGACTGGTCTGTTCTGCGACCTTAAACGCAACCTGTTTTCGCCGCGGTCAATGGCCAGGAGGAATTTTTCTACTAAGCCAAATCCTCCATAAAGCTTTTAAAGAGATAAAATAAAATGAAGAAAATAAAGATTATTATTAGAAACGGGGGTTAAAAAATATGGTTGCAACATGGGTTATAGTCGTTGTCGTCGTCGTCATTTTACTGGTTATCTACATCTATAACAGTCTGATTCGGCTGCGCATGCGCGTCAAAAATGCCTGGTCACAGATCGATGTCCAGCTGAAACGAAGATATGATCTCATTCCCAACCTGATCAATGCGGTCAAAGGTTACATGAAACATGAGAAAGGTGTCTTAGAAGAAGTAACCAAAGCGCGGACATCGTTGATCTCCGGCTCCCCCAAAGACAAAGCTAAAGCATCAAATCAGATCACTGAAGCATTGAAATCGATCTTTGCCGTTGCGGAAAACTATCCACAGCTTAAAGCCAACGAAAACTTCATGCACTTGCAGGAAGAATTGTCCGGGACAGAAAGTAAGATTGCCTATTCCCGCCAATTCTACAACGATTCCGTAATGCTTTACAACGAAGCTTTGCAGGTCTTCCCCAAAAATCTGTTTGCTAGGATGTTTAGTTTTAAGTCAGAACAATTCTTTGAAGCAGGCAAAGAAGAAAAGAAGAACATCAAAGTAGAATTTTAGATGAGGGAATTCTAAATTCAATGGGAATGTACGAAGAAATCGCCTCTAATAGCAGGCGTACATATGGATTAGTCTTTTTCTTTTTCGTATTGATTACTTTTTTGGGGCTATTGATCGGGATGTTTTACGGAAATCAGTATGGGGGCATTGTCCTCGCTTTGATCATTGGCGGACTTTATTTCCTCTTCAGTTATTACGCCGGCAGCGGCGCTATCCTCTCGATGACCGGGGCGCATGAAGCAACCAAACCAAAATATGCTCATCTGATCAACACGGTGGAAGGCCTTTCCATCGCTGCCGGTTTACCTAAACCGCCTAAAGTATATGTCATTGATGATTCTGCACTGAATGCCTTCGCCACCGGCCGGGATCCTGAGCATGCTGCTGTTGCAGTAACAACTGGCCTGTTAGAGAAGTTGGATAAACTAGAATTAGAAGGCGTACTGGCGCATGAAATATCTCACATCAAAAATTATGACATCCGGGTGATGATGCTCGCTTCCGTAATGGTCGGCATAACCGTCCTGCTTTCTGATTTCCTCTTGCGTAGTTTCCTCTGGGGCGGTTTGAGAAGAGATGAGCAGAGAGGCGGATCCATCACCATCGTCCTCATCGTCGTTGGCCTATTGTTAGCCGTCCTCTCCCCGTTGATCGGCGAATTGATGAAACTGGCCATCTCCCGCAAGCGGGAATTTCTTGCCGATGCGTCGGGGGCCATGCTTACCCGCTATCCTCAAGGATTGGCTGATGCTTTGCGCAAGATCAAGAGCGATCCTGATCCGTTAGTGGATAAAGCAAATCGCGCCACGGCGCATCTGTTTATTTCGACGCCGTTCCGCAAGACGAAAGGAACATTTACCCATCTCTTTGCAACCCATCCAGACATCAACGAAAGGATCAAGAGATTAGAGGCGATGTAGAATGAAGAATATTGCTCCAGATATTACTAGACAAAGATTAGTTATAGAAGGTTTTTTTATTATTCCCATTAATCAGAAAGAGATTCTTGCTTTCTTTAAAGGAATAACTAAAGAATTGAAATTAAAAACATATGGAAAGCCGACGATCCATGCTACGAGTAATAAAGGAAAGAGTATTAATCAGGGTTTTGATGCTTTTGTACCTTTGATAGATTCAGGAATTGCTCTTTATGTTTGGGGGAATGCTCAGTTCTTTTCAACAGTGATCTACACCTGCAAAAAATTTAACGTAAAGAAAGCAGTGCGTTTCACAAAGCGTTTCTTTAAAGCGAAGAAGATTGTATACGAACAGTTCTAAAGAAAATGACCACCAAACTCTTCTGGGACGACCCTTATCAAACAGAATGCACCGCGACTGTTACGGAAATCAACGGGAAGAAAATCAAACTTGATCAGACAATCTTCTTTGCTTTCTCTGGCGGACAAGCTTCTGACGAAGGAACAATCGGTGGGATGACGGTTATTGAAGCAATTAAACAGGGTGATAAAGAAAATATCATCGATATTGAATATACACTGCAAACAGAACCGAGATTTAAAGTTGCTGCTGTTGTTACGATCAAGATTGATCCGGAACGTCGGCGAAAACTGCGTAATTTGCATTCCGCGGCTCACCTCTTGTATTATCTCTCCCCAGACTTTATCGGGAAAGTAAAGATCATCGGCTCGAACATTGCCCCGGAAAAAGCAAGAATGGATTTTCTGTATGAGAAACCATTGAATGATCTCATTCCTCCATTAGAGGCGAAGATGAATGCTTTTATCCACCAAAATCATCTGATCATCATGAAGAATGATGACCCAAAATCAGATCTGCGCTGGTGGACGTGCGGTGAATGGAAAATGCCCTGCGGCGGGACGCATGTTCGCTCCAGCGGAGAAATAGGTCCGGTAAGATTAAAAAGAGTGAATATTGGCAAAGGAAAAGAAAGAATTGAGATCTATCTCCAACAGGTAGACAAAGTGTCTCCATGAAACAATTAGATCTATTAGTTGTTACCAATGCCATCACGGATCAGGTTTATCGTATCAATACAGAGTTCCTCGCTAGTTTGGCGCTGCGTCGCGGGTCAGAACATCGTGCTGCTCTTCGTTCACAGATAGAAGAAAAACTGAAAGATATTCCTAAAACCTACGAAAGTCCTGCCGGTTCGCCGGCCAATGTTGGCTTTTCTGCTGCTGCTTTGGGGGCAAGAGTCGGTCTTGTCGGTTCGCTCGGCGGCGATCATCTCGCTACGAAATATCGAGAAATGCTCAGCAAGTACGCAGTTGCTGACCACACTCAACTTTCCACTACCCATCCCAGCGGTGTTTGTTATACGCTGATTACTGAAGACGGGGAACGGACATTTCTCAACTTGATGAACGCCGCTCCTCATTTTGATTTAGACAAAGCACCGATTGCGGCAAGGATCATCCATACTTCCTGTTATGAGATTGTCGGCAAAGAAAAAGAGTTCATCAGTTATCTTCAAAGAGCCAAAAAAGCAGGCGCTAAGATCAGTCTGGATCTCGCTGATCCGCATACCTGTCATAAGATTGGCAATGGCCAAACGATGCGGGCTATTCTCGATCTTACTGACTTTCTTTTTGCCTCTCCGGAAGAATATGCCGCCGCTGTCGGGGAAGAATTTGATTCTTTCTCCGAACATCCTTACAACAACCAGGTAGTGTGTTTAAAATTGGGAAAGCGAGGGTCTCGCGTCTTGGCAGAGGGGATTGATCTCCCCATTCCGATTGTTCCAACAACCGTGATCAACACCAATGGCGCGGGTGATGGCTATGCTGCCGGCTTCCTCTTTGCCTATCTTGAGAATCAAGATTTAACCATCTGTGGGATGTATGGCAGTTCTGTCGCCTCCCAGATCGTTGGACAGATTGCGGCAAGCCTGCCTCT
>JAGVZN010000017.1 GCA_018302605.1 Candidatus Woesearchaeota archaeon | reverse complement strand
GTTGCTATTGCAACTAGTACATATCTCTTTTTTTGCCATGAAGAAAAGGAATATCTTGGAGAATAAAAGCCTTTCTACCAGTCATTTACTAACACTGCCAAAAACTTTAACTTCTTGCTTTTGGGGGTCTATACCCACTATAATGACCATATGAAAATCAATCTCCCCATCGTCATCTACTTCAATTGAGCCTTTTTTCCACTTGTTATAGTCTCTTAAATGGAACAAAATCAATGGAAAGCTTCCTTGATCTAATAGACTCTTTAGGAAGTCAATATTTGCATCCTCTTTTTCATTAAACTGGATACCCATATTTTCTAATTGTTTAAGATTTGTTTTTAATCTGTCTATTGGTACGCCATAAGCATTCCTATATTGGCACATACTTCCAATTGAACTAAGACTAGGTATGTTTAAATGAGCAAATTGATTATCCAAAGCAGTCTTTATTACAGTTGGGACACATTGATCCGGTTGAGGTTGTGTCCATTCTTTTTTTATTTCTTTGAATACCATTTTTAGGTCAATTTATACTTACCTATTATTAAAGTCTTCCACAATTTTAATTTCTTCTGTAGTTAAATTGTAGAGTGTGTAAACTAACTGGTCTATTTTATCTTGAAGTTCTTTTACTTTCTTCTGTTTTTGCTCGTTCTCAAGATAGTCTTTATCTTTAGTTATTGAGAGGATTTCATCAACTAATTTAACAGCGATCGTGATTTATACCCCCTCACCTTCCCGTCACGATCTCCATCACATCACGATGCTTCAAAGGATAGTCCTTACCGACGGTCTTCCTGGTCTTGACATCAATCGCCCGGATGAAATTCTTGCCCAAATCAGTATGTAATTTATACGCGAAATCAAGGGCAGTGCTCTGCGGGGGCAGCAAAAAACAATCCGGCAAGACGTTTCCATCTTTATCTTCTAATTTATTCGCACCGCCCGGAAAGATTGCCAGATAACCCAATAAAGAGAAGACGGCAAAGTCCAAGACTTGCTGAACTCCCGTAGAACCAGATGAATCTAAAATCTGTTTCTGGATGAATTGCAATGCGTTTTTCTGCGCATCACTTAATTTCTCCGGATGGATGATCGTAAAAATTTTATCTCCCGCAACATATTCAATCAAGCCGGCCTTGGCCGCTTCACGGAGAGCCAATTCCGATTCGGAGGAACAGCCGAAAAAATGATATAAAGGGAATTGTTGTTTCAGACGCTGGAGATGAGCAGCTGCACCGGGAATATCAATCTTGTTGCCGGCAATGACCATCGGCTTGGTTTTCTGGCGGAGAAGCGTGGCGATGCTTTGGAGATCTTTATCCACCCAGGCGCTGGGTTTATCTTTATTGAGGTTTAAAGTGTTGATCGCTTCCAAGACAATGTTCTCGGTAACATGGAGGCCGGATAATTGTTTAGCAAGGGCAATTTCGATCTTGCTTTTTTCCTGCGTGACTGTACGGGCAAATTTCTCCCAGCCTTTTTTAAGGATGCCAAGATACCACATATCCAGTTCTACTTCCAAAAAACGGACATCATTTGCCGGATCGTAACTGCCGGCAGGTACTTGTTCGCCTTTCTCATTGGTTGAACCGGAGATGTCAATAACGTGGATCAGCGCATCAGCCTGGCGGAGATCATCAAGAAACTGATTGCCCATGCCTTTGCCTTCGTGCGCCCCAGGGACAAGGCCGGCGACATCGATCATCTGCACGGGGACGAAGCGGTTGTGATGTAAACAATATCCCGTTCGCGGATTGCACTGAGTGTTAAATTCTCTATCCACGCAGGGGACTTTGACAAACCCAACACCGTTATTCGGCTTGATGGTCGTAAAAGGATAACTGGCGATCTCTGCTTCCGCAAGCGTCGCTGCACGGAAGAACGTACTTTTTCCCACGGAAGGCTTTCCGACAATGCCGATTTGCATTTTTGTTTTGGAGTGGGGCGTCTTTATTAGGCTTTTGGTGGGATTCTGAGGTGTGACTGATTGGTACTATGTGGTACAAAGACGTACTAGAACGCTTAGATCAAAAAGAGAATAAGTAAAACAACTATCAGAAGAGCATCGAGAATAAATTCCAACTCCGATTCTTTCATATAAAATACACCCAGCTTCCAACAAAACTCTTTCTCATGTTTAAGACGAGCGTAGTCTAAAAGAAGATGAGAATAGTACCCAAATCCTAAAGCAAGAGTAATCTGCCCAGAAAAGAAGGCAAGAACCAACAACACAAGTGTAACAATAATTGCTCCAATGCCATCGTGAATAAAACTCCGTTGATTAAAACGGTGAAAACGGACGGCATTATTCCATGTCGCTGTTAATGAAAAACGATTAGTCTTTGCATGAGCAATCTGTTCAACATAATGATCAAGATCAACAATGACCCCAACAATTCCTGCAAGTAGTGCTAATTTCCAAGAAAAGAGATTCAATTTTACTAAAATGACTGAAAGAGTAAAAGGGAATAGAAAGTGAGTTTGTGGATCCATCAATGTAAAGAAAAGAAATTAGCTTCTTTAATCTTTCTTTTTGGAGGCACAATCCGAAAAGTGAGTGATAGCACCATATCCACCTGAAAACGAGGATGGCTTTGCCATCCTGTTTTCCGTTTGAGATGCGACTATCGCATCTCATCCCAGAAAACCGCTTGTGGTTTTCTGGGCAGTGGTGATAATGGTGCTATCACTCAGAAAGTGAACTGTGCCTTTTTGGAAAAAATGTGAAGTTCAATCTTATTCTAGAAATTAAAGCAACAGCCAGAAAATCACCCCTAAATTTAGCCGACAAGAGGGTTGTCTCTTACGGAGAACGTCGGCTATCTGATGTCACATCTTAAAGCTTTGAAGCCACTAACCTGAGCCTAAGGGTCATTTTTGGATGAAACCGATGGGAAAAGTGCGGCAAGCAAATCCAACGTGGAAGGATAAACATTCCCTTTCTTCTCGAAATATCTTACTTCATTCTGGGTAATCCAAGCCGGTGGGTTGGCTATCAAGTCGTGAGCCGTGTGAATAGCATATCCTTTTTTTACAGCACCTCTTGCCGTTGCTTCAACACAAGCAGTCGCATTAATCTGCCTCTCGCGGTGAACCAGAAGATTTCCGCACCTAGCTAGGAACAAAGTCTCTGTGGATACACCGCTTGGCCTTGCCGCCAGCTAAACAAATACAACCATTTTAATAATCGGGGGAGGACAAGGGATGGTTTCCAAAAGGCTCTGGAGTGGACTGATCGTCGCGCCATAATTTGAATCTTTATACTTTTCCTGTGACTCCACAACCCAGGCGGGAATTCCCTGGTCGCGGCAATAAACGAGGACACGGCATTGATTCTCGACAAGTATCTCCAAACGATCTCCGAGATGTTTGGTAAATCCTTCCTGCATGTCGATAAGCAAAGCGGCGTATCTCGGTGATTCTCTATTTTGAGGGGTGAATAGACGAAACATAAAGATCATTTTCCTGGTCTATTTAAAAGATTTCGGGATGAAAGATGGTTAAAAAGGAAGTTGCTTTTTCAATGGAGAAAAAGTATATTCCTCGTTGAATAAATCAATCAAGACAATTAATATAACGGGAAGAACTTCGGGGAATGATGTCTGAATATACTAACCCCACGGGTATTCACCGGGATTGTAAATTCAACCGATATCGAGCACAATCTTCAGGAGGAGTAGATTCGTTTGATTTCAACGGCTTTTATCAAAGAGCAGAAGGGAAAAATAATATTGATGACTCTCGACGAAGAACAATTAGCGGATTAGAAGATGATGAAGATAATTCTCCAGAATTAGAAACTAAAGTAGAACAGAAAGATGAAATTCCAGATCAGAGTTCAAACGAACCAGTGAAAAAGCCGGTGTGGTATCCTTCAGGGTATGCTTGTTTTGGGGGATTGGGATAAACGGAAGATAAACCGGCAACACCGTTGGATTAGATAATCCAAGACTGAACAACAGAGTTTATAAAAAGTAGTACCATTTTATCCCCGACATCACTAGAAAGTCTCATCTAGAGGAACATTGCCGGAGTATTCTTCACGGGACTGGCACAGGAACAATATGCTCAAAGCTGAACTGCACACCCACGTCAATGATGATCCCAAAGACAAACAGTGGATCACCTATTCCGCGCGAGAACTAGTCGAAGAAGCGCTCCGCCAGAAGTTTGATGTACTGGCGATCACGTGCCATAATCTCCTCTATCAAAATGAAGAATTGAGACGCTATGCCCAGCAGAAAGGCTTGCTGCTCATCTTTGGTGTCGAACGGGATATTGAAAACAAACATGTGCTGCTCTACAATTTGACACCGCAAGAGGCAGAGAAGATAAAGACATTTGAGGATTTGGCGCAGTTAAGGAGAATAAAGAGGGTATTGGTGATCGCCGCCCACCCGCCGTATCTGGGGGCAAGTTGTTTGCGAGCTAAAATTTATCAATATCCCAATCTGTTTGATGCCTGGGAGCATTCATTCTTACACACTAAATTGTACAACCCTAACCATAAAATGCTTCAGAAAGCAAAAGAAATCAACAAACCAGTTATCGGCAACTCTGATGTCCATTTTTTGAATGATTTAGGAAGAACATACACGTTGGTCGACGCAGATAAAAACGAGCAAGCCGTCTTTCAAGCAATCAAAGAAAATAAAGTTTCAATTGTAACAAAACCATTACCTCTTTTTGAGTTTATAAGAATAACAGGGAGAGCGTTTTGGTCAGGGGTACGACATCAGGTCAAAAAGCTGAGGCCATAAACATTTATATACCATTTTCCCTTTTCCGGATGTATGCCGCAAATTGACCCCAAAGACCTTACACCCGTCATTAAATATATGAAAGTAAAGTATAAAGACATTTTTGACATGGGGCAGTTCTATGAAGCATTAAAAGAATGGCTGGTGGAGCGCGAATGGAAATCATATGACGGCCAGCCCGAACAATGGGAAACGTATTATTCCGAGAAGATTGGGCAGAGCGGGGCCAAGGAAAACTGGATCTGGTGGCGGTTGGTGAAGAACGCGCCGGAATCGAAAGCATTTAAATTTCATCTTTCCATGACATTTCATACTTTGGGATTGATGTCCACAGAAGTCATTACAGGCGGGCAGAAGATCAACGCCCATAAAGGAGAAGTGGAATTAGAGATCGATGCGTATCTTGAAGAGGCGTACAAGAGAGAACTGGAAACTGAAAAAGGTGTTTTTGGCCTGATTACAAAACAAGCGAAAAATATCTTCCAGAAGAGAATCTTTACATCAGCTATTGACCAGCGAAAAAAAGAGTTATATCAGGAAGTATATGCCCTCAACAATTTTGTCAAGCAATGGTTCAAGATGAAACGGTATCTGCCCTACGAAGAATCAAAGAATTTCTTTCCTTCCTATGCCTGGCCGAGCCACCATAAAGAGGAATGATTTATCGAGGAAAAAGAGTAAACAACCGGGGGGAGATCATCTTGTTGTTGATTATGGGACCAAATCCAAAAGCTAAGGAGAAGTTTGTGTCATTCAATTATTGATCTGCAAACTTCTATGGTGCAAACCAGAGAAAACTTTAATAAATAACCAGAGAAAACAGCATTCTCAAGCCCCAGTAGCTTAACGGTAGAGCACCTGACTTGTAAGCCTCTCTGCGGATGTTTGGCTAAGGCCTCCAAAGCGCAGCAAGCAATCAGGAGGTTCCGTGTTCAAATCACGGCTGGGGCTTACTTTTTTCTAAAATTCTTCCGACTTCTTTCTTCGCCAATTTCTGCGCCAGATGCAACGGCTCGGGAAACTTATGGGGATATTTCAGACATTTTCGGACGATATCCAAAACTGAACCCAAAGAGATCAGGTTTCCGGGAGAAACAAAGAGGGGGTTGGCGTATTCCCGCGTAAGCACTTCAAAGCCGAGCAGTTCACCATTGAACATTATTTTGCCTTGTTGAACAGTACCAAGAGATACTTTTTCACCGACGCCAATGGTCGGTTTCTGCAAGGCCAGGCCAAGATGGGCCGCCAGGCCAAAACGGCAGGGATGGTTGATGCCCGGGCCGTTGACGAGCAGGATATCCGGCTCTTCTTCCAGCCGATTAAATGCTTCGATGATCGCCGGCATTTCACGATACGCTTCATAACTGGGGACATACGTCAAAGGATCGGGCAGAAGAAATGTCTTTTTCTCTTTTAATGTCAATGCCGGGAAGCCGCAAACAACAACACAAGCGATGAGATCTTTCCCGCAGGAAACGCAGGCAGCAGCACCGATTGTTTTCACTTTCGTGAAAGAATCGCGCAGAATGATCTTTGGGGCAAGCCGCAGCTGTTCTTGTTTTAATTCTCTGAGATCCATAGAGTCACCAATTTGTCAAAATAGGCAGGGACCTCCATTGTTCCCTGCCTAATTTTGAACACAAGAAAACAAACAACGATTTGTTTTCTGTGCAGAAATGAGATCGTTTTCTCATTTCTTGCACGCAAGTATTCCACAAATAGATCTGTGGTTTGCTCGCAAACCACCACTCAAAACACTTAATGAAGCAACGACTTCATTAGTGTCCCGGTGAAATATTCTTTTCACTGTGGAGAGTGGTGGAATACTCCGCGTTCCAGAGAGATCAATTACCCTGTTTCTTTTTAAATCTTGTTTAGTAAATGTCATTATTTAGTAGTCACCCACATTTTAAATAAAATAGATACACTTTTAGAAGAATGAACAAAAGAGGGGTGACCACGTTGATGGCGCTGTCTTTGGTCGTTGTCTTTCTCATTGCGGCAGGGACGTATGTTTATGCAACCTATTTCAGACCGCCCGTAGAGGAAGCCGAATGTGGTGAAACCGTCGGCTGGAAGATCATGGTTATTGATAACAAAGAAGATATCTGTTATGACCAAAAAGCAAAGTTGATCCGCTTCACCGTCGAGAATGGCTTGTTATTCTCTTTGGAAGGGATTTATGCAAAAGTTCAAGGACAGAACGCCGAGACAACGATCTATCTCAGCGAAGCAAAGACAGGCAAGGCAGGAGCAGTTGTAGGAGATATTTCTTTTGATCCGCAGACCGCGGGGGCATTACAGAGAGTGCAATTACTGCCGATTGTCGTGGTTGAGGATGCAGAAATTGCCTGTACAGATGCTCTGCTGGAGAAGCAGCAGCTGGAGCCATGCAAGTTTTATTTTTATTGATCGAGTCGGCACAATCCATTTCCTGAATGAGAGCATCACCCGGTCGAAAATTATATATCCTTTCTTTTCTTTTACAAATAAAATGAGCAAAAAGAGGCTGAATTGGAAAAAAAAGGCGATCACGGCGCTGATGACTGTCTTTATCCTTGCTTCATTTGCGGCAGCAGTGACTTCTGTGGTGACTAATCTGGCCAGCGCACAAGTGGAAGAAGATGCACAATGCCCACTGGATATTGAAGTGCGCTTTGCCAGGATACCTTTTCCGGCCTGTTATGACACGCAGACAAAGCAAGTCGTGTTTACGATTGAAAATGGGATTACGATCGATGTGGAAGGAGCGATCATCAATATTATCGGATTAAAAAAAGCACTGAGTATTGAGAGCAGCGAAGTTGTCCTCCCCAAGACTGGCTCGTATACCGGACGGATTGACTACGATTCGCGTGATGCAGGAGTCATCCGGGCGCTGAAGATCACGCCGAAAGTCATGATCAATGAAAATGAAATTATTTGCCTGGAGCAAGCCCTGACCATCGGGAATGTTCCGCCGTGTGCGTAATAGAAAGAAAAACGGGATACACACAAAAAGAAACTATCTCAATGGATAGAGATAACTGACAAAGACAATTGCCGCGATTGCTGTGCCGTATTTCTTTTTGGGGACAATACTATTCATGACGATTTTGACATCGCAGAGCTGATAATCCCGATTCTTGCCGTAGCGTATGAAGAACATTTCATCGATGCTCGTTCGCAACGTCTTCTTCGCGACTTCTTCTGTTCCATGCTCGTTGTACTCAGCAACTAGCCCGCCGATTTTCTTCTTTTTATGATACACCCAACCATAAATTAGCCCCGCTGTAGCACGTCTTCCCGTAGTAGAATTGGACACCGCGGTAATCGCTTCGGCGACAGAACCAAAAGTATAGCTCTCTTCTTTTTGTACCTGTTTTGCTTCTTTGGGCAGGATAGACGTATAAGAAATAAGGTTATGGTTCTCGATTCCCGCATCTTTGACAGCGGCATCATATGACCCAGCGTGGATGGTGATATTACTTTCCCCCGCTCCGCTGACAGTAAAGAATTCTAATGGAATACGATTCCTCACAACGAGTACTTTTTTCACTTTTTGTTTATATTCTTTTGTCTCTTATAAACTTTACTTTTTATCTTATTTCCGCACGATATCGGTGCCCACTTTGTGTGAAAACCGCTTTTTGCAAAGTCCTCTTTTCATTTAGGGGTGGTTCTAGCGAAAGGTATTTATACTTTCTTTCCCTCTTATTTAGAAAAGAGGTACACGATGGCACTACGCGAACAAGATAAGCATTTTCTCGCGTCGCTCTATTCCGCCGCAGCGATCATCTTTGTCTGGAAAGGATTATGGGAAGGGCTCTATGAACTGCCTTACATTGGTGATGCGTTTGTCGCCTTGTTCGTCGGCTTTACCATGCTGATTTTTTCCGGCCTGATCTTTAAGGAGTTTGATCCGTTAGGGGGATTGGAACAGGCAGTCCTGAAAAAATTAGACATAGTCATCCATAGCCCGGAAAAAGGAAATTTTGAGGTGCGTTATACTGACAAGATGTTAAAAAAAGAACTAAGCATTCCGGCGAAATATGTCCATAAGATTGAAGAAGCGGGGATGATCGTCGTTGATCCCGTTAAAAGATCAGAGCTATTCATCCCACTGCACCGCGTGACTGAGATATTATATAACGGAAAACGCTATTGGAGGCTCTAGATGATCGATTTCTGGGATGAAGCAAAACAATATTTCTGGAAATTATTTGGGGTCCTGGGAGTCGTCATGTTGTGGGCCGGTCTCTGGGACGGCGTGGGCAACTTTTCCTATTTGAGCAATCCCGTCGTCAGTTTGATCTTTGGTGTCATCTTATTTACCCTTTCGGGAGTGATTTTCAAAGACACAAGCCCGCTCTGGAGTCCGCCGACGGGTGTCCATAAAGTGCTCGGAGATATTAAAAGACACCCTTTCAGGCATGAATTTCACATCAGATACGAGGATCGGTTGAAAGGCAAGGATTTCCTCATCGGAGCGCAATGGTTCAAGAAAGTGGAAAAGAATTTTCTGATCTTTCACGATCCGAAAAATAAAGAAGTGTTTGTCCCGCTCAACCGAGTGAAAGAAGTACTGCGTGGAGAAAAAACACATTGGCGCAGAGGCATGGAACTGGAAAAGAAGATGAGGAAAGAGTGAGGCTAGTGGTATTTTCACCATATTTGTTTAGCTGATGGCAAGCCAAGATGTGCATCTGAAGATGCTTTATTCCTAACTTGGTGCGGAAATCTTCTGGTTCACCGCGAGATGCAGGATGAAACGATAGCAGATTTCCGCTCAGATGCACGGCTTGCCAAAAGAGCTAAACGAGCAGTCCCATCTTTTTTGCTTCTTGTTGAATAATAGTCTTTATTTCGTCCAACGAGACAATCCCTTTGATAAATGTCCCCTGCGGCCAGACGCACAAAACACCGCCATCGGGATTGCAGAAGCCTAGACAGGATGCTTTGGTGCAATAGATCTGATTGGTCAATCCCAGCGAACGGATCCATAATTTAATTTCTTTGACCATCTCCGGCGTAATCGTCGGACCGCAGCTCGGGCGGATGTCAGTAGTCTGAGAACGGTCATTGGTACAGATAAAGATGTGCATGGCGGGTTTGAATGGGAGAAGCTGCATACAGCACTCTTTTCACGAAGAGTTTTTATCTTTTGCGGAAGAAATTATATCAAAAGACTTCAAAATTAGTAAAACCATTCTAAGAATGACTTTGAATTCAATGAAAAATAGTGGTTATTCAGTGTCCCTATGAATGGGAAAGACCATGCGCTCCTTTGAATAATAATTTAGCAACTTTCTGAGCATCCAGATTAAGTAGAGAAGGATATAGATGATAATCGTGATGGTAAATAAACAATTTAGGGGAATTGGAACTAGAGTATCCTGCTTTGATTATCCAACCTACTTTTTTTCCTTGTAAAACCGGGAGGAGTAAGACAACACCCACGAACGAACAACTTTCTTGAGGAGTTGGTACAGGAAGCTTTTTAGTTCTGGCAGTCCTTTCCATCCACCGAGAATTGATTGCAGTAGCAGTTATTTTCAACGGATTGACATCCTCCAATCTCTTCTGTCCTCGGCCAGTACCATAAGCGGGAGTGCCGAGTAGCTGGTTCCAAGCTATTTCTCCGATGTTCACCACCATAGTCAACAGATAATATTCCGCTGTTGACCCGTCCCGGAGTATAGCCACCGGTTCTTTTGTTCCACTCCCTTCAAAAGCGTCGTAGATCCAGGATGTTAACGTTTTTTTATTGGCTGTGATGTCGGCTTTTGTTCCAACAATTGGATCTTTCTTCTGTGCCGTTGTCCCTTTAGACGGCTTTGCTCCCCTCAAAAAATAAAGAATACCCATAGCTTTTTAGATAAATAGCAGGATATATAAATATTTTGGTGGGGTGCAAAATCCAATGAACCTACACAACACAATCCAAAAAAGGAGCAATAGCACAAATATTACCCCTTTTCAAGACAGGATTACAACTTTTTCATCACTTCATGAACCGGTCGGACATCCTGCATGACATAAAGATGAACTCCGGAGACACCGGCCTGATACAATTCTCTGATCTGCTGGGCAGTCCACGCGCAGCCCAATCCCGAAACAGCTTGGGGAGAAGTTCGGTTGATTTCGTCTCGTAACTCTTGCGGAAGCGTAATAGAGAATTTCTGGGGGAGGAGTTCGGCTTGTTTTTTATGGGTAAGTATCTTTAATCCGGGGATAATCGGAACGGTAATACCCACAGCCCGACATTTATCAACAAAAGAGAAATATTTCTGATTGTCAAAGAACATCTGGGTGACAATATACGAAGCACCGGCATCTACTTTTGCTTTCAGATAAGCTATATCCGTATCTAAATCCGGCGCAAGATAATGTTTTTCCGGGTAGCCGGCGATGCCGACACGGAAGTGTGTAGAGAACTTTGCAAAATTAACTTTTTGATGTGCAAAGTTCTCAAGAGGAGGTGAAATGGCGGAATTATTTTGCAAGAAATGGAACGGAGATTCCATTTCTGCACAGAAATATGATCCTTGCTCATATTTCTTGTGCCCAAAATTCCTTTTTTCAAACTCCTCTGTAGGTGTGCCCTGCTCATCTGCAGACAGAAAAACTCCCTGGTTCAAAGCCATAATCTGCTGGACTAAGTCCACAGCATAGACATTACTGCTTCTTCCGAAAGGAATTGGCTTCGGTGAGACAGCATCTCCCTGCAGGGCAAGAACGCTGTCAATCCCCAGATAGTGCGATTCCAACAGGAAATCTTCTGTTTCTTCTCTCGTAAAGCCGTGGCAGAGAACGTGAGGAACAGCAGCAGTACCATATTTGTGCTGGATCAGCGCGCAGATGCCCAGCGTGCCGGGGCGCTTGCGGCGGGAACCATCGCCGGCAGCGTGGCTAGTCACGTCAATAAACGGAGGGGTGTATTGCACTAATTCTTCAACTGTACGGAGAACCGGGGTGATGTCCGTGCCGCGTAATGGCGGAATGATCTCGAAACTAAGAAAAAGAGTTGTGTATTCTGGAAACGACATGACTGGATACAGCAATTACCTCTTAAATAAATTGTTGTCGGAAATATTCTGATCAGAATAGGGGTACATCTTAAGATGAGATTTTGAGATGAGACAAACGCTTTACAGACGGCTCTGTAGAAAAAGTCCTCCTGGCCATTGACCGTGGCGTTATTTTCGAATATTTGTTCACAGTTACTAATAGTAAATGTGTGGAAAAATGTTCGAAGACTTAACACATTTACTATATCGCTTCTCACGGTCAATCTTCAGGCCAAGCGGACGACTTTTTCTACTAAGCGCTTACAGACAAAAGTCTTATTAAGAACAAAGAGCCCACTTCTCCCTATGGAAATTATTATCGACCTCAACAAATCGGTAGACGAAAATGCAGGAATCTATTTTGATCTCTCTAAGAAGAATAAAAAGAAATTAGAGGGAGCAAAGGCAGCCCTGGAAGAAACACGCAAGAAACTGGTGCAACTGCAAAAACAGGAACACACTTTCCGGGAAGAGGAAACAAAGAAACGGGAAAAAACACAGCGGAAGAGGGAATGGTACGAGCGATTCCATTGGTTCATCTCTTCCGAAGGCTTCTTGTGCATTGGCGGGAAAGATGCGACATCAAATGAAATAGTAATCAAAAAGCATCTGGAAAAAGACGATCTTGTCCTGCACACGGACATGTCCGGTTCACCTTTTTTTGTCATCAAGAACGGCCAGCAGGCCGGGGAAAAGACTATCGAAGAAGCGGCGCAGGCCGTGGCCGCCAATTCACGCGCCTGGAAGCTGGGCTATTCAACTATTGAAGTATTTTATGTCAAGCCGGAACAGGTCAGCAAGGAAGCAAAAGCAGGAGAATCGCTGGCCAAAGGCAGTTTTATGATCTACGGCAAGACGACGTATCTTCATCCCAAAATAGAATCCGCTGTCGGCCTGCTTGATGATGAAATTATCGGCGGCCCCATCGCGGCGATCGAAAATAAAACCAAGAATTATGTTGTGGTCATTCCCGGACGAGAGAAAAAGAGTGCGCTGGCCAAAAAAATAAAAGCAAAGCTGAAAGGGGGGGATCTGGATGATATTATTAAATTTATCCCGGCAGGCGGAGCGGAGGTGAAGAAATGAGAGAAGAATCAATTTCGAAAGAAAACCAAGCTTTAATCGAAAAGTACAGTCAATTAAAGCATAGCCTTTATTCAAAACTGGGCCGTATCTCTTTATACCGATCGTCAGCAGAAGACCAATCACGAAAAGTAAAAGTGCGGCGGGCATTAGATAACAGCGAGGAAATTGTCATCAATTTACTCTTGCTTCTCAGAAAAGTACAAGATCGTGCTCGAGATCGGAAATTATTGAATTTTATCATCCTCATTAAAAGAACATTAGAAGAACTTACCGTTGCCGTCAATCTGCTTCTTTGTCATAAACCGTCGCCGGTGTTGGAGAAGATAGATGCTTTGATCATCAATCTGGAAAATGCCAATGAGCTTTTAGAGCAGATACTGGAGGTAAAACCCAAAAAAGATTATAAGACAGTCAAAATGATGGCGGCAGTTGGAAGATAATGAAAGGTGTCTACGCATCTCTCGTAAAGATGAAGGATAGCTATAATACTGGAACTGGGCCAATTTTCTTCTGTATCTCTGAAATTTCTTAAAATTGGCTTCAGCGACGGCTCACCATCACTCACAAAAAAGATTGTGCCAAAAAGAAATAACATTTATAAATAAAAGCGCATCCTCAGTGATCACAATGGGCTCGTGGTCTAGCGGCTATGACGATTCGTTGACGAAACTCAGTTTCAAAATCGAATAGGTCCCCAGTTCGAATAGATGCTCTGCCATAAAAGTTCTGCATCACTGAAAGTCTGGGCGGGCCCATCATTCCCCCTTTAAGACTAAAATCAGCAGAAACTAAAATTGAACAACAGCATGGCCATCCCCAATACCCAACCGCTCTATATCCTTCCAAAACAAAAAGGAAGAGCAATTATCCCCAAAACGGTTCTTTTACTCTTTTTGGGAGTCATATTTTATCTGGGAGTCTTACTCAATCTTTCACTTTTGGATCTCAGCGCAGAGCAGGAAACGATCGCTAACCTGATTGCCAGTATTGTCATCATCATCTTGGTCGGAATCGGCGCGATAAGGACCATTCGCCAGGCAAAATCACTTTATTATTTCTATCAAGATCAGATTGTCAGTCAGCAGAAGTCTATTGCCTATCCAGTCATAACCAGCATCAAACGGGAAGAAAAAATGGCAGACAAGCTGTTTAAGACATACTCTTTGATACTTAATGACCAGTTTAAACTCAAATACCTTTCCCAGCAGGTTAATATCCAGGAATACATCGAGAAGATGCAGGCATATGCTTCCGGCAGAGCCGGCATGATGAATGAAAAGATCTAAGCAGCTTCTGTCATCGATTATTTGTTCTATTCAATCGGGGATGATTTTGGGCATTTTATCTTTTAGACAAATATTCAGCACACAATGACAGCAGACGGAAAACTTCTCCCCTCGTCGTATAGCGAGCGTACGAAATAATCATAAAATTCGCTCGCGATATACAAGCGGAAGATAGGGATAAAATTACGAAAATATCGTCCGCTCAGTATAAATATCGCAAGTCGTTCCTCCACGCTCCATTAAAAAATCAGAGAAATAATAAGAAAAAAAAAGAAAAAAACAAAGCCGTAAAGGCTTATTGGTTGCTCATTGGCGCGCCGACTTTGACGTCACTGAGAGAAGTACCAGATACTTCGACTTCCATCCCAGTTAACTTCGCTGGCTGTTGTGCAACAACTTTACCAGCAAGTCTGGTGTCTTCACCGCTGTAACCGGCGACAAGCATTGCTACTTTGCCGTTCTTCTCATACAGCTTGACGACTGCTTTTCCCGGCGTGAAGCCTGCGGTACAATCGGCAGGGTTGCCCATCAATTCAGCGGCAACACTGTTCACACATGGACCACCGACAACAAGCAGGTTCTGCGCCCAGGCATCAGCTACTTCGCTGTCCAGCTTCGTCGCTACGCCAACTTCTACTGCAGTCAAATCACCAGTCGTACTGCTGCTCGAAGCAACGGCACCGGAGGTAACGTAGACTTGCGGTAATCTCTGTGTTTTAGGGTAGTCGTATGTAAACTCACCAGGCGTACTAGATGGAGTTGTATACGTCATCTTACCTCCCATCGAGGTGTAACCATAGGCGATGTTTGTTTCACCAGATGGTGTTATCAAACTTGACGTACCGTTCACATGCAGTTGAGCAATCTGTACTTTTGTCGACGCAACACTGATGTTCAAACTGATATCACTTGGTGCTTGGTTGTCATAGTCGTTCGTGTTGTTTGTCTTAATGGTCAGGTTGAATCCGCCCATTGACGCTGATCTCGAAAAGTTTTCACTGTCAAGACCGTCACTATTCTCGGTGAAAGTCATCGTCGCACCATAGTAGTCAGTGATATCTGTAAAAGTAGAGTTACCACTTGCTGACTGGTTCGATTCAAACGTTCCATCGCCGTTAAAGTCCACGAAGACGGTAAAGTCGTTAACCGTGTTTGATGACCCAGCATTGACTTTAAACGAATAACCACCTAACTTAATCGTCGCTTCTGGATCAGTACCGGCAACACTGTACTCTAAGTTCTCGCCGCTTCCTACGCTTCTAAAGCGAATCTTTGGACTCGTTGCGGTAGATTTATCTGAACCTTTGTACTGTAATAAGTACGACTTAGCAGAACCCGCTGAGTTATCCCCACCAGTCACCACAAAGTAATCGTTCTTCGCGACAGTTTGGTTTTCGTTGATGATCAACATCTTCGTCCCGTCATCCGAGAGCTGAAGGGTTGTTGCTGCGTCAGCGTACGCTAAAGGCATATCAACTTTGTTGTTGTCACCATCGTACCAAACAAGCTTGTATTTGGTATCAGACGAAGCACTTAACTTGATTTCATGTGAATCGGCGGCTTCTAACCCATTGTACAAGATGTCCCAATTATTGGTGAAGAGCATTTCTTTGTCGTCGTCTTCAAGAGCGATAGTATCACTCAGTTTTCCAGCGGCAGGAACAAAGTAATCACTATCAGCCGTGATATTAACACTAATTCTCGACAAAGAGAACGTTGTACTATCATCTGTACCTTCCATGACTACATCTGCACCGGAAACAGTATCTGAACCAAGAACCAATGCGTTGGAAGAGATCGTGTCGGTAATGTTACTATCTTGTAAGACAACTTTACTTGCTCCTACAAAGAAGTCAGCACTATGGACACCACCGGCATAACTCTGGTACAATACTTCAGAAACACCAAGTTCGTTACCATCTGTAAGTTTGTAGGTATCCCCTTTCTGCATCTTGTCTGTTGCTTGACCGTTAACAGTAAACTTAGCGTATGTGCTATCAACATAGGTTAATGCAACATCATAGGTTTTCCCTACAGCCGTAAGAGAAGTGGTCTCCCCTTCTAATAACGTACTAGTTGCTGCTCCACCCATCAATGTCAACTTAACAGTTTGTCCTGCTGGAGAACCGGTTCTTCGTGCTAAGACAATAGTATATTCTTTCCCAAACATGGTTAATTTGGTGTTTTCAAAGTCATCCAGAACTGTTCCCGTTGAACACGTTGAACCCGCAGTGTCTTGAACAGTACTCTGAGCGTTAGATGAGAATTCTAACTTGTACTGGCCGAGGTTTGCTCCACTTTTGAAGTGAAGGTAGTCTGCAGCTACATCGTCATTATTGACTGCATATTTAACAACTTCGTTCTGAGCATTGTTAGCTTTATCGAAGTAAAGATACTGTTCGTAATTATATGTACCTTCTCCGGTGGAATAAGTGCCAGAACCAAGTCCAGCTAATTCGTCTTTTCCAATAAAAGTCTGGATATCGTAGAAGTTTTCTCCACCGATACTGCTACCAGAGGCATCACTACTGGACATCTCATATTTTAATGAACTCGTTCCAACCCGCCAGTTGTCACCGCTCACCGTAGTTGTAGTCGTTCCCGTGGCATCAGCTTTCTTGTACTTCATGTTAGCTGCAATGTCGGTCAGAGCCAGGTTATCGACTGAGGATGCGGTATCACCAACAACTAACAAACCATTAAATTTACCATCCGTCACAAACATACTTGGATAGTCTTTCAAATCAGCTGCAAAAGCACCCATTGCGGTTGCTCCCAGCATTGCTACTCCTGTCCCAACTGCGAACAGGCGTTTCACCATTTTTTTTACTTTCATTGAAACACACCTCCGTGTTTAAGTGTCTAACGTATACCCAAATACTCAAAATTTTGTGGGAATTTTGTGCTTTTTGGATAATAACCACCGATTCTCTTTACCGTCCACAAAAATTCCGAATGGCGCACCCAAAGTTTGTGCCTTTTCGATTTTATAGACGATTGAATCAGTACTGATACCAGAAATCGATTTATAAGTCTTTCGGTAAAGCGGTTGCGGGGAAAATGGGGAGCGGGAGCAATAGCTCTTGGGTATCAAAAATTTTGAGGTTTGGAGAGTTCATCATTTTTTTGTAACAAAAAGAAAATTGTGAAACATTGTTCTGTTTTTCACTTCGGGAACGCTTCTGAGAAATGTTCACATCACGACAACAGCACAAAAGATTATAAAGATTTGGCTCACGAAGGCTTTGTGTAAAAAATATGTTGTGCCAAGAGGTGCACAGCGAACTACGATTCGTAAGACAAAGTTATTGTCCGCTGTTGAACTTAAACATGGCAAATTTTTGTCCGAACAACAGTCCGAACAGCGGCGCTGGGCACGGCACAACCTGCGAAGCAGCACTTTTTACACAAAGCCGCTCACGAAAGTAATCTGAAAATGGGAACTGCCCAAAAATTAAATAAAACGCAGGAAGGAGTAAAAAGAGGAGTAACAGAATACACCCTCAAAAACATTCTCCTCCCCCCTTATTTCAGGGAAAAATACGCTCACCTTGACCAATTCACGCCGATCCAGCAGAAGTGTCTTCAGGCCGGCCTTTTGGAACAAAAATCGCTTCTGGCCTGCGCCCCAACGGCTTCCGGCAAAACGCTCATCGCCACGATGGCTATCTGTAATACCTTCGGAAAAGGAAAAGCCATCTACCTTGTCCCGCTCAAAGCGCTGGGGAACGATAAGCTGCGGGAATATCGCCATCTTTTAGCAGGAACACCTTACTCTGTAACCCTTTCCACCAGTGATATGGATTCAGAATCACTGTATCTCGCCAAAAGTGATCTTTTGATCTTGACCACTGAAAAATTAGATTCTCTATTAAGGCATCGTCTCCCCTGGTTGGCGGAAATCAAAACCGTTATTATTGATGAAATCCATCTTTTGAACGATTCCTCGCGCGGGCCAACATTAGAAATTATCCTCACTTTGCTTAAAACACTGATCAAGCCGCAGCTTATCGGCCTTTCGGCGACGATCGGCAACCCGCAAGAGCTTGCTCAATGGCTGGAAGCAGATCTTGTCATGGACAGCTGGCGGCCGGTAGAATTACAAAAAGGCATCCACTGTGCGGGAAAGACAGAGTTCTATGGAGAAAGAGACAGGCACAATCCATTTTGTGAGTGATGGTGAGCCGTCGCTGAAGCCAATTTTAAGAAATTTCAGAGATACAGAAGAAAATTGGCCCAGTTCCAGTATTAT
>JAGVZN010000025.1 GCA_018302605.1 Candidatus Woesearchaeota archaeon | reverse complement strand
ACTCCGCACTTTGTGCGGAGCCATCTCGCATTTTCTAGTATTATAGCTATCCTTCAGCGACCATTTGGCGTCACCATCACTCACTTTTCGGATTGTGCCCAGCCCAAGAAACCTTTATATATCACATTCTCTTCACTTCACCCATCAAGAAAGGGTGATGCGCATGAACAAAGCAGATTCTGATGTTCCACATCAGGTATTAGACAATCTTAAACAAGATATCGATGACCTCAGGAAGAAATTAACTCAGCCCGATACGCGGCTGAATGAACTGTTTCTGGAAATGGAAAGCCTCAAAGAAAACATTCATCAATTAACGGGCATCTTTCAAAGAGTATTAGATGGCCTGAAAACAGACGATCCAAGCAAGAATCTACGTACGGTTATCGAAAAAATCGATGCTGTCGTCAGCCAGAACGAAACAATTGCCCGAGGAATGATTGCCATCTCCGACCGGCTCGGTGATGTGACAGCTCGCCCAAGTGGAGGAAGAGTTTCTCCAAGTCGGAGTGCTCTACCTTACCCCGTGCAGCATACGATGGGAGCGCCAAGCGGTCCAAGCCGGCTTGCGCCACGTCCAGCAATGCCGACAAGTCCGAGCTTTGAGACAAATCTCCCCCCGCCGCCGCCGCCCGAATCAAAGAAGAGGATGGGTGTTTTCTCGTGAAGTCAGTAGATTTGACGAATATTGATCTTTTTCGGGCGCGGCACAGCCTCGTACTCGCCGCACAAGCATATGCCCAGTCGACGCGGCAGATTCCAAAAGAAAAGATTCGCCAGCGCATAGAAGAGCTCAAGTATCTTTCTGCACAAAAAAAAGTGCCCCGCCTCAGCCTGAGGAAAGAGATTCTTCATTTAGAGGAACTTCTGCATTCTGTCCTGAATGTGGAGCACGCCTTGCAGAAGCAAGAGAAACGGGAATCAGATAAGATTACGCTTTTAAAGAAACAGAATGAGTTCCTGCACAAGCGTCTGGCTGCCGCCGAGGATAAAGATCTGCAGCGGAAAGTGGATCGCTTAAGCCATCTGTTGGCAGAAGTAGTTTCTCGTCAGGAAATCAAACAAGATGTAGCACTCAGCCGAGAGATCGCTCGCGTTCTCCCGCGCCAAGCGGTAAAAGATGGGCATTCTTCTCTGGTAGAATTAGAGCTGCGCTTGGGATCTCTTAAAAAATTTCTGGAAAAGAAAAAAGTAGATGGGACTAACGGAGGGATTATTCCACTCCTCGAACAGAGAATAGCTCAAGTTGAAGAGAGGATCCAACAATTAAAAGAAGAGAAGCAAGAACAGCAGCCGGTTAGACATACACTTCTCTTTCAAAGCTCTCCTTCTTCAGATCTGTCGACACCCAGCGTACCTAAAAATAGATAAACGCCCTTAAAGATCTTTGGCCATTACCGTTCTACGGCCATTCTCTTTTGCTCTTTTGGTGGCGGTGAAAACAATCTCTTTTACTTTTTCATCGAGAACATCCATAAAATCGCCGGACATATTTTCTACCCCCATTCCAGAATCTTTGAGGAGGTCTTTTACCTGCGTACGGACGACTAGATTGGTCATTTGAACTAAAATGGGAGGGGGGGTTTAAAAGAGTTTCTGTCGTTCGGACTCTGTAGAAAATCTCGAAAAAGTCAGCCTGGCCGTTGCCTTCGTGCTGCTCTTGCTACTCGGGATACGGCTGAGCAGCACCAATAACTTCAGTTCATTGCAGTTCTCAGGCAACCTCTTGGCCAGGCGGCTGACTTTTTCTACAGAGCCTGTCGTTCACAACACCTTCCCAATCAGCAAAATTACAAAAATCCCGGCCGTGTGCAAGATATAAGCGATGACTAAGAACCGTTTGGTGGTCATCTCTTTTAATGAAGAAAATAGGGCGACGCCAATCTCTGTCGGCAGGGGTGAGGAGATGACAAGGCCGGCAAGGGCGATAAGGAGGGGGTTCTTGAAACGACGAAAAGGTTTTCCTAACGCCGCAACCGTTTTTTCCCGGGCAAGGCGATGGAGTTCTTCCGAGAAAGAACCGCGCATCAACTTAAAGAAGATGAAATCACCGATGATCGCCCCGCTTCCGGCAATCAGGCCGGCAAGCAAAATATTCTGCTCTGGAGCCAAAAGCAGAAGAAGTGCCGTTGCTGGGATGGCCGTGAAACTGTAGGCGTAGAGAAATCCGGCAAGGAATATGCCAAAGAGACCGAAGGAAGAAATAAACCGTTGCAGGGGGGCAACATCCCTTTCGATAATCAGGAAGGTAGCAAGGATGATAGAAAAAAGCAGGAGAAGCAGCTTGGGATATTTCTCTCCCGGAGAGAGTGCACGCCTCTTTTTTGAAGTTATTTTTCTTTTTGCGATAGGTAATGCTAGAAAATCAAGTTTATATAATTACCGCAAAAGCGCAGGTCACCCAAGAACAGACTTAATACGTACACAAAGACGCATTTACTCCATTTCAGAAAATAATATAATCTTCTTCTCTTTTCTCTTCTTTTCCATGATCAGCAAACTCGCCCGCATCTTCGGTTCTAAGACCAAAGCACAGGAGATCCTTCTCCTTGTTGCTGGCCTCAAGCCCGTCGTCCGCCAGGGATTTTATGAGTATGAACTGCCCCAGGTCGAACAGTTCTGCAAAGAAAATGAAATTTATTTGGTTAAGTCCGGATTTAAAGTACATCTCGCTGATGGGAGTAATTATTCCAATAAAGGCATCCGTCTCCCCGTGACCGATCTCCGACCGGGGATGTTCTTTGTCTATCTTTCATTGGATCAGTATAAAGCCTGGCAAGCAAGCCATTTTGAAGCGGCAGGGAAAGATAAAGAATTAGGACTCCTCTTGGGATATCCGGGCTGCTGTGTTGATTTCTTCTGCAAACGCTTTAGCGAGCAGAATCCTAACCTCCAGCTGAAGCCGACAAATATGTTCACCAATCTGACGAAAAGGGCGGCAGACCAAGTTTTGCTTTCTCATTTTCCGTGCAATTCGGACTGCGTGGGAAGTATTGCTTTGGGAAAGAAATATCTGGGACTGATCCGGAAATGGGATCGGGAAAGGGCAGAAGAGTTGGAAAAGGAATTGCTACTCCTACGGATTGCTTAGCTTTTTCCTCATCTCTTTCAATTTCGCAACACGATCGTCTGGTTCTCCTGGAAAAAAAGTACAATAACCTATGCCTTGTTCGGTAAGACCATCAATAATCTCGGAGTAGTGACCATCTCCATAGAGCAAACCAATATGACCAGAAGAAGGTTGTTCCATGCGAAAGATCAGATCAACGGCAAATCTACTTCGTTTATTGACGAAGAAAGGCTCTCCCCTATTCATCAGATATGATGATTCTATTTTCTCTGTATCCGTCAAGCCTTCTTCCACCCATTTACGGCCAAGCTCGTGAATTCTGCTCCTAATTTTTCTATGTTCCGTGAGAAGAAAACTATTTTCTGCACCGGAGATCGAAAATTGTCTAGAGGCAATCGGTTGTCGGCATCTGTAAGCTAACAGTCTCATTTGCTCCCAACGAGAATTTCCTGCTGCTCGTTCTAAAGCGTTTTCAAGATCTCTCGGTAGCTGACCAGGTGCAAATTGTACTGGAAACGTACCAATAATCCCCTCAACCACTATTACAGATAATGAACCGTTACAAGCCAACCGCTCTATTTCACTCAGTAGGGAACGTTGTATTCTCGCTGAAGTATGATCTGTATCTCTAAATAGATAGATGTTTCTCTTTCTTTCCATCCACGATGAATAATCCCAGTCCATAGTCATGGATTTACGAGGAGGATGTTTTTATAAAGGTTTTGTTTATTTACTACTGATTTAGAGTATCAAAATAATTCAATCCCTACCGGACAATGATCTGAACCGAGATAGTGCGGCAAGATAAAAGAATGATTCAGCCGGGAGCGTAATGGTTCCGAGATAAGAAAGTAATCGATCCGCCAGCCAATGTTACGCGCCCGCAGGTTGTTCCACTGCCCCCAATATGAATAATACCCCCCATTTTTTTCAAATTCACGGAACGTATCGATGAATTTCCCTTTGATCAGGCCGCTGAATCCATCTATTTCCACCTGCGTATACCCCGCCGTCTTGTTATAATTCTCTTGGGGATTTGCCAGATCTAATTCTGTGTGAGCAACATTAAGATCACCGCAGATGATCACTGGTTTCTGCTTCTCTAGATTTTGGAGGTAGCTCAAAAAATCATGATCCCAGGTTTCCCGATATTTCAAACGCGGCAGGCCGCGTCCGGAATTGGGAACATAAACATTGACCAGAAAAAAATGATCAAATTCCAGAGTGATCACGCGGCCTTCCTGATCGTGTTCTTCTTTTCCCAGGCCATAGGCGACACTTTTGGGTTTCACTTTACTAAAGATAGCCGTTCCGGAATACCCCGGTCGTTTCGCACTATTCCAATACTGGTACTCATAATCAGAGAGAATTTTGTCAACTTGCTCAGGATGCGCTTTCGTTTCTTGGAGACAGAGGATATCCGGTTTCTCCTTTTCAACGACGGGATTGAGGCAGTCTTTGCGCAGACAGGCGCGGATGCCATTGACATTCCAGGAGATCAGTTTCATGGATTGATAAGAAGCCGATTTCTTTATTAAAGTTCCGGGTTAGAAATAATCACCCTATCTTAAAGAGCAGTATTAGATTAAATATCAAATCTCACCGGGGAGGAAATCAAATGTGTAAGGAGTAACACCGGGGTCAGAATATTCTTTCCTTAGCAATTCTGTTACGTGCTCCGGCAGATCGTCAAGAAGTTTTTCCAATCCTGACGGAATATCTTTCCATTGATGAATTTCGACAAACTGACGCCCAGACGTGCTCAGGTCACGGGTGACGCCGCGTATAATCACATTTTTCACAATATGGCCTCTTGATGATCCTTCTGCTATTTCCTGAGTTCCTAACGCCGGACTTTCGTACTGATTGACCAAAGCTTCTACCAGAACTGCGTTGTTGGCGTAAGCATACCGTTTGGGAGTATGTTGTTGTTTATATGTATTACGCTACTCTTGGCTAATATGAAACCCTAAAGTTACTGCCCTTTGCGGAGTACTCTCGATAGAAATATCAAAGCGACAAGGGGGTTGCCCCCTACGGGGAACGTCGCTGATTGTGTTCTACAGCAAGTGCGGAGCTGGCAGTAACCGAGCAACGCGAGAGGGTTTCATATTAGCCGCTACTCTTCCTCATCCGGATCCCGCTCCAGATCCTCCTCCGGACAGGTATAGCATCTGCCTTTCGGCGTCAGATAAGAACGACAGCAGCTGATCTTATATGTTTTGTTGGAAACGAGTTCGATATCCAGAGAATCATCAAGACCCATCCTATTCACCGGAGGACAGGAGATCTTTTTCGTCACAGCCTTCTTCATAGGTTTCTAGTTCTTCAAGCATCTTGTCCAGCGGATTCTTTTTCTTCTGGGAAAGCTTTTCTTTTTTCAGTTCCCCATAAGGGGATTCGGCTGTTGCTGGTGAATCGTGAGGGGTTATTCCGTGAGTCATAACTTATTTTAGTGAACGCTAGTTTAAAAGGCTTGCGGTTGTCCTCCGATTACCCTATTAATCATCCTGCAATCTCTTTAATTAAGTACACATCTCTTTAAGAATAATGAAAAATCAGGGGCGGTGATGCATCGCAAAATAATCCTCTCACTGTGCCTGGCTTTTCTCAGTCTTGCTCTTGTTTTTGGACAGGCTTACCCAATTGAACAGATAACCATCGAACAGAAATCAGTCTCCTTACAAAGTGGGATAGAGGATAGTGGCTCTCTACGTGTTTTTTTGTGTCCCAGAGATGATTGTGAAGGACACATCCTGCGCCTGCTGGGACAGGCAGAACAATCCATCCACTGTGCTCTCTATGACATCGGACTCACCAGCCTGCAGCAGCTTCTTATCGAGAAAGCAAAATCCATTGATGTCCGTCTGGTCACGGATAATAACTATTTGCAGAAGTTTAACAAAATCTTCGTCAAGCCTGATGCATTTGGAGAGATGCACAACAAATTCTGCATCATTGACCAGCAATGGTTATTTACCGGTTCGACTAATCCGACCGAAAACGGCGTACAGAAGAATAATAATAACCTCCTGATCACTGATCTGCCGACTCTCGTTGGGAACTACGAAGACGAGTTTGCTGAATTATGGAACGGCACATTCAAAAAAGGCCGTGAAGTTAAAAACCAGATCATCTTTGCCGAAAACACGACCATCCAGAATTATTTTTGTCCAGAAGACAATTGCGCTCAGCAGATTAGCAGAGAGCTGGAGAAGGCGAAGCGATCGATCTATTTCATGACTTTTTCGTTCACGCACGAAAAAATTGCCAATATTCTCCTGCTGAAGAATCTCGATGGCGTTAGCGTGGAAGGTGTTATAGAACGACGCCAGGCAACAAAAGACAGCCCGTTTCAACGCTTCAATCAGAATGGCATCAGCACATTAAAAGATGGCAACCCTCAGACGATGCATCATAAAGTCTTTATCATCGATGACCGGACGGTGATCACCGGCTCGATGAATCCGACAAATAATGGCAATGAAAGGAATGACGAAAATGTCCTCATCATTGACAGTGAGGAGATTGCCCAGCAGTTCCTCAACGAGTATCGGCGGGTTCGGGCGGAAGCGGAAAGGGCGGCTAACATCGCGATCGCTGTTATGTGATGAGCCTGCAAGACGAACGAGGGAGCGTAGCGACCGACGGTATGACGCAGGAGCGCTACTCTAATGACCAAGGACTTTGAAGCGAACCGACATAAACGCTAGGACCACCATATTGGTCAGATGTTATATCAACAACAACTGATTCCTCAAGCAAGAGAAATGTGTGATTATTATCTTTATATTTTCCGTTTATAATTTTTCCATCTAGAAGTAATCTCTGCAAATAGACCGTTGCTAATCCACAATTTAAATTTGGAAACATTTCTCTTGCACTTTTCATAAAAGAATAAATATCCTCAAGAGGATTATATTGTTGATATAACTGTTTCAATTCAGCTTCATCAATTCTTCGAGCTTCAAAGTCCGCTCTCGCTTGAGAAGCCATTTTTTTAATATTTGACAAATTCATAAGCATAATGAACGCGAGAGAAAATATAAATGTAGCGCCCGGAGTAATATTGCACATAACACCTCTTAACCAACCATCCCGAACTATCTTCCATAAAGATTTTTAAAGTCACCGCTGTCGAAAGGTGATGGTCACGGTTAGTTCTCTGGAAGAAGCTATCGTCAATCTGTTAGTTAATGCTCCACAACAGAAACTTTCTCAGGAAAAACTGCTTAACACCGTCGTGGGCAGAATCGGAAGCACTGAAAATCCAGTAGAAATGCAAGACTATGAACGTGCTCTTGTCTCGTTGTTAGATCAAAGGATCATTGAACGGACGCAAATAACAACAGAAAGCTATGAACCTTCTTCTACCCAAATTAAACCCGGCTATCGCCTATCCTAACGAATCGAGAATGGCATGAGCGTCCTGTGTCGTAAGATATTCAAGAATATCTTTATTTTCAGAACTGAGCAGAATTCTGGCACTAAGAGCTTTCTGTTCCTGATTACTCACCCGGGCCATTTTATCTGCAAAGACTAAGCCATAAGGATATCCCAGGAAGAGCGCATCAGCGGCATGAGGTAATAAATAGGGTAAGACTTCTCGATTTCCGGCGAAGCGGAAGACATGCTTCGCGTTGGCATGCAATTTCACAAACGCCGTTCGTTCATTCAGCGGATAAAACCAGGGTTGAGTTAGGCCGTACTTCTGCAAAAGGACTGCCGGGCTATTGCCTTTTTGGGTAAGAAGCGAAGATGACTTGGCGATGGCGCAAACAGTACTGGGCAGTTCTGCAAGCACTTTCTCCTCGCCAGGGAATGTTGCTTCCAGCGTTCCATCTAAAACGACAAAATCGGCGTTGATCTTTTTCGCCACTGCCAGTTCGGCAAACCGCCGCGCCATCGACATGATCAAATCGGTACCTGCCCGCTCGGCTCCTCGCCGTAATAACGGATCAGCTGAATCGACAAAGAGCTGTTCTTCGGGGAATAATTTTTCTTTTTCTGTAAAAATAACACTTTTATACCAGATCTTATCGTGATGCCAGTTCGCGGTCGTAACCACAAAAAATTCATGGTGCTGAAAATCTTTCTTTTTCAGGTCGGCAAAGATCTGAGCATGAATTCTAATGAACGAAACGGTAAAATTACCGGCGCGGACGATTTCTGCCTGACCGCCGTCAACGAAAGCAATGGTTCGGGTTTCTGGAAGATCAAAGATTCGTTGATAGCGTTGCTGATCAAAAGCAACTGTGGTATCATCGAGCAAAAATGTATCCTTTTCCGAGAAATTTTGGATAAGATCATGGAGATGGGCTGAAATTGGCGGAAGCATAGACGGGGAAGAGGAGGGACATTCTTATTTATTTGTATTGGGCAGCCAACAGATGTTTCAGAATATTCTTTCTCAGTGATATATCTACTAAAAGGAATTAGCTTTCGAGCCTAATTCATTTGGGATATACCAAAAAGGCTAAACAGATACATATATCGTAATGATTATATTGTAAGTGATAAACACTTATAAGATAGATACCTGCCAAACGACAGATGCGACGGCGGTTCAAGAGTTATGTTCTCAGCGGCTTAAGCGGGATCATTCTCGCCTGTGGCGGAACGGCAGAAACTCCATTGCAAAATTCTCTGACAGATGCGCTCCAGGAAACACGAGAGGGGTCAGAAGAGGTTTCAGCAACGTCATCTTTTCCGGATATTTTTACCTACAGACACACAATGCCCGATGGACTTTCTTTTGTCTTGCCCTTCCCTCATCCAGATACTGCTGGTTCAGGACAGCCCGATGCCGTTGTTCCAGATGCGGAAATCTCTCCGGAGACAAATCAAGAACCCGAAGATGAGCGCTGGGTAAAAGTTGGCAATGACCACCATCAGGAATGGTGCCCGCCAGAAAAGCCGATCTATCTGGCTGGGAAGTGCATCACCTTAGAAGAGGTTGTCTGTAAAGATTCTGATGACACAAAGGTGTTCTTCCAGAAAAGCGTGTTTGGCGATTTCTTTGAGGAGACCATTCCCAACAGTGATCCCTCATTAGGCTGGGGTGGGACGACAACATTCAGCTTTTCTGCCGACCCGGAGATTATGGAATCGTTCCCGGATGTGTGTAAAGGGCCAATGGTCCTGATCGAATCTTATTGTTCAGATGGTCTGCCGAATGGCAAAGGGATGAAATGCCAGGATTATCTTCCCAAATCAACCTGCGCGCTCAATTCCGTGGGAGAAGCCTACTGCCAGCCGGAGGATGTCTGTCTGGATCTGCCCGGCCTGCAAACTAGTTTCCCTTACGATAACGATGGCGATGGATGGGGTGAAAGCTGTGCGGCGGTAGATATTTGTCCTTTTGTGGAAGGCCTCCAGACCGATTTTTTGTATGATACCAATGGTGATGGGACAGCTGATAGCTGCGCTCCTGATTTCTGTCCAGCATTGGCCGGTGTGCAGGAGGAATTTCCGTATGATAACGACAATGATGGCTTTGCGGAGAGTTGTATCCTCGATCTTTGTCCGGAAAATCTACTCGTTGGTATCCAGACGGAATATCCTTATGATCTTGATGGCGATGGGGTTAAGGACAGCTGTGTTCCCGTGGACGAAGATTTCTGCAGTGAACCAGATCCACAGGGGAAATATCCTCTCGCAACACTGTATAGTTATGATAGCGATTGGCATATTGGCTTCTGCTTGGAAAGCGAAGTAGACAAAGTTCTTCACGTCATCTGTAGTGCAGACGGAACATGGCATACCGATGTCACCAACTGCAAGTATGGCATGTCCTGCGTTAATGGTGCCTGCAGTCAGTGTCACGATACCGATGGCAAAGGAAACATGAGTGTAAAAGGTTCAGTTCTCTTACTCGAACTAAATGGTTCAATTACGACCAAAAATGATCAATGCTCAAATTCTAATGAAAGTGAGTTCATCGTTGACTATACTTGTGAGGGGAATAAAGTGAAATCAATCACCGAGCCGTGCCTGGCTGATGAGATTTGCCTCGAAGAGCTGATCGATGGCGAGCCGACGTTAGCCTGCGTGCCGGGATTTATGCCGAGTTGTTTTGATTCTGATGGAACGATGAATTATCCGGTCAAAGGGTATGTTGCCGGAATGTATAAAGATGGAGGGGAATTCAATGAGAATGATGGGTGCACACACAACAGTAGTGGCGATGCGATTCACGATTGGATATGTAGTAACGGAGGATTCCCCATCATCTCCTATTCTTGGTGTAAGATCAATGAGATCTGTGTTGGAGAGGTGACAGTTATCGAAGGAGCGGCAAAGACGACACTGCAATGTATCCCTTCGCCGTATCAGCCAACGTGTAAAGATTCGGATGGCGGGAAAAATTTTCCGCAGAAAGGTAAAGTTGATGGAATAGATCATCATGGCAACCAGTATGTTAAGAGCGATTACTGTTTCTCTCTCGGCCCCGGGAAAGGAATTGTAGATTTTAATTGTCTGGGAACTGTGCCCGTTTCCTCATTTTATTATTGCGCTGGGGGAGAGACCTGTAACATATTCTCCGATCAGGCAGATCCGCAGAGCAAGACTTTTGCCTGTGTCAAAGCCTGTATTGACACTGATCCGGCTAATGAGCCGACAGCTGCGGGCATGGTCTTCGATTTCAATAACGTACCATATCCTGATATCTGTGAAGGAAACGTTCTTTATCAGTATCAATGTGATCCCGATACCAATGAAAAAATCGAGGCCGGTGTTACGGATTGTGGTGTTGAGTATACGGCTTGTGAACAAGGGAAATGTAAATAGGTTTGGTTCTGGAGAAAAAATAAGCCCCCGGCGAGATTTTCAGGATGATGTTTTGGACATCAGCAATTGAACTCGCGACCTTGTCCTGTTTGTTTTCGCATACCAAGGACACGCTCTTTCGTGGAATTTCTTCAACCACTGAGCCACGGGGGCAATAATTTCTGGTGACTAAGCGCAGCGCAGGTCACCTCGTCTTTCAGATGCAAAAAATAGGAACTCTAAACCTATTTTTGCACAAAAATGTGATTTTCTTCACATTTTAGGTGACGTGACATCTGCCACTGAGCCACGGGGGCGATAAGTGCAGGGGAGGAGACTTTCAAAGATACACGCCCTCTTTTGAATTCCTGCGACATCGTGATTGAGATCAGCGATTGTCGCTTCGTCTTTCAGGTGACGTGACATCTATTTGAACTCCCGAATCCACTAAGGAACAGGATATCTTCGCGATGAAGCCAATCATGCTGATTGGTGTTCCGTTATGGGGCTTAAGTCCTGCGCATTTGACCAGGCTTTGCTACCCCTGCATTCATCAGCAGAGCAGGGAGTTATCTCGTTTAAAAATCTTTCTTTTTTGGACCGGGGAAAAGAGAGAAAAGAAACAGAGAAATGAGAGAGAAAAAAAGTAATCTGAAAGTCACTGTCTAAAAATCGTCATCCCTATCGATCAACACAGCCGCTTTTCGGATGGACAATCGATTGATAAGCACTTTCAAGAGCTGCTTCAACCAGAGAGTGTATATCTCGATTGACTACAGAAGCAGGTCCACGGACATACGCTTCTACCTGTCTTGTCTTATCATAACCATCGAGATTAAAAAATTGAAATCTCATCCGGCCGGTATCAACTGATAGAAAACTATAGCCCCTTGCTTCATGCCACACAATGGATCTGTCGTCCTTATTCGCACGCCCCTCATACTGCCGAGCAACAAGGATCATCCCATTATCAAGAGTTACTTTAGATGATCTAACATCATTGGCGAACACGGGGAGACCATCTTTAACTTCAACACCAATTTCAGCAGTATATTCCATCAGATCACGCGCTTTCTCTTCTAATGGAGAATCATTTTCTAAAAATGTGAATCGCTTCGTCACTTCTTTGCTGATCTCTTCTATTTCATCGACAACAACACGACCAATGCGCTCTTTCTCTTCTTCTTCTTTTCCGTCACAACCAGACAGCAGAAGCGTGGCTAAACTACCGGCTACAACATTGCGTAAACTCATTTTTAATACCCCCCCATCAGAACATCTGAGAATAAAAATTACGCGTACTATTTAAATAACTTACGCTTTTTCTTTAATATCCGACTGATAAATAACCCTGCCTAAGCTATAGATCTCGGTGATGATCGACTTGAGATGATCGACCAGCGGGCCGGCGTTTTCCACTTTCTTGTTGGCTTGGTAGAAAGTTTCACAATCATCAATCAGCTTCTCTTTCATATCCAAAACGGCATGGACCAATTCGACATCTTCAGCATAGAGGCCTTTCAGCACACGCAAATAGGTCTCTTTCGCCGTCGCTAATAATTTCAAGAAGCAGTCACGCTGCTTTGGCTCGAGATGAGTCATCCGCATATAGCGGGCGATGCGCTTGACATCGTCGCCGATTGCTTCCAGATGATACACCGTCCACCAGTGTGTCAGCAATTTCTGACTGGTCAGGTTTTGCTTTTTATAGATAAATGCCGAATTGTTCAGGCCGAAATCCACTGCCCGGAAGATCAGGAACGCCAGACGGTTAATATCACTATCGCGATGAAGGATACTTTCATAATCATCTTTGGCAAACATCTCTTCACAATCTTCCATCATCGCCCGAATGATGACATCGACCTTGCGGAGAAGATTGATGATGGAAATGGTACTCATGTCCAGAAAATCCCGTGCAACCAATCTACGAGAAGTCTGCTCCATCACCTCCAATGCCATCAGATTCTGAATCGTATCCTGGATATCTACCGCTTTATCTTTTAATTCTTCTCCAAAGAGAACAATCGTCTTGTAATCTTTAATGTAGGCAGAGATGATCTCGCGTTTTAAGCGGCGCACACTCTTTCCGTCTACGGGGATCTCCTTTACTTTTTCTACAGTCTCTTGTTTACTCCCCAAACTTAAGAGAAGATTATTCTCTTGTTCTTCCACATAGATCAAAACGCCTTTTTGGAGATTATTCTGGCGCACCCAACTTTTAGGCAAAGAAATGACAAAACTATTTTTTCCGAAAGAAATTAATTTGCGGTATTCCATAAGATCACAGATAACATATATCCAGTTTGATTTTTTGGAGGGGATATATATATTTCAAGAAAAGAAAGGCAGCCTATATAAACATTCTGGTTGGAATGGCTCTGTCAAAAAAGTCAGCCGCCTGGCCTCTCTTGGTCTTACCGCCAGCTAAACAAATACGCGGGAGAGAAAAGTCTTTAAACTATAACGCTAACACTCATTTATGCATTTTGGATCACTGATTAACAAGGCAGGAACAGAAACAGCACAGGCTATCCAGAAACGTAAAGTCTTCTTTGTCATTCTCATTCTTCTTCAGCTCATCTTTTTTGGTGCTTTGGGCAGTGTCACGACGACAAACCTCCAACAGATGCTGGTGGGAACCCAGGGGGTCCTTAATCAAGTAGAACAAGCCAACCTTGATCCCCAAAAAATAAGTGACGGCCAGCCTTTTTTAGAAGACATAACTCCTTTATACCAGAGTTACCAACTTGTCCAGACATATGCGCTGCGCTGGTTATTCTCACTTGCCATTATCGCCGTGACTCTTTATGCCGCCCTCTGGCTGGGCAGTCATTCGTTCTTTGAGAAATATTCCTCATGGAAAGATGTACTCCAGAAACAACGAAAGCGCTGGCTGTACTTTGTTTTATTGGTTATTATTCTAGGATTGTCCTGTTTTATTCTTTTTTCCGTAACTGTCAAGGCATCGCTGTTTGGCGACCCCGATCAGGAACGGCTTTACGCCAGGCTGACCATGCTCGGTTATTTATTCCTAGTGGTTTATTATCTCTTCATTTGCGCCGCAGCCCAGATCGGCGCTTCTAGTTTGAAAAAAATGTTTTGGCAGAGTTTTACGACAGGAATAAAAAAGATTCGTTATTCACTGCCTTTGGCCGTCATTCTTTTTTTGTTCATTATGGGAGCCGGATATCTCGTAAAGCTGGTGATGGAACTCTCCACCTCTTTTGCTCTTCTTGTCTCGTCTACAATCTTCTTCGCCACGGTTATTGTTCTCACCCGGCTTTTCTGGATTAAAGCCCAACAACAGATCATTCTCTTGACCGAAAAAAACGGATGACACCAGGCTGAGAATGTCCAAACATGAAAACAACAAGAACAAAAACGATCATCCTGGACACTAACGCGGTCATGGCGGTAGGAGAACAGAAATTAGACCTATTCTTAGAGATAGAGAAATCCTGTCTTTTTCCCTACAAGCTGGCCGTATTAAGTGGGACTATTGATGAATTAAAGAGAATTCAATTGGAACAGCGCGGGAAATATAAAATTGCGGCGGCGATTGCCCTCAAATTATTGGAGATCAAAAAAGTACAGGTGATCCCTTCCACCGATTTTGTCGATGATGAATTAGTTGGGCATTCACATCAGGGCCGGCTGGTCTTGACTCAGGACAAGGAACTCAAGAAGCATCTGAAGAAGCCTTATCTGACCATCCGCCAAGGGAAGAAAGTGCTGCTGGTGGAATGAAAAGCACCAGGTTGGCCCCTTTAGAAAAAGGCGGGACGACTTACTTTAAGGATTCAAAATAACCCGTATGCTTATTTTTGCGACAGTTGTCATGAGCAAAGTATTGTCCGTTCATAGCGATATACACACCTGCCGGTAAAGTTTGAGCAAAAGCAAGAGCCGCGCCAAGATTGAAAAGACCATCGGAATTTCCGAACTTGTAGGGAATCATTGCACCAACTAAAACAATAATCTTACCTTTGACTTTTTCAGCGAGCACTTGGGCGGTTTCTACCATTGTGTCGGTGCCGTGTGTAATGAGAATTTTATCGGCATCAGTTTTGATTACATTTTGGGCGATTGTTTCACGATCAGCTTCGGTCATATCTAAGCTGTCGATCATCATTAAAGTGCGTGTATCTACCGGAACACGATTCCGCCCAAGTCTGAGCATTTCATGCAGGTGTGTATCTTTGAAAAAGAGAGAGCCGTCTAGCTCGTGATACTCTTTATCGAAAGTCCCCCCCGTTAGGAAAATTTTGATTGCCATCGGTTTATTAATCCTAGGTGTATCTTAATAAATATTTCGCTAGTGAGCTAATCCAGATTTTATTCAACTAAATCTGTACTCAAAAAAATACGTTTAATCTCATTTCTTACGCAGTGTTTTTTCCAGGTCATCAAACCGTTTATGTAAATACTGGATCTCCCGTTCCGCTTTCCGGTTGATCTGGTGATCATACTTTGCATCAATCCGGTCACGCTCCGCCTGGCGATTTTGGCTCATCAAGATGACCGGCGCCTGCACGGCAGCAAGACAGGAGAGGATAAGATTGAGCAGGATGAAAGGATAGGGGTCAAAATAGTCGCTGAGCAGATACCAGGAATTAATTCCAATCCAAAAGGCGAGAAAGATAAAGAAAACAGCAAGGAAAGTCCAGCTTCCGCCGAAGGTTGATATCTTATCGGCTGCTTTCTGTCCGCGGGTCAGATGCTGGCGGAAAATCGGATGGCGTTCATATCTCGCCGGGTTTTTTCCGATATGAACATCTTTCCGCCTCTTTTTCATCTGAACTGCGGGGAAAGCTATTTTTGCTTATATAGTTTTCGAGTGAGAGTGGGTATCTATTTTTGTCTAGGTTCATTGGATTTGTCACCCCAACAAAAAGATTAAATACTCTCTTTGATTCTCTGGATAAGTGGCTGATTTCCAAGCAGAACTCGAGAAAATTATCGCAGAAGAGAAATTGACCTTCAAATATGCCATTAGCGTTCTAAAAAGGGAATTACCTCAATTCAAGAAAATCCATGAGAATTTAGATAAAGTTAGACAAACAATCAAATCTGGAGCGAATACTTTACGACCATCCATTGAACATTGGTGTGAAAAAACAGTTGTGGAAGCATTTCGTTTTCTGTTCCGTCTTCAGGATAAGATCGCCATGGTTGAAGGACATATTGGGACCGAGTACGAACGAATCTTACGCCGGGAAGATTCCATACCCAGCCATATTGCCGAACTTCTGGGAATTGTAATCCATGACCTTCGTTCTTTTGAAAGATACCTGAAATGGCTACATACGACTAGTGATTGGATAGGGGGATGGGCAAGAGCAAAACAGTTAGTGGATCCAACTATTAATATCAGTACATTTGTCCATAAGTCGGAGATGTATTGGGAGAGCATCTATTCACATCTTCATGTTGAAGCTTTAGACTGGCTTCTCGAGAAACAGCAATTGGGGAACAATTATCTGCGCAAGAACAAGGAATATATCCAAAGGACAATCGAGAGACAGCTTCAAGTATTATTGCCCGGAAAAGTGATTGCCGTCAAAGCCATCCCCGAACGGAAGGAAGAGGAATCGGTGAGCTTTGCCCGTGCTTCTTCTCTTCATCTAGCACTTTACCAAGGGGAATGGCATAGAGAGGAATACGAACCAAAAAAATTAATTAAGAAAATACCCATTCTGAAATTTCCATTTCTGATTCGAGCCGTGATCGACGGCGAGAAGAGAGAAAAAGAGATTATCATCTATTTTTACAACACAAAAATTTTTGTCCAGACTCACGGCGAGTTTTATTCAGAGAAAAGACCGGAGCTAGCTATCCGAAAAGCATTAGAACATTTAATAACCTATTTCTTCAGATGATTTCAGCTATCTTCCGGCGCTTTTTCATCTCAATCCCAGCTTCTTCATCTTCCGTGATAAGGTCTCCGGACGCAAGCCGATATCCCGTGCCATCGACAGAAAGGACTGCTTGTTCCTCAGCCACGCTTCGCGGAGGAATTGCCGTTCAAATTCGGCTTCTGCTTCTTTCCAGCTGAACTGAACCGGAGGGAGGAGGCTGGCGATATCCTGGGAGAGGGTCGAGATGTTTTCATAGAGCTTTTCCATCTTCAAAGGATGGAACACATCTTTATACTGATCTAAAGTCTGGCGAATCGTCTCTCCTACTTCTTTCTGCTCCTGCTGCTGCTGCTGCTGCTGTTCGCCATTCTTTCCTCTCTGAGCTTTTCCTCTCTGAACCAGAATCCGGAATTCGTGAATAGTACGATGCAAGCTTCTCCGATTAATCCCCAGCGCCTGGGCAGTGAGTGAAATATTGCCAAAGTGGCGTTCCAATTCGCGCCGCAGAAAATGTTCTTTAAATTTTTGTTTTGCTTCCGTAAAATGAAGATCTCGTTGGATATAGATCGGAAAAGAACCCTGGGCAAGCTTAGCGGTGATATCTGTCTCTAATTGCGGGACAATTATTCCCAGATTCTTGCTCAATGTCTCTTCCAGTAAAGACAGCACTTTCTCTTTGACTGCTTCTTCCAGCGTCGCTCTCTGTCTCATCTTTTCCACCAATGTTCATAAGACAAAACTCCAAAGTTCATGCCCCAGAGAAAGAGGACAACAGCAAGAACCGGCCACAGACTGGGATCAGAAAAGAGAAAAGCGAGCGTCAGGAAAGCACCCGCTCCCAAAATCCAGGCTAAGGGAATCAGATATTTCCGAGCGGGGAGAAGTTCTTCTTCCGCGATCCGGGCAAGGAGGAATCCACAAAAAGGCCCTAAGATCACAACCAGAACAGGAAAAAGGAAAGAGTGGTAGGCCATCTCAGATTGAGGAAGCCGTTACTGCTTCATTAAGATTTCGGAAAAAGATATCCCAATCCTCTTCTTTGATGACGGCACCACAGGCATCGTCATGTCCCCCGCCAGAACCACTTACTCCGACGAGTGCCCGCTGCAGTAGAGACAAGATGTTCTTGCCGCGCAGGCTGCATTTCATCTCGCCGCTTTTTTGGCGAGCGATGACCACATATTTATCAGGATAGAAAGCCATCAATTCATTAGCCAGGTTGACGGTAAATGACCATTCATTTTCAGTGTACTTATAGAGGATGATCTTGCTGCTCGTCACTACTTTTTTGGCTTTAGTCAAAACTGCTTCATATTTCTGGTTGATTGCCGCAAAGCGCTTAAAGAGGAATTTTCCGGCAGCATTCTGTTGCTCAAAAATCTCTTCCGGCGCGTTGATCCTTGTCAGGACTTTGATCGATTTACGCACTTCCGAAGAGGGCCCCTTTTGGATGAAAAAGAAAAATTTCACCAATTTTCCCACCGGCTGCGTGTAGATCATCGTCGCCAAGTCACTTTTTTCTGGAAGCAGCAAAGGATAGCGCTGAACAAATTGGTCCAACAACTCATCAGGAGCATGCCAATCCGCCAAAGAGCCGGCCACGGCAATCCACAGGTCTTCTGGCCGTTCGCTGACCTGCCAGGCCATCCTGCTCGTCGGAATATAGGCCGAAGGTTCTTTGATCCGGGGATTGTAATAATGCACTCCAGTCCGGTCTTGAACGGGATGGTGGTCAATCCAGAAGATCGGTCGTTTTGCCCCATCGATGAATTCCTGGGTTACCAGCGGAATATCAAGAACGAAAATCTTGTCGGGGTTGAATTCCTCCACCTTCCGCAGAAATTGTTCGCCTAAAGTAGAGGTAGTACTGAGGGCAAAGCCTTTGCCTTCCCGATGGAGACGATACAAGAGGAGGAAAGCAGTCAAACCATCGGCATCGCCATCGTAGAAGAACAATGGATTCTTTGCCAGTGCCAGTTCTTCCCGCAGGAAAGCAACTTGTTTGTCGGTAAGCATGACTCTGAAGAATTGCTGTTTCTTTTTAAAGGTTAGGATGATAAGTACGTATTAAGTTAAGTCTGTGCGGGCTTGGTCAAGATGGCCTGCCGAGCGTTGGCTTTGAGCAAGAAATTCAGAGTTTCGCTCATCTTCGAGAATATTTTTGGAGAGAAGTTGATTACCATTTCCGGGCGAGACGAGGCAGGCCGACCTGCCCAAGCACAGACTTAATACGTACGATGATAAATGCTTAGGAGAAAAAGTCGTCTGCCTGGTCTCAAGATTGACCGTGGGAAGCGGTATCCTGGAACAGGTGCAAAAACGATATGCTTGAATGGCGAGTTCTGCAACACTGAACACGACTGGTTTTTGCCATGGTCAATGGCCAAGGGGACTTTTTCTCCGGAGCCAACGGTCAACGACTTCTGTTTTTCAAGATAGATTTGTTAAGCCAAAAAATCATAAAAATGCGTGAAGCCGTCAATGAAGCAAAGGCTTCATTGGCGTCCCAGCAAAGTCGTAGCTTTGCTGTGGACATCCATTGACTAAAGTCAATGGTTTTCTGGCTATTTTTGCATAAAAGAAAGAAGTACGTGCCTTTTTCAAAAGAGGAATTTCCAAAGAAGAATATACTTCATATACAGAAAGAATATATCTTCAATCACTTTTTAGAAACATATTCGTTTATTACTATAGATGAACTGATAAGGGGGGTGGATGATGTGAAAACAGCAGTATTTTCCAAAAATAAGCCCATGCACATTCGACATTCGCTCTACCATTCTTATCTCTCGGCAAAAGGAAAGAGAAAAGAAATGAAAGATGCTTTTTGTCCGCATTGCAATATCCAGATGAAAGAACACAATGACAATGTCCTGGGCGTCAACTTCGACGGGTCATATTATATCAAACGAGCAATAACCACCCATCTGTGTAACCAATGCAATTATCTCCAAAGATAAGGCGCTGTACTAAATGTGATTCGTATTTCCAGACGATCCATCGCTATAGTAAAATCTGCTATGGGTGTAAAGGAAGCAAGCAGCTTGCGCTGGCCCATTGTCCGCATTGTAATTATCTGCAGATCAGCACGGCCGTCAGCCGCTTTGTCTGCAAGAATTGCCGGCATAGCCCGCTTCCTAAAAATGCCAAAGTGGTCTTTGCATCAGATAACGTTAAAGAAATCGTCGGCTACATCAATCAGCTGAGGAAAAGTAATCCCTCGGAAGATAAAGGAAAGATTGAAAAAGCACCGGTGATTGTTGGAGAAATATCATGAGGAGGTTTGCTACGAGATGAAATTCAGGAGGACGATTGCGCCCTTTCTGTTGTCTCTCTCGATGTCTTTTTGTTCTCCTTCTCCCTCTGGAACAATTTCTGAATTAGTCAACCCTGCTGAGCAGACTTCACCGGTTCGTGCGGAGAGCAGGAAAGATTTCGATAATTTTGATTATACTGATTTTCATCTCAACAGAAAGACAATTGAAATGCTGCTCTCTTCGTCGGTTCGCATCTTAAATGATGATGGTTTTGGTTCCGGAACATTATTAGAGGATCATCAAACAGGGGATAATTATGTCCTGACGGCGCTCCACAACCTCCGCAGTTCCTCTTTAGCAGTGGAAGTATGTCCGGAAGTGTATGATCTTCTACCGGAGATATTCAAAATTGATGCCGACAGTGATCTGGCTTTGCTCAAGCTCAACGGAGGATATGGTTCGGCGTTCCCGGGCAAGATTGCCTCGCTCCTCTTGCCGGGCTATTTGGGTGCGGGGGTCGGTTTTACGGTCTTTGAGAGAAGGACTCTTTTCTTCGGCCGGGTCGCCGGAGAAAAAGAGGTTGGGATTTCTCATCAGATTGTTGGCGGAGACATCAATCAAGGTTATTCCGGCGGCGGATTTTACATTTTCCAGAAAGGCGTTCCGTTCTATGCCGGAGAGATCAATTTTCGCTATGAGGATAATGCGAAAGAACTGCGCGGGCTGGGAGGGATTATCGAAGCAGGGACGATCCGCGCTTTCCTTACCGACACGCCGTTAGCGGATGATTATTTGTAGATTAAAACATGTTGTTTTAAAAAAAAAGTAAGAAAAAGAGAAATGTTTCATAAAAACATCAAAGTAAAGAATAACAGACAGGGGGGAGGAAATAATGGATGCAGTACAAGAGAAGAGAATGAGAGAAATTTGGCGTAGTGGGAGAAGAGCGATTCTGAGTAGACTCAAGAAAGCAACAATGCATGAAAAGGGAATGCTCCTTAGCCATTTTTCAGATATGGTCGAGCTGTCACCGCAAGAAGCACTGGTACTATTGGAAAACATCCCCCTGTGGGGAGCGAATATTTATGTCCATAATAACCGGATTTTAACCAGAGAAAGCATCGATGTTACTAAGTGGACACATGAAGATCTCTTTCCGCTGGGAAAAGTAATGGTCATGGGCGAGGAAAAAATTGGCCTGCGCATTGGAATCGTTAGCGATACCCATTATGGCTCGCCTACAACTGACCACGGCGTCATCCGAGCCGCTTATCGTTATTTCTCAGATCAAGGCATTGAACACGTTCTCCATTGTGGAAATGTTTTGGCAGGGAAATCAGATAAGCGATACCGCCAGGCTGACAGATTAACTGTAGAATTAGAAGAGCAAATAGAATTACTAAAAGATCATTTCCCAAAGAATACGGGAATCACAACCCATTTTATTCTCGGTCATGCTGATGCAACATTTGAAGTTGGTCAGATTAACCCTGCGCATGATATTGGTGAAGCACAAAATGATTTTAATTATCTTGGTGTCGTTGAAACAGATCTCGTTTTTAATCCAGATGGGAAGAAATCGTTTACGATTCGCATCTATAATGAGCGGCCCTATTATACTTACGGTGTATCATATCAACCTCAAAAGAAATTAGAGGCGATGACCGGCGGCGACAAACCAAATATCTGGCTTGTCAGTGGCACCCAGCAGTTATGGTACAGCCGTTATCAGGACGTAGAAGCTCTTAAACTCCCCGGGCTGCAACATCAGACGCTTAAGATGCGAGATCGAGCATATAGCTGCAATGTTGGCTTTATGATCCTCAATGTTATTCCGGAAGAGGAGAAGATTTGGACGTATGTCGAGACATTTCCCGTCTGGAAACGAAGCATGACCAAACCGAAAGAGAAATAATCTTTTTAATCGGAAAATGGGGGGTACTTAAAAATGGAAATAGATGAACGCAGTTTGGATCAAAAATTAATAAAATCGGGGAAAAAACCCGCTGAATTAAAAGCATTTCTCAAAGGAATAATTCTCAATGACCTAGAAGCTAGCCAGCCTTCAGATCTGCTTGCTCTCTGTGGTCATAGTGGGTTATCTCCCAAAGATACTCAGGCGTTATACCAAATAATCTATGACGGAATTGAAGAAGCATTGTCCAACGGCAAAAAGAAAGGTCCTGCAGAAGTAAGTGTCAGAAGCATGGAAGGTTTAGTTTTAGATGGATCAGAACAGATTAAAGTAGTTTCGCCAGGCTATCGTCTCACGATTGATCCGACCTATACTTCCCGTCACATTTTTGTAAGCGATACGCACATTGGGTCAAAACATGATAATATCGAAGGCTTGGAAAAGATGTTCGATCGGGCAGTCGCTATTGGTGCAAAGACCATTCTTCACTCCGGAGACCTGGTAGATGGCGCTTTTGCTCATCGGGATATGTACCTTTATTTACGTGACGGATGCCAGACCTTTGATGGCCAGTACGAACGCGTAATTACTAAATGGCCTCGCCGTGAAGGAGTGACGACTTTTTTTATTGCGGGAAATCATGACCATTTCTTTCAAACAAACGCCGGAGTAGACATCTGTCGTCATATAGCATCTGCCCGAGGAGATATGAAATATCTTAAAAGCGAGAGCATAGAAGATGTTTTTGGGAGAGATGACTATGACCCGGAGCATCTTGCTCGAATTTTGGAAAGTAAAAAACTTGGTAGCGGCCGGGTTGGGGCAGTAAGAATCGGGCCTGATCATCTCCCACCAGAACAACGTAATACAATCATGATGATGCTACATCCCGGAGATGGTTCTGCACGGACATTATCTTACAAGCCACAGCAAATCATCAAGAATCTGACGATGCTTTTATATTCTTTTGAGAACATGACCAACCCTAACGGCAGGAGAATAAAGCCGCATATCCTTCAAATCGGCCATTATCATAAAGCGGATATGAACCTTCTGCGTAATGTCTACGTTTTCCAGGCAGGGACAATGAAATTAGCGGATGAGTTTCATGAGGTTAGAAATTTAGATAATATGATGGGTTTTTGGACCGTGGAAATTACCTCAAAGAGGGATGGCGATATTGTCCGCCTTGCCGAGCGTTTTGAACACGCCTATGTTGATCCTTCGCGTTGCAGTAGAACTGTCGTTTCCCAAAAATAAGCTCAAGCAAACTAAATACGTGTCCAAGAAAAAGGGCAGACCGATGTAAAAAAACTTATTGAACGGGAAATACATTCCAGAGAATAATAATTGCTCGTGCTGATCAGCATAGGCAGAAAAGAGGTATTTCCCATGAAAAAGCTACTGACGGCAATCGTTGCTGCAGCGACTATCATCTCCGCACCCGGCTGTTCTAGTGTCTGCTATCCCGTCGAATCTCAACAGCAATGCGTGCAGAGCGATCCGCTGGAGGATATTTTTAAATCCATTGTCTGCGTACGGAGCAAAGGGAAGTATCAAGATGAGAACGGGGATACCTTTACCACCGCCCAGTTTGGGTCTGGGCTGGCATATAAACAAGAGGCCGGCTGGTCCTATGTCACCACCAACCATCACGTGGTCAACCTTCCCGATGAGATCAGCAGGGTTGATTTCTTTAGCGCGATGCCGGCAAAAGTCTGGAAAAAGATAGAACAAGAGATCGCTATCGTCGACAGCAAGTATGACTCCAATTCCGCTGATGACATCCTGCTGGAACTGATCCGTGAAGATCAAAGTTTAGACACGGTTGTCTTGCGCGCTGAAACACCATTGTATGTCTCTCGTGCCTATGAAGTTTCATCATTGCAGGAACATCTGGCCGATGATGTGTACGTCCTCGGCGTGCCTCTTGCGTTTGAGAGAGGCGTGACCAAAGGTATCGTCTTTAACCCGCAGGTGGAATTAGACGGCCACTATTATACTATGCTTGATATCACCGTCCAGCCGGGGCACAGCGGCAGTCCGGTCTTTGTTAAAGAGGATGATGGAAGGATCTATCTCGTTGGGCAGATCCGGATATGTATGCCGCATGCAATGGGCATTTGCGGAGGATTTGGCCTGGCAACGGAAATGTCTGAATTAGAAGACGTCTGGAGAATTAACCAGAAAGAGCCGGCGCACTCACCGTTTTACCGTGTGCCAGAAGAAGAAGGAAGCAGCCCGCGGCGAGACACGAAATAAAGAAAGACGCAAGGTAAAGAGAAGTTTGAATAATTCAATTATTGATCTCCAAACTTCTCCAGAGAATTTGAAATGCAAGAGATGAAACAACTATCTCATTTCTGCACAGAAATAGAATCTCTGTTCTATTTCTGGTGGTCGTAATTTTGGCTAGAAATAAACAACCTATTTGCCAAAATTACTCTTTTTCAAACATCTCTAAAGAAAGAAACAAGGTAATGTCAGCGCATGATCAGCGGAATATATGACGCATATCAAAGAAAAATAATTCTTTCTGCGTCAGCAATGCTTAAAGATCAAGAACCTTGCTCTGTTTTTCCACAGCACGATTATTTTGTCGCTCAATTCCAGCTGGTCCAGATCATTGCCGAAGAGCTGGGCGGCGATATGGAAAAGGCCATCGATGAATTTTTATGCTGTCATGCAGACGCTTTCAATTCTTTTTGGAGAAATAATCCCGACAAACAAAGCCAAATGCCCGCCTCATATCTCAAAGATCTCACGAAAAAAGAGGTCTATAATCATCGGTGAACTATGGGCCTATCTGATCGTTCTCGTCGGGAAGAAAGGGAAAGCCATCAACAACAAACTCTCGAAGGAACTATCGCTGCGCAAGGAGGTATGCTATATCTCGATTCTGGAAATGATGCGGGAAATGATGCCGGAGAAGATACTGAAAAAGGAGAACCGCTTTCGTATTTTGGATTCAGGAAGTACCTGCTCACAGAACAGCAATCCTGCTTGTATATCCCCAACGGAGATATTCTTCTTCTTGAAGAGAGATCGTATGGGGTTCATTGATAATCAATAGTACACAAAGAAAGATAGTACTCTTTCTTGTCAAAATAGGCAGGGGACCACCGGTCAAATAGACCGGTGGCATGTTCGCTTCGCTCACCCCTGCCTAATTTTGAGCACAAGAAAACAAACAACGATTTGTTTTCTGTGCAGAAATGAGATCGTTTTCTCATTTCTTGCACGCAAGTATTCCACTGATAAATAAGTGGTTTGCTTGCAAACCACCACTCGAAACACTTAATGAAGCAACGACTTCATTAGTGTCCCAGTGAAATATTCTTTTCACTGTGGAGAGTGGTGGAATACTCCGCGTTTTAACACATGAGCAAAAAAACGATTGCGCCACAAGAATGGGAATTCTGCCTGGAGAATGAAGGAACGTATCAGCTTCCTTTTGGCAAAAGACAACTCTGCGGCGCGCGGGAAAATTTGGAATGTCCCCATCTGCATCCTTTAAAAGCACTCGTCGGGACAAAAAGTACTTCCCGGCAGCTTCACATTTGCACATACCGCGATGAAGATGAAGGCTGGAGAAATACACTCCATGAATTAAAAGGACGCTGGGATTGGGTGTTTGCGCAATTGGCGGAAGCAGATTTTGAATATGATTTCCGCATTGACCAAGCGATTCTTGGCCGTGAAGGACAAGCTTCTTCCCAACAACGATATTTATCTTCCCGACAACAGGACTCATTAGAAAAAATAATTCATGCTCGATATTTTCAGGAAGGGACGCAACGCTGCGGCTATATTTTTTCCCAAGGAAAAATTCTTTCCGAAGAAATAAGGCAAAAAGTTTTTTCTCAGGTACTTTTTTCTCAGGTCAGAGAAAAGGACAGTAGCATTTCCAGCGAGAAAAGTGCAGGAAATACTGTTCCCCTCTCCCCAACGATGCTAGAGGAATATACTCCTTCTTCGATGGAAGCAGCCACACGAACTCCTTTTCCGACCAGCGCCGAGTTGGCGGATCTTACCCGGCTGTTTATCGACGATGATCCGGCTTTGGCCGGGCAAAAAGTGATTCTCCCGATCGGTGGAGCAGGACTGTATGCCAGCAGTGTTTCTTTAGTCCTGCCCTATCTGGCAATCTATGATCTTCTGGTCGCGCAGGCAGGAAAAGAGAAAGTGCTAAAAGTAAAGTTTTAGTAGGCGCGGGCGACCTCCATGTTTATTTGATTTTTAACTACTGCCAAGAAACAAATTAACCGAAAAGTTTATCAATAAACGGTGTTCTTGAGCTGTATCGGCGGATCATAAAGATACATCGGTGATACATCCATGGTCGAATTTACTCTTACTAAACAAGTAGCGAAACACGGGAAGCAGGGAATAATCGTGCTTCCCAAAATTCTGGAAGGAGATTTATCTCCTGGCACACTGGTAGAATTGAAGATCAAAGTATTAAGAAAAGCACTGTTGAAACCGGTTGAGGTGCGGGATGAGTGATCTACTCGAGATATTAGAACAGGGGCGGCGCTCTCTCAACACCCAGTTTGAAAAAGCCGTGTCCAAAACAGTTGCCCGCGTGTTGCTCGGCCACGAAGTTGATGGGTATGATTATCTGGTCCCCCCAGCTACAGAAAAGAGGGATGGTTATTTTCCTTTCCTATCTAATCTTTGGAGGAAGGTCTTTAAGAAAGAGAAAGATATTCTTCTACCGACTAGTATCACCCTCGACTATAGAAAAGACACTTGGGGCCTGGAAAGGATTGTACTCGATGGAATTGCGAATCATTTGCCGGCAGACAGCAAAGGAACAACAATCTCAGTCAAATTGAAACAAAATGGGAAATACGTCGCGTTGAAAGATGCCGATGAAGAAGCCAAGACGACAGAAGTCGTCTTTGAAGATGATGGTTCTGGTTACGATTACAGATTGTTATCTTTCTTATTTTCGACCAAAGGCGTAGATACGTTCAGCATCGGCCAATTTGGCGAAGGATTGAAATTAATTGCCGCTGCTGCTTTACGACAGGGCATCTCGATAGAATACCGCTCACAAAACTGGCGGGCCCGGCCAACGTTAGAAGAACATCTGGTGGACGACCAAAAGATCAAACAATTGTGTTTTCAAGTCTCTCTGAGAAAAGATCAGATAAAAGGTTCCCGGACAGTATTCGTCAACCCACCCGAAGATTTCCTTGATGAGATATATGGGTTGCCAAACAACGTATTGGCCCTCAATGATCGTTACACAGAATGGTATGCCCCTCACTCATTTTTGGCTCATCCTTCCCGAATTCTCGATTTGGGAGAAGGTAATCCCCCTTCATTGTTTGTCAAAGGCATACGCTTTAGCTGGTCTGGGAAAAGCTTATTTAGTTATGATCTGGGAATCGATAACATCTCCCCAGACCGAAAGACCGCCGACCGGGATACTGTTCTTGGTCAGATTCGTTATCTGTTGAAGAACTGTGACAATCCGACGGTCATTCACCGGATCCTGCAGGAAGCGCATGATCAACCAGATTTTTACCATCCCTGTACGGAATTTGAGGCACTTGGAAAATCTCAGCAGGATTCTTTAACGACAGAAGAATTTCCTCCGAGATTTGTTTTTAAACAGCCCCTGATAAAAACAATCAGAAATGGAATTAAGGAATTCGCAATTTCGGAACTTTCCCTAATCGAAGAAAAGCTGAGATCTTTTGATTATACATCTTTTACAAAATCATCTCCCCGCTACCAATCCCCATGGGCGCGTATTTTTCAAGAGATGTATGGCGACGATGCCATTATCGCTTCTACAAACACTAACGAGAACGCTGATGCCGAATTAATGGGCTATCGTCCGATTACGTTACATCCGTATGTTGCAATGCATCTTAATGAGGTAGGCATCAAAAGAGCCGACGTTCTTATTCGAGAAATTAATTCAGAGACAGAATATCGTTGGGTTGAACCTGCCGATCTTACTCGCGAAGAACAAGCAGTGCTCAGCAGAGTAGATGATCTAAGCCGGATTGTTCTCGGAGAAGTGATTCCGGTTAACGTAAGGGTGTATTCCGGATTATATACCAAAGCCGGAAGAAAGATCATCGGTTCTTTGGGTGTACATACAACACTCCCCGATGGAACGAAATATATCGGTATAATGCGAGACCAATTAGGCGATCTTAAAAATTTTGCTGACACCTACATCCACGAATTGGGGCATCATGTCACCGGCGCGGGCGATTACGATCGAACATTTGTGGATTTTTTCACGCAGGCATTGGCCAGAATCGCTGCCGAGCGCCTATCACCAGCACCACCGAAACCTTTATAAACAAAACATCTCCCTGAGACAGATACACCGAGAGTGGTTTATAAAACAACAAATTCCATTCAAAAAACGGAGGAGTAATAGAGAAAATGGCAAAAACAAAAGAACACATTAACTTGGTATTCATCGGTCACGTAGACCACGGTAAGTCCACGACCGTAGGACGTTTACTATTTGACACGGGAAACGTCGACGAACAGGCGATGCGCAAATTGAAAGAGAAAGCAGAACAGCTTGGTAAGAAAGGCTTCGAATTTGCTTTCGTCATGGATAATCTCAAAGAAGAGCAGGAGCGGGGAGTTACCATCGATCTTGCCCACAAACGCTTTGATACAGATAAATATTACTTTACGATCATCGATGCTCCCGGCCACAGGGATTTCATCAAGAACATGATCACCGGTGCATCACAAGCCGATTGCGCTGTTCTTGTCGTTGCCGCTAACGATGGAGTAAATGCTCAAACTATTGAACATCTGAAATTATCCAAAATCTTTGGTGTCGGCCAGTTGATGGTCGCTGTTAACAAGATGGATATTTCCGGTGTTGACTTCTCCGAAGCCCGCTATAAAGCAGTAGTCGAAGAAGTGAAAAAACACGCCACTCAGGCAGGATGGAAAGTTGATCTGGTGCGTTTCATCCCGATCGCTTCTTTCCCTGGTGAAAATATCACCAAAAAATCTGCGAAAATGCCGTGGTGGACTGGCGATACTCTTTTAGAAGCGATCAATAAATTTGATACGCCGCAAAAACCAACTAATCTGCCTCTGCGCCTGCCGATTCAGGATGTCTATAACATCACCGGTATTGGTGTTGTTCCCGTCGGCCGTGTTGAAACGGGCATTATGAAAGTCGGTGACAAAGTTGTTGTCGTACCCGGACGTGAAGGCAAAGGTGTTTCTGGTGAAGTCAAGACAATTGAAATGCACCACGAGCAAGTCAACCAAGCTGAACCAGGGGATAACATCGGTTTCAACGTGCGTGGTATCGGTAAGAAAGATATCGCCCGTGGAGACGTTCTTGGCCCAGCCGATAATGTACCAAGCGTTGCGACAGAGTTCACTGCTCAAGTTGTGATCATGAGTCATCCGAGTGTTGTTACCGTCGGTTATACGCCGGTCTTCCACATCCACACTTCACAGGTTGCCTGCCGCTTTGAACAAATCATCAAGAAGCTCAATCCGACAACGGGTCAGGAAGTAACGGAAAACAAAGAAGTCCTGCGTAACGGTGATGCGGCGATCGTCAAATTGAAGCCGATGCAGGCAGTTGTCATCGAAAAGAACACGGATATCCCTCAGATGTCCCGCTTCGCTATCCGCGATTCCGGTGCGACTGTTGCTGCGGGAATGTGTATCGATCTTGTCAAGAAACAACTGTAAATATGAGATCATAATTTATTTTTTTATTTTTAAATAATTCCAAGTGATTTGTCGTGAAAGGAAAGGCTTAAATATAAGCCATCGGCATTGAGGGAAAATCCCTCACGATAGGGCATGATAAGAAACCGCGGGTTTATCATGCGGGAAACAAAAACTATGGCACAACATGCACGGATCAAATTGGCGAGTACCGAGATTGATAAGATTAATCAGATCTGTACTGACATAAAGTCTATCGTCGAGAAGACGGGTGTCGTTCTCAAAGGCCCCATCCCACTTCCAACCAAAAAATTGAAAGTAACCACCCGTAAATCCCCTTCTGGAGAAGGAAAAGCAACCTGGGAGCGTTATGAGATGCGGATCCACAAACGCCTGATCGATGTTTCCGCCGATGAACGAACATTGCGCTTGGTCATGCGGGTGCCTATTCCGGATGGTCTCAATATCGAAATTGAGATGATTGAGAAGTGAACTTTTTCGAGATTGTTTTATCCTAAATTCTATAACGGAGGAACAAAGTGATTAATAGTAATTTGTTTGTTCCTCCGAACATAATAGCGGTCTAAATATTAATTACTTACATCCGCTATTATAGGTCATAAAGGATATTGATTCTGAAATAATAAATCCACCCTAAACATTTAAAAAGAATCTTCTTTAAAAGTGATTATGGCTACAACCGCCCAACCAGTCATCTCTCTTCAAGACGTCTATAAGACCTATCATCTCGACGGAATAGACGTTCCGGCAATCGATGGCATCTCTTTAGAGATTAGGCAGGGGGATTTTGTGGCTATCGTCGGCCCCAGCGGCTCTGGAAAGAGCACAGCGATGAATCTTGTCGGCTGCTTAGACACCGCAACAAAAGGAAAAATCTACCTCGGAGAACATAATATCAACCTCCTCGAAGAAAGTGATCTGGCCCAAATCCGCGGGAAGAAAATTGGTTTTATCTTTCAGATATTTAATCTCATTCCCAGCCTCAATGCTTTAGAAAATGTCGCCCTACCGATGATGTTTCAAGATGTCTCAAGAGACGAACGGATGAGAAAAGCAGCAAGGCTTCTCCAAAGAGTCGGCTTGGAAAATAGAATGAAACATCTTCCCAATCAGCTTTCTGGAGGCCAGCGACAGAGAGTAGCTATCGCCCGTGCCCTGATCAATGATCCAGAAATTATCCTGGCCGACGAACCAACCGGAAATCTCGACACTAAAACAGGAGACGAAGTCATGACTTTACTCAAAGATCTCAACCGACAGGGAAAGACAATCATTCTCGTCACGCATAATAACGAATTAACAAAATTAGCCGATACGATTGTGTATCTCAAAGACGGTAAGATCACTAGTCATACACAAACTCAAAAGAGTCATAAAAAACGATGAGGGAAAAACAATGAACACAAAAGTAGGAATACAGATTGCCATTCTCATGGCTGTAGCTGTGCTTTTTCTCCCTGTAGTCGGTGCAGAAGTGGCAGTGACATCATTTACAGTCGAACCACAGACCGTTTTACCAGGGGAAGAATTGACACTACGCTTGACGTTGGATAATAGTGCAGACGAAACAGCAGAAAACATCCTCGTCTCGTTAGACTTAACAAATGTGCCTTTTGCACCCGTCTCAACATCAAATACTATGGTCATTGACAAAATTGATGACCACGATCACGAAATGGTATCTCTCTTTGTCAGAGCTCTGCCAACAGCAACACCAGGCATCTACAAAATTCCGGTGATTGTCAGCCAAAATAACATCAGCAAAACGTCGATGATCAGCATCGAAGTCAAAGCGAAAGCGGCACTAGACCTGATTCTCGGAGAATCAAAAGTGACAATGGTGGGCACATCCGGCCCCGTCGTCTTGAAATTTGTCAATAACGGCTTGATGCAGATTAAATTTCTCAAAGTGACCATGCAGGAGAGCCCATACTACGAAGTCATCTCTCCGCAATCGTTATATATTGGAGACGTTGATGTCGGCGACTTTGAAACTGAAGAGTTTACTATTCTCCCTAAAGGAACTGATCCTATCCTGGCCTTGACGGTGGAATATCGCGACACGGACAACAATGTTATCAGCCAACCAAAATTACTAAAACTGAAAGTGTACACGCCCGAAGAAGCAAAACTGCGGGGATTGGTGCCGGAAAAAAGTTCTACTCTTTCCATCATCCTGATTGTTGTACTGATCATCGTGATATTCTTTTGGTATCAGCGCAAGAGGAAACGAAAACATGCTGCTTGATTACTTTCACCTGGCGGTGCACAGTATCCGCCATCGTAAATTACGGTCGTGGTTAACCGTCGTCGGCATTGTCATCGGCGTTGCAGCGATTATTTCCCTCATCACCATTTCCCGTAGTTTAGAGAGTACAATCGAAGAACAGTTTGAACAATTCGGCGCTAATCGGATTATGATTTCCGCTAAAGGATTCCAAGGTCCTGGACATGTATCAGAAGGGCTGACGATCGAAGATGTCGAGACGATCAAGAAGATCGGCGGACTCTCCTATGTCCTGCCGACACTGTTCAGAAGCACGGAAGTGCAATATCATCAACAGAAAGGATTTACTTCCATAACTGCGCTTCCCACGGATAACTTCAAAGAGTTCTACGATGATATGGGCGTCGGCTTGCAAGAAGGTCGTTTTATTAAAGAAGGCGAGAAAGGAGTTGCCCTCGTTGGTGCTCGAGCCGCAACAGAATTGTTCGGGAAAGAAATACGTCTCGGCAACAAGATCACAATTAACAAGATGGAATTTAAAGTTGTGGGCATCGTCGAAGAGATCGGCAACGCCCAAGATGATAACCAAATCATCATCCCTCTGGAATCTGCGCGTGAAATCTTCCACGAACCAGAAAAAGTAGATGCGATCATCGCTCAAGTAAAGTCGACGACAGAAATACCCCAACTGCAAGAAAAGATCAAGAGAGATCTCGAACGGAAGAGAGGAGACACTAATTTTCAAGTCTTGACATCATCACAGATCCTCGAACAGATCAATCAAATTCTCGGAGTGATGCAGATCGTACTGGTCGGCATCGCGGCCATTTCTTTGATCGTCGGCGCCATCGGCATCATGAATTCGATGTATACCAGCGTTTTAGAGCGGACGAAAGAGATCGGCATCATGAAAGCCATCGGTGCGCGGAATAGTGATGTCCTCAAGCTCTTTATCATCGAAGCAGGTTTAATTGGATTAGTCGGCGGGATCATTGGAACCGCTTTAGGAACAGGAATCGCTCTCGGTGTTGGTTCTATATCTAAAGAAGCTGGATTTACGTTAAACATCACCATCGAGCCAGCAATTGTCGTGTTCGGCTTATTATTTGCGTTTGTTGTTGGAGTTCTTTCGGGGATTCTGCCGGCATATCAAGGTTCGAAATTGAAACCAGTAGACGCGTTACGGTATGAGTAAGAACAAGTGGATTAAATCTGAGTAACAATTACGTGGATTAACCTTTTTAAAGAAAGTGAATAAATAACAATTTATGTCAAAAATTGTCGAAGTTTGTTGTTATCGTGGAGCTTTGGAAAAAATCAACCTAGAACTACGCTCCCGATTTCCAATATATCTACGGAGTATTGCTTCTTCCAGAAGCGGAGAGATTACGCTAAAAGAATTTACGGAAGCAGGAAATGATGCAATGGTAAGGAGTATTGAGGAAATTGTTGCTAACGGAACGGAATTATTACTCGATGCGGGGGACGTACCTATCGACCGGCCAGAAGATAAAATTGAACAAGGGATCGTGACAAGGGTAGCACCCTATTCAGGAAGAAATAATTTGTACTTGATGTTCATCCCCAATGCTCTCCAGAATTTAGCTCGTTATGCTGCCCAAAATCTGAGTTCGGAAGAACAACGCAGACTAGCATTAACTGTTCTGGCCTATGATTCTACACAGGTTCAGGATTTGGGGGGAGTAAAGATCGCACTTCCTCACGACAGAAAATTGCGGAGAAGAGCTTTGATCAGAGCATATCTGCTAAACCAGTTTTCCTGCTCTTCTGAGAAGTGAATCTGACAAATGAAAGAAAGACATGGCCCTGTTGAGGCCATGCGGTGTTGAAACGCCAGTTTAATACAATAAATTTGGAGTCCTAAAAAATAGAATGGGAACAATTTTAAAATAATTCAAAACTAAAAGCGAGGAGGGGGTGACGAACCGAAAAAGAACAATTTATAAATATGAGACCTATTTAATTATCAATAGGGTATTAGAATGGCTAACTGGAAAACTCAATTTTTACAAGAGATAGATGAGATAAGTAATCGTTTTAAGATAAAAGATTTTAGAGCATTCATTTTTTGGTATATCAAAGATACAGAAAATTTAGCTGATTCTGAAATAACTGAAGTAATTACAGACAGAGGGAAAGATGCTGGAAGTGATGCTGTGATTATAGATCACAACATAAAAACAATAAAAATAATTCAATCTAAATTTTCTAGAGAGATTGGAGAATCCCCATTTAACAAAGATGAACTGAACAAACTAAATAAAGTCTATGAGTATCTAACTGGAACATTTGATTATTACGAATTAAGAGCGTATATCCATGCGAGTTTAAAAGAAAAATTAGACAAAGCTATAAGATTGATAAAAGAGGACGGATATAAAGTAAAGTTGTACTTTATTACCACAAATAAATCTAATCCAAACTACTCAATTTATGACAATAAATGTCAGGGCGTAGAAATAATCTCCGCAAAAGAAATCGAACGAAAATATGAAGAATGGAAGCATGGGCATACCCCTGAATTAGGAGATGTTGAAATTTCGTATTTGGAACTTATGGAGGGACCAAAAAATCCTAATGCCTATTTGATAAATATCTCAAGTGAATCTGCCTCTCGCGGTGAACCAGAAGATTTCCGCACCTAGCTAGGAACAAAGTCTCTGTGGATACACCGCTTGGCCTTGCCGCCAGCTAAACAAATACAAGAAAAGTTATTTTCAAGAAATGTAAGAATATTTTATAGTGAATCGAAGAAACCTAATAAAGCTATGAAAGACACTCTGGCAGAACAGCCTCAAAATTTCTGGTATTTCAACAATGGAATAACTATTTTATCAGAAAAAGTTACTTTGTTAAAAGAAGACAAAAAAATAATCTTAAAGAATCCACAAATAATAAATGGTTGTCAAACTATTAGCACAATAGGAGAAAATAGACCTAGTGATTCTTGTTTGTTTGCTAAGATTGTTGAAATTGGAGACAGTTTAATCAATCAAGAATTAATTGATGGTATAATCGAAGCAAACAACAGACAAACTCCCGTTGATGAAAGAATGTTAAAGTCAAATCACCCTCTCCAAGTCAGATTACAAAGACATTTAGAAACATTAGGTTATTATTTTGAAAGAAAAGAGGGACAATTTAGGGAAGAAAGAGCAAAATCTTCAAGAATAAATGCTTTGAAATGTGTAAAAAATATAGATTTGATTAAGTGTAATCTGGCGATAATTAAACTTCCCCACACCTCACACGCACATGAGGATGACCTATTTTCAAGCCATTTTAGTGATGTTTTTAAAGACAAAAAAACACCATTAGATTATTTAATACCTTACATTATATGGGATTATATTTCGAGGATAGGTAAAAACTATCGCGGAGAAAAAAGAAAGAGATTTCACAAATTAGCTTCTTTCCATGTATTAAGAGTAATTTATGACCATTGCAGTGATTTGAATAATAATCTTAAACTAAATGAACTCTTTAAAAAATTGAATAGTAAATCATTTGAATTTAACGAATCTCCAGTAAAACAATTATTTGACATCATATACAAGAAGTATGAAAAATCTAAATTTGTAGATGTTGACTCAGGACAAAGAGATTTCTTTAAACATAAAGATACATACAAAGTTGTATCTGAGAGTGTTCCTGCATATCTAAAAAGAGAAATAGAAAATTTATTTGAGAACTAAACTAACACCCCCTCCCCTTACGACGAACTACTAAATAAAATTGTTCCTTTGACCATTGTTCTGAATTGCTCACTTTGTTCGCCTAATGGACGGACTCCAAATTTACTTTGATTTTTTCGGCTCCGCCGAACGTTGCACTAAAATTCAACCTCTCCAAGTATTCGAGGGTATTCAACAGGGCCCCATACGTTAAGCACCAGCGCCCGGATTTTCTTAGACTCACCGTAACGTGAACATCTGTTTGAACCGGGTCGAGTCACTCCGCTTCGCTCCGTTCGTGACCCCGTTCAAATCCGGGCTAACAACAAACGAAAAAGCAAATAGAAAGCGCCAGCGCCCGGATTTGAACCGGGAATCCCAGAAGGATCAGTTCGCTCACAATTCGATTCGAGATTCGTCATGCAGATGCTGACGCAGTACCGGATTGTGCCACGCTGGCGTAAGAAGACAAATCTTAACTTACTTTTTAAACTTTGGGATGGACTGCTTTCACATACATCGCTTCTTTCTCATTACCATGTACATAGGCCGTCTGCTGCCTGACCGGAACACCATAATTCATCACTTGATTAAAAGTATAAATGGCAAGCGTCTCTAAATGCATTCCTAGAGAAGTGACAAGAGTACTGATCTCCGATTCAGTAAACGCGGTCACGCTAACGGCAGTTCCCGTAAATAACTTCCCGAAAGGAAGATCCCGAGGGGAATGGTTTCCAAGAGCCAACTTATGATCGGGATGAGAGACTGTAAAAAGCAATCCTTCACGCGAAACGCGCGCCATCTCTGCCAAAGCAACACCACAATGTTCACCAAAAAGTGGGAGAGCCTCAAAACAGACACTATAATCGACAACGTTGTCCCCTAAAGGAAGAGCGAGTGCTGACGCTTGAAGCAAACCGCCACGAGTAGACTCCCGTTTTATTTTCCGGAGTGCAACTCCAGAAATATCAACGCCGATAAACATTTTTGTGTTATCCGGAATCGATGAATACTCAGAATTACCACAACCAACATCAAGGACGTCCTTACCCACAAGAAATTCTGGATCCGAATCATCAAGCAAACCGTAACCAAAGTTGCTGGCAATACACCAATCTCTTTCTTGCCAAACTTTGTCCCAATACTCTTGTTGTGGTCTCATATACTGCCAAAAAGCGATTACTTTAAAAGAATTATGGGAATATTCGTGAAAGTGCCGATCATTCTTCACAAATCTACAGAACGGGGTCTCACCAAATTCAAATGGCTAGAGTCAGTTCACAGCTTTAGCTTCGGACGCTACGTTAATACTCAAAGAACTGGTTTTGGTACTTTGGCTGTCTTCAACGACGACACTATCGCTCCTCAAAAAGGCTTCTCTACCCATCCACACGATAATATGGAGATTATTACGCTTGTCATTGAAGGGACCGTCCAACATCAAGATAGTATTGGATCCAAAACAGATATAACTGCTGGTGAAGTTCAGACAATGACTGCCGGCACGGGGGTTGCTCATTCTGAAATCAACCCGAGTGATACACAGCCGGTCCATCTCTTTCAGATCTGGATCGAACCGCGAGAATACGGCTTAAAGCCACGCTATCAACAGAAACGGTTTGAACAAGAATTGTTTAAAAATAGGTTATACCCGATTGTTAGTGGAGAAAAAAGCAAAGATAATCTAACAATTAATCAGGATGCTAGTCTTTTCCGTGGCGACTTGGAACTGGGGATGATAATATTATATCATTTAAACCCGAGGAGAGGACTGTTTGTCTTTAGTGTAGAAGGAAGTGTAAAAGTTAACGATCAAATGATTAGTTCTCGAGATTCTTTAGAAATCAAAGAAGTTCCTTCTCTGACACTTACTGCTCTTAGTGCAGCAAAACTAATCGTAATAGAAATTCCACTTTAGAATAAAAATTTAAAAAAATTAAAAAAAGAAAACTTATTTCTTTTTCTTAGCTTCCATCACTCCACCGCACATTGCTGCGCAATGAGGACAGGTTGGTGCGACTAATTTTAATACACCACCAAGAACCATTAAAACAGCAACCCATGCAACCCAACCGTCAATGCCCATCCATAATGGCCAAACATAGGCATTAAGCAACAACAATCCCCCTATAACTATTTTCATTATACCTCGAAAAGTGAGTGATTTTCCCATTTTTAAAATAGTTGCCTATGGAGCGCATGGAGATTCTGATGAATTATGCGGCCTTAGCCCGTGTATCTGCCATTCGAAAAAAAAGGACACAGAAAAAAAGTGAGTGATTTTAGATTTTTTCATCACTCAGAAAATGAACTGTGCCGAAAACCGAGCAGAAACATATTTAAAGAATCTCTCAATAATTCAGATAACTCACTGTTGAGAGCATAGACAAATGAACAATCATCAAAATCCTCAAGAAGAGTCGCTCCTGATTGGGATCGGAGACCTCCATGGACACTTTCCGGCTTTACAATGTCTGCTGGAAGAATTAGAAGAAAAGTATGCTATTTTTAGCAATGCTCCATACTTTGAACTTCGCCAGGGGGTTGAATTGGTCTTTACCGGAGATTATATCGATCGGGGAAGGCAGAACCTAACAGTCATCGAAACACTGATGCGTCTTCAAGAGGAAAACCCTACGCAGGTACATGAATTGTTTGGCAATCATGAATTGCTTGCCCTGGCCGGACTGGGAAGAGCCAGAGATTTGCTCACAACTCAACCCAGAGATGATGATCTGCTCTCCGCATACTACCGATGTACTGTCCACGGAAGGAACGGCGGGCTGGCTTTTCTCGAAGAATTTGGGTCTACTCCGCGTACTGCTTTAGAGGATTACGTCCAGAGAATGGCGCGAGGAGGAGACATTGGCAGTTGGATGCGCAAACTTCAACCTCTTTATCTTGCCCAGATGCAAGATAAAAACATTCTTTTTGTTCATGGCGGGATCCCCACTTCTTTGGAAAATCCTCAATCTTTAAAACACTATGTCAAAGATTTTGAGGAGCATGTGGCTACTGATAGTGTGCAATTTGGCAGCGCAAGTCAGAAATTTCTTAAACATCGTTTGGTTGACGGCCATAGTATTTTCTGGGATCGCCAGCTGAATTCCCTTAACCGAGAAGAAGTGGAGGAGCTCGTCCGAAATGTCGGCGTCGATTATGTTGTCATCGGACACACGCCGCAGGAAGGGGTAACTTGCTTCGGCGACCACATTTTCAATATCGATGTCGGGATGTGTCCGACTTATGGAGAAGGAGAACCGGCAGCAATACTTTTCAAGAAAGATGGTGTTCATGCATTTTATGCGAGAAGGGGCGAACAGCGGTTAGTGACGTACTAAATCTGGTTGTTATAGTAAAGTACAAAAATAATGGAACTTTGAGATGGGCACTTTACTATACTAGCAGATCTCGACAAGTTCCATAATTTACGAGATTTGCTATTAAGTGCTTATTCTATGTGAAAAACATGGACGCGTCGGGATTTTCAAAGATTCACGACCTCTCTAAATTATTCGCGACTGAGCAAATCTGCGAAGTCGCTTCGTCTTTCAGATGACGTGACATCTGATTGAACCCGAGATCTCACCGTTGCGAACGGTGCATTCTGTTGTGCTTCCGGCAAACCATTGGAATTCCAGCGAAGTACCACTGAACTACGCGCCCATAGTATCTGAAAGAAAAGTGTAATTAATAAAGATATGGGAATTAAAACCAAAAATTTATATAAGCAGTATACTTTGGGTATACCATGGAAACGACAACAGTTAAAATTCATAAAAGTACAAAAAATGTCCTAGATGAAATTAAAACTGATGATGAGAGCTATGATGAAGTTATTAAGAGGGTTGTCTCTGAAGTTAAACACAAGAACCTTGTAAGAGAGCTAGTTACCGCATATAAAGTAAAAGCAACAGAAGACAAAGAGCTGAACAAAGAGTGGGAAAGTGCTTCACCTAGCTGGGACTAAATGAAAGAGATAAAGAGAGGAGATATTTGGACGGTAAGTCTTGATCCTACTATTGGACACGAAATCAAAAAATTGCGACCTGCAATTATTATCCAAAACGATATCGGAAACAAATATAGCCCGATGACCATCATTGCGCCAATCACCTCCCAGCATACGGAAAAAGTATTTCCAATCGAGGTTTTGATCACGAAAGAGAACGCAGAAATAGAAAAGACTTCAAAAGTACTTCTAAATCAAATTAGAGCTGTTGATAAAGAAAGGCTCATCAAAAGAATAGGACGATTAGATGAAGAAACAGTAGAGAAAGTAAATGAGGCATTAAAGGTCAGCTTAGGGTTAATATAAAAAATACGGCTGCCGGGACATTCGGATTACATATCTATCGAACCCGGACTACAAGCTTATTCCGAAAATATTTTCGTGGGAAGCTCGTGTCATCTTGCGCGGGCAAGGTCAGCGGGTTTCCGCAGAAACCTTAGCGCGTACCACTTGACCACAGCCGTATAATGGAGCAGATTTCGAAGAACAAAATACTTAAATCTTTCGCAAGAAAAGACCCTATCGAAAAAACCTCAATAAATCAGATACTGATCAATAACAATACGCTTCTAGCGGAAGATCATCTGGCCGGTCATTAATAGGCAGACGAAGCATACGGCGATAGAGAACCGGAACAAAAGTATCAACACATTTCCTTACCTCCGCAAGATCATCATCAGAAATATGTTCTGGAATAGCACCATTAGAATAATTTGCAACAAGCTGTCTTTGGAGGTTAGAATCTTGGATTGAACTCGGTGCAAGACGCCAATATCCCCCGTAATGCTTGATCGTGATTTCACCTTTATCGCTCTCCACCAAAATCAGGTAACGCATACACCCATTATGCTCTTTCCCTGTTCGTGAAGAGCCGATTTTTTTACTGGAGATCAATTCTTCCATGATGACATTCGGTTCTTGATACCAACCTTCCTCACGACGCCGATAGGCAGCTAAAGGATGCTCTTTTAAACTTCCATCAGGACAGAAAACATCTTCCGTAGGGACAACGATCACATTACGGCCGATCATTTCATCTGTTGGTTTTAGAACCAAATATGTCGTATTTGGTTTAAAATCTGAAACATCACACTCTTTATTTGCCCGAACAACAAAGGCCATTTTCGGCCGTAGTGGAGCTAAAAGATCGCCCTGAAACAAAGCATGAACTCGTGATTTATCACCCGCCGCATGTTCAACCGCAAAGGGGTTGATCAGAAGGTATTTCCGCTCATTAAAAACATAATAATCACTATCGGCATTCCAGATTATCCCTTCAAGAATATCTGACGACTCCGGGACGATTGGTAAAACAAAACGCGCGGTTTTCTGAGGAGCGCGTGGATGCATCCATTTTTGTGCCAAGAGCTGCTGATGAGATAATTCAGAGACAAAATGAGGAAAAACCTGATCTTTCAACTTTCCAAGATGAAACAGAGGAAGGCCATTCTGAGCGAGATCGGTGATCATCTCCAAATCAATATCCCTGCCCGTTAATTCTCGGACACCGGAACTCCCCGAATTTACCCCGTTAATTTCAACTACTTTAATATTCCCCTCGGGTGTAATCATTAAATCCAAACCGAGCTTAGAGATTGTTCGACGCTGTTCCCTTTCCAAAAGCAGATCGTGGATCATGATTCTGTTACTATTTAGCAGTAATGTTTATAAATATTTGCTCTTTTTTAGGTACATGCCACGATATTATGCCCTCCCCGCGCGATTTGCGGAACCAAAACCCGCAGAGATTACGATAGACACTCCTTTGCCACTGGAAGAAGCTGTGCGTCTTCACTTTGAAGGAAATGTGTTTCTTATTCCTTATCCAATTAGCTCATCAATACCCCTCTACGAACCAGAAAATGAATTGATCTGTGGTTTTTATCGAAGAGGAGATCAGCTTATCGTTGCCACTTTTAATGAACACCCAACAAGAACGAAACCAAAAGATCCCTATGAACAGATGTTGCGTGGGGATTTTCATCTTACCGAAATTGGAACGACGTCCTGTAGAAAAATTGGACACCTCTCTTTAGTTGAAAAAACCGGAAGAACAAGGGAAAATATCCCCTCTGCATATCTTGATATCCGGGGGTTAATCAGACAAGAAAGTGGAGAAATAACAAACCTCGATGATCTGTTCCAAGAAAATGATCCTTTTGCGGTGATGATCGTCGATAGAGTACTTGAACTGTGTGCTTATCGCTACAATATTGGTTGGTATATGGTAAATACTTCTGGGGTGGAGAGATGGTATGTAAATAAAGATTTCAATAAGCTATTATTGAATTTTCCCCAGAATGTAGACCGAGAAATCAGAGAAATACAGGGAATCGTAGAACACGACGCAGTGAAGAGCATCGTCCTCCCTCGAATCCCTTTAGGTAGTAATCGGAAACTTATCTTCCCGGATGGGAGAACCTTTCCACTGAGCCGGCAGTTCTAGAACGCAAAATAACGGTTGCCCGGTTACGAGAGCAAAAATCGGGAAGAAACCGGCTGCTCATCACTGAAGTAGAAGAAGCCGAGAGGGATATTGGTTACATCTATTTTCGTGTTCTCCCCCAGAAAATTCTCGCCGATGGATTTTCTATCGGAGAAGTCTCAACGACATACATAGCTCCCGAAGAAGCAGAACAGTTCCGGGGAAAAGGTCTTGGTACGCGAGTTCTTGAAACTGCTGAGAGATTGTTCAAAAAGCGGTATGGGGCTTCATCTGTTGAATTTGAATCGGAAATGGTTTTTTCCAAAGAAGGAATACACGATGATCCCGGGAGATTCTTTAGAAGAAATGGTTACAGTCTAAGGATGACATCAGAAAGTATTGGAAGGTTTGGTTTTGCTTCATTCGAAAAGAGAATTTAGAATTTACAGTTCTTTGATAAATTCATCCTGTCGATCTGCAAAACCGCCTAGTCCTTTTCCTCGTAAACGTGAGCTATCATATCTTAACAACTCTTTCCATTGAGATAAAAGTGATGATCTATCTTTCACACCATATCTTTGCATTGTATTTGCAATTTCTTCACCAGTTGCGGGGTCATATGCGAATCTAACATCGGGAGTACTTAGAAAAACAACATCTTTTCCCTGAAATCCAGGGTACAACATGTTTTCATAAAATAAATCTCCAGTAGGTATTCTTCTCAGAGTGAAATCTCCCAGATTAAGCTGTACTTCACTTTCTACTGTGGCTTCCAATAGGGCTGATGGCAATTTGTTTGGAAATGTACGCATGTGCTCCAATAGCATTTCTTGAGTTTCATTCATTTTGTTTCACCTTACTCATCCGTATCTTCCGATCCTTCTTCCCGTCTGATGACTTTTACCGCGTCCATCTTGACCGTAATGGGAATGGGAACAGCCGATTCCAGCAGTTCAACAACAATCTCTTCTTTCTGCTTGTTGATCCGGATGACCTTAGCATTTTCCCGCTTGAACGGCCCGGAGATAATCTCCACAATATCACTCTTGCGAATGTTCATCTCGATCTTTACCTGCTCAAGCATATGTTCTATTTCCTGATAAGGAATTTCGCGTGGTAAAAGACCACGCGCATAAGGAACACCTTGTAATACTGCTTCGGCATCCGGTTGAGAAGTTGCTTCGATAAAGATGTAACCCCGCATTCCATGAGGGCGGATAACTGCCAGGATTCCTTTAGACTTAAACAATTTAGAAATAAGATAGTCTACAACCTGATCCTCACGGTTTGCTGCTGTACGCAAGCCTAAGATATGTGTGTCGGTCATAATATGTACCATTTATTTGACGAAAGCATATTTTAACAGGAAGATGATAAAACCGATGAGCCCGATGATCGAGATGCCAATACCTGTTACTTTGAGCAGTCCTTTGTATTCCGTCAGACCGGGTTTTTTGGTGATTCTTAATACGCGTATTGTTTCTTTCAAGAACCGCTTGATCTTGCTGGGCTGCTCAATCGGCTGCTCTTCCATTACAGGCCAAACCAAGCCAAGATTTATAAAGGTTGCTGTTGGAAATAGATATCTCTGATTTTTAGACAAAAATATTTGTTCCTGGTCTCGGTTCGAGCGATTTGTTCATTATCAGGAGTAACATTTATAACCAAAGCTCACTTTTTAAAGAAAAGGAGATTTGTAATATGACAGACTATCAGTGGATTAACAAACAGGCACTTCACATTGTACAAAGGACAGTAGACTCATTAGTTCCGACAGTGGAAATTTCACCGGACGACGTCACGGAAGCTGAACGCTCAATTCGGTATGTTCTTGATCGTGCAGAGTTGGAAGCAACCGGTGCACCTAAAAAAATAGGATCACGCGGCTTAGCAGAAAGATTATACCTAAATGCATTAGGGCCAGGCTATGACAAAGATCCCCGAAATGTAAATGAAGAACTACTGTCGAGATCAGATTATGTATGATCTCGCCAGATCTCTGGAAAATTTCGCTGAAATCAGGCGGAGAGAAGGTATGTGGCGAATGGGGCGGCTATACTTAGGTTCGTTATAATACCAATCCTCTCTTCATCCAACCGCCATCCTTTTAAATTCTTGAACATTTCAGTGTGAGAATATGCCTTTCGCTGCCCTTAAACAGGAATATGCACAGTGCAAACGCTGCCCTGCTCTCTGCCAGTCACGTTCACAAGTCGTTTTCGGTTCGGGTAATCCCCAAGCAGAAATCCTGTTCATCGGTGAAGCGCCGGGTGCTTCCGAAGATAGCAAAGGGATCCCGTTTTGCGGGATGTCCGGAAAAATCCTCGGCGAGCTTCTGGCGACGATCAATCTGTCACGTGAAGATATTTTCATCACTAATACGATCCTCTGCCGGCCAGAAAATAATCGAAATCCGGCAAAAGAAGAAGTGGAAAACTGCCGGCAGCGATTAGACCAACTGATTGAGTTAATGAAACCGACAGTCATCGTCACGATCGGCAATTTTGCAACCGAACGCATCCTCGGGAAAACGGGCATCAAATCCTTACGCGGCAAGACTTTTCCGTTTGTAATCGCCAACCACCAAGTGACTGTTGTGCCAGTCATCCACCCGGCAAATTATCTGTATTCTGGGCGGAATCCACAGTTATTTGAAGAGATGAAACAGGATTTTCAGGTCATCAAAGAAGTCATTGAACAACAGAATCAACAGACTAAACTACGGCGTCAACAAAAAGTGCTGGGAGAATTTTGATGAATATTCGGGCTCCGGCAAGGATGTCCTGGGAAGAATTGGATTCTTTCGTTCGTCAAGAACTGGATACTCACGACTTTCGTTTGGATTTGCTACGAGAATATCCATTCACCGAGTCCGTGGCGGCCATTTTTCTGAAAAGTCAGATCACATTAATCGTGGCCGAATCTCTGGATAAACTTGATGGCTTCTATCTCCCCCGAGAAAAAGATAAAAAATATAGGATTTTCCTGAACGCTAAGTTACGAGAATATAATCGTGATTTAACTTTATTCCACGAGCTGGGACATGCTTGGTATCATTTTGTAGCAAATTATGATTTCCCGGATAGTAATTCCTCTTTTATCGGCAGAGATTTTATCAACGGAGTAATCATCGAATGGCAGGCCCGCCAATGGCGGGCAACACCGCCTCTGCTTCGTACTGTTGTCCGTACGCTGGGATTAGAAGAACAGGTCTACGACCAGGCAAGTTATGATGCTTTTGTCAAACCTGAAGAAGACATGGGACAATTATATTTCTCTTTTTATTCACAGTGTCCAGTTCGTGATTTGGGTGTGAATTTGGGTATGAATATGGATGGGACGGGATCAGACAAGATATAGCGAGGGCGATTAATATAGTAACTGTGAATTATTTTCGAATGTTTGTTCACAGTTACTAATAGTAAATGTGTGAAAAAATGTTCGATGAATTAACACATTTACTATATCCAAACAAATCTTGTCCGAATGATATCTGATAGTTAGTTGTTTGCCAAGATTTTAACATTGCCGAACGTCGCTCACTCTTTATGCTGTGTTGCATAATTAAAGCGTAGCTTTGGCTACGCTTCGCCATGGCGTTTCATCCTTTGATATGCCCAAAACTTTACTTTTGCTTCTTGAATCATCCCCAGCTCTGACCTCGCATGAATTTGCTCTCCAAAGATGCGCTTAATTGCGCTAAAAATCCCTTCTGTCGCCTTCCAGCGATGCCCATATCCATGTTCTCTTGCCCATAAATCATATCCCAAATCATTTCGTTCTTTCGCATTTTTATCTCGTTTCCTGCTTCCAGATGGAACGAGAAAAAAAACAAAAAAACAAGAAATCCTACTCACTCACCGTCCTGATAATTCTTTCCAGCACAACATACGGATCGATGTTGGCACACGGCCGGCGGTCTTCCATGTAACCTCGGCCATCACGCTCAACCTGCCAGGGGATACGGACGCTTGCCCCGCGGTCAGAAACACCTGCCCGAAATTCTCGATAACTGCAAGTTTCGTGTTTGCCGGTCAGCCGCTCTTCGATACCTGGCCCGTACACGCCAATGTGTTCGGCGTGGTGAGCGCGTAGCTTTTCGATGATCGCATCAAACCCGGCATTGCTTTCGCGCATCGCTGCCGTTGAAAAATTGGTATGCGCCCCCGCACCGTTCCAATCGCCTTTCAGTGGTTTTGGCTCAAAAGAAACACTGATGCCATAGTCTTCTCCCAGACGAGCTAATAACCAGCGAGCGACGACAAGATCGTCGGCAACACGTAAAGGATCGCCCGTTCCGATCTGAAACTCCCATTGTCCGGGCATGACTTCGCCATTGATTCCGGCAATTAAGACATCTGCATCAAGACAGGCCTGGAGATGGCGTTCCACCAATTCGCGGCCGTAGGCCTTATCTGCGCCAACACCGCAATAATATTTCCCCTGCGGTTCAGGAAATCCTCCCGCGGGAAAACCGAGTGGACGGCCGTCTTTGAACAGCGTATATTCCTGTTCTATCCCAAACCAAAATCCCTCATCGGCATGTCTCTCAACTACTTTAGAAAGAGCAGCTCGCGTATTGGAAGGATGAGGATTGCCGTTGGACAAACAAACTTCGTTTAATACTAACCGATGACCACCTTTTCCTCCGGCGCGGATCGGGTCCTGATATGTCCGTACTGGTTTTAAAACACAATCTGAATCAGCACCGGAGGCCTGATTTGTACTGCTTCCATCAAAGCCCCACTCAGGAGACGCAAGTGGTGTGCCCCCACCCGGCTGTTCCATAACTTTCATTTTACTGCGAATCTGCGGCGGTTCATTTCCATCCAACCACAGGTATTCTGCACAAATTCTCTTTTCATTCATATTCACACCTCGCCATTTGAACTTATGTTTAATGCTTCAGCCACTTTCTGCTAGTATATTAATATTTTGACAAGAATAGTTTCCCTTTGTTTATTATTTTCACAATCTTTAAATATCTGTTTTGTCCTGCTGGGTTTATCCCGCTCAAAATAAACAAATGTTTAGCACAAAATGACCTCTTCATTAGATGAAATAGATAAACAATTAGTGAATATACTCCTCCAAAACTCTCGGCTCTCTGCCCGGGAAATCGCCCGAAAGATGGGTATTTCTACGGTGACTGTCCTCAAGAGGATGCGTGAACTTCAGGAGAGAATGGTCCTGAAAGGATTCACGGCAGAACTTGATTACGAGAAATTGGGATACGACGTTCAGGCGATCATTAGTCTGCGTATTTCTAAAGGGAAGCTCTTCGAAGTCGAGCAAAAAATTGCGGTTGAGCCGCAGGTCTTTGCCGTCTATGATGTTACCGGCAATTTTGATTGTGTGGTCATCGCCAAATTCCAGAGCCGAAAGATGCTCGATTCGTTCTTGAAGAAGATCCAGACCTATGATTTTATTGAACGGACGGAAACAAAACTCATCCTCAATACGCTGAAAGAGAAACAGGAGAGATTGGGATAGGGGGATTAAGAAATAACGGATTAATAATATCGACGTAGGGAAGCGTCATTCAGGCCCTTAGCTGGGGAAGTCGATCTTTGAATGTGAGTATATTCGCTCCGATTACCCATATCCGCTAATCTTTTCAATTCTATTCTTTGAGGCTCTAAAAAAGATAAAAAAGTTCTGGCCCCGTCATTACCTAATGAATCATCTACACTCGAAAAAGTAACATAAACCCCGTCGAGTCCATTCACATGATCTACCAGCGCTTTCCATCCCCGCGCCAAATCAGCGGGCCCATTCCGCTGGTAGTCTTGGTTTTGAAAAAATTGCGGCCCACTCGGTGTTCTGGGAAAATACTGGCAGACGAGATCCATTCTGTGCCGGTCTATGGCTCCCACACTGCCCATGTCAAAGAAGAGGGTTGAGAAACCAATATCCCGATCGAGATTACGAGCGGTCAATGCGCCATCTTTATAATCTAAGATCATGACCATGATTCTTTGTGAGGAGGCTTTTTCTTTATAAAGTTTACTAAGCGAATCCTTTAAATACTTCTTCCTCTCCCTCTTCCACTCAAGAAATAGCGGGGTGTTTATTATGGATATTACGGCGGGTATCAATAAAAATTTTCTTCGTTTTGACACAGAGATGAGCGTCTCCGAAATGATCGGCGCATTACAGAAAACAGGCTCTCGTTCCGGCCTCGTCTTTCGGGGCGGGAAATTCGTGGGGCTGGTGGAAAAGAAAAAATTATTACGGGTAAATCTTGATCCGGTCCGGACAAAAATTGGAAATTATCTCCACGCCGCACCGGTCATTAATGAGCATGCGGATGTCATTGAAACAGCCTACTCTTTGCATCAAAGCAATGCTGATCTTGTACCCGTAGTCAGCGCGAACAAGATTGTTGGCGTGCTTCCAGTGCTCGCCCTGCTGAATTTAGCGGCAGAAATACCCGAGACAAACGATGTCCGTGTCGGCGACTTGCGTATCCTTAAAAACACCCGGATCATGAGGAACGACCCATTATCGAAAGCCTTAAAGCTGATGTTCACAGAGAAAATTGATGAGCTTCCGGTCTTTGACGCACAGGGCGTAGCGGGTATCTTAAGTTATCAAGACATTCTGCAAAAATATACGCGTTGGCCGGCAAAACGCGAATCTTCCGCCAAGATGAAGAAAGAGAAAGGCGGCACGCGTTCGGCGGAAGCAGATGTTCCGACGGTGGCAAATCTGCCCGTTTCCTCGTTTAGTACAAACGAAAATATCAAAACGATCGATCTTAAAGATCGCTTCCGCGATGCGGTAAGCATGATGAACCGCCATAATATTTCTGCTTTGCCGGTCTATTCCGGGAAAGAATATGTTGGATTATTGACGGCCAAAGACCTCCTGCGTTATGTGGCCAGCCTGGAAGTGCCGCAGAATTTCAATATCCAATTTCTCGGGCTCAATGATGTGAACGTAACAGCCTATGAAAAAGAAAGTGTCCAGAAGGTGGCGGCAAATGAAAGCTTTAAGCTGCAGCGGTTGATCCATAATGATTTCAAACTGCACCTGCATTTCAAGTCATACGATCGGGATGGTGCCCGGCGGAAATATTCCGTGACTCTGCGTGTTGATTATCCTGGTAAATTAGTGGAGGCGACTGCTACCGATTGGGAAATCATTACGGCTTTACGAAAAGCCTTTGATGGTGCAAAGAATGAAGTTCAAAAGATGTTCCGGAAGACGCAGGGTAGGAGAGTGAAAAGTAGATGATTTTAGAGTGAGAAATAAATTAGATTATCTTTATTTGATTTCTTACTTCATTTAACTTCTTAAACTTTTTTTTAAACCAATAGCTCTACTTTTTCTCTTTCTGCTTCTTTAAGAATTTCTGCGCATTCTCTTCGTTGACAAACCGATATAACTTTCCATCAAATTCCAATTCAGAGACATCTTCCACGTCCATCAACGGCTCGCCGGTAAGCGCATCTTTCCCCAATTGGCCGGCATCAGTAGCGCCTTCCATAAAGCCTTCTTCCCAAGGTTCAAGCTCGTCATCTTCTTCAAGCAATTCCCGGCCTTTTTTGGAATAGACTTCTTCATCTTCTTCGCCAAGAGCCATGGCTTCTTCCTGTCCATCTTCAGTTTCACGGGGAAGGATGCCTTGTTCTTCAGCAGGATATACTTCGTCAGTTGACTCTTTTTTCTTTTTTGCGGGCTGTGCCATAGCAAGGTAAAGAGAAAGGTGATTTAAAAGGATTGTGGTTGTGCTGTGGCTATTGTATCTGTCCACTCAGTGCGTTTCACTACAGCTTGACACTTTTAACAGCATATGCCTAAGATTTTTAAGCCCTCCCCGCTTCCAGCTTAAGATGGGTTTAACCGAAAGGATTAAAAGTATTTTTGCTGAATTAGACCATCTTGGTTCACAGATTATCTATTACGGGAAAGAAGCAGGGGGAAGACTGACTTTCCCTTTTCATCCTGAAAAAGAAACCGTTTTACTGACCCATGGGTACGGTGCGCGCGGGCGTTCGTTAGAATATATCGCCACAAAGTTGTATGAACAGCAGTTCAATGTCATTCCCATCTATTATTGGTTTCTGGGTGATCTGGAGAAAGTGGGGCTGAGGATGGTAAAGACAATCCGCCAATATCATCAGCGCCAGGATTCTCCACGAAAACTTCATCTCGTTGCGCACAGCATGGGCGGCTTGATAACCTGTGATGCGTCACGGATCGTTCCCGAACTTGTGGCGACGGCAACTTTTTTGGGAACACCTTTTGGCGGGACGCAGAAAGCACGTCTGGGAATCGGAAAGAGCGCCGAACAGCTGCTTCCGGGAAGTGCTTATCTTCAGCGATTGCTGGAAGACGGCCTTCCGGAAGAAATCAAATATACGGTGGTCCAGGGAACGCGTGATGAGGTCGTGTCCGAAGAACGAAGCCGTCTGCCACTGGAACAGGAGAATATCACCCATTATCGGATTGCTACAGGACATCTTGGGTTAGCCGGGAAGAAAGGATATAAAGTCGTAAAGCTGGCTTTGGCCGGGGGTGAAAAATCACAGATAGATCTGGATCAAATACATCACGGTCCCGGCAACTAAAGGAACGACAACATTGTCATCTAACGGTTTCTGGTTAAAGTCAATTTCGATCACCTCGGCGATCATCGCGGCAAAACTGCCGAGAAAGGCTTGGGTGAACGGGACAAAGATCGCTGCCGCGAGAAAACCAACAAGAGCGCCGGCGATCGTCCCTTCAAAGAGTTTCTTGCTGTTGCCGTTAAAGATATTTTTTATCTGACCGAAACGCTCCCCGATGATGTGGCTGATGGAATCGCCAAAAGCCAGAACCATGATTGAAGCGTAAGCGATGTCTCGAGGAAAGAGCTTTATTACCAATAGTGCCCCGATGAAAAAGAAAATCAGTCCCCGCCCGGGAAAGGTTTTTCTCTGTTCTTCCCGTTCTAAATGGATCAGAAAGAAATTGAAGAGGGGAAGATTTTTGCGCTTGCTGATGAAGCTGGCGATGATCCCGCTGATGATCAGCAAAAGCAGGGAAAGTGAACTGAGGATGTTATAATAAAGAAGGGCAACGGTGCTGATTCCCACGGCGATATGCAGGATCTGCCGGAATAATTCTTGTTTGGTAAGCATCTGCGAGGGATAATGGCCGTGTTTTAAAAGAATTATGGAAAAATGATTGATTTGTGATGATACCCAATTGCTTCCGGTGGTGGGGATTTTTATTTGTGATCTTCCAATCAGTTCAGATACCCCAGCGTTGAGCAAGCTGTTCTAAAGAGATTTCTTGTTCATGGGGAATGGGATAACCATAGCGTTTGCAATTGATCCAGTTTGCTCTTAAGCTCTGGGAAGCAGACAATTTCTGAGGACTATCGAGAATGATTTCCGGAATTGTCCACAACGAACTCTTATCAACCACGCCCCATAACGCACCAATTCCCGCGCTAAAACATTTGCCATTATACGCGCCGCCGGCGAAGACGGTTTTTCTGTTCAATGAGTGTATATCCTCGTTTCTATAGAGAGCGCCTTCATCATACAGCGTAAAGAGCACGACATCAACCAGGCCTTGTTCCAGAAGAAGGCTGCTGGCCGCAGTATAGTGGTACAACGTATCAAAAAGAATAACACCAACATCTTTATCCTCTTTCTGTTTTCTCTTTTGCAAAAATTGCAAGAGAGTGTGAAGATAGTCCTCAGCTTCTGTTTGATGCTTTTTTTCTTTCAAGAGATACGGGTGGCTTAACGGAAGGTACAAAGGGTGGATTAAAACCAACGCTTCCTGGCCGGAGAGGGCTTTCCCGTAGTGATCCTGATGTTCCTGAGCATAGCGAAAGAGGGCAGTTTCATTATCATCATCATGATAATACCTTTTGTCTCTCCGTCGGAATTTCAGATGGTCTTCTATCCGCTCTTGCCAGTCCACAAAATGCTGGTTAAGGACGACTTTGCTTCCACCATTTGTTCCCCGCAGGATTTCACCTAATTTTGGATAATAATGTGTCATGACGACCTTTTGGGGGGATTATTTATAAAAATTCACATTCAAAACGAATAAGCGGCTCACTATCACTCACAAAAAAGATTGTGCCTTCCCGAAGGCTCTGGAGAAAAAGTCCTCCTGGCCATTGACCGTGGCGAAAACCGGTGGTGTGGATGGTTGCGTACGAGCTATTCCCGTCGCTGGTTTTCACACCTGTTCCTGTAAATCGCTTCCCACGCTCAATCTTCAGGCCAAGCGGACGACTTTTTCTCCTAAGCTTTTCTCGAAGAAACCTTTAAATAGAAATGCCAAAGAACAACCAGACTATGGAACATGACCAAAAACCCGCCGGCCCTCCGCCAGAATTAAAGAAGATCAATGATACGACTTGGGAATTGCCAATATCGTACAAGAAAGGGATGCGCGTTCCCGCACGAATTATTGCCAACGAAGAATTGATCAAGAGCATGGATGCGGGTGTTTTTGAACAAGTGACCAATGTAGCCACACTACCGGGCATTATTGGCTATGCCTATTGTATGCCTGACGGCCACTGGGGTTATGGTTTTCCGATCGGTGGAGTTGCCGCGTTTGATGTCGATGCCGGAGGCATCATCTCGCCCGGCGGCATCGGTTTTGATATCAATTGCGGTATGCGCCTGATGACGACAAATCTGACTATCGATCAAGTTCAGCCAAAGATCAAGCAGTTAGTTGATGAATTATACAAAGCTGTCCCGGCAGGCGTCGGCTGTAAAGGCTTTATCAAGATTTCTAAAGAAGAATTCCAAGAAGTCATGCGTGACGGTGCACAATGGTGTCTGAAGAAAGGCTTGGCCACGCCGCGCGATATCGAACATATCGAAGATCACGGGAAAATCACCTGGGCGGATCCCAGCAAAGTAACAGATCGGGCGATCAAGCGCGGCTTTGATCAGTTGGGAACTTTAGGAAGCGGTAATCACTATCTAGAAATCCAAGTCGTGAAAGAAGAGAATATTTTTGACAAAGAAGCAGCTAAAGTGATGGGAATTAGCAAGCCGGGACAGATTGTCGTGATGGTCCATTGCGGCAGCAGAGGCATGGGCCATCAGGTCGGTACAGATTATCTACGGCTCTTTTTAGATGTCATGCCTCAATATGGCATTGAAATCCGCGACAAAGAATTGGCCTGTGCGCCATTTTATTCGCCGGAAGGACAAGATTATTTTAAAGCGATGGCCTGTGCGGCGAATATGGCGTTTGCCAACAGGCAAGTCATCACGCACCGCATCCGTGAAGTATTCAGCAAGGTTTTGGGCCGGACGGCAGAAGAGATGGAAATGAACCTTGTATATGATGTCGCTCACAATATTGCCAAGTTAGAAAAATATGTCATTGACGGAAAAGAAAAAACATTGCTCGTCCATCGCAAAGGAGCAACACGCGCTTTTGGCCCAGCCCGGGCAAAAGATCTACCGGCAGAATATCAAAAAATTGGCCAGCCGATCATCCTTGGCGGGTCAATGGAAACTGGATCATATCTTCTCTTAGGGACGGACAGCGCCGATACGACTTTTGCCTCTACGGCCCATGGCGCTGGAAGGACGATGAGCCGAGCGCAGGCGATGCGTACGATCAAAGGCGAAAAATTACAGCACGATATGGAACAACGGGGAATCTATGTTCATGCCGTAACGATGAAAGGTTTGGCCGAAGAAGCAGGAGAAGCGTATAAAGACATTGACGTTGTTGTCGATACTTTAGATCAAGCGGGGATTACCCGGCCGGTCGTGGCGTTGAAGCCAATCGGCAATGTGAAGGGGTAAAGTGGACAGAAAATGACTTTACATGAGATGTACACACAAGGGAAAGATTGGTTCCGACGAACGGATAAGTTTGGTCTATTAATAGAAGTAGCTGGTTATGGTTGGTTAGTGGGTGGTCTTCTGACAAAAGAATACGTTCTGTCAACTATCGGCGGATTAGCGATTGCTTCTTCAGAAAGGCACAGAGCTAGAGAGCACAGAGAAACGATCGAGGATTTGCAATACATCAATCAAAGTTTACGTGGTCAGCTTTCGGCGTTAGAAGCAAGAGTTGAAGGATCAGAAGAGAGTGCTGAGGGAAAATAATTTCCGTATTTGTTTAGCTGGCGGCAAGGCCAAGATGCGCATCTGAAGAGATTTTGTTCCTAGCTTGGCGCGGAAATCTTCTGGTTCACAGCGAGAAGCAGAAAATACCTTTGCAGATTTCCGCTCGGATGCGCGGCCTGCCGGAAAAGCTAAACAAATACTAATTTCCTACTCTTTCAGGTACTCTAACAATTTCTCATGCGTCGCAAAAACTTTGCCTTTTCGTTCATACCAATCAATAGATTCGTAATATCCTTCTGCTTCCGCAGCGTCGGCGATCAACTCTGGGCTGGTGATGATTGAATAGCCGCGTTCAATCGCGCCTCGAGCTGTGCTTTGCACGCAGAATGAAGCATAAACACCCATCAAGACCAGCTGTTCAACCCCGCCCCGGGAGAGAAGTGATTCTAAGTTTGTTTTCTGAAACCCATTTTTCTCCCGCTTGATGATCGTACGATAGTGGCCGTCATTCAGAACCATTTTCAGACGCTGAGTTGTTTCTTTGCGGTCATCGTTTTGCGGCCGTTCCAATTCTAAGACATAAATCGGCAAGCCGTGCTGCTGCGCGTAGCGCAAGACGGCAATTTGATGAGGAATCTCTTTTTCCAGCTCGGCTTCCGCGACATCTTTCAGAAAATAATCCTGCATATCGATCAGCAGGACGGCTGTTTTATTCTTCTGCTGCTGTTCAGTGAGTTGTTCGGTGAGTGCGTTTTCCTGACGATACAAGTATGGACAACCTTGCCCCAGCACTAAACTGGAAAGCAGGGCAAAGGAGGCAAGACTTTTACGGAGCATGTTTATTTTGGGATCTTCCCCGCTTCGGTTTTAATCTTCTGTTCTAATGCTTCGGTGTCTTTATTTATCCCATTAGTGTACTCATCAAGACACATATAATCTCCACCAATCATTTGAAGAAAGACGGTACGTTCACCAGCTCGGTCTTCAATAATGAGATCTGTTCTCGTATCATAATTTAGATTTCGAACATAGACTGCGGTTGGTTGTTTGAAATAATCAGTAGAATACATGCCCCCTACAAAACCGACAAGTGCGCTTAAAACTGCTGTTACAACATATTTTCCATTTAATGCCATTTTTCTTCCTCTAAAAATCGTTTTCTCTTCTCAGGCCGTCTTTTCTTTAAAAATCTATCCGCAATCTTTTTATATAGTGAATGATTTAGAATGAACATGAAAAGCAGACCTTTCGTGATTGTACTGATCTTTGCTCTCATCCTCACCATCCCCTTAGCCTTGGCTGAAACAAAACAGGTCAATCTGGAAGCAGAGATCATGAAAGTTCAGGGCGAAGCTGTCGGCCAGGAATTGTCCGGGCCAGTAGCCAGATTATTCGGCGACGAACGGATCAATGTCCATCTCAAGAATGGTGCAGGAGAATCAATCATCGGAATCATCACCGAAGACAAAAAGATACAAGCGCTCAGCCTCAATGAAGTTTCCGATCCGTCACTGGAAGTGTATACTGATGAAAAGACAGTGGCCCAGATCCTGATCTCGCCAAATCCGCTGGCCCAGTTGCAAAAAGCTTTGGGTGAAAAGAAGATCACGTACCAGGCCAAAGGCTTCTTTCATAAACTAAAGCTGAAGTTCGTTGACCTGTTTGTCGATGTGCTGAAAGGTGCTGATGCCGGCGCTGTGGAAGAGGTCGACATTGAGATTGTCAAAGCATTGCCCGCCGCCGAAAAGAAGGAAGAACCAAATCCCGAAGAGAATACTGCGGATGATCTTACCGGCGGAGCTGTTGCCGCTGTTCCGAAAAGCGCAGACATCGTTGTTGAATTGACTAATTACGGCTTCTCCCCGGAACTCTTGACTCTGAAAGCGGGAGATACGGTGCTGTTTAGCAATGTGCGAACGGGTTCAGTTCCCTCTTCTCAATTAATCGGTACTCAAGCCTGCCGCAAAGTTAAAAGCGGAAAATTATTGCCCGGTGATTCTTTTGAGTGGACATTTGACCAGCCGCTGAAGTGTTTCTTTACTGACGTGTACATGACCACGAAAGCAATGAAAGTCATCGTGGAATAGACAAAGATGCGGGAATAGAACAATTATTTTCTTTCCGCCAGCACCGATTTAATCACCGAGCAAAGATTAATTCCCAGCTCTTTGGAACGCGCGACGATGAAATCTTGGGTTAGTCCTCTTTGACCAGAGTATGTTATTGCACTTCCATCAAGATACGCAACGTAGCCGCCGACTGCTTCCACAATTGCCTGTGGCGCACACAGATCCCAGGTGCTGCAACCGTTAGGCATGTTGATGATACTTGCATCGGCAAACCCCTCGGCTACTTTCATCATTCTCAGCCCTTGAGAACCGGAAGTCATAATCCGGCAGCCATTTTTGAATGTCCTGCCCAGTTCCTCAATAATTTTTAGGCCATACCCACTACGAAGAAATTGCGTATTTGTAATGAGGATCAGATCATCATCTGCTTTTCGCAAATGCAGTTTCGACTGCCCCTCCCCACCGTTGATGGTATACAATCGCCCGGCGCCATCTTCTTGAGACGCATAGGCTTCGTGCGTCAGCGGCTTGTAGACCAGACCAAAGACTGGCTTTTCTTCTTCTGCAAGCCCGATGTGAATGGCAAATTGATCACTATGGCTGATGAACTGTTTTGTTCCATCGATGGGATCGATGTACCACGTTCTTCCACCAGCAATATCATCCAATTCTTCGCTAATAATTCCGTCTTCTGGAAACGCTTTTTGAAGCCCATCGACAATAATCCGATTAGCTGCAATGTCTGCGTTAGTTACCGGTGTACCGTCTGCTTTATCCGTAACCATAAAATCCCCAAAATAGTATCTACGAATCTCTTTTGCCGCTTCTTCGGCGACCTGTAAGACTATTTGTTTTTCTGTGTTGTAATCCATGTATCTCAATCCTCCGGTTATTCTTCTTTAGAGGAGTTTGAAAAAGAGTAATTTTGGTAAATAAATCGTTTGGTTCAAGCCAAAATTACGACTATTTCACCTCCTCTTGAGAAGTTTGTAAATCAATAATTGAATTATTCAAACTTCTCTTTATATAATACTCAGGATTGGCCGTAATATTTATAAATTATTATTAATTATGGATCATTAATGGAAACAAAACTACGCCAATTGGGATTGACCAGATACGAAGCAAAAGTATATGAGACCTTGCTGGCTTTTGGCTCACTCAATGCACGAAAGATCTCTGAACTTTCCCAGCTTCCACCAACGGCAGTCTATCCCGCGGCAAAAAAGCTTGTTGAAAAAGGATTGGTTCAATACTTTAGCGGAGGCACCACCTGCTATGAGGCCATCCATCCGCAAAATGGTGTTGCATCGTTAATCGCCAAAAAGAAGGAAGAATTACACCGATTGCAAGATGATCTTGTGCAGGATGCCATAGAAATTTTTCACAGCAAAATGTTTTCTGAAAAAAAAGAAGTTATCCGCCTGACACAGGGCCAGGAAGCTTCAATGAACATCTATAGTGATGTGGTCAAACGTGTCCAGAAAACATATTATATCCTCGGCTGGAAAATGACACAAGTCGCGGACAAATATCATCGTCTGCACGAATTCCGTGCTGCCGTCAAACGGGGCGTAGATGTGCGCATTATCCTTGTCGGCCCTCCGGAAAAGAAATGGAGTGTCATCCAGGCATATCGGGATGCCGGGATAAAGATTAGATACATGCCTTTGGACAACTTTTCTATTTTTGTCGCAGACGGCAATGAATGTAAAATCACGCTAAAAGGAAGCGAGGCGCCGGAAAGATATAATCTACAGATTTTACATGGTCCATTAGCCAAGGCGATGGAGTTCTACTTTCTGGAGGTATGGAAGATAGCTCAAGAGTTAGTGCCGAAAAAGAATGGCTAAAGATAATCCTGACAGAATCCCGAAAAAGCCATTCGCTCCATTCTTATTCCCCATTCTTTAATGATGACAAAGCATTTTAAAGGAATACACCCTCAAGAGTATAAATGGAGAGCGGAACGAAAGTCATGCGTATTCTGGGAGTTGACATCTATCTCCACTTTTCCTGGTGGTTTATCTTTGTCATCCTGTCATGGAGCCTGGCTGGCGGCTTCTTCCCGCAATATTATCCCAATCTTGCTACTCAAAGTTATTGGCTGATGGGCATCAGCGCCGCACTCCTCCTTTTTGTTTCCGTCCTTCTCCATGAGTTAAGCCATTCGCTGGTTGCGCGCTGGAAGAAGATTAAAGTCAATTCCATCACCCTCTTCTTTTTTGGCGGAGTTGCCGGAATCTCTAAAGAAGACATCGAACCAAAATCAGAATTCTTGATGGCCATCGCCGGTCCGCTCTTTTCCCTGGTTCTGGCGGGCCTCTGTTATGGACTATATCGCTGGGATGTGAATTTCTATGTCACGGCGATAAACTATTATCTCTTTCAACTGAATCTTGTCCTGGCCATCTTCAATCTTGTCCCGGGATATCCTTTAGATGGGGGAAGAGCTTTTCGGGCAGTTTTGTATGGATACTTCAAAGACCTGAAAAAAGCGACGCGGATAGCCGCGGGCGGGGGAAAATTTGTCGCCGGCGTTCTTTTCTTCCTCGGTCTTTATGCTCTCTTCGCCGGAACAGCGAACGGATTATGGTTTGTTCTCTTAGGAGGATTTCTCTATGTCATCGCTGGCACCAGCTATGAGCAAGTCGTCGTGAAAGAGACACTCTCTTCCGTAAAAGTTGAAGAGCTGCTGCAGACCGACCTGCCCGTACTTTCGGCAGACTTGCCTTTCTCTGAATTCCTGAAGAAAGATGCTCTTTCTGGGAAACGTTTTTTTGTCGTGCAGGGCGCGGCATTCCAGGGAGTTATCGACCTGCAGCGGCTGGCCCAGATCTCCCCGCAGCTCCAGAAAGTGATGAAAGTAAAACAACTTGCCCTGCCTTTATCACGTCTTCCTTCTTTGGCTCGGAAAGCTTCTGCCTATACTGCTTTCCGCCTTTTCTTGGAAGAAAAGACAGAGATCATTCCGGTTAAGGAGAAAAAACAGACGATAGGATATATTACCCGTGATCAGGTGATGAACCGCCTCATCGTAGAATTAAAATTTAACGATCCGCATCCGGCACACGTTGTTGCCCGTGTCCATCGCCGAAGATAGAAAAAGGTAATACTAATGAATAATACAATCAAGCTCTTGCTTCTTTCGGATCTCTTCGTGGCCACCGGTTTTGGACTGATCGGCCCGATTTTTGCCATTTTTGTGAAAGATAATATTGCCGGCGGCACAATCTTTACGGCAGGCGTCGCCAGTACGATCTATCTTCTCGTGAAGAGCACTACCCAGCTCCCTTTTTCACGCTATGTTGACAAGCATGATAACAAAGTGGGATGGCTGTTGATTGGTGCTTTTCTGACTGTGCTCACGCCGATCCTCTATCTTTTCTCGACCAACATCTATCATATTTATGCGGCGCAGGTGCTTTACGGTATCGGCGGTGCCCTTGCTTTTCCAACGTGGCTGGCGTTATGGAGCATTAATCTGGACAAGAAGCATGAAGGCTACGAATGGAGCCTTTATTCGACGGCAACCGGATTAGGAACTGCCGGGACGGCCGCAATCGGAGGGGCAATTGCTGAATTTATCGGTTTCGCGTATACGCTGTTCTTCGTTGCAATTATTTCCGTCATCGGCTGGCTCATCCTCTTCGGATTGAGAAAAAAGAGCATCAAAGAAGATGGTGTGAGAAGCGCGCACTACCATAAACACCGAAAGCTGAAAGGGGAAAATCAGTAAACAAACTAATTCTCAAATAGTCCTCAAACTAATCTTCGGAAAAGAAACGGAAGCAAAACCAGAGAAAGGATGATTCTGAGAGAGGATGATTCTGAAAGAAAATGGTTTTGAGAAAGAATGATAAAAAGAAAAAAAAAGAAAGAATAACCAAATGCTGAGCTAAGGACAATGCCTACTTATTGTCTTTTTTTCTTAGCAGCTGCTTTTTTCTTAGCCATTGAATCACACACCTCTTTTAATTGATGATTCTAGTATAGAGGTTATCTTATATTAATGTTTCCCTCTTTTTTTTCACGACGATTCTTTTTATTTTCTCGTCGGAGAAAAAGGGGTAATTCTTTTCAACAGGAAAAGGAATTTACGGTGATTTTTTGGTAAAAAAAATTGGTGAAAAAAGTGAGCTGTCTTTCTTTCATTTGATTACAGCTCTGTGAAAAAAGTCGTCCTGGCGACCGCGGCGAAAACCAGTTGTGTTAATGGTTGCGGGATCTGCCATTCAAGTTGCTTGTTTTCGCACCTGTTTCTGGAGATCGCTTCCCACGGTCAATCTTCAGGCCAGGCGGACGACTTTTTTTACTAGGCCCTTGATTACAATAATCTTTAAAAGTGGAAAGAGGGAAAAGATGGATATGGCAGACCCCCCCAGCGTCTTTGATGTTCAACCGGAGAACCTTACTCCGGGTATGAAACAATATCGTGATGCCAAACTAATCCATCCCGACTGCCTGATCATGCTGCGTATGGGGGATTTTTACGAGATGTTTTATGAAGATGCAGTTACTGCGGCGCGGGAACTGGAAATTACACTTACTGCTCGGGGAAAGGGAGAAAGACGCGCGCCTTTGGCCGGGATTCCTTTTCATGCACTCGATCCCTACTTGGGCAAACTCATCCGAAAAGGCCACAAAGTGGCGATCATTGAGCAATTAGAAGATCCAAAGCTAGCCAAAGGGCTGGTCAAGCGCGGCGTGGTGCGGATTGTAACACCCGGAACGGTGATCGAATCGTCGATCCTCGAAGAAAAAGAAAATAATTATCTTTTGGCATTAACCGTTTCCAAAGATGAACATGCCGTCGCCTGGTGCGACATTTCCACCGGAGAATTCTGGGTAACCAGTCATGCTCAGGAGAGTGCAGTCCTGCACGATCTGGTCCGGCTTCGGCCGAGAGAGTGCATCATTCCCGCAAGCCTGCAGGTTAACACCGAACTGATCCAGCAGATAAAAGCGCAAGGCTGTGCCGTGAACACGCTTGATGATTATTTTTTCAGCAAGAAAAATGCTGGGCAGAAATTGTTGGATCACTTCCAGCGGCCCACCCTTGATTCTTTTGGAATCAGTGCAGATTCTTCCATGATCGGTGCGGCTGGCGCTCTTCTTCATTATGTCATTGATACACAGAAGAATTCAGCAGCCCATATCAAGACTCTGGTCCTGCGCAGCAACCAGCAGACGATGCTGCTCGATGCCAGTACGTTCCGCAATCTGGAAATCCTCCAGAACATCCGCGATGGAAGCCCGCGGGGAACACTTCTTTCCATCTTGGAAATGACCAATTCCGCGGCTGGATCACGGCTGCTCAGGAAATGGCTGCGCGAGCCGCTGCTCAATGTGAAAGAGATCGAACAACGGCTGGATGCGGTGGAGATTCTGGCTAAAGAGATGATTCTTCGTGAAGAACTGCGTTTTCTCCTCACAAAAATTGCCGACATTGAACGTTTGATGGGGAGAGTTCAGTATGGGACGGCTTCTCCACGTGATCTGATCTCGCTTCGTACTTCCCTGCAGTCCATTCCAAACATTCAACTGAAAATGCAAAACGCACCTTCGTCGCCATTGCTTCAGGAGATAAAATCATTGCCGCTGCTGACGCCGATGCTTGATCTTCTTATCAGAGTGTTGCGTGATGACCCTCCCGCTACGATCCGGGAAGGGGGGATGATCAAACCAGAATTTCACCCTGAATTAGCTGAATTGGCGACAATCAAGAGAGACAGCCGGCGTTTTCTTCAGAATATCGAGGAGCGGGAAAGAGAGCGGACCGGGATCGCCCATCTCAAAATCGGATATACCCGCGTCTTTGGTTATTTTATCGAAGTGGCAAAGAAAAATCTCGAAAATGTCCCTGCTCTTTACATCAGAAAACAGACGACGGCCCAAGGCGAACGGTTTATCACGGAAGAACTAAGGCTGATTGAAGAAAAGATCCTTACCGCCGAAGAGAAGATGAACGAATTGGAGTATCAATTATATCAACAGATCCTTCAGGATCTTCTCCAACACATTGAACAATTTCAGGAAATCGCCCGGAAATTAGCGATGCTTGACGTGCTTTGCTCTTTTGCCAAGACGGCAGTTGAATATCAGTACTGCCGCCCGCACTTCGTAGACGAGAGTGTCCTCCAGATACGCAAGGCGCGCCATCCAGTCGTTGAACGAGTCGAGCCGCGCTTCATCTCCAATGATATTTCACTCGCTGCCGGAGAGATGATGTTGATTACCGGCCCAAACATGGCGGGAAAAAGTACAATCATGAGGCAAGTGGCGCTGATCGTCCTCCTCGCCCAGATTGGCAGCTTTGTTCCGGCCGAGGAAGCGCTGGTGGGTATCGTCGACCGGATTTTCACCCGCGTCGGAGCTGCTGACGATATCAGTTCAGGACAGTCCACGTTCATGCTGGAGATGACTGAAACCGCAGCAATCCTTCATAATGCCACGGAACGAAGCCTGCTGATCATGGATGAGATCGGCCGAGGGACATCTACTTTTGATGGCGTTTCCATCGCCTGGAGCGTCGCTGAGCATATCCATAACGTGCTTAAAGCGAAAACGCTTTTTGCAACACATTACCACGTCTTGAATTCCCTGGCGGAGAAGCTGCCGAGAATAAAAAACTATAACCTTGCCGTCAAAGAAGAACAGGGGAACGTTGTCTTCTTACGGAAACTGATTGCCGGAGGAACGGACCAGAGTTATGGCCTCCACGTAGCGCAGGCCGCCGGCCTGCCTCAGCCGGTCATTGCCAGGGCGCAGGAAATTCAACGGCTGCTGGAGCGTGATGACGACCTGATGCGCAAGATAAAAGTGAAACGATTGGAAGAGCAGAGAAGTCTTGATCGGTTCGGGTGAGAAAGTGAATTGTGCTTTTTTTGCCCAAACTTTTATAAAGAAATGAGCAATATCTTATTCTATCATGGCTGAAGTACCCCCACAGATTCCCGGCTGGATGGAAGAGATTTTTGACTATTTAGAGGAAAAACCATACAGATATTCCCCTTTGATAGACGGACATTTCGGATTACGAGGTTCAGAAGAAAATCCTGGAGACGGTTTTGGATTTAGTTTGGGATTTTTATTTTCTGCAGTTGTTTCACCAGAACAAATGGAGTTAAATTTAACAAAGTATAGGATTGTAAAAAATACCGCTGAAAGTGAAGCTTTAGATTTAATCGGAACAATAACAGAAGGAACAGAAAAAAGAGTAAAAAGAGTAGTAGCTTATCGAGAGAATCTTCCATTAGATACATTGGCGATTGGTTATTTTGAAAGAAGGCCGACTATCGATGACATAGAAAGGGTTTTTTCTGCATACGATAGGATTAAAGCAAGACTTTTTTAGCCTGAATTCTGAATTGGACAGATAAACCCCCATTTCACCAAAAACTACATCAGCTCAATTCCGGGTCAATGACCGGGAGTAATTGCGCCGGCGCGGAGGGAAAGGACGTCGTTCATCACGCGGAAAGCGGCTGCCCCGATGGAAACCGCCATCACGACGTTCACGGTCTTCAAAGTGTGTGTTGAAGCCCAACAAAGGATAATTCTCTTTGGGCAGCTCATGGACGGTTAGGTGGTAGCGGGAAAGGATCTGGCGGAACGTATCGTGATCCAGATGGCTCAAAAGGGTGATTGCTTTGCCTGATTCTCCGGCACGCGCTGTCCGCCCGATTCGATGCACATATTCCTGGGGATCCTGCGCCAGATCGTAATTAAAGACGTGGCTGACATCTTTGATGTCCAAGCCCCGAGCGGCAACAGATGAAGCAACAAGAATCGTTGCTTTCCCGGCGTGGAATTGATCGATGACATGGAGCCGTTTGTTCTGGGTCATCTTCCCGTGCAGCATGTCAGCTTTGATGCCTTGCAGGCGAAGATTTTTGGTGAGTAGTTCAACAGTCGAACGTTTGGAACAAAAGATGATTACTAAATCTCTCTTCTCTTTCTTCAATAGATGGACTAAGAGGGAGAATTTTTCGCGCTGATCGACATTGTAGTAGTATTGCTCTAGAAAATTTTCTTTTACATGCATTTCTGCTTCCACTGTCACCGGTTGATGCATATGATTATTTCTGATCCCTTCAATCTCTTTAGATAGTGTCGCCCCAAAGAGGATGATCTGACGTTCTACCGATGTGGCAGAAAGAATCCGCTCCACATCTTCAATGAAACCCATCTCCACCATCTTGTCTGCTTCATCCAAAACAAAAAATTTTATGGCGGAAAGGCTGACTGTCCGCCGCTGGAGATGATCGAGCATTCTTCCCGGCGTGGCAACGATGATCTCTGCGTGGGACATCTCCTGGATCTGTGGATTCATGGCCACACCTCCAAAGACGCTGGCAATGTGACAGCTGAGATATTTTGAGAATTTTTTTAATTCGATAGAGATCTGATGCACCAGTTCACGAGTAGGTGCGAGAATAATCGCCTGGACGCCTCTTCCGGGCGTAATCATTTCAATCAACGGGATGCCGAAGGCAGCTGTTTTTCCCGAACCTGTCTTAGACATGCCGATAAGATCTTTTCCCTGCTTGATCAGCGGGATTGCTTTCTCTTGAATATCCGTAGGCTTACTAAAGCCGATTTCTTGTAATGCTTTGGTAATCTGCGGCATAACTCCTATTGTTTCAAATGTAGTTGACATATGTTTCCTCCTTGGAAAAAACCCCGAGGGGAACTGTACAGGGTACAGTGAAACAGAATGAGAATGATTCCAATGGAGGATCGTCTCCCTGTTTCTGCCTTCCAATGATGCTTTTTGAGAATATATCTGGGGTGGTTATTTAAATGTTTTGGTGAAAAAATGCTCTGAAGAAAAAGTCAGCCGCCTGGCCAAGAGGTTGCCTGAGAACTACAATCTCCCAAAGTTATTGATGCTTCTTAGCCGTAATCTAATCAGCTGGAGAAGCACGAACGCAACGGCCAGGCTGACTTTTTCAGAGATTTTTGACAGAGCCCGGTGAAAAAAGTTAAAAAATGAAATACAAAAAAAAGCGGTAAAATCCTACCGCACCATTCCTCTGCCTTTCTGGCCAGCGGCCGTCTTGCCGTGGAAGACACGGCTCTGGTTCTTCTTGGTCAGTAGCCAATGCAGATGGGCATCGCTTTGGATGACCGGATGATGTGGATCAACCAGGATAACTTCGTACCAAAAGTATCTACCATCCTGCCCAACCCAATAAGAATTCAGGACAACGAGATTATGAAATTTCTTCTGGACACGCTCTTCCGCAATCTGCTGATAGTTTTTACTCAAGTTCATTCTTGTGCCGAAGCGTTTTGGCTTTCTACCGCCTTTAATCTGCGGACGGACATGCCCGCCACGGATTGCGCGTTGACGGACGACGAGAATTCCCTGCTTGGCTTTATACCCCAGCGAGCGGGCGCGATCGAGACGTGTCGGCCGTTCCAATTTGATCGTTACCGGATCTCTTCTCCATTGAATCAGACGTTCTTTAACCAGTTCGGGCATGGTTTGTTTGGGACTTTTCCATGCTTCCCTTAAATGTTTGTATAAACTCATTATTAGCCTCCATTCATTTTCTTTGTTCTCTCGGACGGATTCAGGTAAGCTACTCCCCACATCTCCGTTGAATCAAGAAGAAAGGCGTAGGTTTAAAAATGTTTTGGGTACTTTTAGCTAAAATGAGACAATCGATTGCGGAAATCCTTCAAGAGTGGCATCCAACACTCAGCGGTATCTATCTTCATGGCTTTCATCCTTTCCTCCGGAGGAAAAGATCCTCGCTGGTGGGAGGTATTGGCATCACGAGCAGAAGATTAGCAACATTGGAGGAGGATCTTCCGGGAAGTAGAAGACTTCTTGCAGAAGCAGCTGGAAAGGTTGTCTTCTTGGGAAATGGCTTTAGTTCTGCGCCCATTTATCTTTCTTCCCGCCATGAAAAAAGAGAATTGACTTCCCCACCAATCATCGTTGATCTTTTTAATTATCATCTTGCCTGCCAGGATTATGCCAGACTCAAAGCGGCGTTTGAGCAAAATAGACGGCAATTTCCCCAGAAATTAGAATGGCCATTATCCAACCTCCTCTCGATCACAAAAGCCATAGACGCAGGCCACCTTACGGCAGTAGAGTATCTCGTCGGCAGCGGGAACCCACCTGAAGAAATCCGAGACGCTTCTCTGGTGATCAATTGTTTCGGTCCAAATAGATATTCCCTGGAAGAACAGTGTCAGATTCTCGCTCCGGGAGGAATCCTGCACACTTATTTTGGCACATTCAAAAGGACTTCTGCTTCTTATTCAGAGATCGAAGTGGCATGACAAATTTTGCTGGGTCTATTCTTGCTGAGTGGGTACAATCCCTTTTGTGAGTGATAGTTGTAGAGAGTGCTGCTGGGCCAAGATGTTCGGTCTGAAGTGCTATCCTCCAAAAATGTTGGAGCGAAAACTATCCGCTGATGACGATTCTTCGAGAAGCATCGTTCCCATCCTGTTTTCGCCAGACCGAACGGCCGGCAGCACTCTCTTTTTTGAACTATCACTCACTGTTTGGATTGTGCCGCTGAGGGCACAGTTCGAAAAGTGAGTGATTTTCCCATTTTTAAAATAGTTGCCTATGGAGCGCATGGAGATTCTGATGAATTATGCGGCCTTAGCCCGTGTAT